>JACQDX010000018.1 GCA_016200895.1 Burkholderiales bacterium
AAAAGTAACGTTTGCAGCTGACGCATTCTTTGATTTTGACAAAGCAGTTCTGAAACCAGAAGCTAAAGTCAAACTCGACGATATGGCATCCAAACTGAAATCCATCAATCTGGAAGTTGTGATCGCTGTTGGTCACACTGACTCCGTAGGCTCTGACGAATACAACCAAAAATTGTCCATCCGTCGCGCTGAAGCTGTCAAAGCTTACCTGGTAAGCAAAGGTATCGAAGCTAACCGTGTTTACACCGAAGGCAAAGGCGAAAAACAACCAGTAGCTGACAATAAAACAGCTGATGGCCGCGCTAAAAACCGTCGCGTTGAAATCGAAGTTGTTGGTACACGCAACGTTAAGTAATCGAAGCCTGGCTTCAATAAGAAAACCCGCTTCGGCGGGTTTTTTTATTTGTGGCTTGACTCATTCATTTCCGCTTCGTTACCGCTTAATGTCCAAATCCCTTCCAAATCATTTCCACACTATGTTTATTTTCCACCAATGCGGTACCGCCTCTAATCGCCTACAATAGCGGTTTCGCAGCTCATGCCCTGACCCGGCACTTCAGACCACATCATGTCGACCTTGAACGCTGATCCCGCAGAAATCCAGAAATTTAGTGAACTTGCCCATCGCTGGTGGGACCCCACCTCCGAATTCAAACCATTGCATGAAATCAATCCCCTGCGCCTGGAATGGATCAACCAGCGCGCACCACTGGCTGGTAAACAAGTCATCGACGTAGGTTGCGGCGGCGGCATCCTGGCCGAATCCATGGCAAAAAAAGGCGCAACCGTCACCGGCATAGACCTGTCTGACAAGGCGCTCAAAGTCGCCGATCTGCATGGCCTGGAATCTGGCGTCAATGTCCGCTATAAAAAAATCGCTGCCGAAGACATGGCAGAAGCCGAAGCAGGCCAGTTTGACATCGTCACCTGCATGGAAATGCTGGAACATGTACCCGACCCCGCATCCATCATCAAAGCCTGTGCCAAGCTGGTCAAACCCGGTGGCCATTTATTCTTTTCTACCCTGAACCGCAACGCAAAGTCTTACCTGTTTGCCGTCATCGGTGCAGAATACCTGCTGCAAATGCTGCCAAAAGGCACGCATGATTATGCCAAGTTCATCACCCCGGCAGAATTGTCGCAAGACATACGCAATGCAGGCCTCGAATTACATGGGATGAAGGGCTTGAGTTATAACCCCCTCACCCAAATCTATTCACTGAATGCCGATACCAGCGTCAACTACATGGTCGCCTGTACACGCCCACTGTGAACCGGATAAATTTGATGAGCCAGATGTGCTCAATAAACTTAACAAAACGCCCTTATCAAGCATGAAGGCGTGCTTTTTGGTCTCTTGATCTTTTATTATGCAAACTCCACTAGCAATACTGTTTGACCTGGACGGCACCTTGGCAGACACTGCCCCCGACCTGGCTGCGGCTGTTAACGTCATGCGCGCCAACCGCCAACTCGCTCCAGTCCATTATCACAGCCTGCGCCCGCATGCCTCAGCTGGTGCGCGCGGCTTGCTGGGTGCAGGTTTTGGCATCACGCCAGAACACCCCGACTACCTCGCCATGCGCGATGAATTCCTGTGTCAGTATGAATCCGCCATCGCCGTCCATAGCAAACTGTTCAAGCAAGTGCCTGACCTGCTGCGCGGACTCGATGTCATGGGTGTTGCCTGGGGCATAGTCACCAACAAAGCCATGCGCTTTACCCTCCCGCTGATGCCGCTGCTGGATTTGCAGGAAGCACGCTGCGTCATCTCCGGTGATACCACTCCCCATTCCAAACCCCACCCTTCCCCCTTGCTGGAAGCTGCAAGACAGTTGGGTGTACGCTCAGAAAGTTGCTGGTACGTCGGCGACGACCTGCGCGACATACAAGCAGCCGAAGCCGCCGGCATGACCAGCGTCGCCGCCGCCTGGGGTTATTGTGGCGCCACTGAGCCCAAGCACTGGAAAGCCGACGCCATCATCGACAGCCCGCTGGAATTGCTGGAACTGGTACGCGCCAAACATTTACAGGCCGTGGGCTCTTGAATCTATCGCTCCAGACCACATATGGGATATACTAGCAATGCTTAGGGGTCGACCAGGTTTCGACAGGGGTTGCAAAGCAGCGCAGGGCATACCGAGGCCAGACTACCTCGTAAATACAATCTGAACTATATAACTGCAAACGATAACTCGTACGCATTAGCCGCTTAATACCGGCTAACCTTACACCACTTCGTCCATAGGGTGGGCTGGCAACAGCAGTAAGGACATTCATATGGAATCGTCTTGAGCCGGGTTACTTGACTCTTGATTAAATAATAGGTAACTCGTCCTGCCGCAGCGTGTGCGTCCGCGTCGTCAGGATTAAATCAAATGGCAGCACTAAGTATGTAGAACTGTCTGTAGAGTGCTTCTGGACGCGGGTTCGATTCCCGCCGACTCCACCAATATTTTGTTTAAAATCAAAGACTTAGACATTAATAATGTCATTAAAATTGGGTGTTTTGGGGCTGTTTTAGCACCGGAATGACAACATAATGACAGCATCAAAAGGCGACTTAGGTCGCCTTTTTTGTTGCCCAAATCAGACGCGATAGTGACCTTGATTTGCATAGGAATGGACGCCTGACCATCGATCATAGAATAGTTTTTTGCTGCGCAAATTTTGACGAAAAAAGGCATAAAAGTGCGCCCGTTCTAAAATAAGGTACCCCTCGGGAAAACCCTAACCTCACTAACATTTTTTCCCGACACCTTGGAAACCCTTGATACATATAGGTTTCAGCACTTCATCAAACCCTAACTAATCTACTAACCTTACCCTAATCAGGTTAGCTTTTAAATTCTAACTTCTCTAAAAAGTGACTTCCTTTAATATCAAGCACTTAGAAGAGTGTTAGGTTTTGGGTTAGTAGAGGTTAGGTTTTAACCCTAATATTGCAATTTCTTAAAAATCAAAGACTTAGCAGGGAAAAACACTCGTTTTTCAACAGTGTTAGTGATGTTAGGGTTTCCCCTTGCCCAAACCTAAAATCAACATTTCCTCGCCCTCCCCACTTCATTGCATTTGCAAAGAAATTTGCGTCAAATTGCGTCAGCTTTTGGGGGCATCCATGCGGCCGCAAACGTAAGCCGGGCTTATCTCTCAAGGGTGACGCATATTTGAGTCAAAAGCGACCCATTTAGCGGGCAGGCGTGGTGGGGGGATGTCTGCGCGCCAGGCCATCGCAAAGGAATGCTAACAAAAACCACCCGCCCCGTTCGGTGCCAAGGGGAAAGTGTCTTACAGCAGGATTGGCTTTATTTCAACCTTTTAACAACAACGAGCAAATACTCAAATCATGTTCCAAACAAATCCCATATAATCATTAATAAGTAGCTATTTTTATAATTTAATTATTTAAAGATTGGATACTAAAATGACTCGCTTATGCACCATTGTGGTTTTGTTTCTTGCTTTTTTCAGCACCAATGCAAAAGCAGACGTGTTTGCTGGCTACGATGCATTTTGTGGTCTGCCGGTTGTTGTAGGAACAGATTCGATGATCGCATCAGCACGAACGGACCAACAAAATAGAAAATTTATACATATCGATCCAGGAGCAATGAATAATTGGACTATGTCCCGAATGTTTACGTTGGCACATGAATGCGCTCACCATCTGCTTGGACATACTAACCCATTGGGACAGCAGCAAAGATATTATGGAGGTACTGCAACACAAGAGTTAGAAGCAGATTGCTGGGCTGCCAGAAAACTTAAAGAAATAGGCCACGAATCTGATTTAAAGGCAACTATTTTGCAAAGAGCGAACGCTGGCCATTTCGCTGACCCGGGTTATCCAACTGGAGAGGAACGTGCGCAGAATATGTTGTCATGTATAGGGGAATCCAGTCCTGAAAGGACAAGACCAGCTCAATGTAGAAATATACAAGTTCCTGAAAGTTATACGTCCTACGATGTAGTTATGCAGACAAATCAAGTACCTTACCAACATTGTGGCTGCAACAATTTTGGGCAATGCGGATGCCAGCATCAATTAGACCTGATTCAAGTTCCAGTTCAAGTTCCTGTCCAGCGTAGTCGAATGGTAACTAGACAGGTGTGCGACTAATTTTATAAAAACTATAGTATTGAAAATTTCAATACCTATTTTTTGCCAACCCTAACCCGCGCCGCTCTCTCCCTCTCAAAATCATCCCGGCAATCCCGATCACAAAACAGCGTATCGGGTGCCACCGGCTCATCACAAAACCGACATTGCCCGGTCGCCTTCATGCCTTGCTTGCCACGCGCATGCGCAATAGCCGAAGCAATAAACGTCTCGATATTCTTATCTGACATATCCGCAAAATCACTCATTTCACCGCCCCTCTCTCATCACCCAAGGAATAAGGCGTGAAGCGGATGACTTCCTCGCCCAGCCATTCGTTACACTCCCTAAACCGCGCCTGCAGTGGTTCCAGTTCGTGCATAGAAAACACTTTGGCCGCTTTCTCCACATCCCCGAAACCGCCCGTATTGTTCGGCACCAGGCCCAGCAACTGGGGCGGTACCCGGTGCGCGGCCAGCATGTCGTCGCGAGTAACGTTCTTGATGCTGAAAAACTCATCCTTTGCCGCCACCTCAGACACCGGCAAAATCTGGATGCCGTCTTTCTTGCCGTTGGGCGCATACATGAACACATTGCGGAAATTGCCCGGCCCCTTGCTGTCGCGCAGCGCCTGGCGCATGTTGTCGACGTCACTTTGATTCTGTGCCGGGTCAGTCATATACAAGATGAACCCAGCATGTGAGCCATTCTTGTAATACTTGCGCCTGAACAGCGTCGCCGCCTCATTCAGCCAGGCAGAATGCAAGGCGCTCAAATACTCAGGCAGGCCGTACACCTCCTGATTAATGTCCGGTTCCATCAAATGGAAAATCGCCCCAGACTCAAACACATGATCTTCCTGCCAGCCACGCACAAAGGCGTATTGGTTCAAGTCATCACTACACCGGCGCATGTACTTGGCAAGCGCAGGTTCAAGCTGCAAAGACTTGCCGGTGCGGCTTTTACGGTTTTCCAGATAAGCATTGCCAAACACCAAAAAATCCAGCGCAAACCGGCTAAACGCCTCGCGTGACAGCAAGGCATGCGGCACAAACGTGGCCGCCAGCAGGTTGCGCTTCACATAGATCGCCGTTGAATGGTGCACACTGGCCCTGAAAGACTTCGCCAGGCCGTCCCAACTGATAGGCGGCTCGTAATACCGCCCATTCGTCCAGCACTCGATATAGTCCAGAATTTCAGACCGGTCGAATACCGGCGTCGGGTCGCCAAAGCTGAATACCTCAGCGCCCGGCGGCGGTGCCAGTACTGCTGAACTGTTAGTCTGTTCCGGCGCGGCACTATGCGTTATAACTTCCTGCCCGCGCCTCTTCTTTCTCGTCATGAATACACCTCCATAAATGATTGATTGCTGCTGACGCCACCGTCCAAGGGTTCATGGTCCAAGGCGTGCATACAGGCCCAGGCAAGATCCGCATGTCCGGTTTCTTCGCTACGGTCTGCCACATAGGTCACATGCTGGCCGCTGGCCGTCAGGGTCTTTTTGATCGTCATGAACGCTTGCGCCAGATCCGTGGCCCCAGCGTCAAACTCCAGACGGCCCTTGCTGATCACATCGCGGGCCTTAATGACCATGCGGCTCTTCACAGCCGGGTCATAATTGATCTTGGTCACATTGGGGTAGAAGTTCTTCACCAGCTGGTGCACACCCTCCCCCATGCCAGTGGCATCAATGCCAATAAAGGCAACGTGATAGCGAATCGTGCTTTGCCTGATTTGTTCAGCCTGGGCCGCAAAGTCCATGCCCCTGAACTGCATACGCTCCAACACCCGGAACTTGCCGCCAGGCGTGCGCGGTGGCGCAAGGATCACTAGCCCGGCACTGTCACCAGTGAACGCCGGGTCGTACCCTATCCAGACCGGGTTATCACCATAAGGCCGCGTGGTGAAGGGTTTAAAGTCCGTCCAATCTACCCAGGCATCCACCATGCACTTTTGCAGCTCCTGCAAAGGGAAAACAGACGCCGTGTCATCAATAAACTGACACATCAACAGGTTTTCAAACTGGTCCGGGCTGTACTCATAGGTGCGCAGCTCGTCAATATCGAACAAGTCACAGCCACCAGCCTGGGCGTCCATGATGGTGACGATCTGCCGCCACATCTTGTCTTCACCCGTAAAGCCAAACGCAAGCCGCTTGTGGCTGATATCAATATTCACCTGGTCTTTTTTAGGCCGCCGCTTGTTGAACAGCTCCCCTGTCCAGAATGGGTATGCCTCATGCGTAATGCTCGATGGCGTAGAAAAGTAAGTCTTACGCCACTGCTTATGCAGCGCCATGCCTGACGCCACCTTGTTCAACTCCTGAAACTTATGCGTCCAGAAAAATTCATCAAAATAGAAATTGCCGTGATAACCCTGGGCTGTCCTGGCATTGGTACCCAAGAAGTAAAGATGCGCGCCATTAGGTAAAACGATAGGATCACCGGCCAGCTCGATGCCCGCCGCCTCTTTGGCAAACTGGATAATGTATTGTTTGAATACGTGCGCCTGGGCCTTCGATGCAGACAGAAAAATCTGATTGCGCCCCGTTTCCATGGCATCAGCTAAGGCCTCCCGCGCAAAGTACCAGGTAGCGCCAATCTGGCGCGATTTGAGAATCACCCGCGTGCGCTCATGTCCATTGCGCAGCCATACCTTTTGATAGTCAAACAGCGAATCGCGAAAAGCCTCTAACAACTGGTCGCGCTGGTCATCGCTGTAATCGTTGCGTGTCGGCTTTTTCTTTGGCCCTGCATTGCGATTTGCCAACTTAGGATTCAGATCCACTTCATTGCCGCCCGGTGCCTCGTAGCGCCGCACCCGCGCCGTCTGCACGGCCTGGCGCATCAGCAAATCAATTTCCTTGAAGTCGCCCCCTGTCTTAACTTCCTTGGCAATCAATTGAACCAGGCGCGTTTCAAGACTGGCTTCAATCTTTTCTATGAACGGGGTTTCGTCCCATTTCTCCCGGTCGCACCAGCTCTGCACGGTGGTGCGTTTGATATCCAAATGCTTGGCAATGGAAGAAATGCGCCAGCCCTGCCAGTACAAGGCCTGGGCATGTTTCTTCAGGTCGTAAGTAGGCGCGACAGTCGCGCCATCAGTTGGCGCTTCTGTGTCGTTTTCAGGGAGGGTTTCAGACGTATTTTCGTCGGCAAGATCAATCATGCCGTCAGATTACGGGCATCGCGGGCGCGAAGGCACAGGCAGCAAGTTGTTATAAATCTTATCAACTCACTGCTGATTGAAGCAAAAACTCACTAGGCAGACTATGCCAACTGCACAGCCAGAAATCAATTCTTGAAACCCACAACCTACACCACCAAACCATGAGCACAAAAAAATTTACCTCTAAATTTTTCCGCGTCGCAGTTGAAGGCGCAACCACCGACGGCCGCAAAATTGATCGTAGCTGGATCGAGCAAATGGCTAAAAACTTTGATCCCAAGACCTACGGCGCACGCATCTGGTTAGAACACATACGCGGTACCGTCCCAGACAGCCCCTTCAAAGCCTACGGCGATGTAACAGCAGTCAAGGCCGAAGAAGTCACCATAGACGGCAGCAAGAAGCTAGCCCTGTATGCCCAAATCGAACCTACCCCTGATCTGGTGGCCCTGTCCAAAGCCAAACAGAAGATCTACACCAGCGTAGAGATTAACGACAAATTCGCCGACACCGGCGAAGCCTATCTTGTTGGCCTGGGCATTACCGACAGCCCCGCCAGCCTGGGTACCGAAGTATTGAGTTTTGCGGCCAGCAATCCCAACGCCAATCCCTTTGCAGGCCGCAAGACTAACCCGGCACACCTCTTCTCTGCCGCCGTCGAAGTGAATCTTGAATTTGCAGAAGTCAACACCGAAACCACCAGCCTGGCTGCAAAAGTCAAAGACCTGCTCAAAGTCTTCAATAGCAAAAAAGGCGGTGACGATGCCCGCTTTGATGATCTCGGCCAGGCAATTGAAACAGTGGTGGAACACACCGCAGACCAGGAACAGCGCTTTAGTGAATCAAACAAACGCATTTCCGAACTGGAAAAGAATCTCAAAACCGTCACAGACAATTTCAACAGCCTGAAAACCCAGCTCGACAAAGAACCCGGCAACCAGACCACCCGCCCAACAGCCACAGGCGGCAACGGTACAGAACAAACCGACTGCTAAACCCGGCAAGCCACAGCAAACAACACCAACACACAAAACACGGAGTAAGCACGCATGAGAAACAATACCCGCCTGGCCTTCAATTCCTTGCTGGCCCGCCTGAGCGAACTCAACGGCGTCGATGACGCCACCAAAACCTTTAGCATCGCCCCCACAGTGCAACAAAAGCTGGAAACCAAGATACAAGAATCCAGCGAGTTCTTAAGCAAAATCAACATCATCGGCGTCACCGAGATGGAAGGCGAAAAGCTGCACCTCGGCATTACCAGCCCGGTCGCCAGTCGTACCGATACCACGCAGACAGAAAGACAGACACGCGATTTGACCAGCCTGTCCAATGACCGCTATCGCTGTGCCAAGACCGATTTTGATACGCATATCCCTTACGCCAAGCTCGATGCCTGGGCCAAGTTTGCCGACTTCCAAACCCGTATCCGTGACGTCATCGTCAAACGCCAGGCGCTCGACCGAATGGTCATCGGCTTTAACGGTACCGCCGTGGCACCAAACACCAATATCGCCACTTACCCGCTGCTGCAAGACGTCAATAAAGGCTGGCTGCAGCAAATGCGCGAAAACTCCCCCGAGCGTGTCTTGTCCTCTGGTGGCACTGCCAACAAAATCAAAATCGGTGCCGGTGGCGACTTCGCCAATCTGGACGCCGCCGTGTATGACGCCATCAACCTGCTGGATCCATGGTTCCGCGAAGATGCCGGTCTTGTCTGCATCGTCGGCCGCCAGCTCATGCATGACAAGTATTTCCCCCTGGTGAACAAGAATCAGGCCGCAACCGAAACCCTGGCATCTGACATCATCATCAGCCAAAAGCGTATCGGTGGTCTGCAGGCGGCGACAGTGCCTTACTTCCCGGCAAACAGCATTCTGATTACGCGCTATGACAATTTGTCTATCTACTTCCAAGAAGGTGCGCGCCGCCGTCAGGTCATGGAAAACCCCAAGCGTGACCGCATAGAAAACTATGAGTCCTCGAATGATGCCTATGTCGTCGAAGATTACGGCATTGCTGCAGCCATTGAACATATCGAGCTGGTGGCCTGATCATGTCACACACCAGCCTGGCCATGCGCCACTTTGCCCGTATCACCGCCGAGCGGGCCAATGCACAAAGTAACCAAGGCGGCGAACTCACCGGCAACGCTTACGAGCTGATGCTTGCCAAGCTTATCAACGACAAGCAAAGGCTCAAGGCCATCAAGTCTATCCAGCGAAAAATCGAACTCAAGCGCGAAATTCTGCCTGAATACGATGACTGGATAAACGGCGCACTGGAGAGCGGCAACGGCGCACAAGACCAGGTATTAACCACAGTCCTGGTCTGGCACATAGACGCTGGCACCTATGCCCGCGCCCTGGACATCGCGCAATACTGTCTGGTTCATAACCTGAGTCTGCCAGATCAATACGCCCGTGATGTGTCCACCCTGCTGCTTGATGAAATCCCCGGCGCATACCTCGAAGGCCGATTTGAAAGCCCAGCCGCAGCCGTGGAAACGCTCAGAGCCGTGCAACTGCTGACCGTCAATGCTGATGTACCAGACCAGGCCAGTGCCAAGCTGTACAAGGCGCTGGGCTATGCACAGATAGGCAAGATGGGCAATGGCGACATTGACTTTGAACAGTTGCCAGAAGAAGCCGCCAGCAAGGCATTGGACAACCTGCGCAAAGCACTGGACCTCTTCCAACACATAGGCGTCAAAAAAGATATTGAACGGCTGGAACGCCGTTTAAAGAAAACTGCAGACGATGAAACGGCCACCAGCCCGCCACCACCTGCATAACAGGCACCCTCCGGCGCCGGGCGGCGTGGGCCGATCAGGGATTTCTAGCCATTTACCCTGTGACAGCCCACCCACCGCCCCCTTGAAACCTTTCACCGTCCAATGCCATGCCATCATTTTTAGCCACACCACCAGGCGGCCAACCAGTCACAAGCCAGGCAAACAACATCATTACCAATGATGGATTCTTCCCGGATCTGGATGTCATCGCCATGCGCGACGCCATCAGGCTGGACGGCACCGTCACCGATGCCCGTCTGATCGCAGCCACGGTAGACGCCATCATCTTTGTCAATGACCAGGTCAAAGAGCTGAAGGCATCAGCCATAGGCGCAGGACACAGCAGCATGGCCGCCATCCCAGCCGCCCAAGTCAACCGACAAAGCGTCCTGATTGCCCACTACCTGCGCGCTGTTTATTGCACAGCAAAAGCAGATTTGATTGAGCGGTACAAGGATTACGACACCACCGCCACGTCACTGGATGACAAGAAGCTGGTCGGCTTTCTGGCAAATGGGCCTGATGAAGAACGCAGGAATGCAGCCTGGGCGATATCTAAGCTCATGGGCCGCCATCAAGTCACGGTCGAATTGATATAGCCATGATCGTCCGCGCCCAACAAAACGACACCTTAGACCTGCTGATCTGGCGTCACCTGGGCAGCACCAGCGTCATCGCTGACGTGCTGGCCTTAAATCCCGGCATCAGCGGCCTGGGTGCATTCCTGCCCATGGGCAAAGCAATCACATTACCAGACCGCGCACCTGCAGCGCCAGTGCTGCAAATGATTAACTTGTGGGACTAACCATGAACGACTACCCCATGGAAACAGTGAAATCTATGCCACCTATCGCCATCAGTGCAATCACCTTGCTGGGCATCCCCCTCAATGAATGGGTATTCATCCTGACGATTATTTATACCGTACTGCAGATTACGTTTTTTGTGCGCGACAGAATGTTAAAGCCTTGGCTACACAGACGTGTAAATCAGCGTGCCAATGCGCAGAAAGGTAAGAGCCAATCATGAGTACAGATATCAAACAAAAACTGATCGCTGCAGGCATTGCCGCTGCCTTACCCTTGATTGTCCTGTTTGAAGGCACCCGGCAAACTGCCTACCTTGATCCGGTCAGCATCCCCACGATTTGCCGGGGCCACACTGGTGGCGTCAAGCTGGGTCAGACTGCCACCATAGAGCAATGCGACGACTTGACAGTACAAGACTTGCTCAAGGCAAAAGCATCAATGGAAAGCTGCCTGAAAGTGCCACTCAACGACAACCAGCGCGCCGCCTTCACGTCATTTGTATTCAATGTGGGACCAGGCCGCAAAGGCGTCAAAGACGGTTTCTGCGTGCTGGAAAGCGGCAAGCCGTCCACCATGATTACCTTGCTCAACAAAGGCGACTACACAGGCGCGTGCAATCAAATGCAGTTTTGGAACAAAGCCGGTGGTGTGGTGTACACAGGCCTGACAAGACGCCGGGCCGCAGAACGCGCACTCTGTTTGAAACCAGTATAAGGAAGCCACCGTCATGCCCGACTTCATCAAACTGCTGGACCCACGCCCATGGCTTGCCCTGGTCGCGGCCGCCGCTGCCCTGTTTTGTGTCGTCAAATACAAAGACGCCATACACCAGGTAGATAAACTCACCGCCCAGATTGAAAAGGACAAAGCAGAAGCCACCGCCACCGCGCGCGAAAATGAAAAGCTCATGTCCCGCAGCCTGGCCGCCATCGCCACCAACCACCAAAAGGAAATGCAAAATGAAAAAGACAAACGCGACAAGTTTATTAGTGATGTCCGCACTGGTGCTGTGCGCCTGTCAATCCCCGTCAAAGCTTGCACCGCCCATACCGGCGCAAATACCACCACTGGACCCGGCAATAGCCCAGAAACGCGAGCCGAACTTACGCCAGAGGCTGGAGCAGCTCTTGCAGCCATCGCCGCAGACGGTGACGACGCCATCAGGCAATTGAATGCCTGTATAGACAGCTACCAGGCCATCAGGGCCATTTCCAACCATGTACAAACCAAATAGCCTACGCGCCCACCTGACAGCCGCCTTGCCGGATCTGCAGCGCAACCCAGACAAACTGCTGGTGTTTGCTGACAAAGGCAGCTTGCGCACCACGCGCACGGCTTCACGGTCTTTTGAATATGCCTATGTCTTGAATGTCATTGTGACCGACTACGGCGGCGAAGAAGACGCGCTCATGGTTCCCTTGCTGGACTGGGTGACAGTGCACCAGGCAGACTTGCTCGGCAACGAAGACAAAAGCAACAAGGGCATACGCTTTGTTGTTGACTTCAATAATCATGACAGCGTTGATATCAGTTTAGAACTGGACATTACCGAGCGCGTCATAGTCAAGCAGACCGGCAATAAGCTTGATATTGCACACGCGGGCGAGATAGCCGCCACACCGGACTATTCCGCACCGTTCTGGCAGCTCTACAACGGCGACAACCTGCTTGCGGAATGGCAGGTACTCAACCCAGCGCAAGACAATGGCTGACGATCTCAAGGCGCTAGAACAATGGGCAAGCGTCCTGCTTGCCCAGCTAGATGCGGCCAACCGGCGCAAAGTCAGTCTGAAAGTCGCCCAGGATTTGCGTCGCTCACAGCAGCAGCGCATCAAAGCGCAAATGACGCCTGAAGGTCTCCAATATACGCCCAGGAAGCCGCGCAAGGATTTGCGCAATAAAAAGGAACGGATAAAAAAGCAGAAGGCCGCTATGTTTGCCAAGCTGCGCACCAATGCCAACCTGAAAGTAAAAGCAGACGGCAATGAAATTGCTGTGGGATTCTTTGGCCGCGTTGCCCGCATTGCGCGAGTGCATCAGTTTGGATTAAAAGATCGCGTTGTCCAACACGGCCCTGAAATTAACTATTCCTCACGCCCACTGCTAGGATTAAATGCAATAGATAGAGAGTTATTAAAAATTAGCCTTTTAAAGCACGTAATATAAATAGTACACTTATAACAAATGCTCGAAACAAAGATTTCCCTGGTTGAGCCAAGTGCAAAAAATTTTAAAGGAATTTTAAATGTCTCAAAGAAATAAAAACAATATCCCCGCTGAGGCATTGGATAATCCTAACAGGGACAAAAAAACAATTCATGATGTTCCTCAGATATGCCTTTTTGACCTAGACGATTCCATCGTGGAATCACTTAAAGATGCATCATTTAAATGTACGACAGGGTCACTAGGGCATTTAGTGCGAGTTCCGAACTTAAAAAGTAGAGACAAGCATTTACTGAATTTAAGCTATTCACACCCCGATAATCTACATGAGTTCGACATATTAATTTTTAATATGGATTCCAGTGTAGAGATATCTCACGAGGAAGTGGAAGCTACATTTGAAAACGTTAAAGGGCAAACTACACACGCGATAGTGAGTACGTTTCCAGAAAATATTTTTAATCCAAAAGCACTATCTACAACGATAGTCAAGCAGACAGTTAATAAAATATTGCGGAAAGAATCTATTGTAATAATATTCGCAAGCTCAGAAGAAAGCGTTATCTATCATTCAGTAGAAATTAATTCAATTGGGCATGGTGATACGACCCGGAGTGAATATAAAAATACCAATTTCTACAGTGGCTTCCCGGAATGTCACAACAAAACAGGCAAAATAATGAAAATGCCTGAAAAACCCTTGGAACTTTCACGTGTGTTGTCTAAGCACTCAAATGATTCACAATATAGATTGGTTTTTACACATCCTGAAATTCAGGAAAATAGAAAATTAGTGAAAGATCCTAACTTTATTCCTTTATTGCTAAATAATGATAATGAAGTAATTTCTTTTATTGATTTTCGTTCAAGCGGTTGTGTATTGGTCTTTCCATGTGTGAATGATAAGAAGGCTCTTTTGCTTGAATTATTTAATAATTTACTCCCAGGAGTTTTTCCAAAACTGTTTCCATTTCATGGCGAATTCGGTTGGCTTGAGAATGGCGATTATTTGCTTCCTGGTGAAGACCTTTTAATTCAAAGAAGAGAGGAAATTGAAAATTCTTACTTAAAGGCAGTTGAGCAAAATGCGAATGCCATAAAGAATATTAAATTAGAGTTCAGTTTTCTTCATGATTTGATTTCAGAAACAGGGGCGAAACTCGTTTCTGCGGTTGAACATTATTTAAAATGGTTAGACTTTAAAAAAGTAGTAAATCTAGACGATACTGACCCAGAAATTTTAGAAGAAGATTTACAAATTGATTGCGGTGACAGGTTTTTAGTGATTGAAGTAAAAGGCATCGGTGGCACATCAACTGATAACGACTGCTCACAGATCAGCAAGATAAGGATGCGACGATGTGAGCAGAGAAATAAATTTGATGTCTTCGGTTTGTATATCGTAAATCACCAAAGATATATGCCACCAGAAACCAGAAAAAATCCTCCCTTCACAGAAAATCAAATGAAAGACGCAGTTTCAGATAAGCGAGGCCTACTCACAACTTATGAGTTATATAAAGCATACTTCATGGTAGAAACCGGGATTCTTACAAAAACTGAGATCCGCGAACGATTATTTGAACTCGGACGCATTGAACTAGAACCAAAAAATCTTGTCAGCCTCGGTATTGCAAAAGAAGTGTTCGTGTCAGGCTCCATAGCAATACTTAATATTTCTGACGTCGAATTAAAAAATAATATGGATTTGTTTGTTAAGAAGAAAAATACATTTAAAAAAGTTAAAGTCTTATCAATGCAATCAAACGATATCGATGTCGAAACTTTTTCAAACGGTGAAGTTGGAGTAAAGTTAGATCAACCAGTAAAAAAGAATTCAGAATTTTTTGTCCAGAAAATTTAGAATTCTTCCATACAGCAGACCTGTCTAAGACAGGTCGTTTATCCCAAATAAAATATGATCAAATCTGCTAGGTAATAATAATCAACTCCTTTGTTTTTTCTGTTGAACGGCCATTTCCCCCAATGGTGTAAGTAATCTCAACTGTACTCATATTCAGCCCTGCAAAAATTTTCCGCATCTCAGGTAAATCATTCACGCTAATCACCATCTTTCCCTTAATGGATTTCGCTAAGGCCGCCATTTCATAGAACTGATCGAGGCCAAACTCGACGCCATAATCAGCCATCTTCCAGTAAGGTGGATCACAGTAAAAAAGCGTATGCGGTTTGTCATAGCGCCTTATACATTCTTGCCAGGGCAGGTTTTCAATGACAGTATCAGCCAGACGCGATTGCGCTGCTTTGAAGTCTTCAACAAAAGTACGTTTGTTCAGGCGCGGGCCGCGATCAGTCATCGTTCCAAAATGCTGACCGGTCACCTTGCCGCCGAAAGCAGTTTTTTGCAGATAATAAAAACGGGCGGCGCGCTGTATGTCCGTCAAATGTTCAAGCGGCTGACTCTGGTATAACTGGAACTGGCGACGACCAACAGGCATAAAGTTAATTTCTTCTGCCAGGGCATCACGGTGGTATTTCACGACACGGTACAGGTTCATTAATTCGCCGTTGATGTCGTTGATAATTTCAGACTTGGCGGGCTTCTTCATAAAGAATAATGCCGCCGCACCGCTAAAGGGTTCTACATAGCAGGTATGTTCAGGGAACAGGGGCAGGATGTGTTTTGCCAGACGGCGTTTGCCGCCCATCCATGGTACGAGTGGTTTGCTCAATATGGGCTCCGGTATTAGATGTGGAGCTCATGGCCCTCAAGTGGTTCAAGGTTTTACAACGTGGGCACTTAATGGCGAGGGTGACAAATTCACCCTCACCCAATTTACGGGAGCATGTCCCACAGCGGATATCCTGCATTTTAAAATCACCAAAAACGTGGTAGCCTTGGCGCGCCTGTCGACAGGTGACGCGGTCATCGGCCAATCTGGCAGATCCTCACTGCTGGTGCGGTGGCGTATTCGGTGTTAGAGCATCGAGTACGTCGCCGCGTCCTTTTAGGATTATCTCTTACCGCACGCGCACGCGTAGCAAGTAGCAGGTTGTTATCAAGCATAGTAACCCCGTGCCGCGTGACCAATTTCTCTATCTCGCCAAATTTAAAGCGCAAAATGAATTAAGCAAAGTGTTTTGTCGAATTTGATCAGCCTAGATAGGTACGAATGGATTCGAGTATTCGCACGCATGGCATTTTAGGAAGGAACCGTCTTGGCGTGGGCGCGACTACTTCACAAATTAAATCTACGCTGGCTAAGTAGAGTGCTATATTGAATTGCGCACTATTTTGATTTGATATTTAACTATGATCCTGTAAAGACCTGTCCTTGCGCAATTTCAAGGTGAATCTTAGCACCGTCATTACACGAAAATTTGTCATGAACAGCCTGAAAGATCCTACTCAAAACCATTTGCTCGCCACTTTGCTAAATACCGCAAGGCTGGCACCTCATCTGAAACTGGTCGCCATGTTTCTTGGCGACATCTTATATGAGCGTGGTTGCGAAGTTCATGAAGTCTATTTCCCTGTGACCGCCGTCGTTTCTCTGCAATGCCTTTTAGAAAAAGGCGGGTCCATTCAGATTGCTGCTGTTGGCAACGAGGGCATGGTCGGAACGTCCCTATTGATGGGTACTAATATCGCAAGCAACCGTGCAATAGTACTGTCTGATGGGTATGGATATACCCTGAGTTCAGATATCTTGCTAAGGACTTTTGATCAAGC
This sequence comes from Burkholderiales bacterium, assembly GCA_016200895.1. Classification (GTDB taxonomy): domain Bacteria; phylum Pseudomonadota; class Gammaproteobacteria; order Burkholderiales; family Burkholderiaceae_D; genus Undibacterium. Next base: position 16,731 of record JACQDX010000018.1, read on the forward strand.
TGGCGCAGAAATGCAGCTGTTGCTTCGCTATACCCAAGTGCAAATAATGCAGATAGCACAAACAGCGGTCTGCAATCCACGCCATTCGATTGAGCAACAACTTTGTCGCTTGCTGTTAATGACCCTGGATCGCATGCCTGGGAAAGAACTTATCATGACGCACGAGTTGATCGCCGCCACTTTGGGCGCAAGGCGTGAACGTGTAACTATTTTGGCTGGAAAATTGCAAGAACTTGGCTTTATCCAATATCGGAGGGGGCATATCATAGTTGTGGACAGAACGGGGCTGGAAAGTCTGGTTTGCGAATGTTATGGCGCTGTCAAAAGAGAGTTCGCACGCCTTCTGCCAGATGTCTCACAAGAAAAACCCGCGTAGTTGCATACAGCCCAGCGTGTTCGCACCCATGTTACCTCAAAATATCTCACACCCTTCGCGCACGCGTAAACACCTATGAGTTGATAAGCAGCATAGCAACCCCGCGCCGCGTGACCATTTCAGGCTGACACATCACCATAGTCAGCATGAAATTTAATCTCGCTGACCTCTCTCGCCGCTTAGAAAATCTCGTCCGCTTTGGCACCATTGCCGAAGTCAAGCACGGCCGCGTACCGCAAGTGCGCCTGCAAATTGGCGATATCAAAACCGGCTTCTTGCCCATGGCGACGGCACGCGCTGGCAAAACCAAGACATGGAACCCGCCGACTGTTGGCGAACAATGTGTTTTGCTTTCACCCTCTGGTGAATTTGCGGGCGGCGTGGTCTTGCCAGGCATTGCCAGTAAACACAACCCCGCACCCGACACCAATCCAGACAACACCCGCACCGAATACCCAGACGGCGCGACGGCTGATTACAACCACGCAGAGCATCACTACATCATCACGCTGCCAGCAGAGGGCAAGTTTAGCTTTGTCGTTGGTGCCACCACGCTGGAACTGCGTAACGACGGTGTGACATTGCGCACGCCTAAATTTGAGGGCGTCAAATCATGAGTTATGGCGTAGCCGTAAAAGCCCTGGACCGCGCAGGCGGCCCGCACCGCGCTGGCGGGCAAGACTTCTTTGCCGTCGATGGCGCGCCTGTCGTGCTGCTGGGTGACCGTATCGTCCCGCATGGCCCGGTACCGCACGCTAATCCGGTGATGGTAGAGGGTTCCTCATGGATGACATTGAACGGCATTCCCGCATGCCGCGCCGGGCATCACGCCAGTTGCACCCACCCCAGCACCGGCCGTAGCTGGTTCTTGATTCCAGACTGAGACGCAGATATGGCAGGCATGAATTTAAACACTGGTGAAAGACTCGCAGGCCTGGCACATTTGCGCCAGAGCATTGCCGATATTTTGACCACACCCATAGGCACCCGCGTGATGCGCCGCGACTATGGCAGCTTGCTGTTTGAACTGATAGATCAGCCAGACAATGGCACCACGCAAGTGCGCCTGTATGCCGCCACGGCAGAAGCTTTGCTCAAATGGGAACCACGCATCAAGCTGACGCAAGTCAAGCTGTACCGCACAGACCAGCCCGGCAAGGTCATCATTGATCTAAAAGGCCAACTGGTGCGCGCAGCAAAAGCCTTTAGCCTGTCTTTACCTGTCACGGTGAAAGCATGAGCATGATTGATCTTAAATCGCTGCCACCGCCTGCAGTCATCGAAGTGCTAGACTTTGAAGCCCTGGTCACCGCCCACAAACAAGACTTGCTGCAACGCCAGCCAAGCGCCGCCAACGTGCTGGCCTTGCCCTCTGAACCGCTGGTCAAGCAGGTAGAAGCATTTGCCTACCGCGAAATGCTGCTACGCGGCCGTATCAACGACGCCGCCCGCGCCAACCTGCTGGCATTTGCCACCGGCACGGATCTGGACCACAAAGGCGCGTTCTACGACCTTGCCCGCTTGCCAAGCGAACCAGACGACCGTTACCGCAGCCGCATACAGTTACGCATAGCCGCCCTGGCTGGCAATGGCACGGCAGAGCAATACCGCTTGCTTGCCCTATCTGCCAGCGCCAATGTGCGCGACGCCAACGTCACCAGCCAAACACCAGGCGTCATTAATGTGGTGCTGTGGCTGATCGATGCCAGCCAAGCACAAGCCACCAGCGCCACCGTACTGGCAGCCATGAACGCACCCAACGCCCGCCCGCTGGGTGTGCCTGTCAGCGTGGCCGTGGCGCGGCCTGTGGTGTTGAACGTCTCCGCAACACTATGGCGCGAAGCCAGCGCCCCGGCTGATATCGTCACAAAAATTACCTCTTCCTTTTCTGCTTCGCTTGCCACTTATGCCAGCCTGGGCCGGTCTGTGCCGCTGTCCTGGGTAACCGCGCAACTGCAACAGCCTGGCATTGTCCGCGTTGAATTCCCCATTGCAGGCCAACCCGCCAGCAATACCGCGCTTGCCGCCGATGAATACGCCGTCGCTGGTGCCATCACCCTGACAGATGGTGGTGTAGCGTGACTGATCTCGCTTTGTTATTGCCACCCAACGCCAGCGAACTGGAACGCAATCTGGTACGCATCGCCCCGCGTGCGGATCTGGACACGGCTGCAGACACACCGGCCAACATCGCCAGCAGCATGCCTGCCGCCTTCCAGCCCTGGCTTGCCGCTGAATGGAACTTGGCGCAATTCTCGCTGCACTTTGCCAGCAATGCCGAGCTGATCGCCGCTGGTTTGCCCTGGCTGCTGGAACGCGGCAGCGCCGCCAGTGTGGTGCGCGCCTTGTCCTGGCTGGGATATGACCAGGTTGCAATAGAAGAAGATGAATTCTTAATCCACATAGATCCAGGCACCACAACGGCCGCGCTGGACTTGGCACGTATACGCCAGGTGGTAAATGCATCCTTGCCCGCCCATAGCCGTTTTTATCGCCTGTATCACGGCCAGGACCTGCGCGCTGGCCGCTTTGACGCTACCAGCTTTGATCAATGCCTGTTTGATGATGATTCTGGTATCTGGTCTACAAGTTCAACTGAGCCCGGCACTAATGGCGTAAAGCTGTCATTCGGTGAAACGCACACGGCTGCAGTAAATGCACCGCCAGCACTGGCCCCAATTGCGGCGCACCGGCCGCGCCAGTTAAACACCATCGTTGACGATGCCCTAATGCAGCTTGATAGCTGGGTACTTGATAGCGAAATCCGCTTGAACAGCCTGGTCAGCATTAGCGACCTGACTACCGGCCAGGTGAATCAACCGGCTTTGCTGCCAGTTGTTCGCAATCACCGCTTTAGCTATTGCGCTGTACTGATGGCGCGCGCCATGCCTGCACCTATCACCGCCATTGCACCAAGCACCGCCACCAGCGTCACCAGCCCGGCCTTGCCTGTTTATGGTTGGGCTGACCAATGGGCCAGCGGCTGGGCAGTCTGCTACCCCTTAATTTCAAATCCATAGAAAGGCACTGACATGGCAGTCCTGCAAGACCAAGGCCGCATCGAGCTGGCCGAACTGATAAAAAACCGCCCCCTGCATCTGGCCTGGGGCCGTGGCCTGCCCGCATGGGATGCAGCACCCACAGCAGAAACCATCACCGCCACCGCCCTGGTGGACGAGATAGGCCGCCGCGTGGCATCACAAAAGCAATTCGTGGTACCAGAGACGGACCCCAACGCACCCAACACCATCAAAGTGCCAGGCGGTGACCTGTACCGCATCGTGGCTACGCCGTCGCGCTACTTGCTGCTGGAATTTGTCTTTGATTATGGCGACGGCACCGGCGAAAGCATACGCGAGCTAGGCTTGTTTGTTGGCACCGAGCTGGCTGCAGGCCTGCCAGCAGGGCAACGCTATTTCACACCCGCCCAGGTTGTTGCACCTGGCCGCCTGTACATGCTGGACCACATCCCGCGCCTGATACGTTCCGGCGCGACTGAGCAGGTCTATCGCTACGTTTTGCCATTCTGAACAGGACACCCATGGAACAAAATATTAATCTCGAAGGCTACCTGAACCGCTACAACCCGGCCAAGCAGTTTGATACGGTGCTGTATCGTTCAGACAAGGTAATCCAGTCTGACGAACTCAACGAAACACAAAGCCTGCTGCAATCACGCATCAAGGGCGTGGCTGATGTGCTGCTGGCAGACGGCGCGGTCATCCGTGATGCCCGTATTGTCGTCAATGCCAGCACCGGCGCGACTACTTGTGAATCAGGCGCGCTGTATGTGGATGGCGCAGTACGTGGCATACCGCCTGCAACACTTGCCATTGCCGTGGTGGGTATCGTCATCGTGGGCGTGTACCTGCAACCCCACATCATCACCGAGCTGGAAGACCCAACACTACGCAACCGCGCACAGAATACCCGTGGGTTTGACAAAGCCGGTGCAGGCCGCTTACAAAAGCTGCTGGCCTGGGGCTTTGCCGGTGACGGCCAGCCAGGTGATTTCTACCCTGTCTATACCGTAGAAGATGGCACAGTACGCAGCAAAGAACCACCGCCCCAGCTCGATGGCGTGACCCAGGCCTTAGCCCGCTATGACCGCGATTCATCCGGTGGCAGTTATGTGGTGAACGGCTTGAACGTCACTGCAGCAGATAATTTGCCCACTGGTGAACAGGTGTACACCGTCAGCGAAGGCCGCGCCCGCGTGTCCGGCTTTGCTGTCGAGTTGCCCACCAGCCGCCGTCTGGTGCGCACTGCCACACCTGACTACAGATTTATAGAGAACGAGCCGCACCAATCCACAGGCCCAGCAGCCCAGCGCGTGAACTTTGACCGCGCCCCGGCTGCGAACGTCACGCATGTGACCATCACAGCGCAAAAGACCATAGACGTGGCACACGGCGGTTTTACTGGTGCGCTTGACCCGCTGGAAGATGGTTCTGTTTTCGTGGTGCTGTCAGTCAAACAAGGCGCAACCACCTACACCAAGGATGTGGACTGGAAATTCACCGCCCAGCAGATAGACTGGTCTTTACCAGGCGCGGAACCCGCACCCGGCACCACCTACAAAGTCACCTATCAATATTTGGCAACTGTGCCAGCCAGCGCCATCGATGCCGACGGCTGCACCGTGACTGGCGCGGTGGCTGGCACGGCTATTCTGATCAGCTATAACCGCATGCTGCCCCGCATAGACCGCCTGTGCATGGACAGCGCAGGCGCGCTGGTCTGGCTGCCAGGCGTGGCGGCAGACCACAACCCAAGGCCGCCCAGCGTACCTGCCAATCTCTTGCCGCTGGCATCTGTGCTGCAGAACTGGCGTGCTGGTAATCGAACGGTCATGATAGACAGCGTGCGCGTGGTTCCTATGGACACACTGGCCGCCTACAGCAAACGCCTTGATACCTTGACCGAGCTGGTAGCGCAGCAGCGCCTTGAATCCAGCACACAGCTGCGCGATGCCACGGCCAAGCGTGGCTTGCTGGTGGACCCGTTTATCTCTGACAGCGTGCGCGACCAGGGCTTGCCACAAACCGCCGCCATCTTTGGCGGTGAGCTGACCTTGCCGGTATCAGTGCAGCCTAACTTGCTATCCATCAGCCTGGCCGTGCCGCAAACCTTGCCATTCAACCCGGTCACGTTGCTGGAACAGCCATGGCGCACCGGCAGCATGAAAATCAATCCTTACGACGCTTTCGACCCGCTGCCCTCTGACGTGGTGTTAAGCCCGGCTATCGACCGCTGGACAGATGTGGATACCCAATGGATGAGCCCAACAACTGAAACCATCACAGAAAACATTACCCGCCGCGTGGGCCTGTGGATCGTTGAAAACGGCGAAGCTTACGACACGACTAACCAAATCACCCGCGACATCAGCCACGTCAGCAAAGCAGCGGAATACATACGCCAGATCAGCGTCAGCTTTACAGTGAAAGGTTTTGAAGCGGGCGAAACCATCCAGAGCCTGCGCTTTGATGGCATTGCGGTGGTACCTGCCAATCTGGCAACACCAACACCCGGCACCATCACAGGCACGTTTACCATCCCGGCCAAGGTACCTGCAGGCAGCAAGCGCGTTGAATTTGTCGGCAGCCATGGCAGCTTTGGCGTTGCTATCTACAGCGGCACCGGTGTGGAAATTCAGGATGTAAAACAGCTTGTTACTGTGCACGCATCCGGCTGGGTGACTTTTCTGAAGGCTGACCCACTGGCCCAGACGTTTACCCTGGCGGCTGATCGCCAGATTGCCGGGCTGGACCTGTGGTTCACGGCCAAGGGTAATTCATTGCTTGCGGTGCAGATACGTGAAACCAGTACCGGCATCCCTAACCAGAAAGTCATCGCCCAGGCGCGCATATCGGCTGCAGCCATCAATGTGGACGGCCAGGCTACCCGTATCAGCTTTGATTATCCTGTTTCTCTGACTGGCGGTGTGGACTATGCGCTGGTAATTTTGTGCGACGATGCCACCACGGCGGCCAGCATTGCCGAGTTGGGCAAGTATGACGACCACAAGGGGCAATGGGTAGCCAGCCAGCCTTATACCGTGGGCGTGCTGCTGTCATCGAGCAACGCCACTACCTGGACACCGCACCAGGACCGTGACCTTGCTTTCCGTTTGCTGGCCGCTGAATTTACAGCTACCACGCGCACCATCGCTCTGGGCAATGCCAATCTTGCCAACGTCACCGACCTGATGCTGTTAAGCCTGGTAGAAACACCCAGCGCGCAGACCCGCGTTGAATATCAAATCACCTTGCCGGGTGGTTCTGTCATGAACGTGGACGACGGTCAGCCGGTGCGCCTGGCTGCACCCATGACCGGGCAATTCAGCGTCACGGCTAAATTAACAGGTACGGCCAGTCTGTCGCCGGTGCTGCACCCAGGCGTCACGCTGTTGGCTGGCACGGTATCCAACCAGGGCAACTACATCAGCCCGCTGGTTCCTGCAGGCCAGAACGTGCGCGCCCGCATCGTGGTGGATTGTTATTTACCTGCAGGCGCGACCCTGAATGTCAGCGTTGCACCAGAGGCAGCAGGCGCGCCGGTCTATACAGCCGCGCCCTTTGTATCCAGCCGTGATATCGCCGCCGACTGGCATGAGCTGACCTACGAGCTGAACGGCGTCACGGCTGACCGCTTGCGGGCAAAGCTGGAATTGGCAGGGAACACAGCAGCCCGGCCGCGTCACCGTAACTTGCGCGTCATTGTCATCTGAGGGTAGCCATGATCGATCAAAAGACCCCAAACCAGCAATACAAGCTGCCACACATCCAGAACACCGGCGCGGAAGAAGTGGCGCGCCTGCGTGACACCGTCACGGCCATAGATAACGATGTGGCCGCCCTGAATGTAGGGCTGGCTAACAAGGCAAGCAAAGCCACAACTGACAATCTGCAAGCCCAGATTGACGACCTTTCTATTCTCATTTTTGCAGGATTGATCTGATATGAGTTCTACCAACTTAGCCGATTTCCGCGACCAGTACATCGCCCGCGCCAAGACTCTGCTGCAGGGTACTGACCTTGCCAATGCCGACAGTAAAACTTTGATTTTAACGGGAGCTGTTTTTGGTGGCCTGGACAAAGTGATTAATGCCCCCCTGATAGGCCGCGACACCCTGGCCCTGTTTGATGCCATGACCAGCGCGGATATCGATGTCTGGCTGGCAGACGCAAGCCACCGCAGTGTGTGGCAGCGCCTGTGCAGTGATGAAGCCAAGACCATACAAGTGGCACTGCAAGACGATGTGCTACGCCCCAAATTGCTGGGTAGCACACTGGCATGGACAGACATCCTTGCATCAAGTGTCATGCAAACATGGATACAGACTAAGGCCGCTTACCTGGTGCCATACATCGCCGCGATACCTGGTTGCCTGACTCTGACTACATCCAGCCGCACTACCATGGATAAGTTTGCCAGCGTACAAGCCGCTATGACGCTGATCTATGCGTCTACAAACTGGTTAAACGCTATTGCAGCCAACACACCGGCACAAGACGCCATAGGGGCCAGCCTGATTGCATTGCGCGAATTGGCTAAATCAAGTGCGGCCATGAATGCGCTTTACACAAAGCTGACCAGCATCATGGTGTACCTGTTTGCAGATATCACCGCCGCTATAGACGCCTGGAATTTTGTATCGAGCGAAATCACCGCAGGCCGCACGACGCTGGCAAGCACTTTCTTTGGTGATGCAGGTGTACGCAATGCCTTGCACGGCAATACAGGTATCACAACAGCACTCACCAGCACGGCAACGGCGCTGTATCAATGGCTGTTCACCAACAAAATGACCGTCTTCCAGCGTACCTATGCGGCCAGCACGGCACAAAGCGGCGCGGCCATAGGCGGCAAGATATTGATGCTGGCGATGTCTGGCGCGTATAGCGGCGCTGGCCCTTCTTACTTCTATCTGACTGGCGCAAGTAGCCAGGCACTGTCAGCGGCCACCGGGGCCAGCTATATCACCCTGACCACAGCACACAAAGCCGTAGGCAGCCAAAACGGCCCGCTTTATTTCACGGACGCCAGCACCGGCAGCTATTACATGACGCTGGGTTATCTGGTTATTTAAAGACTAAGGAGGATTAAATAAGATGACACTACTTATCATTGACAACGCCAATCAAATCACCGGCTATTCACAAGACGATAACTTGCAAGCCTGGGAAGGCGTGCGCCTGGCACCAGCTCCGGACGGCTTTAACCCGGCATTGGTGGCGCATTGCATCGTTAAAGTCTCCAAGGGTAAGACCACCATTACCCTGAACTTGGACACAGCATTGACGGCAGCCAAAGCCGCCCGCTGCAGCCAAATCAAAGAAGAAGCAGCCAGGCTGATTGCCGCCACGGACTGGAAGCTGCAGCGCGCCAAGGAACGCGATACCGCAGGCTGGGGCAGTCTGGCCGATATTGACCAGGTGCTTGCCGAGCGTGAAGCCATAAGGCGCAGCAGTGATACCGCCGAGCTGGCAGCCAATGCCCTGACAGATATCAATGCGGTACAGGTCTTTACCTGGTCGGTAGATGTTCCGGTACCAACGCCCAACCGCCTGACCCGTGGCGAATTTCTCGACCGTTTCACCAAGGAAGAAACCGCCGCCATTCTGGCCGCTGCAGACGCCAACGCCAGTTTAAAGGCCTGGGTGATGCGCCTTGAAAACTCAGACTGGATCAAGCCAGCAGAAGCCACACCCGGCCTGCAGGCGCTGGAAATCGCCGGGCTGATCCAGCCTGGCCGCGCTGCAGCCATCCTTGCATGATCTTCAACTAAAAATTTGTTTCACCAACCACAGGAGCAAACACAATGCCCGCAACAACTTACCACCATGGCGTACGCGTCATCGAAATTAACGAAGGCACGCGCCCAATCCGTACCGTTTCCACCGCCGTCATAGGCCTGGTGGCAACTGCAGACGATGCAGACGCAACAGTCTTTCCTTTGAACGTGCCGGTGATGATTACCAACGTCACCGCCGCACTTGCAAAAGCAGGCCACATAGGCACGCTCTCTAAGGCGCTGGAAGCAATCAGCCTGCAAACCAACCCTGTGACCATCGTGGTGCGTGTTGCCAGTGATGTGGATGAGGCGGCACAAACTGCCAATGTAGTCGGCACCGTGACACCAAGCGGCCAATACACCGGCATTAAAGCCTTGCTGGCAGCCCAAACCAAGTTTGGTATAAAGCCGCGCATCCTGGGCGCACCTGGCCTCGATACGCAAGCTGTCACCACCGAGCTGGCCGCCGTTGCACAAAAGCTGCGCGCCTTTGTGTATGCCTCTGCCTGGGGCGCACAGACAAAGGAAGCAGCGATTGCCTACCGTCAGCACTTCGGGCAGCGTGAGGTCATGATTATTTGGCCGGATTTTGTACACTTCGACACCGCCAGCAATGCCAGCGCATCGATACCGGCCGTCGCTTACGCCTTGGGCCTGCGCGCCAAGATTGACAATGACACAGGCTGGCACAAGTCTTTATCCAATGTCGTGGTGAACGGCCCGACCGGCATAGCGCGGGACGTGTTCTGGGATCTGCAAAGCAGTGCCACCGATGCCGGTGTGTTAAACGCTGCAGGCGTCACCACCCTGATTAACAAAACCGGGTACCGCTTCTGGGGTTCACGTACAGCAGAGGAAGCAGAATTCTTTTTCTTTGAGAACTACACCCGTACCGCCCAGGTGCTGGCCGACACCATAGCCGAGGTGCATTTTACTTACGTGGACAAGCCCATGCACCCGTCTTTAGTGCGTGACTTGATTGAATCCATCAATGCCAAATTCCGCGCCCTCAAAACAGCCGGGCTGATTATTGACGGCAAAGCCTGGTTCGACCCAGCGGCCAACAGCAAGGACAGTCTCAAAATCGGCTCATTGGTCATTGATTACGACTACACGCCAGTGCCGCCAGTAGAAGACCTGGTCTTGCAGCAGCGCATTACAGACAAATACCTGGCTGACTTTGCCAAGCAAATCACCACCTAAGAAAACAAACCGCCCGTCAGCATGACGGGCATATCCCCAACAACCAGGAGCAAACATGGGACTACCTAGCAAATTAAAGGACTTTAATCTGTTCAATGACGGCGCGAATTATCTGGGCCTGGTGCCTGAGCTGACCTTGCCAAAACTCAGCCGCAAAATGGAAGAGTACATCGCAGGCGGCATGTCTGGCCCTATCGAGGTGGACTACCACACAGAAAAGATAGAACTCGACTGGACGGCAGGCGGCCTGCTGGTGGATGCGCTCTTGCAATACGGTGCCGTCACTCACAACGCCGTGCAATTGCGCTTTGCCGGTGCCTATCAGAACGATGACACCGCAGAAGTCACGGCCGTAGAAATCGTCGTTCGTGGCCGCCATAAAGAAATCGAAATGGGCAGCGCCAAGATGGCCGACAAGAGCGACCAGAAATACAAAACCACCTGCAGCTATTACAAGCTAATTATCAACGGCCAGGACATTATCGAAATCGACTTTATCAACGGCGTTGAAATAGTCGGCGGTATTGATCGCCGCGCCGAGCTGCGCGCAGCTATCGGCATGTAAGCAAACTTGCATAAGCAGTATTTAACAAGTAGTCAAATCACTTTTAGAAAGCCACACCATGACAACGACCAATAACGAAGTAGTTTTCATCACAAACAAAACCATCACCCTGGACGAGCCCATCAAACGCGGTGACACCCTGATTACAGAAATCACCCTGCGCAAGCCCAAGGCAGGCGAGCTGCGCGGCGTGTCGCTGGTAGAGCTGGGCCAGATGAACGTCGCAGCCCTGCAGCAAGTTTTACCGCGTATCACCACGCCTATCCTGACTGCGCAGGATGTCGCTAATCTGGACGTGGCCGACCTGGTAGAAATTGGCTCGGAGGTTTCGCTTTTTTTAGTCAAGAAAGCGGACCGCATGGCATTCCAGAAAGAGTAGAAGACGCCATGGCAGACCTGGCTATCGTGTTTCATTGGCCGCCGTCTGCCATGGATGATTTAAGCCTTTTGGAACTCATGGACTGGCGTGAACGCGCCAGAGTCCGCAACAGTACGGAGTAACAATGTCAGAACGTGACCTGAAGCTGCAAGTGGTGTTTAACATGATAGAGCGAGTAACCGCGCCTCTAAAAAAAATCATGGGCCAGTCCAGCGCCAGCGGCAAGGCCTTAAAAGCCCTGCGCGACAAACTCAAAGACCTGGACACCCAACAAAAAACCATCTCCGGCTTCAGGCAACTGCATACCGGCTTGCGCGAGACTGGCGGGCGGCTCGATGCTGCCCGCCATAAGGTGAAAGAGCTGGCCGAACAGATGGCCGCCACCCAAAACCCCACGCGCACCATGACGCGGGAGTTTGACCGCGCCACCAAGGCCGCCAGGCTGATCAAAGAACAGCACCAACGCGAGAGCCAGCAATTGCAGGTCTTGCGCGACAAGCTGCACGCGGCAGGCGTCAGTACCAGCAATTTAAGCGGGCATGAGCGCAGCTTGCGCAACAGCATCGCCAGCACCAACAGCCAGATAGACGCACAAAAGCATAAGCTGGCCGAGCTGGCGAAGCGGCATGAACAAGTATCAGCCGCTAAGACACGCATGGAAAAAACCCGCATGGCGGCCTCAAATGCCAAGTCAACAGGCTTTGATATGGTGATGACAGGTACGGCCATGAGCATGCCGCTGATCAAAGGCGTGAACGAATCCAAGCACTATGAATCTGAAGCCCAACGCCTCAGAGGCTTAGGGCTGGGTGCGCATGATTCAAATGAAGCCATCAAGTTTGCCGCTGAAATGAAAACCTATGGTACCAGCCAGACAGAAAATCTTGAGCTGATGCGCGATGCCCTGTCTGTCTTTGGTGACCGGCACCATGCAGAAATGGTCACTCCGCTGCTTGCCAAAATGAAGTTTCTGAACGAAACCCTCTACAGCGAAGGCGAAGCGTCACAAAAGAATGAAGCCTTTATGGACATGCTCAAAGTCATCGAGCTGCGCGGCGGCCTAGCCAGCAAAGAGAGATTCGAGCACGAAGCCAATATGGTGCAAAAGGTCATTGCCGCAACCGGCGGCCGCGTGGGTTCCGGCGAATGGCTGAACTTTATCAAGACCGGTGGCCTGGCTGCCAAGGCGCTGGACGATAAAGCCTTTTTCTATCAGATGGAACCCCTGATACAAGAAATGGGCGGCCATCGTGTTGGTACTGCGCTGCAGTCTGCGTACCAGAATCTGTACCAGGGCAAAACTACCAACCGCGCCGCGTCTGAATTGATGCGCCTGGGCCTGGTGGATAAAAACAAAGTCATCTATGACAAAGTGGGCAACGTCAACGAGGTCAAAGAAAAAGCCCTGGTACAAGGCGAGCTGTTCAAGGCTAACCCCTTTGAATGGATAGAAAAGGTTTTATTGCCCAAACTGGCCGCGCACGGCATTACAGAAAAGTCCCAAATCGAAGACACCATAGGCACCATCATGACCAATCGCACCGGCTCAGGCCTGTATGCAACGGTGGTCAACCAGATGGCGCAGATTAAAAAGAATGCCCACAACAACGAACGCGCCGCCGATATTGACACTGGCGTGGGCCTTGCCAAAGATACCGCCAAAGGCCGGGAAATTGCCGCATTAAAGAAACTGCGCGACCTGCAACTGGAGATAGGCAATAAAATCATGCCCCTGTATGCGCGAGGGCTGGAATTCATTGCTGACAAGCTCGAAGCAGTCGTAACCCTGGCAAAAGAGTATCCCAACATCAGTAAAGGCTTGGTCATCGGCGTGGGAGGCTTGGCACTGGTGACGACAGCTTTGGGGGGCTTGCTCATCGTCGTCGGCTCAGTGCTGGCACCGTTTGCTATGCTGCGCTTTGGTATGTTCATGCTGGGCATGCGCGGCGGTTTGTTATCGCGCATCTTTGCCCGGCTTGGTCTGGCGTTTGCCCGTATAGGGCCATTCTTGGCGCGCGTCGGTGGCTGGTTGCGTGGCTTGCTGCCTGCTTTGCGCCTGGCTGGCAATGCCGTCATGTGGCTGGGCCGTGTATTCCTGATCGCTGGCCGCTTCTTGCTCATGAATCCCATAGGCCTGACAATCACGGCCATTGCCGGTGCGGCTTACCTGATCTATCGCAATTGGGCCAGGGTAAGCGCATTCTTCATGGGGGTATGGGGTGAGGTCAAACAAGCCTTTAACGGCGGCATCGGCAGCGTTGCAGCCCTGATACTGAACTGGAGCCCTTTAGGCTTGTTCCATCGTGCGCTTGCTGGCGTGCTGGGTTATTTTGGCTTTGAGATACCCGCCAAATTTACCGAGTTTGGCAGCTTTATGATGCAAGGCCTAGTGAATGGTATCACCAGCGCGGCCGCCACCGTGCGCGAGACCATCAGCAGCATGGCGGATAACGTTGTGTCCTGGTTTAAAGAGAAATTAGGCATACACAGTCCCAGCGTGGTGTTTACTGAGCTAGGACAATTCACCATGCAAGGGCTGGCAAACGGCATAGGCAACGGTGCAGGCCTGCCGCTGGCACAGCTACAGGGCGTCACAGCGCAAATGAAGACCATAGGCGCAGGCATAACCCTGGCGGCGGCCATGTCGCCAGCCATGGCCTTGCAGCAGCCCGCCTATGCCATGCCAGGTGCGCCGCTGATGCCGCAGGTAGTACCGCTGACCATCGAGCAGCCTCGCCAGGCAGCGCCCCTGCAGTTTGACCGCAGGCCACCAGTGCAAGCACCTGGCAGCAACGCGGCCAGCGCAGGCAATAACCCAGCACCAGCCGCAAGCAATATTCAGATTGTGATTAACCCACCTGCAGGCGCAGACCCGCAAGCCATTGCCAAAGCCGTGGCCGCCGAGCTGGACAGGCGTGAACGTCAGCAGAGCCAGCAACGCCGGTCTGCCATGCATGACTACGACGAGAGTTAACGAAACTGAGAAGGACGAAGCACCATGATGATGAGTTTAGGCCAGTTTGTATTCAGCCTGTCCACGGCCGCTTACCAAGAATTCCAGCAACAAATCGAATGGAAGCACCCGAACACCAGCCGCGTGGGCGAGCGCGACGCGCACCAGTTCTTAGGCCCAGGTGACAACACCATCACCTTGTCCGGCTGGATGGCCCCAGCCTTTGCCGGTGACCCGGCGTCTTTGGATGACCTGGAAGAAATGGGGGATGCTGGCGATGCCTATGTACTGGTGGAAGGCACCGGGCGCATTTATGGGCAGTTTTTATTGACTAATCTGACGAAGGGCAAAACCATCTTTCTGGATGACGGCACACCACAGAGGATAGATTTTTCTATCAGCTTGAAGCGGGTAGATCTGGGCGACCAGGTAGACCCGCACACGGGCGGCCCGGATCTGGGCGAAGATGTCATTGAATGGGAAGAGGTAGATTTAGAATGAGCCACAACAAACCAGCCTTTGCCATCACCCTGGACGGCCAGGACATTACCAGCAAGATATACCCGCGCCTGGTCAGCCTGACACTGACCGAGGCCAGAGAAAACGCCGTTGATGAACTCAACATCACCATAGACGACAGCGACGGCCGCGTGGCGATACCGCGCAAAGGCGTCAAGATCACTTTGCAGCTGGGCTTGCAACATAGCGGCATGGTGGACAAAGGCAGCTTTGTGGTGGACGAGGTGGAACACGAAGGCGCGCCAGACATGCTGGTCCTGCGCGCCCGCAGTGCAGAGATGGCAAAGCCAGTACGCACCCGCAAAGACCGCAGCTTTGATCAAAAAACCGTTGCTGATATCGTGGGCCAGATTGCCAAAGACAACGGCTTAACACCCAAGCTTAGCCAAAGCCTGCAGGGTGAGGTAATAGACCACATAGACCAGACCAATGAGTCAGACATTAATTTTTTAAACCGGCTGGGCAAACGCTTTGATGCGGTGGCCACCGTCAAAAAAGACGCCCTGCTGTTCTTGCCCATTGATGAAGGCAACAACAGCAAAGGCGAAAGCCTGCCCACCATCACCCTGGAACGCCGCGACGGTGACAAACACCGTTACCACACTGCCAGCCGTGACGCCTACAGCGGCGTGCGCGCCCAATGGCACGACCCCAACGACGCCAAGGAAAAAAGCGAACTGATAGGCGAAGACGACAACCCAAAACGCCTGCGACACACCTACCCCAATCAAGAGGCGGCCGAGCAAGCAGCAAAAGCAGAAATGAACCGGGTCAAGCGTGGCAAGGCCACCTTGCAATTTACCCTGGCCCTGGGCAGGCCGGATATTACGCCCATGATGGGCGTACGCATCCCCAGCTTAAAAGCACCAATCGGGGATACAGATTGGATCATCGTCAAAACCACGCACAGCGTTGCCGCGCAGGGGTTTACTACGCAATTGGAGATGGAGACGAGGAAGGGGCAGGAGGACAAGGATGCAAGGCAAGTAGAAGAGTCAGAGTAATAATGATAAGCTGTTGATTGCTGCTTCTCAACACATATTGCCGCCATATTTAGCCGCTGCCCGGACTATTAGATTTAGGTAATCTCTCATGTCTAAAAAGGTATAAATGTAAGCGTTAATACTGTCTTTCTGTGATCTTTAATAAATACGCGCCAACTCAAAAAAACTATGAACTCACCCTTGCCAATAACAGAATCTCCAACCGACCGTTTTTTGAAACTATTTATTCCGCTCATGACAGAAGAAGGATTTACGTATCGAAAGTCTGGGCATAAATTCAGACGTAAATTTGCGTTTGGTACGCAAGAATTGTGTTTGTCTTTTGATGGTAGAGGTGGGACAGTAGCAGTGACCGGCAGCGCTAGCGTGGTCTTCACTGAACTTGCGAAACTTTCAAAAAAAATTAACGGACACCTTTCATATAATCTAGGCGGCAGTTTTTCAAACCTCAAAGCAAATCCCTGGACCTACTCATTTGCTGACTCAGACTTTATCAACATGACACCCAAGGAACGATCTGTCTATTCCTCAGAACAAGTGCATCCGCAAAGCAGAATTGAGCAAGGCCTTAATGTAATATTTAACGCGTATAAAACAGCCGTAGTTCCTCTATTCCAGTCAATGCAGACGTACGAACAACTCTTAGCGCTCTACGTTGACAGTTTAGAGCGCCTGTCTTTCAGAAATGTTAATCGCGAAGATGCAATGTATTACGCCACTCTATTAACCATTATTCTAGGCGGAGATCTTGAAAAGATGAAATCGTTCACAAGTAAAGCAGATCTCATGGAATTTCGTTCGCCAGAGATTGACCGCGAATTAAATGCAGTTTACGAATACGCGCTGACAAATGATTTAAGAAAATTTGTTCTTTGAGTCAGACCGAGTAGATGTGATTAGCTTTCGCGTAGTCGCCGCAAGGCTGGAAATGTATGAATGTCAGATCTGACCCCGCGTCTCCCCCGGTAAATATCGGTGCGAAATTAACGTGTTTGTAGAGGTAAGGAATGAAACCAAGAATCAGGTGCTTGATTTGCGGGGAAGTTTTGTTATTAATGTACCTTGAACCCATATAGCGGCGATTAAAGGCGCGTAGGTGTAATCGTCTAATAATCCGCTAGGTTGCCCTCCTTTGAAAAATTAAAAATAAGATAATTAAATGATTATCTTTATGGTACGATATTTAATTGGTATGATTTCATACCGTGTTTTATCCGTGAAGTAAATTTCTAATATGAAACTTTATTGAGGGGAAGTTAAAATGAGTGACATTTCCATAGGCAAACTGGAAGTCAACGCTAGCGGCATTACACCTGTATCAGCGAGTACCACGGCGATGTTTGGCATAAATATGCACGAATTTCAAGGACGAGCTTTTATCTCTTGGTCCGAAAATTTTGCTGGCAAAGTAAGACTTTCCGTGGCTATTTACAGTGGCCCTCAGCCAGCCAATCCAAGGGCTTATATTAACGCAACCGAAGTAACTGGACATTCCTCTGGAATGTGGGACTCTGGACAACCTTGGGGAACTGGCTACTCTGCATCATTGCTCGGCGTCAACGAGGACGAAAATGCTTGGGTTTATATCGGCGTCAATACACCTGTAACAAAGAAATAAGATGTTGGTCGACACCAATAAACCACTTAAGCGATAACTTGCTAAGTTGATGGCATAGCTACCTTAAAACATGATTGCTGGTATCAGCCCGCGTAGGGGCGATTAGAAGCGCGTAATCGCCCGCCGGGTTGGAAATGTGTGAATATCAGACCTGACTCCGCGCCCCAGCGCTGTACATTTACTCAACCGTTAAAATTTCACTGTCAAGATTTAATCCGAGAAGAAATTCAAGCTCATCCGAATCGTCGCAATGAACTTTAATTTTAATATACTGGTTATCAACAATCTCGACCTCATCAATCGGCATTGTCATAACCAAACCCGAATTAAATCGCAAGGTCATATCCATACCCACCTTTACTACGCCACTTACGATTTGGCTTTGAAGCACAAATTTAATTTTCCCTTCAAAATCCTCAGAGAAAACATTTTCAACCTGTATTTCGGAGTGCATTTCTATCGTCTCATCATGATTGCCCTGGATTCTTGATTGCGAGCGTGTAGGGACGATTAGTGGCGAGTAATCGCCCGCCGGGTTGGAAAATGTATGAATGTCAGCGTAGTAATCGGCCCCTGCCGAAAGTCGCACCGAAGCAAACACGAGATTTTTACCCATTGAAATTCAATGGCTTAAAATGTTTGCTTAAGAGACCTGACCCCGCGCTTCTGTTCAAATAACGTTCGCCCCGGCCTTTCCCTCACTAGCGCTAGCCATAAACTTTCTTGCAGCGGCCTCAAAATCATCAGACTGTTGTCTTGATTCAAATGCTTTGCGCGGGATCAAGAAGAGATTGTAGGGAGAAATATAAATCCTAATATGTGATCTACTGGTACGTATCTTAGTAATGCCTGACCACTTTAACTCAGTCTTATTGACACTTGTCTCTTCAACCAAACCAGTATCAGTTAGTTGAATCCGATGTGGTCCCAACACACCTGCTTTACCTTTGCTCCAAATAATTGGCAAGGGTAGGAAAGCAAATAGCACAGATGCTCCGACAGTAAAAAATATGAGTGAGTCAATTGCATCCTTGAGGAAGTACCTAAAATAAAAATGCCCCGCCGCATCTGTTGCCTGATTGTAGCTACCTGCTAGCAAGATAAGTAAGCATATGGGTGTTACGACAGTGTGTCGGAAAATCACCCTCATATTGTTTCCGACCAGCTCCCAATATGTATTTGTGTATGTCACTTCTAATGGCAAAGCATTCTCCTATTTTTTAGTCTATTTCGAACGAATATCACTAGCGTATTCGCACTCTTTTAATACGTGTCCACTGCGATGCCTGATTCGGCAGGGCCACACATTCCCTGAACTGCCCATCATCCATTTTCTCTATGCTCCCGACTGAGTACTGATTGCCGTCGTTGTAGCATTGGTCTTGCATCTGACTTTGCTCAACGTGTTTTGATGACGCTGGCAGCACTGTTGCGGCCATGGCTGCGCATAGTGCAAGTGACGCGCCTATTACAAGGCAAGTGGCATATCGTTTGAGCCTGCTTTGTCTGTGCGCATTTCCCTGGCATTTTGTGCATTCTGGTTCTGTTCGTTTGTGGCAAATAGTGTTGTGGATCGCCAGGGGCGCGGTGACTATGAGGTCTGCCCTTTCGCTTTCAGTTTGTATTTGCAGTTTTGTTGGCTCGGTTTCTGAGCCAACGTTGATGTGCATGTAGGTTGTTAGTCTTGGTGCTTCATTCAGATGGCCTAAGAATGCCTGGCCGACACTCGCTTCTATGTCTATTGCTTGGCTGTTGTCGGCATTTACTTCTTTGACTTTTTCCCTGGCATGTTGACGGTGTTTGGTCCAGTAATATCACCGATAATGTGCTGGCCTATATCGCCATGAAAAATGTTCTTTGCTTTGGGTTCTGATGGCATCGTCAAGCCCGTAATCATCCCCAGGACCCCCGCTTTTCCTCGAATATCGAGCGCCCGGTAACCATCCAAGACTTCCATTTCGTCTTTAGCTACCACATTCGCTGATCTGCGCCCTGTCACGATGTAGTAGATATCTGCGCCTAGTTTGTCCAATCCGACTAAATACAGCAAATCAGGCTTCGTTTCTTCCGACTCATATTTGATCTGCGTCATCGAAGTTTTTTCAAGAATAGCGGCAAGTGCCTTCTGTGTAAGGCCGATTCTTTGGCGCTCTTCGGTAAGCCTAGCCCCAAAACCAAACATTTCTTTACTTTTATATGTTGACATGTAAATTATTCTTTACTATAGTAGCTACACCCTGTAACTACTCTTAATAATACATTATGAGCCTGCCCTCTATTGCTAGTCGTGCGCCAAAAATTCCTTTGGCCCTCCCTCTCGCTTTGCGGCTGTCTGCTGAAGAAATGGCAAAGACAGATAAATACGCCGCCCAGGAAGTGCGTTCCCGTTCTGCTTTTGCGCGCATGGTTTATTTGCGCGGCCTGGCAGACTATGAACGTGAGCTTGCCGAATCCAAATAAGCGAGGCCGCCATGTACGCAGATAAAAGACGCATCAAGACCAATAAAATGATGATCCGCTTTGATGACTACGAATTTGAGTTAATCAAAGCCATGGCCGCTTATCAGGGCGATCAACCTGCGGCATTTATGCGTGAGCTGGTCTTGCGCGAAGCCATCGCTTTGCTGGGTGAGCAAGTCCCAGAAATCTTATCTGCAAAGTAATTACTTTGACAGACACCATCAGGCCATTTTGAAGTAGACGAAACAAGAAGATGCCTTCACTCGATACCGATTTCACGGACGCTGAATTAGAAATACTTGAAAAAGTGCGTGTTCAATGGGGGCTGCGTGACCTTGATGAAACGGCTGAATTTTTAGCCAAACGGTTTTTGCGCATGGGCATGCAGAGAATGACAGGCAGCGGCCGCGCAATGAATTTAGTTTCACTTGAAGATTTTGAAAGGACACCGGAATGAGAGTAATCGGTTTGCCATGCCCTCATTGCACGCAAGGTGTACGCGCTATCAAAAGCCGCACCATGTCACCCATGTTTAAAGAAATCACGTACCGCTGCAATAACGTGGATTGCGGCCATGTGTTTGTGGCTGGCCTTGAGGTATTGCGCACCTTGTCTTTGTCTGCCACGCCTGACTATAAGGTGAGGATACCTATTTCAAGGCATGCCAGACAGTCTGCCTTGAATCAGTTGTCGCTGAATTTATCTGTCGGGTGACGCTGATCTAGCCGCCCTACCCTAACCCGTTTTTGATGAATGAACATGCCTGTTTTCGGGCGTGAGGGACTTTTTTTGCCTAATTTTTTGGAGGCCACCATGCGTTTGACATTTGCAACCCGTTTTGTATTAGCGCGAGAGATACACAAGCTGCTGGCGTCATCCCGTCGCGGCCCAGAAATCAGCCGTTTGTATAACCGCAGCCTGATAGGGGAAGTGATCCACGATCTGGGCGGCCTTGCCGGGGAGTGGTGAGCATGCAACAGCCTGGTGATGATTTTACCCGCGACATTTTTAACAAGCCTGGCCGGGGCCGCCCACGCAAGCCAAATGCCAAGAGTGCCGCCCAACGCGCCAAGGAATACCGCGACCGTCAGCGGGAACAGAAATTCAATTTTTTAAGGGGGCAGCGCAATGAGATTACCTAATCAAGTGTATGTCGCCCTGATGGGTGCTATCAGCCTGGGTGTCACAGAAAACGAACGCCTGCAGGGCATTGCAGAGCGTTTGGGGGATGTGGAAGCGGAGCAGGAATATTCCCGCAATGTGCGGCTGCTGCAGGAAGGCCGCCAGTTGCTGATTGAAGAACAGCACAAATTTTCGTGACGTCACAAAAAATCATGCCTATACCAGCAACCACAGACGACGAACTGCGCAAGGTACATGCCGCCCTGCGCATCACGATCCCTTTTGAGCAGTTGCCGCCATTGATGCGCCACAGCCTTGCCATGGTGGCGCATTGCTGGCGCGGCCATGTACCGGCGCACTTGTTTGGCAGGCCTGCAGCAAAACAAAAACACCAGGCGCAGCCCGGCAAGCAGCCAGTAAACGACTTTAAACGCCGTGCAAGCGGTGATTTTGATTGAATGAATATGAATACCACATCCTACCTTTTAGATTTACCTGAGCGCGACCGCCAGCCCATCATCAAGATGATGACGATGCTGTATCCCAGTGAGCTATACGCCTTAAGAGAGTACTTAAACAGTGCAACAGAGGAACTAGATTCAAGTAAGCCCGGATACGAGGAAATTTGGGGCGGCTTATGCATGCTGAAGCACAGTATCAAGCACGCAATTATTGACATAGAAGCGGCGTCCGGCAACAAGGTGGACGCGCAATGAATTCATCGCTTCATCATGAGATTTTGCAACGCCTGACTGAATTCAATTTCAAGCCAGAATCTGGCGGCATGCTGCGCGGCGGCGAGTGTCCTATCTGCAAGAAGAAAGAGCTGTACACGAATGCAGAAAACCCCTGGGTATTGCGTTGCGGCCGCCTGAACAAATGCGGCGAAACCTTCCATGTTAAAGAGCTGTACCCGGACTTGTTTGATAACTGGTCTGACCGTTATAAGCCCTCGCCAGAGAACAAGAACCCGAACATTGCGGCAGACGCCTACATGCAGCATGCGCGTGGCTTTGAGCTGGCGAAGGTTCAGGGTATGTATACGCAGGAATATTACTTTGACCAGGAACTGAAGATAGGCAGCGCGACGGTGCGCTTTCCGTTTGCTAATGGCTATTGGGAACGCTTGATTGATCAGCCGCACCGCTTTGGTAAAAAGAAGGCGCATTTTAAATATGGTTCCAAATATTTGGGCTTGTGGTGGAAGCCTGACC
Source organism: Burkholderiales bacterium (assembly GCA_016200895.1). Lineage (GTDB taxonomy): Bacteria > Pseudomonadota > Gammaproteobacteria > Burkholderiales > Burkholderiaceae_D > Undibacterium. Next base: position 38,944 of record JACQDX010000018.1, read on the forward strand.
CGGTCGTCATTCAAGACGTAAAGGAATTGTGGATTGTTGAGGGAGTTTTTGATGCCCTGGCGCTGATGCATCACGGCATTGCTGCTGTGGCGCTGGGTAGTTGCAATAATTACCCTGAGGAGGCATTACGCAATTTTGAGGCGTCTCGTGGCAATCAGGAATGCAGACTCGTGTGGGCTCTTGACGGTGACTATGCCGGGCGCAGCTACACAAAGAAGCACATCGAGAAAGCCAAGGCTGCAGGCTGGGAATGTGTGGCCGCGCAGATACCGCAGCTTGGCAAAAATAAGATTGATTGGAATGATGCCCACCAGCGTGATGCGCTGACTGAAAAGGATATCGAGGAATACCGCTATCACGGTGACTTGCTCACGGCCAGGACGCCGACCGAGAAGGCGTTGCTGATGTACACCCACAACGGCGACCAAACAGAGTTTTATCTGGATTTTGGGAATCGCCTGTATTGGTTCCGCCTCGATCTGGAGCAATACAACAAGGCGCGGCTGGGGCAGGATGAGTCAGAGGAGGCAAAGACCTTGTCTGAATATGCGTTGCGTGAGCAGGCCTTGATGGCTTCGCATTCAATCAATCAGATTGCTAACTGCCTGCCGAAGCCTTTGTATTTTCAGGAGAACTTGATAACGGGCGAGAGCTGGTATTACTTCAGGATTACGCCTTCCAACGGGATGCCGCCTGTCAAAAACACGTTTACTGCGGCGCAAATTGCCAGCTCTGTGGAATTTAAAAAACGACTGCTGGGGATTGCCGGTGGCGCGATGTACCGGGGCACCAGCCACCAGTTAGACCGCTTTATGGAGAATGAACTTCAATACATCAAGCGGGTGAATACGATTGATTTCATTGGTTACAGCCTTGAGCATGGCTGTTATGTGCTGGGTGACGTGGGGGTGAAAGATGGTGCTATCCATGAGATGAACAGCGAGGACTTTTTCGATATGGGTAAGCATTCGATTAAGTCGCTGAACAAGTCTGTGCAGTTGTCGATTAATAGGGACCGCAACGATTACCGCACTGATTGGGTAAATCTGATCTGGACGGCATTTGGGGCTAAAGGCCTGGCAGCGTTGACGTTTTGGTTTGGATCGCTGTTTGCGGAGCAGATCCGGGCGACGCAGTCGTCATACCCGTTTCTAGAGATTGTGGGCGAGGCCGGAGCCGGTAAATCGACGCTGATTGAATTCTTGTGGAAACTGTTCGGGCGTAACGGGTATGAGGGTTTCGACCCGGCTAAATCTAGCCTGGCGGCGCGTGCGCGTAACTTTAGCCAGGTGTCTGGCATGCCGGTGGTGCTAATTGAGTCTGACCGGGAGCGTATGGGCGACGATAAGACGCATATAAAGTCATTTGATTGGGATGAGCTGAAGACAGCCTATAACGGCCGCAGCACGCGGGCCAGGGGCATGGCGACGGGTGGCAATGAGACGTATGAGCCACCCTTCCGTGGTGCCATAGTGATATCGCAGAATAACCCGGTGAACGCATCAGAGGCGATATTGTCGCGGATTGTCCATTTGTATTTTGACCGTTCGACGCAGACGGCTGAATCTGGCGAGGCGGCGGATCAGTTGAAGTATATGTCTGTAGAGAACGTGTCTGGTTTCATCTTGGCGGCTACAAGGCGGGAGAAAGCCATTCTGGAGACGTTGAAGGCGCAGACGCTGGTTTATTTGAAGCAGTTGCGCAATGACCCCAGGGTGAAGATGCCGCGCCTGGCTGAGACGCATGCGCAGATGCTGGCGCTGGCCGATGCCTTGGCACTGGTGATTAAGCTGCCTGACTATCAATTAGACGCACTGAAAAAGCAAATCGCTGATATGGCTGCGGAGCGTCAGCTTGTCATCAATGATGATCACCCTATCGTGCAGGAATTTTGGGAGATGTTTGATTACCTGGATAGCGGCGGTGATATGTCGGTGCTAAATCATTCACGCGACCCTGAATTAATTGCGGTGAATCTGAACCATTTTATGCAGGTGGCCACCGAGCGCCGCCAGCAAGTACCCGCCATACGGGATTTGAAAAAGGTGCTGAAAACCAGCCAGAAACGGAAGTTTATCGCCGTGAAGATTGTGAACAGCGCCATCAAAGACCGTGTTTCTACCCTGACCAAACCATCTACTGCAGCAAGTTGCTGGGTATTTCAACGCCCATAGACCACTACTTTTAGGAGCTGATATGTATCAATTGAGGAAGTACAAGTATTCGCGCATTGCGTTGATGTTGTGGAGCGCTTTGTTTTTTGGCTTTGGCTATGCCGCGTCTGTGGTGTTGCCGCTGGTATCGAGGGTGATGCCATGATGAAGACTATCGATGCCGGTACGCGTGTGCATTTTCAGAATGAGAGCGGCACGCATAGCGGCCAGGTGTTGCATGTGTTGCCGCATATCGGTAACGGGCAATTATATGCAGTGATAGAGGTGGACCATTTTTTACCGGGGATGACGTTCTGTGTGCCATTTGATGAAATCACTGATGTTGAATAGTCGCCCTGCCCCACTGACTTTTTATGCCTTACAACTATGCTACGTTATCAAACAATTGCTAAATTTTCAAAAGAATCAGGCTATACCGAGGATGCAATACGGACCAAAATTAGAGATGGGATCTGGCCGGAAAATGCAGTGTGGATTAAAGCGCCTGATGGTAGAAACCTTATTGACGTTCAAGGATATGAAAAATGGGTAGAGATGGGAGAGGTGTTAAAGGTGCATCGGAAAGCAGTATCGAAATCACCTTTACCTATCGTAACAAACGATGCCGCGAGCGGATCGCGCTTAAGCCCACGCCCGCTAATCTAAAGCGGGCGGAGCAGCACCGGGCGGCTATTTTGCATGCAATTGCAACGAATAGCTTTAACTATGCTGCGACTTTCCCGAATTCGGCTAATGCTGCCAAATTTGCGGTGTACAAAGGCGAAGTTGAAACTTTGGGGCAATACCTGGAGGCGTGGTTAGACCGCAAGAAGGCTGGGTTAAAGGTCAGCACGTATGTCAATTATCGGAAAATCGTCGATTACAAGCTGATCCCCTGGTTTGGTCATCTGAGGCTGACTGAAATCAAGAAAAAGCATATCCGGGACAAACTGGCCACCAAAGACGTTTCCAATAAAACGCTGTCAAATATCCAGAGTCCGCTACGTGCGGCACTGGATGACGCTGTTGAAGACGAACTGATCGAAACCAATCCGCTGACCAACTGGACATACAGCAAGGCAGATGCCATCAAGAAACCATCTGAAGTAGATCCTTTCACCAAGGAAGAGCAAAGACTGATGCTGGAGCATTCCACAGGGCAACATAGAAACTTTATCCAGTTTGCCCTATGGACTGGCCTGCGTACGTCAGAAATGGCCGCGCTTGACTGGAGTGATATCGATTTTCTGCGCGGCGTTGTTATTGTCAATAAGGCATTTACCCAGCTGTCGGACGAGTTTGAGACAACAAAGACTGTTTCTGGCCGCCGCGAAGTGAAGTTGCTGAGAAATGCACTGGAGGCATTGAACAATCAAAAGCAGTTCACCGCCTTGAAGAATGAGGAAATCTTCCAGAACCCGCGCAGCAACGACCGCTGGAAAGGCGACCAGCCAATCCGTAAGATACTGTTTCAGCCGTGTCTTCGCAGTGCCAAGGTCCGGTACCGCAAGCCATCGCAGACCAGGCACACATACGCAAGTATGATGTTGTCATCCGGTGAACACCCTATGTGGGTAGCTAAACAAATGGGGCATGCAGACTGGACGATGATAGCGAGGGTGTACGGAAAATGGATGCCGGACGCTGATTTGGGGGCAGGTAGCAAGGCTGAAGTTTTATTTGGGAATGACAACATAACGCCAGCCACCAAGCTGGGAGCCGCGTAAACATTGAGTTTATCGCGGGTTCGATTCCCGCCGACCCACCAAAATAGAAAAGCCACCCGGCATTATCGGGTGGCTTTTGTATTTTGACGATCTGCAGGAATTGAGCCTGCGGGACGCGGGGCGAGTGGGGGTTTCGAGCCGCATGCGGCGAGCCCACGAGCGACATGGCGCTTGCAAGCGCCATGGCTGGCCAGGATGGCCGATTCCCGCCGACTCCACCAAAAATGCAAAACCACCCAGCTTCATCGGGTGGTTTTTTATTTTTGTTGATTTGATGAGAAACGAACCCGTGGGACGCGGGCGAACAGGGGTTTCGAGCTGCATGCAGCGAACCTGTGAACGTCAAGGCAGATGCTAAGAATTCTCTTTAACGAAATATCTCCACATCCTTCAACTTGATTGATGGAATTTGACGCCACTCTTGCAGATAAATTTTATCCTTTTGCCATGCAGACTTTACAAGCCCAGAGATTTTCACCTTGTAATTGTTGCTTGTTTCACTGCCTAGACGAATTCCAACAAATTGATATCTACTATTGCCAAGCCATCTGTCGAAAAATCGAATCTGACAGATGTAGAGTCAAATTGGACGTTGGTGATTGAATGTCATCAGTTAATGACATTCAATGAATTACTTGTGTTTATTTCCCGAGCTATCAAAGGGAAGAAAAAGCACGGTCAACCGAACAGCTTCATCAAGCCAAATTACCGGAAGCACTGTCTTCAGCCGCTTTAATGATTTTTTGCATACGCTACTTTACTTCGTCAGTACTGTAGCGCTTTGGATTGGTGCTATCAAGAGATGCTTGTACTTTCACGAAACCACACGTCATAAGACCCGGCTTCGTCAGACGTAGCGAATTCAGATTCTATGGGAGAAAATATAGTGCTCATGAGATGGGATTAGCATAATTTTCGATATGTGTCATCGAAGTACTCTAATCACAACTATTGCATTACTTGCACTATCAAACAGAACTTCTCGCAATTACGGATTTTGATTGCAGCGACATGGTCAATTCAAAGAGAAGTGCCGCATCTTGCAAGACCCAGCGACTAGATGTTAGCCTTCTTGCTACAATTTACTATTGCTGCAAGAGAAATAAATGGCGCCAAATAAATCCAAAGTATCCTGGAAAGACGTAAAAGCCAGACTAACTGACCTGAGCGAAACAGAGCTTATCAAGTTGGTCCATGATCTGTATGTCGGCGACAAAAACAATCAGCACATTCTGCACGCCAGATTCGATCTGGGTGACGATGTATTGGGTCCGTATAAAGCCACTATCCATCGCTGGCTTTGGCCTGATTTTGGTCAGGACGCTTCAGTAGGCAGGGCAAAAAAAGCGATAGCCGACTATAAAAACGCCGGTGGTCAACCTGATGATCTGGCTGAGCTGAGGGTTTTTTATTGCGAGCAAGCTGCTGGTTTCATCGATAGCATAGCTTTGGAAGATGAAACATATTTTGACGCATTGATCGCCATGTTTGAGCATGCTCTGGTTACGATCGCCGCCCTTCCCCTCAAAAAAGCGCAGTCATATAGCAATCGTCTTGAAAATGTAAGTCTCATTTGCCATCGCTTTGGTTATGGTGTGGGCGACGAAATGGATGAATTTCTTGCAAACCATGGGATCAATAATTGAAGCTTATCTGCAACGCCAGCACTATTTTCAGTGCTGCAATAATAAAGCGTAGACCTCATATTGACGCATCATTATTAAATATGCATGACAACCCCCATCTTTATGCAGTAGGATTATCGTCTGTCTAAAGACCATTTTGAATAGCGAGCAATCCTGCATGTCCCTGGACTTTTCTACTCTGTCCGCCCTGCGCACTCATCACCCTGCCTGGCGCTTGTTGTGTTCTGACCATGCGCCCTTGATTGCCAGTTTTTTGCATCGCACCTTTGTCGCGCCTAATGTACGTGTTGTGAATGCCGCAGATCTGGCCGAGATGCTGGAAGACGAGTTGTTTGCGCTGCGCGAGCGTTTGGGTGAAAACGAATTTCCCAAGCGGGCACATGAGTATTTGAATGATTGGGCCAGCCCGGATAAAGCATGGTTACGCAAATTTTATCAGCAGGGTTCAGACGAAGCGCAGTTTGACCTGACGCCAGCGACAGAAAAAGCCATCAACTGGCTTAGCAGCCTGACTGAGCGCAGCTTCGTCGGTACAGAATCACGCCTGCTGACCTTGTTTGACCTGCTGAAGCAAATGAGTGAAGGCAGCGAGGCTGACCCGGCCAAGCGCATTGCCGAGTTGCAAAAGAAGCGTGAAGACATTGATGCTGAGATCAGCCGGGTCTTGAGCGGTGATCTGGGTCTGCTGGATGACACGGGTATCAAGGATCGCTTCCAGCAATTCATGCAGATTTCACGTGATCTTCTGACAGATTTTCGTGAGGTTGAATACAACTTTCGCCAGCTTGACCGCAGGGTGCGTGAGCATATCGCTTTGTGGGAAGGTTCCAAAGGTGCGCTGCTGGAACAGATCATGGGTGAACGCGATGCCATCAGCGACTCAGATCAGGGAAAAAGCTTTCGTGCCTTTTGGGATTTTTTGATGTCCAGCCGCAGGCAGGAAGAACTGACGCAGTTGCTCGATCATGTCCTTGCTTTGACGCCGGTACAGGAGCTGGCACCCGGCCCGCGTACCAGACGTGTGCATTATGACTGGCTGGAAGCTGGTGAACATACCCAGCGCACAGTCGCGCAATTATCGCAACAATTACGGCGTTTTCTGGATGACCAGACCTGGCTGGAAAATCGCCGCATTATGGACATCTTGCGTGGCATAGAATCCAAGTCGCTGGCTTTGCGCCAGCAACAGCCATCGGGCGAATTTTGCAGCATAGATGAAATGACAGCAGAGATAGAGTTGCCTATGGAACGCCCTTTACACACGCCCTCTTTCAAACCTGTGATTGCCGACTTGATCTTGCAGGCTGGCGATGCTGATCTTGATACTAATGCCCTCTACAATTATTTCACTATCGACAAAGCAGAGTTGATGTTACACATACGCCATGCATTGCAACTGCAATCACAAGCAACGCTGCAAGAAATCACCACCAAACATCCCTTGCAACATGGCCTTGCTGAGTTAATTAGTTACCTGCATTTGGGTAATGAATCTTTCAATACGGTGATTGATGAAGATCATACTGAAACCATAGGCTGGCATGCAGTCACGTCCCACGGTGAGCAAGTAGAAAAACAAGCTACTCTGCCACGCGTTATTTTTGTGAGGTGAGCATGGATACGCCGACTACCTCCATTACCCACGCCACAACCGGCCAGGTCGTACCCAATCAAGAAAATGCCTTGTCCCCGCTGCTGATCAATTTGCTCAAAACGGTACTATACCGTGAAGATGATGAGCAATTGTGGGGCTCGTTATTGAAGCTGCAAGCAAGGGTGCGTGACTATGTTGCGGTTCTCAATCTTGATCTGGTGCTGGATGAGGCAGAAGGTTATGCCTTTCTCAAAAGCCGTCCTGAACCAGAAGAACAGGAAGCAAAAACAAAAACCAGGCTACCCCGTCTGGTGGCGCGACGTCCTTTGTCATTTCCTGTCAGCCTGTTATTGGCTTTGCTCAGGAAGAGGCTGGCAGAATTTGATGCCAATGGCGGTGACACACGCCTGGTGTTAAGCAAGGAAGATATCGCTGGACTCATGCGCGTGTTTTTACCGGACAGCAGTAACGAAGCCAGACTGGTCGATCAGGTAGAAACCCACATCAACAAGGTGATAGATCTCGGCTTTCTACGTAAATTGAAAACCGGTAGCGGCCCGCAAACTTATGAGGTGCGGCGCATACTGAAAGCCTTTGTCGATGCGCAATGGCTGGCTGATTTTGATGTCAGGCTGGCCAGCTACCAGGCGCAACTCGCAGGTGAAGATGCATCGGACAAAACTGATGATGAATGATGTGATGCAATCAGATACTGCAAATACTGAATTCACGGCAGAGGTCGAGTTGTCAGGCTTTCGCCTGCACAGGCTGGAAGTATTGAATTGGGGTACGTTTGACAGCAAGGTCTGGACATTACATCTGGATGGCAAAAATGGCTTGCTTACAGGCGACATAGGTTCAGGCAAATCCACCCTGGTAGATGCAATCACCACCTTGCTGGTGCCTGCACAAAAGGCGGCTTACAACAAGGCGGCTGGTGCCGACAGTCGCGAAAGAAATTTGCGCTCTTATGTGCTGGGTCATTTCAAATCAGAACGCAATGAAGTCAGTGGCGTTGCCAAGCCAGTATCCCTGCGCAAGGACAATAGTTATTCGGTCATATTGGCTGTGTTTCGCAATGCCGGTTTTGACCAGACTGTGACGCTGGCGCAGATGTTCTGGATGAAAGAGCCGCATGGGCAACCTGCGCGTTTCTTTGTCGGCGCAGAAAAAGATCTTTCTATCGCCACTGACTTTGCCAATTTTGATGCAGATATCAATAAATTGCGCAAACGGCTGCGTACTTCTGGCGCGGATGTAGAGGAAACTTTCCCTAAATATGCGGCATGGTTCAGGCGACGTTTTGGCATCGAAAATGATCAGGCGCTGGAATTGTTTCACCAGACTGTATCAATGAAGTCCGTCGGCAATCTGACCGATTTTGTTCGTACTCACATGCTGGAACCCTTTGATGTATCCAGCCGCACCGAAGCACTGATTTCTCACTTCGAAGATTTAAACCGCGCCCACGAAGCCGTATTGAAGGCAAAGCGCCAGACCACTATGCTGACGCCGCTAGTTGCCGATTATGAATTGCACATCATCAAGGCTACAGAAATCGAACAACTGAAGCAATGCCGTGAAGGCTTGCCCGGTCATTTTGCAGGATTGAAATTACACTTGCTGACCCAACGCCTGAGTCATTTAGGAGACGAATGGCTACAACATAATGCGCAGATCAGGCAGTTGGAGTTACATCGTGAAAAACAAGGCTTTGAGATTGATGACATCAAACTTGCCATTGCGAATAATGGTGGTGACCGCCTGGCCAAGCTAGAAGCAGAGATAAGAGAAAAAGAAATTTTGCGTGAAAATCGCAAGTTAAAGGCTGACCGTTACGGCCAGTTGCTAGCCGATCTTGGTGAAAAGACGGCAGACAATCAGCAAGATTTTCTGACCAAGAACCAATCCCTGCGAATATTGACTACTGACTTGAGAACTGACGAAAGTCGCTTGCAAAACACTTATACCGAACATGGTGTCACATTCAGGCAAGCGAAAATCGAAAGAGACGAGTTACAGACAGAAATCACCAGCCTGAAGCGCCGCCCAAATAATATAGACAGCAAGCAAATCAAGATACGCGAACTTTTATGCAGTGCGCTTGACATAGCAGAAGATGAAATGCCATTTTGCGGTGAATTGATACAAATCCGGGAAACTGAGCAAGATTGGGAAGGTGCGGCAGAGCGGCTCATGCGTGGCTTTGCGCTGTCCATGCTAGTGCCGGAAAAATACTACCAGCAGGTTGCAGAATGGGTGAACAGTAATCATCTATATGGGCGCTTTGTATATTTCCGTGTGCACCAGCAGAGACGTGGCAATTTACCTAGCCCTCATGCCGACTCTCTGGTCCGAAAACTCGCCATCAAGCCAGATTCTTCATTTTATGAATGGCTGGAACGTGAACTGCTGCAACGCTTCGATGTCGCCTGTTGTGCAAGTCAGGCACAATTTCGCCAAGAAGCCAGAGCGATCACCAAGGCAGGACAAATCAAAGATTCGAACGGGCGCCATGAAAAAGATGATAGCCACAGTATCAATGACCGCAGCCGTTATGTATTAGGCTGGTCTAATGCACCAAAAATTGCAGCGCTGGAAAAGAACGGTCGCCAACTGGAAGCTGACATGCTGCGCATTGTGAAGTTGATGAATGAGGCCAAGGCATTGCAAGACGCGGCAAAGGCCAAAATTAGTGTACTGGACAAGCTGGAGGAATTCAGGGACTTTGAAGAAATCAACTGGGCCAGCCTGGTCACAGGCATTGCCAATTTACAGCTTGAACGGCAAAGACTGGAAGCTGCTTCTGATGTCTTGAAAACGCTGAACCAGGATTTGCAAACAGCAAGACAAGCAATGAATGAGCTGGAAAATCAGTTGGATGATCTCAAACGCAAGCGAGCCATCAACGAAAATAACAGAGAGCATGCTGAAAGCTTGCAGACATTAGCGCTGGCAGTCATACAACGGCAACAGGCTATAGCCGATATAACGCCGCTCCTGGAAAAATTGCGTAACCAGGCTTTGGGCAAGCACACACTCACCGTCGAATCATGCGATCCGCAAGAGCAGGAGGTTCGCAGTTTCATCCAGAAAAATGTAGAGACAGAAGACAACAAGCTGAAGAGGTTAGCTAACGGTATCAGTGAAGCCATGTTCAAGTTCAAGACAGAATTCAAGCTTGAGACCGCTGACTTTGATACTCATGTCGATGCCGGGTTTGAATACAAAAAACTGCTGGAACAATTGAATCGCGACGACTTGCCACGCTTTGAAGCTCGCTTCAAAGAAATGTTAAACGTCAATACCATCAATGAGTTGGCCAATTTCAATGCGCAATTGGCGCGGGAACGCGAAACCATCAAAGAGCGCATCGCACATATCAATCAGTCACTGATACAGATTGACTACAACCCTGGCCGCTACATCATTGTGGAATCACAAATCAGCCCGGATGCTGATATACGCGACTTCCAGGCGGATTTGCGGGCTTGTACCGAGGGAACATTAAGCGGTTCGGACGAGGCGCTGTATTCAGAGACTAAATTCTTGCAAGTGAAAACCATCATAGACCGTTTTCGCGGGCGTGAGGGCTTGTCTGAACAAGACAAGCGCTGGACTGGCAAGGTAACAGATGTGCGCAACTGGTTCCTGTTTGCTGCTAGTGAAAGGTGGCGCAGCAACGATGGTGAGTATGAACATTATTCAGATTCTGGCGGCAAGTCAGGCGGTCAAAAAGAAAAACTGGCTTACACCATTTTAGCCGCCAGCCTCGCTTATCAATTTGGCCTGGGTTGGGACAGGCAACGTTCACGTTCATTCCGCTTTGTGGTGATTGACGAGGCGTTTGGACGCGGCTCTGACGAGTCAGCACAATATGGCCTGAATTTGTTCCAGCAATTGAATCTGCAATTACTGATCGTCACGCCTTTGCAAAAAATTCATATTATTGAACCTTATGTATCCAGTGTAGGTTTTGTGCATAACGAAGATGGTCAGGCATCCAAATTACGTAATTTGTCGATAGAAGAATATCGTGAACAGAAATTGCATATGCTGGTGGATGCGCTGACATGAGCTGGACTGGGCCATCTGAACTAAAAGCCCAGTTGCAACGCCTATGGGACCGGGGTGATTTATTGCGTATGCAGTTGGAATCTGAAGCCCACTTCCCGCTACGCCTGAGCTTGAAAATACCAACGTCCAGCGATATCAGTGATCGCTTTGATACAGTACGAAAATGGATTGCAGAACTGGCCTCAGCGCCACATATCCGTATCGAATGGCGCGAAGTACGCCACCGCGTACATGGTTTGCAACGCCTGCCTGATCAAGCCTGGGTTGATGGCCTGGATGCGGCTTTAGCGCTGATAGGCAGGAAACGCGAAGCTGCGCGTTTTCAATTGATGTTTGATGACACCCTGCATAAATTCCCAGTCTTGCAAGCATGGTTAAAAAAGCGGCCTGTGCAGGCGCTGGACTTGCATGACCGGTGGCCACAATTATTGGCGATAGTCACATGGTTATGCACACATCCACGCCCCGCAATTTATCTGCGCCAGGTTGACATTGCTGGCATACACAGCAAATTCATTGAGGCCAATCGTGCTGTGCTGTCAGAATTGCTGGATCTGGCATTAAGCCGAGACGCCATCGATGAGCGTTACACGGGAAGCAGCCAATTCGCGGCGCGTTATGGATTTTTGGACAAGCCACTGCGCTTGCGCTTCAGGGTACTTGACGAGCGTATGCAAATTTTGGCTGGCATCAGCCACCCAGATATCACCCTTGATGCTGACAGCTTTGCCCATCTTGACCTGTCTGGCAAGACTGTTTTTATTACCGAGAATGAAACCAATTTTCTGGCTTTTCCTAAAGTCGCCAATGCCATCGTTATTTTTGGCTCGGGTTATGGTTGGGATGCACTGACGTCCGCTCAATGGTTGAATAACTGTGCAATTCATTATTGGGGGGACATTGATACGCATGGCTTTGCGATTCTCAACCAGTTGCGCCAACATTTCCCGCATGTCACCTCATTTTTAATGGACAGGGAAAGTTTGCTGAGGCATGAAATACATTGGGGTGAGGAAGGTAGCCCAGTCACACATGATCTGAATTCTCTTAACACTGAAGAACGTGCGCTATTCGAAGACTTGCGCGAGCAACGCTTAGGGAAAAATCTTAGGCTGGAACAAGAGCGCATACAATTTGAGTACGTAATGAATGAAGTGCGGCGGATTATGAATACGCCACAGATATTGCATCAAGCTTGAACATGATCGCCAATGACCACAGAACTTGAATTTTATCTCGCCGCCTGGATCAGCTACTGCATCTTGTGTGCTTGGCTCTATTTATCTGACCGCCAGTCTTTTCCCATTCAAGGCTACAAATCATTTCTGTTCGTACCCTGGAAGCTGTTTACTTTCGGTATTGCCGCAATTGGGATTACTGTCGTCGCACCTTATACCGCTGACCCGACCTGGGACTATTTTGATGCGGCCATGATGTCGGTGCTCACATTCTTGACTGCGCCGTGGGCGACGGGGATTACCTACCTGGGAATAAGAGGCAAAGCCAGCGTCCGACATATACTGGTCGCGATTGGCGTATGGTTGTTTTCTGCGAGCTGGTGTTATGACCTGTATCTGTTGATCAGGGACGGTCATTATCCAATTACCTGGGAGGCAAATATTTATGCATCTTCAGTGCTTTATCTGAGCGCGGGTTTGTTGTGGAATCTCGAATACAAAACTGGCAGAGGTGTGACATTTTCTTTTCTAGAGCCAGGATTCCCTAATCGCCCGCAGCAAGCAGATTTTGCCAGGATCGCCTTGTTTGGTCTGCCTTTCATGCTCCTTGCTATCTGTTGCATCGGATATTTTCTTGTCTAAAAACAGAAACCCATTCGCAAAAATTCCACCGCACAATCCATGTAGCTAACTGGTCATCAACTTTTCAGGGGGATCAATCCCTGATTTATCTCGCATTAGTCCCTATCCGGCGCCCCAAGAGGAAATAACTGCCGGTAGGGCCGCGCTTCTTCCACTGCCCGTGCGAATGATGGGCGGGACAGCAAGCGGCTGCAGTAGGTGCGCAATCTTGGGTATTTTTCTGCGATCTGCTGAGTCCAGTCTGCATATAAAAGTGAAAGCTGCTGCAGCACAGTCCGCCAGTGTGAAACTTTCACCGGTTGCCCATGTTGCTATGTCAGGGTGGCTCTCCAGCCACGCATAGGCGAGGTCTAGCTTGCTGGCGGTGTGGGCCAGCCCTTCCTGTCTTTTTACGGTATCGCCTGTCAATGCTGCGCCGACCGCATGTTGTACCGGGGTCATGATGTGCAGATCGAAGAAGCTGTCAAGGAAGCGTATGTCCAGTGCCTGCATGACATCTGTGGGCAAGAGACGCACTGACCCCGGGTGGGCTAGTTGCAAGTACTCGATGATGATGCTGGTCTCGACGACATTGCGCTCACCATCGACCAGCAGGGGGAAATTTGCCCAGCGGCCAGCGCTGATGCCATTCCGCTGCGTATTCTGGAGTATCTGGTCCAATGCAGTGGAATTCGAAGGCAGTGTCATTCTCATGCAGGGCGATGAGCACCTTCTGGGTGTAGGAAGAGAAGGGGTGACCGTATAGTGTGAGTGACATGGCCAGTGCCTTAAAAAAGTGCTCGTTGATGATGTTTGCATTGCCCGAGAATTTATTTCGCGTTGTAGCCGTACACATGAGCACTCGGCCCACACTCCGCAATTACAGGGCTGGCCCGAATCTGCGCGGTCACACATATTGAATCAAAAACTTCCATTCGGCGACAAGCACAATTGTATTATTTGCCGATTATGTCAAAAATGCAACAACTTGTAAAATTAGAACGATCTGGAAACGACTTGCTATATAACAACGTGGGCGACAAGTGAAGTCCTGGCAAGCATACGCTACCCGTCAGGGACCTTCATGACATCAGCGCAAAGACGATTACACGCTCGCCCTTCAGCGCCAAAGAATGGCTATACGCTTCATTTTCATGAAAATAACAGGGAGTTAACACTATGCATTTACATGCGCATATCGAAAGAATCTTTAAAGCCGTACCGGCTTTTTGCTCTTACCTGCCTGTCTTTGTGTTGACGGCCTGCGGTTCAGCCGCTGATGCTGGCGCTGGCGACAAGGCTCAGACCAAACTGACCACACCAGCGCCGTCATCACGCATCATTGCGGTGACAACTTATGATGGCAACCTCTATAAGGCGAGATTTAATCAAAACTGTACACCAAACCAGGTAGCTGATTTTATTTCCAACCTGCCCCAGCTTTATGGAAATGTGTATCCTGAAGATTGTGGGATATCAAAAACCAGGGCGCCCATATTGCAGTGGCCTGAAGGCTATCTACCGGTGAATACAGACATTGCAGAACCCTGGAGTATCAATATTATCAAGGACGGCCAGCCCTATCTGTCGGTTACCAGCAAGTATCCGCAATATCAGTTTCCAAGTACCTTGCCTATCGGTAGTTATGAATGGACTGTCAGCTACAAAAGCAAGAACGGTACGACACCACAGAGCCAGACAAGGCGTTTCTATGTCGATGCCACTGCGATTGATGTGGCCAGTTATAACCCCACACAAATCATCAATGCGGCAAAATCAGCGATCAGGCCGCGCATGTTTCCCAGAGGCTTGAGTAAGGAAACCATGCTGGCCAATATCACGCAAAATGCCAGCGCGCCATTTGCAGTCCTGAAAGCAAAAGCCAAAACCATACAGGACAAGGCCATTGGTGCTGAACCACAAAAACGGCCTGTCAATACGCCGAACCCGACTGACTATTCTATCTGGCTGGTTTCATTGAACAGCATGGCCTCGGCAGCGGCCAGTGATATGAATTACCTTGGTTATGTATCAAAGCTGACCAATGATGCCAGCATGGCCGCCGCTGGCAAGGCACGCCTGCTGGCATTGGCAGACTGGGACCCGGTTAATGGTGTCAGCAACTACACGTTCCAGGATCAGGCGGCACGTCAGGTGCTGTTGGCGCTGGCGAAAGGCTATGATTATTTCTATGATGATCTGAGTGCGGTAGAAAAAAGCAAGGTCATCAGCGTCATCAAAACAAGAACCGAGCAAATGATGCCGCTGATCGCCAGTCATCATTGGCACAAAAAAGATTCACACGGTGTGACCAATGTGGGTTTCCTGCTGAATGTATTATTGCTGCTGGCAGGCGACCAGAACTTCCCGGAAGCGGAACAATATCTGCGTGATACCTATACGACATTCCTGGTCAGCAGTACTGCTCATGGTGGTGATGACGGCGCGTTTCAAAACGGTACAGGTTATGGCTGGTATGTCGCCACCTTGCTCGAGACCATGATCAGCATCAAATCTGTCACGGGCTACGATATCAGCAAGCATCCCTACTACTCCAAGTACGTGGATTACCTGATGGCATTCACTGCCCCATTGTACAGACAGTTGATGACGCCATTTGGTGATGATCACATCTACACCTATGATTACCAGGCCTATTCCGTCGACACCTTACAGCCATTTGCCTTGCTGACGCAAAATGCGGCGCATGAATGGTACTTCCGTGCGAACAAGGATAATCTCACCAACCAAAACACCCGTCCCGTCTATTATTTCAATTTGGTGGCCATGGGTGCCAAGCCCGTCACGCCGGTTGCGCCAACGCAGGACAACTGGTTCTTCCCGAACGCAGGGCTGGCCTCGCTGACCAGCAAGTTCACGGATGCAAACGGGTCCAGCGTCGCCTTCCGATCCAGTGAGTGGGGTGCCTACAACCATTCGTATGCCGACCAGAACAGTTTTACATTGGTTTCCAAAGGCAGGGACATGCTCATCAGCAGTGGCTATTATTATGTTTATGATTCAGAACACCACAGGCAAACCCGCTCAACCAGGTCACAGAATGCCCTGACCTTTGATGGCGGGATAGGCCAGTCAGAATCTCCGTCTACGGTGTCGCCACCCAGGCCAACCGTTCCGGTGTATACATCTGATGCCGCAGGCCAGCTGTATAACGGTGGTGAAAGCAATGGCATTGCCATCGTCACTGGCAACGCAAGCAAAGCCTACCGCCGCCAGACTGCCGGCGGCACACCAGCCACGTGGGTGCCCTTGCTTGATAATGCAGTGCGTTCCATCGCCTACTTCAAGGACGAGCGCATTATCGTCATTTATGACTGGGCAAACAGTTCAACAGCGCGCACCTGGGAATTGAACTTCCATGCCTTGCAGCCGTTTAATCTTGAGACCTCCGGCATGGCCAGAGTAGTCAATGCCCCATCGTCTATCTGTATCACACACCATAACTTCCCTTCGGTAATGACCACGACTGATCAGGTTGATATACCACCAGACAAGGCATCACCCAGCCAGTATCACCTGCGTTCAACGGCAACAGCCGCAAGCAAGGAAATGACCGCCATCACAGTAATACGCGAAGATTGCGCCACCACACAGGTTGACATCGGTGTGAAGGGTACGCTTGCCCAAGTCATGATAGGCAACAAGGGCGTGGACTTTAACAAGAAGGTCGTTTCCATCCTCACGAAATAGATCATTGACCTGCCCTAATGTACGTGTTTGCGTCATCAGGATCACATCAAACGGCAGCACTAAGTATGTAGAACTGTCAGTAAAGTGCTTCTGGGCCGGGATGAGTGAGGATCATGAAAGCACCTGCGTACTTCATCATCCTCACGAGTCTGAGCGGCTTGCCAGCTATGTATTGTCAATACATTCGAATTAAATAGCATGCGTGCGCAGTTCATCAACTCACCTTTTTATAGGCTTTAAAGATCATTGAAAAAGTGAATGCAATACAGTTCGAGCCACCAAAATCTACTGGTTGATCAATATTTGGATAATAAATTTCAGCAGGGGGAGCCCGCAGCACACTAATGATATTCATCATGCCAAGATCAATATCATCTGATTCACACAATTTTTGAATTGCAACAGCTTCAATCTCTCTCATCATTTGCCAGGTAAATACATCACCAGATGTGCGATATGGCTCAACGAGAACAGCAATGATTGCTTTCAAACGCTCTTCAATTGTAGAAAGGTCTACATTAAGGGTAATCATGGCAACTTCTATTTAACTGTATATACAATCAGTATATTTCAGGTATTTGCGAAAAGAAAGGCCTTCTCAACTTTTATTTAAATCTTGACCTCGCCCTTACCGTTCTATTAAGTCCCAATAAGAAACAGGCTTTATTAACAAAAGTACCGTTGTTAAAAATGCACACCCATCACAAGTTAAGCACCTGCTTTATAGAAAACACTTAAAATATCAGCATGATAAAAATACAATCATAAACATCTCCAATTCACCGGATTTCCCGCGTCTTTCCTATCAGGGAGCATCATGAAACTTCCAAAAATAAAATTCAAAATATGGCATGGCTTCTTGCTGCTGATTTTGCTGTTCATCATCCCGCCATTGATCATTACTTTGTCTCAGAGATGGGAAGTGTCTGACAGTGATCCTGATCGCGGTGCGATGACGGTGAAGCAAGATGTGTTTGGTGATAGCGCAAGCAAGATTGTTTATCTGGAGCAGAACTGGAAGCCTGAGCAGAGCCTGTGGTTTTATACGACGACGCAGGGTTCCAACTTGTTGCCTTATGATTTTTTCCTGGTGCTGGAACAGGACGACAAGCCGGAGTTGTTCCGCAGTGATGAGAACATCAACCGCTATCGTTATCTGCCACAGAAAAAAACCTCCAGTAACCCGGATGCCTTGCCTGTGGGCTTTGTCAAAGACAATTATCTGAGCAAAAATTACATGGGCTTTACCTGTGCGGCTTGCCATACCGCGCAAGTCAATTACAAGGGTACGGGCATGCGTATTGATGGTGGTCCGGCCAGTGCAGACATGGCGGGCTTTTTAAAAGGCCTGACCCAGGCGATGGTGGCAGTAAGAGATAAACCGGATGTGCAAAAACGTTTTGTCCAGGCTGTTTTGAAGCTCGGCGCGTATAGCAATGAAGCGGATGTGATTGCCGATATCAAGACTTATACCCTGCGCCTGACCAGCTATAACATCATCAACCACAGCCCTGTCGATTATGGCTATGCCAGGCTGGATGCCTTTGGCCGCATCTATAACCGCACGCTGGAACATTTGTTGAATCTCCAGCAGATAAAAGAAGTGCTGGGTAAGGTCTTGACCGAGGATGAAGTGAAAGCAGCGCTGGAGGGTATAGGCCAGGACATCAGTTCTGCTGACCGCGACAAGATCATAGAAAGAGTGGCGACCTCGGCCAAAAATATCGTCAAACTCAGGCAGGAATTATTCATCAAGGCAGATGCGCCTGTCAGCTACCCCTTCTTGTGGGATATTGCCCAGCATGACTATGTGCAGTGGAATGGTCTGGGTGGCAATGGAGGCCTGGGGCCGCTGGGGCGCAATACCGGTGAAGTCATTGGTGTGTTTGGCTCACTGGACTGGCATGAAGGCAAGCGCTTCTCGATTACTTCATTGATTTCTGGCCAGGGCTGGACCAAGAAAGTCATAGAATTTGACAGCTCTATCAACACCCAGAACTTGCGTCGCATAGAAAACCAGTTGACTGAATTGCAGTCTCCCAAATGGCCGCAAGAGATTTTGGGCAAGCTGGACCAGACCCGCATCAAGCGTGGTGAAAAACTGTTTACCAATTATTGCGTCAGTTGTCATGCAGAGATAGACCCTCGTTCACCGCAACGACGCGTGGTGGCGCATATGTCGAAGCTGGAAGAAGTGGGTACCGACCCGACCATGGCCGACAACAGTATCAAATACGATGGTTATTCTGGCATCTTGCGCAATCAATATGTAGGTGCTGGCGTGGGCGACGTCTTACTGGATAAAAAAGCACCGATTGCGGCCCTGCTGACCAAGGCGACTTTGGGTGTGGTGACTACGCCAGATGCAGACAAGGGTTTCATACGCCGCTGGTCTGAATGGCTGCACAATATCATCCAGGCCTTGTTTGGTAATGAAATCCATGATTCAAACAAGCATGGCAATTACATTCCTGACACCACCATGAACCCCTACTCTTCGCTGCAGGCATACAAAGGGCGCTCACTGAATGGTATCTGGGCGACCGGGCCTTACTTACATAACGGCTCTGTGCCTACCCTGTATGATTTGTTGCTGCCAGCGACCTGCCCTGCCGATCAAAAAGATGCAGAATGTCGCCCTGAAAAATTTCTCGTGGGTTCGCGTGAATTTGATGCAGAAAAAGTTGGTATGAAGAGTGCGGGATATGAAGGTTTCACCTTCGATACCAGACTGAATGGCAATCGTAACTTTGGTCATGAATATGGCACCAAGGCTGCAAAAGAGCCAGGCGACTTGCCTATGCTGACGAAAGAACAAAGGCTGGATTTGCTGGAGTATTTGAAGGATCAGTGACCGTCTTGATTTTCTTGGATTTTCTTGATTTTCTTTACATGGGGCCGGTAGTTGATCCCGCGATCAACACCGGCTGCCACAAGACCTGCAAGTCTGCTGCGGGTGTGCCGTTCATCAGCGCCAGCAGCATTTCACTCATTTTGGTGCCTGCCGCCCGAGGGTCGGGCTGGTCTATGGTGGTGACCTGGTCGCCAACCAGGGTGTCTTCCATATTGCCCCAGACGATGACAGAGATGTCACGGCCTATGGTAATGCCTGCGTCCATCAACGCGCGCATGGCACCGACACCAGAGAGATGGTTATCGACGATGATGGCGCTGGGTCTTGGTGAACAGTTCAATAGCTGCTGCACTGCCAGGTAACCGCTGCGTCTGTCTAATGCATCCTGTATCAGGTAGCGGGTATCAATGTCAAGGCCTGCACTGCTCATGGCTTCGACAAAGCTGGTACGCCTTTGCCGGGCAAAGTTCAATTCCAGTGGGGCGCTGATGAGGCTGATGCGCTGGTGGCCAAGTTCCAGCAAGTGCTGCACAGCCAGCCGTATGCCATTTGCATTGTCATAATCAAACCAGGCATAAGGCTTGTCGGTCTGGGTGCGGCCATGCGCAATGAAGGGGAAGCCCTGCCTGGACAGATAAGCGATACGCGGGTCTTGCACCATGGTGCGACTGACGATGAGGCCATCGACCCGGCGGCCTTTGACCATTTGCTCATACGAGGGTAATTCATTGCCGGGTGAGACAGGTGCAATCATCAGGTTCATCTTGCGCGCTTCCAACGCCTCGGCCATGCCACCGACTACCCCCAGGAACATGGGGTCACCCAAGTCAGATGGCAACAAGGGGTAGATCAGGCCAAACACATTGGTGCGGCCTACGGCAAGGCTGCGCGCCATGGGGTTGGCTTCATAGCCATGCTGTTCTGCCGCTGCCAATACTTTTTTGCGCGTCTGCTCGCCGACCTCAGGATAGCCGTTCAAGGCACGGCTGACCGTGGTCTTGGACATACCCAGACTGGCTGCAAGCTCCTTTAAAGTAATCGACATAGGGCAAATGGTAAAGATGGAATTAATGTGGAATTAAGCTGGGATTATATACTTGTGCAGAGTGGCTAAGTTCATGACCATATCAGTCCAGTCGTTCAATCGCTCGCTTGAAGAAAAACAGGGTCAGCAAGATTACACTAAGCGGCAACAAGGACAGGTAAAAAGCCGTCTGCCCATTCATCGCCCCAAACACATAGCCGGTAATCATCGAGCCGCTGGTACCGCCCAGAGCTGAAAACAAGACCAGCAAACCCGTCATGGCGGCATGCTGGTTGGTCGGCAAGGAACTCAGCATGACAGAATTAATGCCTGGATAAATCGGTGCCATGAACAGGCCAATCAAAGGGAAGATGAAAGCAGCCAGCGGAGCATTGCTCCAGCGCAGATCAGGGTTGGCGGCGATATTATGCGTCAACGGCAAGGTCAGCAAGACCAGTGCGGCCATGCTGATGAGGCAGATATTCAATACCAGGTACCAGTTCAGCTTGCGCATGACCGCACCCGCACCCAGCCTGCCTATCGCCAGGCAGGCTGCAAAAATGCTGGTGGCTTGCACGCTCATGTCCACTGGCATTTTGAGGATTTCATTATTGAAGGTTGGCAGCCAGGTGCCTATGCCCTGCTCCAGCAGTACGTATAAAAACGCCGAGATTATATAAACACAGACGAGGGGACGCGCCATCAGTTTAAGCATATCGGCAAAATCGGTAAGCAGGCTGCTTTTACTGATAGTCAGCTTTGCTTCAAATTCTGTAAAGCTGGTGCTTGCGACCAGCAGGAAAGTCACCGCACACAAGGCTGCCAGCAACCAGAAAACGTGCAGCCAGACTGGTGAGGCAGGATCATTGGCATCGATAAAATAGCCAAATATCCAGTAACCACTGAGCACGCCGATCATGAAGAAACCTTCCAGCGTATTCATGAGACTGGCATGCTGCTTGCGGTCTGCGCTGACCAGGCCTATGGTCGCGTAGACGGATACCTTGATGAGGGCAAAGGCGACACCCACGCTGAGGAACAAGAGTTTGGTCATCAGGAAACCGGGCAACAAGGGCATGGTTGCTGTGCTAAGCGTGACGATGGCCATGCCTGTCAGCATTGCATATTTATAACCCAGGCGCGGCAGGAAAGATGCCACGCAAAAGGATACGATACTGATGGGGATATCCTTGAATGCCTCCAGCACACTGGCAGCAGATTTGCTGACGCCATAAGTCTTGATGACTTGCAGTATTACCGTGCCCACGCTGTTGAGCAGGATGGCGAATACAAAATACAGCAGGAATAGCGCAAAAATAATGCGCCGCCTGCTGGTTGGCTGCGGGTGTTGCTGGGTCATGTTGTCTCCTGCCTTTTTATTTTTTGGAACTTACGCAAAACCGCCCCAGCTGTGTTGCAGCGACTAGCCGTACTAAAGTACTGTCTTCGTCGCTGACGCCTTGCTGGGACGATTTTTCGTAAGTCCTGTTTTTGTATTATATTTTTTATTTACTGCTTATTTTTACTAGCTTGCTACTCTTCACTTCAAATAATCCTGCAAACTGAATTGATGCAAACCTGCGATGACGACATCGGCTTCCTTCAATACTGCCGGGCTGCCTATCCCTAGCGCAAACATGTTCGCAGATTTGATGGCGCGTATGCCGGCTATAGAATCTTCCACACCAAAGCATTCATCTGCAGTCAAACCCAGACCCGCTGCTGCGGTCAGGAATATTTCAGGGTCAGGTTTGCTGTTCTTTATTTTTGCAGCATCAACGACGACATCAAACTGATCTGCGATGCCCAGTCTTTCTATCACCGCCTGGGCATTTTTACTGACGGATGCCAGGGCGGTTTTTAAACCGGCTGCACGTACTCGTTGCAAGGACTCTGCCGCACCCGGCAATAAATCAGTCGGACTCAGTTGCGAAATCAGGCTTTGATAATGCAGGTTTTTTTGATCTGCCAGTGCCAGTTTATCTGCTTCGCTAAAGTCTTTGCCGGATGCTGCCAGGATCAGGTTCAACGAACCCATTCTATCGACGCCTTTTAATTGCTCATTGAAGGTTGCGTCAAAACTCGCGCCTACACTCTCAGCCAGTTTCTTCCAGGCCAGATAGTGATAATGTGCAGTGTCAGTCAGCACGCCATCCAGATCAAAGATCACACCTCGATAGTTGTATTTACGCATGGGCCAGCTCCAGTTGATGCAGTGGTACTTTGCATGTCGTTTGTTGCTCAGTCACTTGCAGGCATTGTCCTCTGTGCTGAAATTGCAATACCGTGCCGCGCAAGAGTTTATATTCGACCTGGGTTTGGCTCACGGTGATTTCCAGTAGCTGTGCCTGGAAATGCACGCGGAACTGGTAGTCTTGCCATTGACTGGGCAAGACGGGCGCAAAACTCAACTGCCCCTGGTTAACACGCATGCCTGCAAAACCGTAGGCAATACCCAGCCAGGTGCCGCCCATGGCTGCAGTGTGCACACCGTAGTGGGTATTGCCATGGGTATTGTCCAGATCCAGTCTGGCGGTTTGCATGAAGTAGTCGTAAGCCTTGTCCTGATAACCGACTTCTGCGGCGATGATGCTGAAAATGCAGGTGGACAGCGATGAATCATGGGTCGTGACTTTTTCATAAAAATCAAAGTCACGGCGCTTGTCATCGAGGCTGAACTGGTCACTGAGCAAGAGCAAGGCCAGCACTACATCCGCCTGCTTGCAGACCTGGTGGCGATAGATGACCAGAGGATGGTAATTCAGCAGCAGGGGATAGTTTTCTTTAGGGGTATTGGCAAAATCCCAGACTTTTTTATTGAGGAAACTGTCATCCTGCTCATGGATGCCGCGCTCTTTGTTGTAAGGCAAAGCCATCAGATCGGCAGCACTTTGCCATGCGTTTGCTTCGTCTGCGTGCAGATGAATTTTTGCAGCAAGCCCGGCAAATGCCTGCGCATGTTCAGCCTGCAGTTGCTTCACGATATCAGCAGCAAAACGCAAATGCATTTGCGCCATGGCATTGGTGTAATAGTTGTTGTTGACTTGCGCCGTGTATTCGTCAGGGCCAGTCACTTCATTGATGCAGAATGATTCTGCATCCTGCCCTGGCAGGCGGGTGTAGTGGCCCAGGCCCATCCACAGGCGGGCGGTTTCCAGCACGATTTCTGCGCCTTGCGTGAGCAAGAAATCCATGTCTGCCGTTGCTTCCACATACAGCTTGATAGAATAAGCAATGTCAGCATTGATATGGTATTGCGCCGTTCCTGCGGGGAAGTAGGCCGAACATTCTTCGCCATCTATGGTACGCCATGGGTAGAGTGCGCCGCTGGTATGCGACATCTGCCGCGCACGCTCCCTGGCTTGTGGCAGGTATTGATAGCGGTATTCAAGCAGCTTTCTGGCGATCTCTGGCTTGTTGTAGAGGAAGAAGGGGAAGATATAAATTTCTGTATCCCAGAAATAATGGCCTTCATAACCTTCACCTGTCAGGCCCTTGGCAGCGATATTGGTCTTGCCATCACGTCCCACTGACTGCAGCAGATGGAACATATTAAAACGTATGCCCTGCTGCAAGGCAGCGTCGCCGCTGATGTGCACATCAGCCTGCGCCCAGAAGTCATCGAGATACGCTTGCTGGCTTGCTGCCAGTTGTGCAAATTTTTGTTCACACACCTTGCTCAGTGCCTGCTGGCTGAGTGAGAGCAAAGATGCAGCAGGATAATCGCGGGATGAAAAATAGCTGCAAAACTTGTCCAGCTTTATCGTTTGACCTTGTACTGCCTGGATGCTGAAGTGTTGCTCCAGTTTGTCATCACCTTGTTGCAAATTGCTGGTGTAGGCACACTCTGTTTGCAAATGATTCTGCATTGCTGTTGCCAGGCTCAGGCCGCTATTGTGTGTGCGATGCAGGAATGCAGAGAAGTCATCTTCCTGCACGACCTCCAGTGTGTGCAGTACAGGGCCAGTGATGGCTGAACCAACACGCGGGTCATCGCCAGCCGTAATATTTTTTACCGCTGCATCGATAGCAGAAATCAGTTTGATCTCGCCAGAAAAATTCAAAGGCGTGACTTCATACGACATCGCATACACATGCTTGTTGTCGAAACTGACCAGGCGCTGGCTGTACAGACGTATGCTGCGCCCCTGTGCAGATGTCCATTGCAGGGTGCGGGTCAGCAGGCCAGTGCGGAAGTCCAGTTGACGCTGGTAGCTATCTACCCTGCCTTGTTGCAAATCAAAGGCTTCGTCTTCCAGCATCAATTCCACACACTTGGCATTCGGCACATTCAGCATGAATTGATTGATGCGCGCCAGGCCATAGGCGTTTTCTGGATACTGTATGGCTTCGGATTCATAAAAGCCGTTGAGGTAACTGCCGTTCAATGAATCTGCCGCAATTCTCTGATTACCTTCTTCTGCCGTGCCACGCAAGCCTATATAGCCATTTCCCAGGGCGAACAGGGTTTCGCTGAGCAGGTGATGCCCATCATCGAGTTGATTTTCAGTAATCCCCCAGCCTTCCAGCGGAAATTGATGTTGCAAGGCATCGCTTGTTTGCACGGTCTCGTCCTTCATTTTTGTTCTTGATCTTGGGTATTATGGTTAATTTTTTTGGTTTTAAAGTTTTAAAGCTTACTCAAACCGGTTTGAAATTTAAATTAATTCTATTTAAACCGGTTTTAAAAGTCAACAAACTAAATTTTATATTTTTGAAGCAAAGGCTTGAAGGGGTTAAGAATTGCTTTGGAGATACTCTGAGGACGAAATTACTTCAGGTCTGTCCAGATACCTGTTTCTAGTACTTATTTCATACTTATTTGAAATTTAAGTAGCAATTTTAGCCTCCGATTTCTTCAACCCTGACAGGCAATAAGATGCGCGGCACCCCGCAAATTGACCTTGAACCTTGTAGGCTATTTGACAAATAAATCACAAATGATAACGATTCTCATTTATAATTATTTCACTTTAACAATTTCACACCCTCTCAAGCGCCAGCCCTCAGCTCCACACGTACGCCAGCATCCCTACGTGGGCAAGTGAAAAAACCATGCGTTATATCGCGGGGGAATCATGTCCATCGTCATTTCATATTCGTATTTACATCCATCAATCGTCGCCTCTGTCCTGAAAAATATTCTCATGGCGCAGTACTACGACTGCCCTGGCTAGTCGCCGCCCCATAAGAAATTTTCATTTCACATCGTGCAGGAAAGTGTGATTGCCCCGGCAATCACAGAGGACTTGCTCGCCCTCATTTTTTGGATAGCAGCATGAATAGCAACAAACAACGTCAAGCGACTGGCAATATGTCATTTTATCCAGTAGCAGCCGAACGCACGCTACGTCAGTTCATCGACGCGTTCTGGTTTGAAGGTGCTTTGGATGGACATCTGGAACGACAAGCTGATGGCAAAGCTGATTTGTATTTGCGGGGAGTGGATGAACAAGGCCAACAGCTTGAATACCGGATCGCTGCACATCCGGCAAACAGCTTTGGGCGCAGCCGTTTGCATGGCCCGGTATTCGAAGTGAGCAGCGGCATCGCCACCCATGACATTGCCATTGTGGCGGGCAATTTACTGAGGCCGCACGCGGCGCAGAATGGCCCGCGCTTCATCAATGAATTAATTCATACCGCTGCCAAGCAGGCTTGCTCTTTGCAAGCCCAGGCATTAACAGTAAAAGGCCGTGCTGCACTGGACTTGCCTTATGCATGGCAAGAGGCACAATTGGGTGAAGGCCATCTGTATCACCCTTGCTATCGTTCGCGTATAGGTTTTACCCTGGCTGACCATCAGCGCTATGGGCCAGAATTTGCGCAGGCTTTTGGGCTGGTCTGGCTGGCACTCGATAAACGACTGGCTGATATTCATAGCTTGCCTGGCGGTGACTATACACAATTTTTGCAAGAGGAAATTGGTACAGCGGAAGTGACACGCCTGCAGCTGGCCATCATAAGCACAGGCAAGGATGCAGAAGATTATTATCTGCTGCCTGCCCATCCCTGGCATAGTCGGCAGTGTCTGCAAATCCAGTATGCCGACTGGCTGGCAGATGGCCGCCTTCTCTATCTTGGTACGGGCGAAACGACCTGGCTGGCACAGCAATCGATACGTTCACTGACATCTCTTGCCAGCCATAGCAATCACAACCTGAAGCTGCCGCTTGCCATCGCGAACAGTTCGGCAGACCGCATCCTGTCTGACCACCATGTTCATAATGCGCCGCTGATATCGCAATGGCTGAGCAACCTGTGTAGTGAAGATATTTTTTTACAGCAGCACTGCAGGCTGGCGATTCTGACGGAACCCATGGGCATCACCCTGACACCTGCGGCATCACGCCAGGACAGATATGGCTTGCTCGGTGCGATCTGGCGACAATCACCGACATCCATACTCAGGCAAGGCGAACAGATATTCCCCTGCACTGCCCTGATAACACTCGATGATCAGCAACAACTGAATATCTCCCCCTGGTTGCAACAGCATGGCACCGAAGCCTGGGTCAAGGCGCTATTGCAAGCCATGTTGCCACCGTTTATCCATCTGATGCTGGCGCATGGTGTCTTGCTGGAAGCGCATGCACAAAATACCGTACTCATCGTCAAGGATGGTTTGCCTGCCGGTGTTGCCATTCGCGACTTGCCCGGTGGCCTGCATTACATCGCCGGACAAACCAGCAACGAAGCGCATTTGCAGCATTTACGCCAGGCTCCGGCACACCGCAATGCAGCCAATGCCAGCAACGGTTTTGTCATGCACACTACGGACGAAGCCAGGGATTATCTGCTTGAAGTGCTCTTGTTTATCCACCTGTCTGAACTGGCGCAAAGGCTGGATATGCACCACGGTTTTGATGAAAGCCGTTTCTGGCATCAGGCTGCACAAACCGTGCTGAGCTACCAGACACAAGTGCCGCAGTTGTCCGCTCGTTTCCAGCAGTTCAATTTATTTATACCTGATTTGCAAATGGAAAAACTGGCCAGCAGACGTCTTTCTGCCGCACAGTCGCAAGCATTTCATGCAGTGCCCAATCCTCTGCATCAATTCATGCAGCCTCCGGGTGTGTGATGCGGCAAACCATTTTCATTACGGTGCTGGGGCATTTTGGTGCAGCCTTTGCTGCCCTGTGCATGCCGCCATTTTATGCACATATACTGAAGCAGAATTTCTCCAGTCAGGCCTTGATCATGGCTGGTTGGTACTTTACCCTGCCTACGCTGGCGGCGGCGATTTCCAACCCTCTGTGGGGCAAGCTGGCTGACCGCATAGGCATACGTGCTTCGCTGATACGGGCGCACTGGGGTTTGTGCCTGAGTTTTATCATCACGGGTCTGGCGCGCACCCCCTGGGAATTTGCCTTTGGCCTGACTTTGCAAGGTTTGCTGGGCGGCACCTTTGCTGCATCAAATGCATTTCTGGCGTCACTCTTGCCCAGCAAGCGTCTGACGACGCTCTTGAGTGTCATGCAGGGCTCGGCCCGCACTGCCCTCTTTGCGGGACCTGCCATCATAGGCCTGTTCAGCGACGGACAAAATCTGCTGCATATCTTTTTTTATCTGGCCATATTCCCTGGCCTGGCAGGACTGGTTTTGTATTTTTTACCGGCGCGAACTGGTGCCCAGCCTGAAAGTGACAGCGGTGACAACAGTAGCGTCTGCAATAGTACGCCGTCAAATAGCAACCTGGTCGGCACACTCAATGCCAGCAGTCTGTATCGATTCCAGGCGCTGTTCACGATAGGTACGGTATTGACCTATCCGTATTTTGTCATCGACCTGGCACAACGTCTGGTCATTCCTGCAACCTGGTCCGGTGCCTTGTTTGGCTTGCCGCATGCGCTGTTCTTGCTGCTGGCCTGGCCACTCGGACGTCATGTCAATTTTTCCAATGCACAGACTGCGCTGGCGCGTTTTTCTGCGCTGACATGTGCTGGCCTGCTATTGCAGGTGCTGGCCAATAATCTGTCCGCATTGATCATGGGCCGCATTCTCATGGGCGTGGGTATGACCGGCGCTTATCTGGCCATCAATACTCTGGCAGCCTCCACGACCAGACAGGCCAGTGCAGGTCAACATTTTGGCAAGCTGGAAGGCGCCAATAAATGGGGCGCTGTTCTGGCAGGAATTCTCGCAAGCGGTCTGGCTACTTCAATGAGCTATACCGCTCCCATCTGGTTGGCTTGTGCCCTATTGGCCTGCCTGTCTATTTTGATAGAAAGTAAACGCTTATGAATGCTAGCTTACCGCGGTTCACATGGAACCACGCACCTGAACCTTTGCCCTTTCTCCATCTGCCGTCTTTGCCACATACTTTGCCACATGCTTTGCCACATGCGAGGCAAGCCGCAAACAATGCCGTACCTGTCGACACGAAGCAATACGCCCAGTTGCAACATGCACGCGTCCTGCTGAACTGCTATGCACGGGAGGTCGCTATGCAGGAACATAAGCTGGCCGTCCGTTCCATCGCTCACACCAGGTTGCCGCCTGTGGCACTACGTCAGTATCACGGTCAGGTGCTGGATATACAATTACCACGTATGCAAAGCCGTATTTGTGTAGGGGTGCAACATGTCTCAGTCACCGGCAATTATGATTACATCACCGACATCTATCTGCAAGACCGTCAACAGACCTGGTCGGTAGCCAGTTGGCGCGAAATTGCTCAGCTCATCGTCGCAGATCTCTCACTGCGCGAAGGTACTGAGTTCAATGCCGACCTGCTACAACAAATCGAGGAAAGCATCGCCACCATGCAGCATCTGCTGGAGGCGCAGCAAGGTAAATTACGCTCTCTTCACACAGACTCAGCTTTACAGCAATATATACGCAGTGAACAGCATTTGCTGACGGGCCACCCTTTCCACCCTACGCCCAAAAGCCGTTCGGGCTGGACAAGAGAAGAGGAAAAAAACTATTCACCTGAGCATGGTGCACGGCTGCAGTTGCGTTACTTCCAACTTCCATGTAGCTGGATCGTCAGCGATAGCGTGGATGAGCAAGACTTGTCCAGCCGCTTGCAACTGCTTACAGCCCATAGCTTGCAAGCGGATAGCGAGCACATCATCGTGCCCTTGCACCCCTGGCAAGCTAACTGGCTGGTGCAGCAACCACGCATCCAGGCAGCCATTTCCGCCGGTGAGATACGCGATCTGGGTTGTAGTGGCAAGCAGTTTTATCCCACGGCATCCATACGCACCATGCTGACCGAAGATGGCAGTGCTTTTTTGAAACTGTCGCTCAACCTGCGCATCACCAATTGCATACGCAATAATGCGCGGCACGAACTGGCTGCAGCATTGACTGCAAGTCGCCTGTACCGACCGATGAAGGCAGGCATGCAGACACTGTTCCCGCATTTTCATGCGCTGGAAGAACAAGCTTACCTGAGTGTAGCCTTCCCGGAGGATCAACAACAGAGTGACAGGAAAAACAAAGAAATCGAAGACGGTTTTGGACTGGTCTTGCGCGAAGGTCTGGCAGCGCATATTGCGCAAGGCATCACGCCCATGATATGCGCGGCCTTGTTTGGCAACGGCCAGGCAGGCCGCCTGCAGGTAGCTGCATTGATAGAACGATTTTCCCACAGGCATAGTCTGTCCCTGCGCCAAGGCATGCGCCTGTGGTTCAGCCGTTACGCTGAACTGGCAATTTATCCTGTGTTCTACCTGTTGTTTGAAAAAGGTATCGCCTTTGAGCCACATATGCAAAACAGCATTGTCGGACTTGCAGAAGATGGAGCGCCAGCACGCTTTATCGTCCGTGACCTGGAATTAACCAGGCTGACACCCAGGGCTCACGAACTGCTCACATCCATGCAACTCGATGAGCATACCCGTAAAGAAATCTGTTGCAGCGATGAAGCTGGCTGGACACGTATAGGCTATTGCCTGCTGGTGAATAATATTTGCGAGGTCATCGCCACGCTGGCGAATGGCAATCATGAACTGTACCTGGAATTGTGGGCTTGCCTGCGCAATACACTGCAGAGTTATCTCGCCAACTTCCCCAACCCTGAAGCAGCGCGTCGCATACAGGGCTTGCTGTCCGGCGAACCCTTGCCAGTCAAGGGTAATTTGCTGATCCGTTTTTTAAAGCAGGCTGACCGCAAGGCTGCCTATCTGCCGCTATATCACCCGCTGGGCGTGGTGAATGAACCTTAATGAACCTTAATGAATCTTAATGAGCCTTGCTCTGTATCCGTTTTTTTAACTCCAAAATGATGCACTAATTATGTACGCAAAACCTTTTTCACTGATACTCCCTGCCTTGCTTTGTCAGGTTTATAGCCACACAGTGATGGCACAAAGCACGACACAAAATGACTTGCCATTAATTGAAGTCAAGGCACAGTCACGGCAAGGTGCTACCCGGGTAAGCGGTGCCAGTAAAACCAATGGGACCTTGCTGGAAACACCGCAATCTATTTCTGTCGTCAACAATGAAGACTTGCGGGACCGTGCAGCCAACAGCAGCAAGGATGCACTGGCCTACACGCCCGGCATCATCGCCGGGCAAGGCGAAGGCCGCCGCGATGAATTTTATATACGCGGCTTTTACTCTCCACGAGAAACCCTGCTGGATGGCATGCGTGACGACAGCCTGTACTTCCGTGATCTTGCCACCACTGATAAACTCGAAGTCATCAAGGGCGCCACGGCAGCCTTGTATGGCCGTGGCGCAGCCGGGGGCCTGATCAACCGCATTACCAAAAAACCGCAAGCAAAACAGGACAACGAAATTTCACTGGCCCTGGGTTCGAACAGCCAGCGCAGGCTCAGTATTGATACAGGTGGTGCCCTGAGCAATGAAGTAAATGCGCGCCTGATTGCAGCCTATGATGTAGGTGACAGTTACCGGAATATA
Organism: Burkholderiales bacterium; assembly: GCA_016200895.1. Lineage (GTDB taxonomy): Bacteria > Pseudomonadota > Gammaproteobacteria > Burkholderiales > Burkholderiaceae_D > Undibacterium. Next base: position 70,407 of record JACQDX010000018.1, read on the forward strand.
GTCGATCATAAACGCGCACTTCTGGCACCCTCATTGTCATGGAATATCAGCCCACAAACCAGTTTGCTGTTGCAGGCAGAATTGCAGCGTGAAGACCATACACCCGACCGTGGCATTCCCTCTTTGAATGGACGCGCCGTGGTGGTTGATGCCAGCACTTTTTACGGTGAAAAATTTGACTTCACCAAAACCAATAGTGATCTTTTTAAAGCCCGGCTGGAACACAAGTTCAATCAGCAACTCAGCCTTGTCAACAACCTGCAATACAGCCAGACTGAGCTGGATGGCGTGAATACACGTAACCGGCGCGTGAATGCGGACAACACCGTATCACGCCAGATTACCTATTTCCCCATCCAGCAAAAAAATCTGGTCAACCAGACTGAACTGACTTACGCCATCGGTAATCACCTCTTGCTGGCTGGCCTGGAATTATCCCAGCAAAAGCGCGACTCACTGGTCAGGCAAACCGGTACGGCTTACCCTGTGGATTTATACCGCCCCCAACAATTGCTCGCTGCTCCTGATTTCAAGGCTTTGCCTGTGGCCATAGACAGCCGCTTCAATGCCGATACCACTGCCCTGTACCTGCAGGATCAGATTGCCTTGACGAATAAATGGGACGTACTGCTCGGTGGCCGTTTTGACCAGTTCAAACAAAAGCAAACCAACCGGCTACTCAACAATGCCGTCAGCGAGCGCACCGATAACCTGTTCTCACCGCGCATGGGGCTGGTGTATAAAATCACACCGGAACAGTCTGCCTATTTCACTATCAGTCGTTCACATCAACCTGCTGGCGGTGATTTGTTGTACACCGGCAGTAATCCGTTAAGCCAGGTCAAGCCCTTGAAAACCGATTTGCAGGAAATCGGTTTGAAGCAAGAGTGGCTGGATAAACGTCTGTACACCAGCATTGCCTTGTTCAGGGTAGAGCAAAGCAATCAACTGACTGCTGACCCTGCTGACCTGACAGGTTTGCGTCAGTTGCAAATTGGCCGCCAGCGCAACCAGGGACTGGAGGTGGAACTTCAGGGTCAACTCTCCAGCGGTACCCAGGTCAATGCAAGCTATACCTATAACGATGCCAAAATCGTCGCATCCAATGATATACGCATAGGTAACCGCGCAGAAATGACACCAACGCACAATGCCAGCCTATGGTTAAAACAGAGCTTCACCAAGAACTGGAGTGCAGGTGCAGGCATCATTGCCCATAGTGAGCAGTACGCTCTGACTGATAATACGGTACGTCTGCCAGGTTACGCCCGTATAGACCTGGCACTGACTTATATGCAAGCCCGTTATGACATTACCCTTAAACTCAACAACCTCGGCAATACCCGCTACATGGAGTCAGCCAACAACAATGTGCAGATACAACCGGGGGCGCCGTTCAACGCCTACGTAGTATTGAATACAAGGTTCTAAACATTGGCAACTTAAGCGCTGCTGCGTGAAAGACAAGCCGGATGCAATAAAACATCCGGCTAGTGTGGATTGAAAACCCGGCACGGCACAACCGCTACGAAAACTTCAAGTCTGCCTGACCACCAGCATGGTCTGCAAGACCTCAGACTCTACTGCTTCTTCATTGATGAGGCCAAGGATTTTCTTGGCGAGCAGGATACCGCCGTCGCGCAGGTATTGGTGCACGCTGGTGAGTGCCGGGATAAAGCTGGCAGCACCTGGGGTGTCGTCGTAGCCGATGACAGATACCTGGCCGGGTACGGTCATGTCTGCTTCGGTAATTGCACGTATCGCGCCCATGGCCAGCAAGTCGCTGGCGGCAAATACAGCATCAAAAGTTTTGTCTTTTTTCTTGAGGTAGGTAGACATGCAGTCAAACCCTGCTTCAAAGGTAAATGCCTTCGGGCGCAAAATGGTCACTGCATGTTGCTGCTCTCCCAGGGCTTCCATAAAGCCAGCGCAGCGTTCCTGCACTTCGGCATGGTCGATATCGCCGATGAACAAGAGCTTGCGCCGCCCTTGCTGAATAAAGCGCTCAGCCACGCTGGCACCGCCCTTGCGGTTATCACTACCGACCACGATGCCGGGTTGATTCGAATCCGGAGCCCCCCAGATCACCAGTGGCAAGCCGGAGCGTTGCAAGCGGCGTACCGCTTCACCGTGTGAACCCTGCCCTAGCAAAATCATACCGTCTGCACCCTGCACAGGCGGCGTGTCTATCAGTTGCATGGAAGTCAGCACCACGCTATAGCCTGCCGTTGTCAACTCCTGGGTGATGCCGCCCAACAATTCCAGCGGGTAAGGGTCGGACATGGGCCTGTCATTGGCGGGTGTCATTTCCACTACGACGGCGACAGAGTGGCTGCGGCCCAGGCGCAAATTGCGGGCGCTGACGTTGAAGCGGTAGCCCTGCTCTTCTGCAATCTTGCGGATTTTCTCCCGAGTCTCTACTGTCACCAGCGGACTATTGCGCAAGGCACGCGACACCGTAATGGTGGATACCCCGGCAATGGCAGCCAGGTGTTCCATCGTTACCCCGGATTCGGGATTGGGTGCGCTGCGCTTTTTTACTGACATGCAAAGACCTTGTTAAGTGCTGAATGTGTTCCAAATGAGTGCTGATTAAGTGTTAATTGAGCACCAGGGAATGCCGGTTTCAGATGGAATGATCTCAGATTTTGGTTGATACCTGCGATATCGCAAGCCTTGCAAGCTCTGAAATTCATTTCAATTAATCCCCGCGCATTATGACAGAGCTTGTTTAGGTGCGATATATTTCCTGCCCCACACTGCTTCCGGCATGCACCGGACTCATCTGCACATGCCCGGAAAAACGGATGCAAATAGCCAGAAAACACATAGTATATTTTGCTTGAATCATGCGAGGATCCTGCTTGAACACACCCACCAAGCATCTATTTCCATGTGGTAATTTGCATTTTTGACCATCAAAAATAATTTGTGTCGAATAAATGACATCGATAACATTTCAATTGACATCGATAACATTTATTGTTTCAATGGGCTTGTTTTTACATCTCGCCACTTGAGTTCCAGGGATACAGGCCAGAAAACCAGGCCAGGCTCATTTAGGAAGTGGCAAGAGGCAACAATGCGTATGATAAAAAATCTGCGGATTGCCCTTGATCGGATGTTAAGGACGACTAACTTTAATAATATTCAGGAGCACAACATGAACTGCAACAAGCCCTTCCGCTTGTCGGCGATCACTATCGCCATGATGACATTATTGAGCCAGGCCCAAGCACAGGTCGCCAGCACCCCAGATGCCAACACCGCCGCCACTGCTACTACTACCGCTACTGCTACACCAGCCAAGGCAGATGAAGTCCAGCAAATCGTGGTGACCGGTAATGCCCGCAGTGGCGGCCAGCGCAAGATTGATGCGTCTTACTCCATCACCACCGCCAATGAAGAACAACTGAAACAGGCTGCCCCCAGCAGCACAGCTGATTTGCTGAAAATCGTGCCGGGCATTTATGCCGAATCCAGCGGTGGTAATGCCGGTGCCAATATTGGTGTACGCGGCTTCCCTATCGATGGTGATGCACCGTTTGTGACGATACAAATGAATGGCTCACCTTTGTTCCCGCCACCTACCCTGTCTTTCCTTGAAGGTTCATCGCTGTTCCGTATTGATGACACCATAGAGCGGGTGGAAGTCTTGCGTGGAGGCCCCAGCCCGATTTTCTCGAACGGCCAGCCTGGTGCGACCATGAACTTCTTGCTCAAGAAAGGCCGCGATCTTGCTGAAGGCAGTTTGCGTGCTACTGTGGGCACAGGTAACTTGCGTCGTATCGACGGCTATTATGGTGGCAAAATTGCCGATGGCTGGTATGGCACCATAGGCGGCTTTTATCGTGTGGCACAAGGTGTGCGTGACGGGCAATACCCGGCAGATGAAGGTGGACAAGTGACTGCCAGCGTCACCAGGAAACTGGATCAGGGCGAGCTGACTTTTTATGCGCGCACCGTCAATGACAAAAACACTTTCTATACTGGCGTTCCATTGATCTCTGCCAGCTCTGCGGGTGGCAAGCCAACTGCTTTTCCTGGTTTTGACCCTTTGACCGGTTCGCTGTATAGCAATGAATTGCGCAATGTCGCTCTGGAAGTAGGGCCTGGCCAGGTCATCAATAAAGACCTTGCAAATGGCCGTGGCTTGCAGGCCAATCTGTTTGGCGTGGACTTCTCGCAAAACATCAATGGCTGGAACATCAGCAACAAGCTCAATCATTTTTCTGGTGACGCGCCTACCCTGGCGATCTTCACCGGCAATAGCCCTGTGAGCATGTCCAGCTATATCAATAACGCTATCCAGTCAGCCAATGGCCAAGCCAATGTGGTTGCTGCAGCGGGTGGCAAACAAGCCATCTCTGGCACGGCAACTTATCTGAATGGTGGCGGCGCAGTTGCGGGTGACCAGCAAGTGATGTCTGCCGGTATCTGGTCGGTAGAAAAAAAACTGAGCTCCTTCACCGATGAACTGCGCATTAGCAAAGAAATCATCAAAGACCATACCATGACGGCTGGTCTGTACTACGCCGACTATTCATCCAAGGACATGTGGTATCTGGGTAATAGTGTGCTGATGACAGCAACATCAAATGCCCGCCCTATCAATGTGCAGTTGAATAACGGTGTAGTAGTCAGTGGCAATGGTCATGATGGCGCATCTTTCTACACCCTGAATGAAAATTTCTCGGCGCAGAATACCGCGTTTTATCTGGCAGATGAATGGAAGATCAGTGATCGTATCCGTGTTGATGCCGGTGTGCGTACCGAAAACCGCCGTTTGAATGGCGTTATCTCGAATCCAAAATCGGTGGACCTCGATAATAATCCTCTGACCCTGTACAACAACAATGCATCGGTACTGAGCGGCAGTAATACGCCAGTTGACCGTTCAGACAATGAAGTGTCTTATACCTTGGGTGGTAATTACAAGGTGTCAGAAAACTTCAGCGTGTTTGCGCGTTTGAACTCCGGCTTTGCCCTGCCGCAATTTGATACCATACGCGACAATGGTGTGAATGCGCCAGTGACTAAGGTCAAGCAGTATGAGATAGGCCTGAAGAGTGTGTCGGAATACGTCAGTGCCTACCTGACCTTCTTCCACAATACTTTCACTGGCCTGCCCTTCCAGCAGTTTTTGTCGAATGGGAGCAATGTGACGGCGATTGGTGGCTCCAGCGGTTCTGGCCTGGAATTTGAAGTGGCTGCACGCCCTATCAAGAATTTCCAGATTTCACTCAGCGGTGCCTACCAGCAATCGAAGTATGAGAACTATGGTGCCAACACCGGCAATGAAGTGAAGCGTCAGCCTAAATTGCAGTTCCGCCTGTCGCCTAGCTATCGCATCCCGCTCGACAATGGTGATATCAAGCTGTATGGCACTTACACCCATGTCGACGCGCGCTTTGCCGATGCAGAAAACCAGCAATCCCTGCCCAAGTATTACACCCTGGATGCAGGCATCCTGGTGGGCCTTGGTGAGAATCTGGAATTCCGACTGGCTGGCACCAACCTGACCAATCAACTAGGCCTGACGGAAGGCAATTCCCGCGTCATAGGCAGTGGCAGCAGTGTTGTTTTTGCCCGTCCTATCTTTGGTCGTGCGATTGAGGCGTCTGTACTGTATCGCTTCTGATACTGGTCTTGATTGAGCGCTAAGCGTGGCCCTGGTATTCAGGGCCACGCTTTTTTATTTCAGATGATCAGGCTTTGCACTTTTTCGACCTCATCGAACAGGAAGAAATGTCCGCCTGCAAAAGTATGCACTTCAGGCGCATTTACAAAACATTCAGTCCAAGCCAGGCCATCTGCCAGCGCTATCCTGTCATCTTGCCCCAATAGCACCCGCACAGGTATATCGTACTGACGCTGGCTGCCATCGACATAGGCTTCTGCTGCGCCTATGTCGGCGCGCAAGATGGGTTCAAAAATTTCCATCAATTGCGGTTCTGCCAGCACTTCTGCTGAGATGCCGCCCATGTTTGCAACCCACTCCAGAAATTCCTTGTGCGGCAGTTCTGCGTGGTGTTGTAATGCGCGGCTATGTGGCGCAGCAGCGCCTGACAACACTAGCCATTGTGGCAGGCTGGCGCCCAATTCCACCAGTCTGTCCAGCATAGCCAGCGCGATATAGGCCCCCATACTGTGACCAAACAAGACATAAGGTTTGCCAGCACTCGCACGCAAAGTAGGTTCGAGCAAGGCCGATACCATCTCGGGTATGCTGTGCATCAAAGGCTGGCGCATATTGCTGCCATGTCCCGGTGGGTCTAGCACCAGCCATTCATGGTCGTGCGCACGCGACAGCTTGGCATAGCTATAACTGCTGCCACCGGCAAACGGGTAGGCGATGATTTTCAATATGCTTTTCCTTTATTACATTGCATGGGACTGATTTAAAAATATAATGCGGCAAAGACGAATATAACCTGACTATGACTTTCAGCACAAAAAATACAGCCTTCAGCCCGGCACCAGAGATATGGATAGCCAGGCTGGACTATCTGCGCACATACAGAAGTTGTCTGCAAAGCCTGTTAAGCAGCACCGAACAAGTGCGTGGGCAACGCTATCTGCAGCAGGATGACAGGGACAGGTATCTGGGTGGCCGTGCGCTGAGCAAACTGGCGATAGCAAAGATATGTGGCATACCGCCTGAAGAAATATCGGTCGTCACCGCCACTACAGGCAAGCCATCTGTCACTTTTTCCAGAAAAAATATTGTGACTCCTGCCATCAGCATATCTCATGCTGGCGACTTGATTGTGGTGGCATTGCAATATGGTGCTGAGATTGGTGTGGACGTGGAATTATTTAACCATGACGTCAATCTGGATGATTTGATGGGAGTGGTATGCAGTAGCGAAGAAATTGCAGAAATCAATCTGCCCGGCGCCAAGAACAGAGCGCAAAAATTTTATGAGTTCTGGGTATTAAAAGAAGCTTACCTGAAAGCCACTGGTGAAGGCCTCTCTGCTGATGCACGGCGACTGGTGTTCAGCGTAGATACAACATCAAAGGTCAGCTTACTAAAGAGTCTTGATAGTCGCAATGCCAGAGACTGGGATTTCTTACTCAGACAGTATGATGAACAACATGTCATTGCATTGGCAAGCAGGAGAGATGTATCCAGGGAGGCTGGCAACTACGAGCGTGAAGCGGCACAAAACAGCCACACATTCATGGATGCATTGCCTTTGCTCAGGGGATATTACTCAGGAAAAACATTTGATTGATGTCCTGCATGAGATCTGTAGCATGAATCTGATACATGAGCTTGCTACAGACATCAGGCACACAGCCCGGATGAGCCATGTGCTCTACTCTACTAGCGGGAAATTACTTCTTGATACTGAGAACGATAGAACCAGTCCAGTTTGCACCGCCGTTTTCAACGAGGATGCTCAATACATTGGTGATCTCTGTCCATTCCATGGAAACTTTTGCGCCGCCGATGTCAACACCGTCAGATTTCAGAGTGCCGTTTGGGTCAGACAGCAGTTTGGTACGGTATGCAGGATCTTGTGCGGATTTTGCGATTGCAGATGCCAGTTGGTCATATAAATGTGCCATTTTTTACCCCTAGTTTACGTGGTTCGACGAAAATAATATCGGAATGAAACGAAACTCAATGCTGCCCGAAAATTAAAACTTGAATTCAAAACTCAAGCACAAATTTTGGGCAGCGAAGGCCATAGTACACGCGCACAGAAATGATGTCTAGTATTTAACAAAGTTCAAAAAAATATTATTATTTTTGCGTTGTTAAAAATACGATTTGAGTCGAAATTACGTCTAGAATATGCAGCATTTAGTCCACAAACATTCCTGTCAGGATCATTATGCCGAATATAAAAACCTTTACTCCTGCTGGCCGCCTCGATAGCAATAATTCTGCTGCGTTTGAGAAAGAAATTTTGACTGCCATCGAAGCTGGTGAAGTACACATACTCATCGATTTTTCTGAACTCGCTTACATTAGCAGCGCTGGTCTGCGCGTCATCTTGCTGACAGCCAAGAAAACCAAGGCAGCCAACGGCAAGCTGGTTTTGTGCAGCCTGAATGAATCGATCAATGAAGTATTTTTGGTCAGCGGCTTTAATGCCATCCTGGTTATACAGGCAAACAAGGATGTGGCGCTAACACGTTTCTGAATTCATCAAGCCGTCATAAAAAAGCCCTCGCAAATTTTTTTGCGAGGGCTTTTAACCTTTTGCCGTCCTATTTGATAATTAAGCGTCTGCCGCTTCCATGATGGCCTGCGTCCACTCCGCCGCTCTTTCATAAGCAGTCGTCGTCACCGCTTCCTTGAGTTTAGGGTCAGCATCCATCAATTCCATGAATTGCTGACGGTCCAGGCTGATGCAGGTACTGTCTACCACAGCCCGTACAGACCAGGTACGGGGTACCGGGCGTATCAATGCCATTTCACCAAAGTAGTCACCGTCATCCAGCATACCCAGCGGTGTTTCTTTGTCGCCTTCCAGCTTCACATAGTTTTCCAGCTTGCCACGGGCAACGATGTAGAACTTGCTGCCTGGTTCGCCTTCTTCAAACACTGGCTTGCCTGCGGCAAAAGATTCTGACACCAGCGACTTCGACAGTTTTTGCAAGACTTCGTCCGAACATTCAGACAGGAAAGGTATACCTCTGAGGCGTTCTACAGAAACGCTGGCCTTGCCATCGTCGGTAATCGTGAAACCGCTTTGCTTGCGCCACAGCATGGCATAGCGACCATCCTTGGCCAGCAATTCTTCATGCGTACCTGATTCCACCACCTGGCCTTTTTCCATGACGATAATGAGATCGTAATTGGTGATGTGGGTGAACCGGTGTGTGACGGATACCACGGTCCAGTCGGCAGAGATGGCATCGAGGGTAGCACCTATCTCGGCTTCGGTATGGGCATCAAGTGCCGAGGTAGCTTCATCAAGGAAGAGTATGCGTGGATTGCGCAATAGTGCGCGGGCAATCGCGATGCGCTGGCGCTGGCCGCCCGACAGGCTGCCACCCTGGCTGCCGACCACGCTTTGATAGCCGTTCGGGAAAGTCTCTATCAAATCATGGATGCCAGCGTCCTTGGCGGCAGCGACAATTTCTTCATCCGTTGCATCCAGCCGCCCCATGCGTATGTTTTCTGCGATGCTGGTGTCGAACAAGGCAGTGTTTTGCAAGACCACGCTGGTCTGTGCGCGCAGCGATGCTTCTGTACCATCGCGCAGATCCACATTATCCAACAGTATCTTGCCCTTGTTGGGATCATACAAGCGCATCAGTAAAGACAGTACGGTGGACTTGCCTGAGCCTGATCCACCGACGATGGCCACTGTCTTGCCCGCCGGGATTTCTATATCGACACCACGCAAGATGGGATGATCAGGCTGATAGGCAAATTCCACGCCTTGCAGTTTCAGGTTTTCCTGTATCGCTGGCAATGCCGTGGCTGTTGGGCTATCCGGCAAGGCCGCCTGCGCACTCAGCAGTTTTTGTATGCGCGAGTAACTGTTCATGCCCTGCACCAGCAACGGGATGGCTTGGGTAAGATTATCAGTGGCTCCACCGATATTGAGCAACAAGCCAATGAAGGCAATCAGCAAACCCGTCGTCAAAAAACCCATGACAGCGAGGATGGCGCCGACACCGAGCACGCCTATCTGCAAGAAACCGGCAGCGACATTGGTGGAGCGGCCTATCATGGAGGTGAAAAAATTCGCCCTGAAATCATCTTCCTGCAAGCGCGTCAGCCTCTCGCCGAATTGCTGTTCGCGGTATTTGCTGAGGTTGAAGGTGCGTATGGTCAGGTGGTTCAGCAAGTTCTCTTGTACCAGACCCGCATTGCCAGATTGCAGGTCGTCACGCGAGCGGCCAAACTTGCGCGCACGCGGGCCGAAAGGCTTGGGGGCAAAGGCAATCATGGGCATGAGTATCAACGCCGCCATGGCCAGTCGCCATTCAATGACGAATAACAGGATCAGGCTGGTGACGATAGTCACCAGGCGCATGCAAAAGCTGGGCAAGCCACGCACCAGGGCAGTTTCTATTGCCATCACATCGGGGCCAAAGCAGGCAACAATGTCGCCTTGCGGCGTCTTACTGAAAAAATCGGTGGATTGCTTTTGCAGGTTGGCGAACATCCTTTCCTGCAAACTCTTTGAGATGCGTGAACCAATAGTCGCCGTACCAAAATCCTGCATCAAACCTGCACCGGCATTGAGCAGGAAGCCAACTGCCAGCACGCCCAGCAAAATTGCCAGCAAACCCATGTCCTTGTTGACGATGGCCTTGTCGAAGATGTAGCGGTAACTTAAGGGCATGAGCAGATTAAAGCCTATCTGCACCAGCAAGGCCAACGCCACCAGACTGGCCAGCAGGCGGTAGGTAAAGGCCAGGCCCAGTGCCTGACCGATGAATCCCCAGAAACTGACTTTATGTTCACCATCTGCTGCCTTGGCGGCTTCGTTTTTGGGTGCTGCCTTTTGATCGCTCATGCTTGCTCCGGTAGAGATAGGATCATGGGTTGCCATGATGCATTCATTCAGTGCTGCTCTTGCTTGATGCCTTCTACTCTTTATCTACGCCTTAGTCAGTGTCGCTACATATTCACTCAAGAGATGTATCGTCGGATAATCCCAGACGATGGTGGATTCAATTTCTATACCCAGCAAATCATCGAGTTCAACAATCAGATCCATGACATTGACTGAATCCAGGCCCAGGCTGTTGAACGGCATGTCTGGATCGATATCATCGCCCGGCTGCTCCAGTAGTTCTGCCACTCTGTTGATGAGCCAGTCTTCAAGCTGTTCTGCATTCCAGTTTTTTGCTGCCAGCTTTTCTGTCATTATCTGTTCCCGGATTGACTGATTAGTCTTTGTTGCGGAATTCCGCTGATGCAGTACGTGATCTGATGCTTTCTGTTAACTCAGCAAAAATCTTACGGTTTTGTCCGTAACTGGTCTTGCCACTGGTCGTCTTGCTGATGCCCATAGGCCCCACAAAGCGCAGATGGGTAATCGCGATTTCTGCCGGTGCCACTGCCAGCCTGATCTGATTGGCGAGTTTTTCGAGTTCTGTACTCAGAGTCTGTTCAGGCGTGTCCTCAAACCAACTACGCGCAGTGCGTGCCAGCTCGCAGATGACGATAATGCTTTCATTTTTTGCACTCGCATCATCATAGGAAAAAACGGCGACATCCTCAATCCCGATTATCGTATTCTGTATCAATGCTTCCACATCATGTGGATATATATTGCGGCCATTAAGTATCATTAACTCTTTGCTGCGTCCCGTTACGTAGAGTTGCCCGTCAACAATGGCACCTATATCTCCCGTTACCAGATAGCGTGTAAGTGTTTGATCTGCAAGCCGCGCATGGAAAGTCAGCTGGCTTTGCTCAGGATTATTGAAATAAGTCTCAGGCACACTGGGGCCAGTGATCCAGATTTCACCTATCTTGCCATCGGCCAGCCTGAGTTTGCTGACCGGGTCGGCAATAGCGATGCGTTCAGGATCAGCATGGCCGCTGGCAACCAGTTGACGACTATCTTCTTCACTGAGTGCCGCACTTATGTTGCCCTGCTCCAGACCCAGTACCGATACCGTGCGTATGACGGGATCATGATTTCCCGTGGCAAACAGCGTGGTTTCTGCCAGACCAAAACAGGTCAGCATATTCGTATTGGAATAGCCTGCCGGGGCAAAGCGCTGTTCAAATTTTTTTAGTGTGATGGCGCGTATCGGTTCGGCACCGTTGTAGGCAGTTTTCCAGGCTTGCAGGCGCAGGCTACTTATATCCGCATCAGCTACCCGGTCGGCGCAAAGCTGGTAGGCAAAATTGGGGCCGCCGGACATTACTTTGCGGTCAGCATCTTGCGTAGAAATTAGTTGCAGCCAGCGCACCGGACGTTTGATGAAGGCTGATGGTGCCATGCTGACGCACGGTATACCACCATATAGCGGCGTCAGCAAACCACCTATCAGACCCATGTCATGATAATGCGGTAGCCAGTTGACCATGACAAACTCAGGATCAACTCTGAAGTCTTTTTGTATGAGTGCCAGGTTGGCGGCAAGGTTGGCATGGCTGACCAGCACACCCTTGGGTAAGCTGCTGGAACCCGAAGTATATTGGATGAAGGCATAGTCCTGGGCTTTGCGTCCCGTCATGTCTCGGCCTTCACCCAATACTTTCAACTGTATGGTGCTGAGTATATGCATGCCTTCCAAAGCCGGGCTGGAGGCAAACACATCTTGCAGGCGCAACACTTCAGTCTCGCTGGTCAGCGTCATCGTTGCACCACAATTGCTGATGATGGCTTCCAGTATATGCGCCTCGCGTCCGCGTCTTGGCATGGCAATGGGGATGGCGATGACACCCGCAATCTGACAAGCCAGGAAAGCCAGTATGAAATCCAGCCCTGGTGAAAACGCCAGGATCATCATGCGCGGATGATCATCAGGCCAGCTCAGTTGCAACAGGCCACGGGCTATGCTTTCACTGGCGGCATACAATTCCTGACGGCTCAGATGCCCGGCCAGATCTTGCGAACGCTCTGGCACCCAGGACATGGCGGCTGCATCAGCATTCACTTCCATGTATGCACGGTATTGATCCATCAATGTCAGGGGACTAGCCTTCATGTCTGCAATTCCGTTTGCAATTCAAATAATTCAGCCAGCGCCACGATCGCTGTGCGCTTGCGTTCTTCCAGGTGCCACATGTGGTAGATGATGATGTTGTCGGCATCATAGCGCTCCTGTATCGCCAGAATCTGGTCGCGGCAAGATGCCGGTGTGCCGCAGATATTGACGCGCATGGTACTGCCTATCCAGCTTTCGATTTGCTGTTTTTGAGCTTGGGCCATATCCTCGGTGTCAGCACAGACGCAACTGAGGGCGATGGCGATTTTTGCTTTGTCTGTATTGCCCTGATATTCACCATACTGGCGTTTATAGGCACTGGTGATGGCGGCATCCTGCGTACTGGCCCGGTGGAATAGCGAGTAGGCATAACTGGCTGCCGACTTCGCTGCCAATTCTGCCGTGCCAAAACCTGAACCCATGATCCACAGCGGTGGTCTCTCTGCAAAACATGGTGTCGCAGCATGGGCAAAGCGGTGTCCTTCAGGAAAATCACCCTCAAGATAACGCTTCAGATCTGCGAGTTTGTCGGCAAACTGTTTGGTGATGACTCCAGGTGGCTCGTCAGAACCTGTCAATGCGGCCAGTGCAACGGGATCAGCAGGCACGCCGCCACAGACGCCCAGCACGACACGCCCACCTGACAAAGCAGATAAGCCGCGATAATTTTCAGCCACAGCCAGCGGGCTATACAGGGGCAACAATACTGCTGCTGAGCCCAGCCCCATACGCTGCGTGGTTTGCGCCAGCGCAGCCAGCATCATTTCCGGCGCAGCCCATGAGAAATGCGCTTCGTGGTGTTCGGCCAGCCATAGGCGCTCATAACCCAGTTGGTCGGCCAGCTTCGCCATCCTGAAGGTTTGCGCCAGTACATCTGCACCATTCTGGCCAGGAGCAATGATGCCCAGATCTAGCAGGGATAAGCTCAAGCTACTCATGCTGCGGCCTTTGCAGTGATGGTGGATGGATCAGGGTCAACCGCGCTATAGGTATTCCAAAATAATACCCGTCGTCCTTGCAGAGTCTGTTTGCGGAACATGGCCAGGGTCTTGGAGATATAGGTAGTCTCAGTGCGAAAGTTGCTGGCCTCTGCCACTTCCCTGGCGGCCTCGTCGGCATCGGCATTGCTTTGCCCGTAACCTGGTGCGGCGAATTCATCGACCCAGAGTATTTCTCCAAATTGTGGCTCTTTGGTATAACCAGCCTGGCGCAGCAAAGCCAAAGTTTTCATTGCCAGTTTTTTCATCTTGCCTGGTCCGGTAATCATCATGGGCACCATGCGCACCGCCACCACACGTATAGGCAAACCCGCCATCGCCAGACCCAACCAAACACCGGATGCGGTAGCACAAGTACCAGTGGGGATGACGATGTCATCTATCATGGGCAGCTCACCGCTTTTGATGGCAGCAGCAATTTCCAAAGCGCCCTCGATGACGCCCAACACGCCTATGGGATGATGCGAACCTGGTGGTATCCAGTAAGGGCGCTGCCCCTGATGGCGGGAATAACGTATGCGCAGGAAGGCCATGGGCACATCGAGGAAGCGCTCGCAGCGCAGGAATTCCATGCCCAATGCAGGCAGCAGGCGCTTGTTCAGCCCGGCTTCATGCACATTCGGTTGCGGTGTCAGCAAGGCGCGCGCATGCAGGCCGTGAATACGGGCGAAGGTGGCCGTCGCCAATACCTGGTGGCTGCCCAGCGGACCCATGGTGGCGACACTGCTTGCGCCTTTGGCAATCGCGTCGCCAAAGAAATATTCGAGATTCCTGACCTTGCTGCCACCATATATTGGTGAACTGAGATCATCGCGCTTTATCCATAATTCTTGCAAATTCCAGCGTGCAGCCAGGCTGGGTTCGTGGCTGATAGGCGTTGGTCTGTCTACCAGGTCCACTGGTTTGTACATGGCATCCAGGCCGGGCACCATCGCCGTCAAGAGTCGCGCTGTCATCATGCATGCTCCGCAGGGTTGAGCATGGCTGGGCTCAGGTGCCGGAATTCTTCATCCAGTGCGCTGAAACAACTGGCCTCGCTGCGATCCAGATAGGCTTGCAGGCGTGGCTCCAGTTCAGGATAGGTACGCAGTCTTTTTAAGAGTGCGGGCACGACTCTTTGCAGGCAGGCCAGCATGAGTAATGATGGGTTACGATATTCTGCCTCCACATCAGCAACTGGTCCCAGCATGAAGTGGCGCACGGTTTTACTGAGGTCGGCAAAGGCAGCCATCAGCATTTCCATGAATGCTGCATCACTCTTGACTTCTGCCATGGAGATGATGGAACCCAGATCGACAAAGCCACCATCGATGACGGCATTTTGCATTTCCAGACAATGGCCTATGCCTATGTGTTCTGTGCGGCCAGGCAAGTAGCCCAGTGCCAGCATGCGGGCAACCAGGTCTATCCAGCGGTCAACCACTTGTTCTGGCGTCAAGCCATAGCCCGCAATCAGGCTGGCCAGTCTTTGCAGCCATGGCGCATTGCCGAGTTTCTTTAACTCTACCGGCAAATGCGCGACCCGCAAAGGCAAGCTGGGGTAATGGTAAATGATAGCCGCCAGACCATCTGCTGAGGAGGTCTCAATTATGCGCATGGCGCGTTCTGACAGCAGGCTGCGCAAGGCAGTGAGATGATTATCGCGTGCCGATGCAGGCCAGGCTATCACCAGCAAGGGTGTCGGGATGCAAGCAAGATTTCCAAAACGTTTTAAATGCGCTTGTTGCAACATGCAGGCAGCCTTCGCATCTTCCACCGCTTCAAACGCGCTGATGGCCAGCGGGACTTTTTGTTCGACCAGGGCGAAATGCTCAGCCGCAGAAAATAGCGACTTACCTCGTACAGGATAATTAATGCGGAATTGCGACAAGACCGTTAAATGCTGGTCACGGTCATGTGCATACACTTCCGTACCCTTGTGCGCAAGCATACCGGCACCAGTATCCTGGTAAAAGGCCCGCAGGTGGCGGTATGGCCGCTGGTATGCACCAGACTGAAAGGGATTGATGCCATGGGCACAAGGCAATTCCTGGCGCAGTGCTGCCAGTCGCGTATCAAGATCGGGCAAAATAGCTGACAGGGCTGTATGCAGGTCGGCCGCTTCTGTACTCACATCCCACAAAACCCGTTCTACTTTATGGGCAGTAATGCTTGCTTGCTCCGTCATCGCCTCTTTCATCATGGTGTTACTCCAGGCTTGCGCAAGTCTTTCAATTTTTGCAGGCCACTCTTGCGCAAATCACGTTTTGCTACTTCCTGACGTTCTGCGCCATCGAGTGACAACATGCTCGCCAGGCTGTTATAACTGATGCTGGCATCGGCTGCGACCTGGCCCAGCACAGCGATAAATTCTCGCTGTATGCTTTTTGCAGTTGCTGCGGTAAATAATTCAGTACTGAATTCCAGTGTGGCACGCAATTGTGGCTCATCAATGACAGTCAGCAGCAAATCGTATTTTGCCGTATCGGTATGCAAGTCCACTGCCTGTATCTGGAAGTGCTTGTTATCGAGTTGCGCCAGCGGTGCATTTTGCAGGACAAACTTGTGCTGGAATAAGGGCATGCCACCGGCATCACGTGGTGGGTTCAGTTCCTGCACCAGCAAGTCAAATGGCAGGTGCTGGTTGAAATAAGCTTGCAAACTGGTTTGTCTGACTTTGCCCAGCATGTCGGCAAAGCTGTTGCAATCAGCAAAATTGCTGCGTAAGACCAGTTGATTGACAAAGAAACCCTGGATTTTTTCTGCCAGTGGATGATCCCTGCCTGCGATATCGCTGCCAACCACGATATCGTCCTGCCCAGCCCTGTGGCGCAACACGACATGAAAAGCCGTCAGCAAGAGCATGAACAGGGTGGCTGAATGCTGACGCGCGACACGGCGTAAATCATCGGACAATTTGGCATCAAGCTCAAAACTGATACGCGCACCAGCATGGCTGCTGTTTGCCGGACGTGGGAAATCAGTGGGCAAGTTCAAGCGTGGCAAGGCAGCTAGTTGCTGCTTCCAGTATTGCATTTCCTTGTTAAGGTATTGCTCTTGCACCTGCTGTTCCCACCAGTGGCTGAAGTCAGCGTATTGCAATGCGGGTTCTGCAAATCCCTGGGTCTTGTCTACCTCTGCAGCATAGGCCTGCAACAATTCTTGAGCGAACAGGGCTATCGCCCAGCCGTCGGTGGCGATGTGGTGTATCAATATCAGCACATAGGCTTGCTGGTCTCCATTGAGCAGGAGGCTCAGGCGTACCGGTCTTTCATTTTCCAGATCAAAGGACTGGCTGGCCAGTTGCTTGAGCCTGGCATTGATCTGTGCTTCATCCAGATTTTTTCTACCTATATCTTCCACATAAATTGACAGGTCAGAGTCGTCAGCCACGGCCTGCATGACAGCACCCTGTCCTTGCTTTTGTATGCGCAGGTTAAGGATTTCATGGCGTGCCACCACTTGTTGTACCGCGCGCTGGAATGCGATCTGATCGACATTGCCATCCAGCCGTGCGGCCAGTGCGACATTGTAGTTGGCGCTGGCTGGCTCCATCTGGTGCAGGAACCACAGGCGCGATTGTGCGCGTGACAAAGGCAAAGCCTCAGCGCGATTCAATACAGGTAAGGCTAGCGCCTGTACTTGCACATGACCGCTCAGTAATTCACGTACTGCTGTCGCCAATGTCTGCAGCGTCGGGTATTCAAATATCAGGCGCAAAGGCAAGTCCACGCCAAAGGCAGCGCGCAGCCTTGCCATGACGGCAGTGGCCCGCAATGAGTGTCCGCCCAAGGCAAAGAAATCATCAGTGGCATGCACGCCCGGCACAGACAATACTTCTGACCAAGCGGCAGCGATGATGTCTTGTACCGCATCAGCACCAGCCTGCTGCGCCGCATATGCATTGCCCTTGCGCTCAGGCAATGGCAGGTTTTTCCTGTCCACCTTGCCATTCACTGACACGGGCATACTGTCGAGCTGCAAGAAATGCGAGGGCAGCATGCTGGCAGGCAGTTGCGCTTGCAAATGCAGGCGCAACTCTTCCGACCCCAGTTTGTGACCGGGATGCAGCACGTAATACGCGATCAATTCCCTGTCGGATTTACCCGAAGCAGGGCCGCCATCGCCATTGTCATGCACTATGCAGATCGCATCGCGTATCGCTGTATGCCTGCCTATAGCGATTTCTATCTCACCCAGTTCTATGCGAAAGCCGCGTATCTTGACCTGGTTGTCGAGACGGCCAAGAAATTCCATGACGCCATCAGGATAAAATCTGGCGCGGTCACCAGTCTTGTACATGCGTGCATCTTGCGCGCCCGGTCTGACATGAGGATCTTGCAGGAAACGTTCTGCCGTCAATTCAGGCTGTCCCACATAGCCTTCTGCGAGGCAATCGCCACCTATATAGAGATCGCCGGGCAGGCCCACAGGCAATGGCTGCAGGTCTGCATCGAGTATGTAATAGCGGGCATTCTGTATCGGCCTGCCGTAGGGGACGCTGACCCAATCTGGCTGTAGCTCTCCAACGATATGGTAATTCGACCAGATGGTTGCCTCGGTCGCACCACCCAGGGCAACGACGCAGACACTGGGGAAAGCGGCTTTCATGCGGTCTGGCAAGGCCAGAGGTATCCAGTCGCCGCTGAGGAAAATCAGACGCAGCCTGGAAGTCGCAGAACATTGCGGCAATAATGACTCAAGCTGCCACAAAGCTGCGGGGGCGGAATCCCAGAAAGTAATGCCTTCTGATTCTATAATGTTCAACAAGCGCTCAGGATCAGCAATCTCGGCTTCACTGGCTATCCTGACGACACCACCTGCTGCCAGAATGCCAAAGATGTCATATACCGACAAATCAAATGCCGGTGAAGTGACGAACAAGAGCTTGTCCTGCGCGCCTACGCTAAAAGTATTATTCACCCATTCTATGAGGTTGATGGCTTTTTGATGCAAGACCAACACACCTTTGGGCTTGCCGGTGGAACCGGATGTAAAGATCACATAAGCCGGATCTTGCGGACGCGCCTGATTTTGCAAGGCTGCGACTGGCAAGGCTGTCGTCTGGTCAACACAGACTACTTGCAATTGCCGCTCATTTGCCAGGGCCTGCGTGCTATCCATCAGACTGCTGACCGTCAATATACAGCGCACCGGCAGGCTATCAAAAATCGCCATGACGCGGGCGGCAGGCAGTTGCGGTTCTATCGGTACATAGTGATGGCCGCTGGCGACTACCGCCAGCAGGGCAATCAGCATTTCGCGGTCACGCGTGAGTCTGACGGCAACTGGCGAATTCGCGCTCAATCCCAAGGTATTGATGGCATGCACCGCCTGGCTGACTCTGTCCTGCAAGCTGGCATAGCTCATGCTGCCCTGCGCGTCGATGAGGGCTATTGCATCCGGCGTGCGTGCTGCCTGGGCGATGAAGATGCTCGCCAGCGTAGCGGTGGTGTCATAAGCGCAGGCAGTGTTATTCCATTGCTGCAATTGCAGCTCACGCTGCTCTGCTGTCAGCAAATGCAAATCCCTGACTAGCTGCTCACCAGTGGCATGAGCCAGTTGTTCCAGCAAAAAACGATATTGATCTAGCATCGCTTGCGCTGCCACAGGCTCTATGCGCGCACTGTCTGCCAGCAGGCGCAAGTGCAGGCCATCGTCTTTGGGTTCTACGATCAAAGTCAGTGGGTAATTCGATTCTTCCTGCAAATGATAATCAACGATGAATGCATCACCCAGTTGATTGCCCTGCACTGCCAGCGGGTAATTTTCATACACAACGATAGTGTCAAACAATGTCTGTCCCGATGGCAGTTCACTCCATTCGGCCACGCGGCTAAGACTGCTGTGTTCATGTTCACGCGAGGCAGCCAGGTGTCTGTGTGCATCAGTCAGCAGGTTGGCGACGCTGTGTTCCGCACTATGCCTGATGCGCAGCGGGATGGTATTGATGAACAGACCAACCATCTGCTCTACCCCATCCAGCTCGGCTGGTCGGCCAGAAGTGGTGACACCAAACAGCACATCCTTGCTATCGGCATATCGTGACAAAAGCAAACCCCAGCAAGCCATGATGGCGCTGACGGTAGTGACGCCAGTTTTTTGCGACAAAGCTGATAATTCAGCAAAGTCATCAGCAGCCAGCAGGTTTTCAAAAGCCACGACTTTTGCAACCGTTCCCGCGCTGCGTTTTAAAACGGGCAAACTCGTCGCCTGCTCGAAGCCGCGCAAGGCATGACGCCAGTAATCTTCTGCAGCCAGATTATCGCGTTTGCCCAGCCATTGCAAAAATTCAGTATACGGGCGTTCGGCTGGCAGGCTGACAGGTTTGCCCTGTAATAAATCTGCATGCACTTGCGCTACTGCGGCCAGCACCAGGCCAGATGCCCAGCCATCAAGTATCAAATGATGATGACTCCAGACCATTTCCCATTCGTGCTCAGCCCAGCGCACGATGCTGACACGCATCAATGGAGCGCGATCCAGTGCAAACCCTTGCTTGCTGTCAGCCTGCAAGAATTGCTGGCGTAAAGCTTCATGCTCGTGTCTGGGAGACTGGCTGTAATCGACGACTTTGAATGGCAGGACGGTTGCAATCTGCAATTGCTGGCGCGGCTGGTCCCCTGTCCACAGGAAGCGCATACGCAGGGCGCAATGATGGGCAATGACGGTTTCCCAGGCTTGCTGAAGTCTTACTGTATCGAGTTCACCTTGCAGACGCACCTGCAATTGCTGGAAATAGGCAGCACTGGCCGGTTCACGCAAATGGTGAAACAGCATGCCTTGTTGCATAGACGTCAGAGGAAAAACCATTTCCATATTTGTTCCAGCCCTCATCAATGTTTACAGTAGCAAAAACAACATTTTCATTACAAACTACAGGCCCAGCATAGGCAACAGTATTTGCCGCCCCAGTCCATGCAATCTTTCGACTTCCTTCAATTCCTGATCCAGGGCTTCTACTACTGCACTGACTCTCGGGGCTTCCATCATCGACATATGGTCACCGACGATATCGCGTACTTTGACAAAACAGAGTTTGTCCCAGCCCAAATGTTTTTCTTCCGAGTTGTAATGGACTGCTGCTTCGCGTATGGCTTCTGGCAAAGCCTGTGTGGCTTTCATCAGCAAAGTACGACGTGGCAAAGGGCCAGCGGCATAGCGGCCTATCACCGTTACATTTTTTTCAAACACGTGGAACAACCGGGCAATTTCTTTTTCATCGGCATGTGGTGGTACGTAATCAGCTTCACGTGCCAGTTCCAGCAGGCGCTGTAATGCAGTATCAAATGGCAAGCCAGATAAATCTGGGCAGGCGATTTCTGCTTTGTGGGCGATCAGGCGTGAAATGGAACGTAACAACCTGTCGCGCGGCGGTGCAGATTCAGCCAAAGGTGCAACCTGGCTGTCGATCAGGCACAGGAAAGCAATTTCATACCCGCGCGCCAGTGCCTGCCTTGCCATTTCATACGCGATGATGCCGCCTGACGACCAGCCTGCCAGCAGATAGCGCTGGTCCTTGACCAGTGGCGCTATCTTGTCCAGATACAGGCTGGCCAGTTCTTCCACGCTTTCATAAGTTGCTTCGCCCATGAGGCCTGGGTCTTGCAGGGCGATTACCGGCCTGTCTGTCGTCAAACCACTGGCCAGATCGCGATAACACAATACACTGCCACCGGTAGGATGCACCAATACAATGGGGGTATGCTGGGGATTGCCTGCACGTATAGGTATCACTATGGGGTCAAGTTGCAAGCTCTCATTGCGCAAGAGTTCGGCCTGGGCAGCGATGGTGGGTGCAGAGAATAGCGAAGTCAGCGGCAGCCTGTGCGAAAATTCTTTTTCTATCTCAGCCATCAGGCGCACGGCCAGCAGGGAATGCCCGCCCAGGTCAAAGAAATTACTGGTGATGCCGACCTGGGATACATGCAGGACGCTTTCCCAGATACGTTCGAGGCGCATTTCCAGCGTGTCGCGCGGAGCCTGCGAGATAGCGGTATTCGATGGCCGCAGCTTTAGCAAAGCCTTGTTATCGACCTTGCCATTGGGCATGAAGGGAAAGCTATCAATCGGTATCAGCCAGTTTGGCAACATATAGTCAGGCAAGGCAGCGGCCAATATTTCCTTGATGCTGGCGACGGCCAGACTCGCCCCTGGCTTGAGCGTGTAGAAACACAATAACTGGTCTATGTTTGCGGCATCCCTGTCGACTACCACGGTAGCCATCAGCACTTCAGCCTGTGCGGCAACAATGGCTTCTATCTCGCCCAGTTCTATGCGATAACCACGCAGCTTGACTTGCCGGTCTGCGCGGCCAAAACAATCGAGTTTGCCGTCCATACGCCAGGCACCAAGGTCGCCCGTGCGGTACATGCGTTCGCCATTCACGAATGGATCGGTGATGAAACGCTCTGCCGTCAAGGCATCACGCTGGTAATAGCCTTGC
The DNA here is from genome assembly GCA_016200895.1 of Burkholderiales bacterium. Lineage (GTDB taxonomy): Bacteria > Pseudomonadota > Gammaproteobacteria > Burkholderiales > Burkholderiaceae_D > Undibacterium. The sequence goes on from JACQDX010000018.1 coordinate 92,475, forward strand.
GCGAGACTGGGACCTGCTACATACAATTCGCCACGCACACCTATGGCTTGCGGCTGCAGGTATTCATCGAGGACATAGATACGGGCATTGTCTATGGGCTTGCCGATGGCAACCACCGTGTCTTCCATACTGACTTTTTCAACTACGACTTGCACTGTGGCTTCGGTAGGACCATACAGGTTGATGCACTCTGCACCCGTTGGCAAAGCAGTTAGCGCCTGCCGCGCCAGTTCAGCATCCAGCAATTCACCACCGCAACACAGGCGACGCAGGCGCAGGCATTTGGCAAATTCAGGCTGCCCAACCATCATGCGCAACATGCTGGGCACGAGTTGCAGCACGCTGATATCGAAATCCTGCAGGGTCTGCATCAGGGCTTCCGGGTCTCTTTCGACACCGGGCGCGGCCAATACCAGTCTTGCACCTGTCATCAGGGGTGCAAATACTTCCCACACCGAGGCATCGAAACTGATGGCAGTTTTTTGCAATACCGCATCGTCTGCATCAAGCGGCAAATCCCTGAGCATCCATTGCATATGATTGGCAAGCGCGCCATGCGATACGGCGACAGCCTTGGGCAGGCCGGTAGAACCCGAGGTGTAAATCAGATAAGCCAGGTCACTGCTTCGTAAAGTTGGGAATTGCGGCTCTGCTGCATCCTCAAGTGCGGGCAAGGTATCAACCGTGATCAGCTTTATTTTTCCCAGCAAACCTGCAAATGCAGCTTGCTGCTTGAATTGGGCAGCGATAACAGCACTGGTCAGTAATATGTTCACGCCGCTGTCTTGCAACATGAAGGCAATACGTTCTTCCGGATATGCTGTATCCAGCGGCAGGTAAGCCGCACCGGCCACCTGTATCGCCAGCAGGCTGGCTATCATGTCTACACTGCGGTCCAGCAATACCGCCACGACCCTGGCTGTGGATTCATCCTGCTGCCTGGCCAGCAATACATGTTGCGCCAGCTCCTGTATCCGGTGGGTGCAAGCCTGGCCACTCAATTGGGTCAACGGGCTTTGTATGAATATCTGTTCAGGATGTTGTGCCAGGCAAGCAAGAATATCTTGCACTGGCGCTTGCCAGGGTTCTGCAGGCAACACAACCGGACCGGCAAAATCATGCACGATCTGCTGCCGCTCATTGGGGCCTAGCAATATCAATTGATCTATCTGCGCATCTGGGCTTGCGACTATGGACGCCAACAATGTCAGCAATTCTTCTTCCAGATTGTGCATGCAGGCAGAGTCGCAAACTGCCATATCGTAATCCAGATACAGTTCTGTCCTTGACTCTGCATTTTTATAGGCTGACAACACCAGCGGGCATTCATCTGTCCATGCGAAAGGCGCATCTGCTTCTATCAGCTTGCCTGCGTCTGCCTGCTGCCAGCAAAAACCGGCAGCCAGACCCTGTTTACTATCCAGCGGCGCAATATAGTCTTGCAGAGTACAGACCTCATCAATGACAGCGCTGCATGTCTTCAGCAATGCCATGAAACTGGTTTGTGGAGTAATAACAGTATGCAACGGAATGAAACGCGCCATAGGCCCCATGGCTGCAGCCATTTCTTCATAGGCACGACCATTTGCCTGATAGGCCACGGCAGATGACTGAGGATTTAATCTGTACAGCAAGACCGCCCAGGCGAAGTAAAGCAGGTGCGCGACAGGCAACTGGTTTTTGTCAGCCAGGGCATTCAACGCGGCAGACAAGTCTGCTGACAATGCAAGAGCTTGACGCTTGACATAGGGTGTGGCCTGACGCTGCCTGCGCATGAAGGGCCAGTCAGGCAGATTGCCTGCCATAAGGCTGTTGGTCGCATCCCACGCTGGCAATTGCACATCCTGAGGTTCTGCCAGCATATCGTGCTGCCATTGTGCCAAGCTGGTGAAAGGCAAGTCTTCTTCCTCAAATTTAATAAAATGAGACGCGGAACACCATGTTGCATCTGCCAGTCTTTCTTCCATTTCAGTCAATATGAGCAAAGCAGTTTGCGCATCAGCGCACAGGGAAGACAGGCCAAGACGGTAATGGCCTTCATTAAGTTTTTGCAGACACGTTTGCTGGTTTTCCTGAATCGCAGCCAGTTGTGGTGGCGCTATTTGCGTGGGTGCCAGTGTCTCAGCAGGTGCCTGCACGGGCAGTTGCATACCGGGCAAGACGCCAAATTCCATGCGCAGAATTTCATGTCTGGCCAATACATGATCAAAGGCACGGCACAATAGTGCTTCATCCACATCAGCGCAACGGAAATCAACGCCGACCAGATAAGTCTGCTGACCATCTCTTTGCGCGAGTTGCCACAGTCTTTGCTGGACTGGTGACAGTGAAAAACCGCTTTTCAGTTTGCTGCTCACTTGCTCATCCTCGCTCAGTGACAAATTAGTTCGTTGAGGCCGGCAAGACACTGGCCGGACGCACTTCATCGCCCATGGCCGTCAGTATCTTGCGCTCACCGGTGAACCTGGAACGGCCATGCGCGACCAGCATATTGTCAAGCAAGAGCAGATCACCTTGTTGCCAGCGGAACTTGACGGTTTCTGCATCATAGGCAGCGCGCAGATGCGCCACCACCTCGTCCGGAATTACCGTGCCATCGCCATAGAAAGTGTTATAAGGCAGATTCTCCACACCCAGGTCGCCTGTCAATGAAGTACGGATTTCATCCGTCATGCTGGATGGATGCCAGAAAGCGATGTGATTGAACCATAGCTCTTCACCAGTCTGCGGGTGGCAGCGTATGCTGGAACGTACTTGTGAAGTGCGCAGCCTGTCGTCTTCCATCCAGGTCCATTGCGTATCTGACTTTTGCATATAGGCTTCGGCTTCTTCCTTGCTCTCGACTGCCAGCGAATGCTGCCAGGATGGCCCTATGCCAGAGCCAAAATTTCGCACCAGCATCCAGCCCAGACGACGGAATTTCTCTTTGACTTCCGTATCTATCGCAGCCAATACACGGCGTACATCGGCGATCGGGGTTTCACCCTCTGTCTCAGCAGCGACTTCACAAAAGAAGGCGATGCGGCCTGGCCACTGGCGTACATAAGATAATTCATTATGCAGGGCAATCACATGTTCCGGCGGGAAGATGGTCGAGGTATATACCTGTCCATCGACCTGTTTGCGCGGCGTGGCTTTTTCTATGTAATTCATGAGCTGCACGCCAAAAGCATTCAGGCCAGCCTGGAAATCCTGCACGCCGCGCATGTCAAAATCACGAAACAACAAGCCGCCATATTGCAACAAGTCCTGCCGCAACTGCGCCTGGTTATCCCTGATCCAGCCCAGAAAATCCACGCCTTTTGCATGTGGCCGCACAACCAGCGGCAAGCTGGATGCGTTGCTAAAAACCTGCTTGTCGACCAGACTGCCATCAGACAGGCGTACAGCGGGGCGACGCAAATTCAGTCCAGGTTTAGGCATCATCGTGTTCATGCTATTTCTTCCTTCCCATATTTTGCTTCGGTCGCAGTGCTGCTGTTCAACATGCCAGCAATATATGCTGCCATCTTTTGCGCGATGCTGCGTATTTCTTGTTCCTGATAACTGGCTGCATGGTATTGCCACAACAGGTGCAGACAACCATCAAGGATGTAAGCTTCTATCGCCAGTTTATGCAAACGTGGCAGATACCCTGCTCTTTCTGCCTCTCTATCCTGACGGTCCGGCGACCATGACAATAACTTGCAGACATCATCAGGCGGCGGGTTGATCTGCCCCATGTAGTTCAGGCTGATCTCCGGCATCTGCCCTTGCGCCAGCGTTGTACGCACTTTGTCTGACCCCAGGTAGCGCAATAAGCCATAAGAAAAGCCATGCGCAGGGATGTCGCTGCGCTGCGCAGCAATTTCACTGGCAGCAGCATCAATGTCGATATCTGTCAGATCAAACCAGGCTGGATAACGACTGGTGAACCAGCCCACGCTACGGCTGATATCCAGTTCAGCTTGCTCCAGTTGCCGGCCATGGCCTTCCAGTTCCAGATAGGCGACAGGCTCACCCGTCCAGTCACCCACGCTCAGGGTCAGGGCAGCGATGAGGATATCTTCCGCCGCTGCATCTGGCTGCCCCTGTAAAAAGCGGCTGGTGATTTCTGCTGGCACGATAACGCTGATTTGCACTTCTTCGGCAATACTGCCGTAGCCGTCGCCCTGCCCGCTAACTGGTAATTCAGGTGGAGGAATCGAGGTGCAGACTTCCCAATATTCAGCTTCTGCCAGCACGGCATCCTGGCTGGCCTGCCGTTTCAGGTGTTCTGCCCAGGCTTGTACTGAGGCTGTTTTTCTACCCGATGCAGGGGCGCGTCCAGCTTGTAAATCCAGCAGTGCCTGTCGCAAATCTTCGAGCAGGATTTGCATGGAAATTCCGTCGCTGACCAGATGATGTACGACCAGCAGGAGGTGGGACTTTTGTCCCCGACTCGCTGGTGTCCAGGCAGCAGCGAGCAAATTAGCTTGTGCTGGCTGTAATGAAGCCTGCACTTGCGTGTAGTCTTTAGTCAGATACAAAACTGGTTTATTGAAAAGCTCAGTAAAATACACATCTTCATTACTAAAGCTCAGGCGCAGTGCATCATGTTGCGCTATCAGCGCTTGCAATGCCTGTTCCAGCATGTCAGCATTAACCCAGTCAGCCATTTCCAGCAAGACGGATAAATTGAAATGGTTTGGTATTTCCTGCATCAGCTCTTGCAACCTGAGTTGTGCAGGCAAGAGTCCGCACTGACCTTCAGGTCGAACATCAGCACCTGCCATCTCACCGATGGGCAAGAGTTTCTTTGCGAAGTCAGCCAATACTGGGGCTGCATATAAATCCATGGCCTTCGCTTGCCAGCCAGCCTGGCGCAAACGGGCTATCATCTGTATCGCCAGGATAGAATCGCCACCACTCTGAAAAAAATCTGCCTGCGTGCCCAGGTTTTCGCGCTGCAAGAGTTCGCGCCAGATTGCCAGTACCACAGCCTCAGCTTCTGAGTTTATGGCACTTTCTGCTTCAGAATAGTCTTGCACATCATCCAGTCTGGGCAAGGCAGCGCGGTCCAGTTTGCCATTCGAGGTATAAGGAATGCTGGCTATGGCGATGACTGCTTTTGGCAGCATGTAGTCGGGCAAATGCTGACGCAGTTTTTCCAGCAGGCTTTGCGTATTGAGTGGAATTTCCTGATCAGCAGCGACTGCATAAGCCAGTAAATATGGGCGGCCTGCATTGGCACGTCCCATATTTGCAGACTCAGGCTTATGCAAAATCACTGTCGCGTTCGCCACATTCTCTTGCGCCATCAGGGCGGCGATGATTTCTGCCGGTTCTATGCGGTAGCCGCGTATTTTCAGTTGCTCATCCTTGCGACCCAGTATCTGTATGCGGCCATCAGCATGCATGACTGCAAGATCACCAGTGCGATAGAGGCGCTCGCGCTCGCCAGCGATATCTGCAAACAGGAAGGGGCCAGTTGCATCTTCAGGCATGTCAACGTAACCCAGTGCCAGGCCAGGGCCAGCTAGATAAATCTCGCCTGTCTCGCCATAAGCACATGGCTGAAGTGCAGCATCGAGTATGTGTATGCGATTATCACCCAGGGGTTGACTGAAGCGCATGCCACTCAAGTCGCCTTGCCATTTGCCAACCATGACACCTATGGTCGCTTCAGTCGGGCCAAAGTGATTGAAGATGCTACAAGCTGCCTGCATGTCACGGAGTTGTTGCAAGAGTCTGGCACTGGCGGTTTCACCGCCGAGTACCAAATGCGTCAAGGGCAAGGCCGCTGCCTTGTTCTGCGCTGCCAGCAAGGCTTCGAGATGCGAGGGAACAATTTTTAATACATCGACCGGCGTTTGCTGCATCAGGGCAGCATAGCCATCTGCATCGCGTGCCAAGGCATTGCTGATGATGCTCAGGCAGCCGCCGTGGAATAGTGCAGGTAAAACCGTAGTCAGGCCCAGATCAGCTGCAAAAGTTGATATCACTGCATAGCGCAAGCCGGGCTGCAAATCAAATGCAGTAATCACCGCATCGAGATAATGCTCAACTGCCCTGTGAGGCACAGCGACCAGCTTGGGCTTGCCAGTGGAGCCGGAAGTGAATAGCTGATAAGCACATGCCTCTGGATCAGTATCAGGCAAGCTTAGTGGTTGATGATACTGAACATTGATCTCTGCGAAGCTGGCTGACAATTGCAGGCACGGGATATCCAGCGCAACCAATGCATCACCCACATCCTGATTATCTTGCAAGATGACGCAACAAGGCTTTGCCTGTCGTATCAATTCCAGCACGCGTCCTTGTAGCAGATTGCTGTCTACCGGCAGATAAGCTTTACCAGCCTTCCATGCCGCCAGTAAGGCAACGGGGAAAGCCAGACTGCGGCCCAGCAACAAGAGTACTGGGCCTGCGTTTTTCCCTAAATTTAAAATATCCCGCGCCAGCCTGGCAGACTGACTATCAAGCTGTTGGCGTGTCATGCTTTCTATTGCATCCACACGCAAGGCAATCGCCTGCGGGTCTTGTTCAACTGACTGACGGAATCTTTGCAGCAAACCCGGTTTGCCAAAATTTGGTTCAACTCTGGCAGGCAACCAGACAGTCCTGGCGACAGCGCGTTCATCAAAACCCTGATCGTCACCTGCCATGCGTTCTATCATGGCGACAAAACTGTCCAGCAATTTCTGCATATCCTCAGCATCAAATAACTGGCTATCGTAATCAAGTTCTACCCGCGCACCATCTTGCCAATCGACGAGATTGCAACCTATGTCAAACCGCGCATGGCGTATCGGCAGGGAATACGCTTGCACCGTCATGCCCGGCAAGCTGGGCATAGCCGCCAGTTTATCAACATTAAAAGTGATATTCACTAGAGGCGGCCTGGCCGGGTCACGGGCCAGCCCCAAGTCATCGACCAGTTGCGACAGCGGGTAATTTGCATGGGTGATAGCATCAAGGAATTGCTGTTTCACTTCCGCCAATACCGTGCTGGTTTTCGCCTGCGCAGGAATGTTCAGGCGCAAGGGCAAGAGATGCGCGCAATAGCCTGGTGTATATGCCAATGCTTCATCACGGCCAGAATAAGGGACGCCCAGAACCATGTCTCGCCCTGCCCCGGCGCGACGTAACGTAGCAGCAAAAGCAGCGATCAAGGCCATGCTGGATGACATGCCCAGCTTGCCAGCCTTTTGTTCAAGCTGGCGCAAGATGTTCTTGTCAAGTTCATGTATCAGGCGCTGGCCCTGGAAGCCGCGCATGCTGGCCCTGGCATGAGCGCATGGCAGCTCTATACCAGAAGGTGCATGCTGCAATTTACTTAACCAGTATTGCTTGTGCTCTTGTTCTTCCAGCGATGAACCTGCATCTGCCATGCGTTGCGCCAATAAGGCGTAGTCTGGTTTGCTGTTTAAAATCTGACCATGCATGAGCGCTGCAAATTCTTCAAACAGCATCTGCATGGACTGCCCGTCGATGAAGACATGATGGGCAGCAAACAGCAAGACGGAATGGTGTGCATCAAGCTCAAACAAATCTATGCGGAAAGCGCCCGCTTGCGTCAGGTCAAAACTGGCTGCCGCGCTGCTTTCCAATGCAGCCTCCAGCGTGCTGGCAGTGACTTGATGGCGCTGCACTTTTACGTCCACATGAGGTGCGATTTTCTGCACGCCAGTTTCAATATCTATGGATGCCCTCAGGGCATCATGTCTGCCTACCAGCGTTGTAAATGCGCGCGTGATATCTGCATGATTGATGTGGCCCCGCAACTCCAGCGCAACGCTGACGACATAGGCTGCAGAACCTTGCTCAGACAAAGCTGCCAGTGTCGCCAATTGTTTTTGCGCTTTGGATAAAGGCAGCATTACTTCTTCAGCTTTTGGTGCTTGCGCCACATTTGTAGCGCTAGCAATAAAGCCAGCCGTCTTCAACGCAGCTACGCTGTCCTTCACGCAGCTGACTATCGCAGCGATATCATCTTCAGTGTGCGCAGTGGAAAGGAATAAATTACGACCTTCCCACACATACAGGCCGCGATACAGCAAGTGATAAAAGAAGGGATCAAGGTTTTCGCTAAAGACAAAACGGAATAGCGAACCGAAATTCTTCATGTGGATAGGCGCACCGGCTGCAGCAAACACCTGATCGAGTTCCGCAGTCAGCCTTGCGGTATTGTCGTTCAGTTTTTGATAGACAGCCAGGCCACCTTGTTTGATCTCGGTCAGGACGGCACGGGCTGCAGCCATCACTAGCGGATGCTTGTTGAAAGTGCCCGCAAAAAAGGTCGTATCCGCCGCCGGGTAAGATGCATCGCCATATTGCCAATGCCCGCCATCAATGCCCGCCATGATATCGGCACGGCCAGCAATGACACCCACTGGCAAACCACCGCCGACTATCTTGCCAAAGGTGACTATATCTGCCTGCACATCAAAATGCGCCTGGGCACCACCGGGATGTATGCGGAATCCCACCAGCACTTCATCAAAGATCAGCAAGCTGCCAGCCGCCCTGGTCATGGCGCGCAGGCTACGCAAGAAGTCTTGCGGCTGCAGACCGGGGTTACGGCTTTGCACAGGTTCCACCAGCACTGCAGCAAATTCATGCAGGCGGCCACGCAATAATTCCAGCGCGTCGGCCGATCCATATTCAAAGAAAGCCAGGTCGCTGACCATGCCCGGCGTAATGCCAGCCACACGCGGCATCACCTTCCATGGGTCATCATTGATCTCGCCCAACACACCATCAAAGTGGCCGTGATAACTGTCGCGGAATATCGCGATCTTGTTACGACCAGTAAAAGTCCGCGCCAGGCGCAACGCCGTCATGATGGCTTCCGTGCCTGAACTGCAAAAAGCAACGCGCTCTACCCCGGTCAATTCGCTGATGAGGCTGGCGACTTCGCCCGCCATGTCAGACTGCGGCCCTATGCGTATGCCGCGAGACAGGCTTTCTGCCAATGTCTCTTTTAAAAACTCAGGTTCGTGCCCAAACAACTGCACGCCAAAGCCCATGGAAATATCTATGTATTCATTGCCGTCCAGATCCCAGATTCTGGAACCTGCAGCGCGCTGCCCCACGATGGGGTAGAGCATTTCCTTGATGGAGAACCGGAAGCCCGCAGACGCGCGGCTGTCCGCCAGCACATGACGGTATTGCTGTGCCTGTTGTTTGGACAGTGCCGTTTTCTTGCAATAGCTGAAGCTGAATTCATCGAGATGCTGGCGCTGCACTTCGCTCAGATTGGTGCTGAGCAGGATATTGCTTTTGGGTTTGGCAACAGCTGCCGTCGATACATCAGCTTTAACTTCTGCTTCCATGACTACATCAGCAGATACTTTGCCAACCTGCTGCTCAGCCAGATAAGTGGCTACCGCTTCAATTGAGGATAAATTCTCAAAGAAAGCACGTACAGGTATCTTGACCGCAAACTCGTTTTCTATGCGGCCCACGGCTTGCATCAGTATCAATGAATCAGCACCGATTTCCAGCAAGGGTGCGGCGGCATCGACCTTGCTGACATCAATCGTCAGCAAAGTCGCGATGATGGCAATGATGCGGGTGCGAATAGCTACCAAATCAGTGACGACTGTGCGTGTGCTTGCCAAGGCTGACTTGCTGATCTCGGCTGCTTTGATTGATGGCACAGCCGTCTTACGATCATTAAAACTGTTCAAACCCAGCCGCAAAGGAAAGACATCCTTGGCAAAGGGATACAATGGCAAGGCATCGCCAGCCACCGTATTTTTTCTGTTGGCAAATTGCAGCTTGCTACCCAGTACGTGCAAATGCGCGACTGTTTTCAGAAATGCCAGCCTGTCATCCTGAGTCGGCTCCAGACAAGGCAGGCTGCGTATGCTGGCAGCATTGGTGCTTGCAAAATCGTCCAGCATGCCGGACAGCACCGGCATAGCGCCCAGTTCCAGCGCTGTGTCAATACCGGTTTTACTCAGCGCCACGATGTTGTCAGAAAAACGCACGGCTTCGCGCGTATGTCTTAACCAGTAAGCAGTATCGTAGACATGGCCGACAGGCAGTAATTCACCTGTCAGATTAGAGGTCACAGCTACTTGCAGTGGCTGCCACTTTACCTCTTGCAAAGCCTGTTCAAACTCCGCCAGCATGGGTTCCAGCAAGACAGAGTGGAAAGCTGTTTTTACCCGTAGCAAACGTACCCGTATGCCATCTCCAACAAGTTTTTGACTGAGTATATCCAGTTGATCTTTTGCGCCGGAAATCGTCACAGATTGGGGGCCATTCACGGCAGCAATGCTGATTTCCGTGCCAGCCAGATAGCGCAAGACAGTTTGCTCATCAGCACGCACAGCAGCCATGGCGCCATCTGAAGTTAATGCCCCCATGAGCCTGCCGCGCTGTTCAACCAGCTTCAGGGCTTGCTCAACACTCAAAGCCCCAGCAATGACGGCGGCAGTGTATTCACCCAGGCTATGTCCTGCCAGCACAGTGGGCTTGATGCCGTATTCGGCCAGCAGACGTGCCAGCCCTACACCCAGCGCCAATAAAGCTGGCTGGGTGTAAGTAGTCTTGTCGATATTTTCATCAGAAGTCAGCAATAACTGGCTGAGCGACCAAGGCAAAACTTTATCTGCTTCTGCGATGGTGGCGCGGAAGCTGGCGAACTGGAATAAACCTTTTGCCATACCGGGTCGTTGCGAGCCCTGACCAGGTAAAAGGAATGCCAGCTTGGGTGCTCTTCTGGCTGCAACAGCAGTGACGACTTGCTCAGCATGGCCTTTGTCCAGCCATACATGCAGATGTGTACTGGCGTCATCTGAACTACTAGCCAACAGCGCCAGCCTGTGACGCAAATGGGCACGGCCATGCTGTGATAAAGAGCAGACGCCAGCAAAGTCTTGATGAACACCGGCTTGCAGCTTTTGCGAAGTTTGCTGCGCCAGCAAACTCAGGGCTTCATTACTGGATGCTGACAAGAGCAAAATATCTGGCTCACCTGCCTTCGGATTTTCTGGTGCGGATGCTGGAATAAACTCTTCGAGGACAACATGACAATTTGCCCCACCAAAACCAAAGGCGCTGATGGATGCTGCTCTCGCGCAAGCCTCAGGATTAGCTGGCCAGTCTGTCGTCCGCGCCACCACCTGCAAGCGCAATTGCTCAAAATTGATATGCGGGTTAGGCTGCGTGTAATGCAGGCTGGCTGGTATCTTTTTATGCTTGAGCGCGAGTATCAGTTTGATGAGGCCCGCGATACCGGCAGCTGCTTCCAGATGTCCGATATTGGTTTTGACTGAGCCTACCAACAAGGGTGTCTGCCGTGGCTGCTGGCCCAGCGTGCGCCCCAAAGCGCGGGTCTCTGTCGGGTCACCCAATAAAGTGCCAGTGCCGTGCGCTTCTACATACTGTATTGCCGATGGTGGCATACCGGCATCAGCAAGCGCTGCCTGTATCAGATTCTCTTGCGCCAAACCATTCGGGGCGGTGATACCATTCGAGACACCATCATGATTGGTGGCAGAGCCACGTATCACGGCATGGATGCGGTCACCGTCTGCCAGCGAATCTGACAGACGTTTCAGCAAGACCAGGCCAGCACCTTCACCACGGCCATAACCATTGGCGGAGGCATCAAAGGTCTTGCACAAGCCATCAGGGGCCAGCATGCTGCCCTTACCCAAAGCAACGCTGCTGTCCGGCCTTAACATCAGGCTGACGCCGCCAGCCAGCACCATATCGGCATCGCCAGTTTGTAGACTGCGACAAGCCTGGTGCACTGCCACCAGCGAAGAGGAACAGGCGGTATCGATCGTCATGCTCGGACCGCGCAAGCCCAGCACATGTGAAATACGGTTGGCAATGATGGCATTTGACATGCCTATGCCCATGTGAGCTTCTACGTCATCGGTGTGCGCAAAACTACCGAGGAATTCGCCATTGACTGCGCCGATGAAAACACCCAGACGGGCTTCTTTCAAACTGTCAGCGGCAATGCCCGCATCTTCCAGCGCCCACCAGGCCAGTTGCAGGCTCAGGCGCTGACGCGGGTCCAGCGCGAATGCTTCCTTGGGGGAGATGCCAAAAAAGGCAGGATCGAAACAAGCCGCATCATCAATGAAGCCAGCATATGGTGCGGCAGACGCAGGCAAGTCTGCGGCATCCCAACGTTCTGGTGGTATGCATTTGACTGCACATATCTCCTGTTCAAGCAGTGACCAGAATGCTTCTATATTGGCTGCGCCAGGAAAAACACATGACATGCCGATGACAGCAATGGCATGTTCTGCCACCTGAGCCCGCGACTCGGCTGCGGCCTTATCCATATCAGTACTCATGATGGGCAAGAAATTAAATCATACTCATAGGCAATGCACTGTGTAAAGTATCCTGCATCCAAACCCGCCATCACGATGAAATCCCCCGTATGCATGCTCATCTCAATCCAGATGGCCAATATAGCGCAATATCGAGGCGTCGATATCGACCAGCGTGTCATGTATCTGGGCGATGACCTTGTGCCCCTCTTCAGCGCCATAGTGTTGCACGACCCGCCTTTCCAGCGTGGCAACCTCACCGAGTTCAGCTATGGTATTGCCCATGGTGAAGGCGTGCAGCCTGACTGGTCCGGCAAAGGTGGCGAAGCAGAATAAGGGGCTACCAGCAGTAGCAACACCCAGTTGCTGCAGGTTTTGCATAAGTTGCGCCATTCGGCCTGGCTGGGCTTGCAGGTTCAGGTAATACAGATAAGGGGGTGGGGTTTCGCGTTCTATCGGGTCTATGCCGTCATTGACACGGTTCAGCACAAAGCTTTCCATCTGCAATACGCATTCCTGGAATTTTTCCAGCAAGGGTGTGCTGTCGGCTCCATACACATCATGCAAGACCTGGTCTAAGGAAGGCATGCGGTCCATGTCCCCCAGCTCGGCCAGCGGCAACATGATGTAGACATAGTTGGCGGGTCCGGCAACCGTGGCATAAGCCATCCAGCGCATGCGGCGGCTGTGCTGTTGATAAGCAAAAGCGACCTTGCCAGCCAGCTCTTTGAATTGCACATAGCGCTCGCGGCGTACAGACAGACGCACGAAAAGACAGTAAGGAGTGGGAAACAACCATTGAGAATTCATTGTTTTTAACCGGCTGAGTCGATGTAAAAAGTTTAACCTATCTGAGAACCCGACAGCAATATGAATGCAGGCAAACAACACTTATTGATGGATAAAATAAATTGTGAAGAAAACACGAAAAATCTGTTAATTTGCGTTAGAAATCATCGACAAAAAATTCCAGCACGGGAATAATAGTCCCGGCAGACAAGGCATACGTCTTAAGTTTGTCTCTGTATCTGAAATTTCTGCAGTGAGCTGAATTTTTGTACGTGTTTTTTTGCATCCGCTGGCATTTAACATTCTTTAACCATGTGCACCCCCGTCTTCTTTATATTGCCACGTCCCATCTGCGAAGCAGCCATCGAAGAAACTGGGAGCAAGAGAACAAGGATGCGCAGGCAGCACTATCCTGGACTATGTAAACTATGGGTGTAGCAACAGACAGAGATATTGTGCTGTTGCTCGTTCTCCAAGGTTTGCTTTCCGGTTGACAGACTCACTATCGTTGAGGAGGCATTGATGTCGATTGAAGAAACAGCGCCGGGACCAGCCAGATTCCATCACATCATCCCAGGCCTGATCGCTGAAATTGAAGCCTTGACCGAAGCCCTGCGTGGCTGGGCTGAGCGCCGCAACATACCCGCACGCACAGTCAATAGCATCATCCTCATGCTCGATGAATTGCTGACCAATGTGGTCATGCATGGTTATGGCGATGACGATAGTGGTGAAATTGAAGTCACCGTGCTAAGCGTAGCAAGCGGCGTTGAAGTCATTATTCGCGATAGTGCGCACGCATTTGATCCTTTCTCTATCGCCGAGCCTGATACAACACTTGATGTCGATGAACGTGATATTGGCGGCCTGGGTGTGCATTTTGTCAGGAAGATGGCTGACAGCTTTGCTTACCGCCGCGACGGTGACATCAATGAAGTGCGTTTTAGCAAGAGCTTCCCGTCCTGATCATTTTTCAGAAAACAGACCAAAGATACCCAGACACCGGACCAGAAAATGCCGAGCACTACGCCGCCAGTCAGCAACAACAATAAAAACAACAATATCAACTTCTTCCGCAACTATAACCGCCTGGTTGGTTTTACCTATATCGCCATCGTCGTGCTGACCATGGGCTTTTTCCTGTTCCAGATACGGCAAAAACACACGGAAGAAATCAAGGTCATACAAGGCCATGTGGACAGGCATGGGCAATTCGTTGAGTTTATCCTGCGTTCTTCACTCGATAGCCTGGAAGCCATGCGCATCTCGGCCGCCAATTTCTACGATAGCGCGCCACCAGTATTGAGTGAAGCAAAAACACATCCCGGGCATTCACCCCTGTTCAAAAAACTTGAACAGGAAGCACAAAGCTTTGACCTCGACAAGGCACCAGAAAAAGATGCCACTGGCAATCTGAACGGCATGGGCAAACTGCAGGGCCGCACACCTGAGTTTTATCTGGACGTGGAAATGGCCCTGAACCTGAACCAGGTATTCCAGGCGATTGCCTTTAATTTACCAAATGCCAGCGAAAGCCGTTTCATCTCCGTTGACAATTTCTCCAATACCTATCCGTGGATGGATGCAGCCAAACGTCCGCATAGCGACAAGGTATATCAAAGCCAGGCCTGGCTTATGGGTACGCCAGACAAAAACCCTACCGGTGAAAAATACTGGGCACCCGTGTACTACGGAGGTACAGCCAGCGGCTTGCTGGTGCCAACAGCAGCCCCTATCTATCACAATGACAAATTCCGTGGCGTAGTCTCCATCGATACCAGCCTCGATTACCTGAACCGTATCAATGCTGACTTTGCCTACAAGCCAGGCACAGCCTTTCTCGTCGATGCCTATGGCGAAGTCGTCGCCCACCCTGAGGCCTATGCCAATGCACTGGAAGTACAAGCCACGCAAAGACTAGAAAAAATCATGCCTGCAGGCATACTCACAGACGGTAAACGCCTGACTGACATTCCTGCAAACCAGGCGGTTGAGATGGGTGACTATCTGCTGATACGGCACCCCTTTATCTCCGCCCCCTGGCAACTGGTGTATGTCGTCCCCAAGAACCAGCTCTGGAAAAATCTGCTATGGGAACGTGGCCCCATCATGTTGCTGGTGATACTGGGACTGACGCTGCTGATGGTCGTCACCTATTATGTGACCACACGCGAATTCATTTCGCCTGCATCCAAGCTGGTGGCACATATCGCAAAAGAAAGCCAGTTCACCCCTGCCCCTATACCGGTAGTGCCCGGCACCTGGAAACCCTGGTTTGAAACCATTTCACAAGCCTTCAAGCAAAGCCTGCAACTCGTCAGCATCAGGCAAGAGCTTGATATTGCGGCCAATATGCAGTTGTCGATCTTGCCGCGCCACTGGCCCAATGAAAAAGAGTTTTCTCTATGGGGCATCATGCGTTCGGCCAAGGAAGTGGGGGGTGATTTCTATGATCACTTTTCACTCGGCAATGGCAAGATAGGTATAGTCGTGGCCGATGTCAGCGGTAAGGGCGTGCCTGCCGCCCTGTTTGGCATGGTGTCGAAAACCCTGATACGTGCGACAGCTACCCGCAATGCCAGCGAGCCTGGTGAAATCATTGCCATCGCCAATGACATACTGGCAGAAGACAATGATGAATGCATCTTCGTCACCACCTTCTATGCCGTGCTTGATCCCGCAACCGGCATTCTTACTTATGTCAATGGTGGCCACCCACCACCGCTGCTGATACATCAGGATGGCACAACAGAATTTTTACCCATGACAGGTGGCAGCGCCCTTGGCATCATGGATGGCATACCCTTTGCACAAAAAACCGTACAGTTACAAGCCGGTGATTATGTGCTCATGTATACCGATGGCGTGACCGAAGCCTTCAACCCACAAAATGAAGAATACACGCCTGATCGCCTGCCGCCCCTGTTTGCAAACCGCCCAATTGCCGATGTCAATGAAGCTGTCAACCGCACTGTTGCCGATGTTGACCTACATGCCAATGGCGCGCCGCAATCGGATGATATTACCTGCGTCGCCCTGCATTTTCATTTCGCAAAAAATAGTGTGGCCGACAATAAACCGCAAGAAAATCAGCAGGCATCATGATGAAATTCAAATCCACCATTTTTAGCCTCGCCTTGTGCTGCACACTTTTAATCCTGAACTGTGCTGCTCAGGCCACCAGCCTGGCAGAAATCAAACAGCGCGGCAAACTCGTCGTCGGCGTCAAGAAAGACGTGCTGCTCTGGGGCTACCAGGACAGCAACGGCAAAATCGTAGGCATGGAGCCAGACCTGGCGCAAAGCATCGCCACCGATCTGGGTGTGCAACTGGAACTGGTAGGCGTACTGACGGCTGAACGTATCGATGCAGTCAAGAATGGCCAGGTCGATATCCTGATTGCTACCCTGACCGATACCCCGGAGAGGCAAAAAGAACTGGACCTCATCCTGCCGCATTACTATAGTTCAGGCGTCAACCTGCTGACCCGCAAAAGCGAGAATTTCAAGGAATGGACAGACTTGAAAAACCGCCGCGTCTGCAGCCGTCGCGGCGCTTTTTATAACCGTCGCGTGACTGTCACTTATGGTGCTGACGTAGTCGCCCTGTATTCGAACGACTGGTCCAAGCAGGCTTTGCGCGATGGCCGCTGTGCCGCCCTGGTGTATGACGATACAGCTATCGCCGCCATGTTGCGTGCGCCTGAATGGGCCAATGATTTTGTCATGCCCATGAGCACCATCTTCACTACGCCGTGGTCCATCGCGATTGCGCCAACAGAGCGCGGTGGCGAACTGGAAAAATACCTGTCAAAAACCATTATCAACTGGCACAGGAACGGCTTTCTGCAGCAAGTCGAAAAATCCTGGTCCATACCGCCATCAAGCTTCCTGGATGACATGCATAAAACCTGGAACAGGAAAGTCGACAATAAATGGTTATGCGGTGACAACATCAGCCAAAGTACACCGAAAGAATGCCTGTGAAAGATGATTTGCCAGCACCGATCCGTGACAATCATCAAATCACCGAGGCGATGACGGATTTGTATGACCGCTATTACACCAGTCATGAATACGAGAAGCGTTATCCCAAACCAAATCAAAGCACCCTGCATTTCCTGTTTGAAAACGGCGCAAAAGAAGCGAAAGACATCCTTGATTTTGGTTGCGGCAATGGCCGCTATGCCCTACCCTTGCTGCAACAGACTGATGCAAAGCTGACTGCCTATGATATCTCGCATGCGGCGATCACTGAACTGTCACGCTTTTTGCATGATCACCCCCATGCAGCACGCATACGCCTATTCGGCGGCGAAGCAGAAAAGCTCAATGCCCAGGGTGACTATGACATGGTCATGTTGATGTTTGGTGTACTGAGCCATATTGGTGACCATACCGCGAGGGTAGACACGCTCAGGCAATTGCGCAGCCTGATGCGGCCCGAGGGCAAACTGGTACTCAGCGTGCCCAGCATCTTCCGTCGCCGCCCATTTGAATTATTTGGCGCTTACTGGCAACGCATGACGGGCAAGGCGCGTGATACGCAGAAAGAGCCGGGCAATATTTTATTCACCCGCAATATAGACAAGCAGGCACATCAGTTCTTTTATCATCTGTACTCTGTTGCGGGCCTGCGTGCAGAATTGCACGAGGCTGGTTTTACCATCACGGCTCTGTCACCAGAAAGCCTGTTACCAGAATGGATGATTACCCAGTCGGATCTTCTGGGCAAGCTTGACGAAGCCCTGCTGCCCTTATTGCCAGCAGCCCTCGGCTATGGCATACGTGCAGTGGCCGTACCCATAAAAACTTCACCTTAACTTGATTCAAAAACGATTCAATCATGATGATGTACACAAGAAAAATAAAATCATATTGCAAGCTCGCACTTTTGTTGATGATGATTTTCATGACAGCATCAGTACAGGCACAAACAGCCAAGCCCCCTGCCGCCAGTGAAAGACTGTCATTAATACGCGAGCGTGGTGCCATCATCGTCGGCGTCAAAACTGATTACCCACCTTTTGGCATGCTTGATGCAAATGGTGTACCCGAAGGTTTCGAGCATGACCTGGCTGCCGATATCGCCAAACGCCTTGGCGTGCAATTGCGCAAAGTCAGCGTCACTGGCAGTAACCGTCTGCAAAAATTGCAAGAAGGTGTCATCGACCTGGTTGTCGCCACCACCGGTGACACGGCAGAGCGCCGCCAGATCGTGACCATGATAGAACCCAATTATTATGCGTCTGGCGTCACCTTGTTCATGCCACCGACAGCAAACATCAAGGACTGGGCAGATACCCGCGGCCAACCGGTATGTGCCACTCAGGGTTCCTACTTCAATCGCATCATGCAGCAACGCTACCTGATGGAATTGCAGATGTACAACAATGCCAGGGATGCCAAACTTGCTGTCAAGGATGGGCGCTGCATAGGCTATCTGTTCGACAATACCGCTGTCATCAATGATCTCGCCAATCCTGAATGGAAGGGTTATAAGGCACCCTTGCCGCCAACCCTCAACACACCCTGGGCGATGGCGATCAGCAAAGATGAAAAAGGCACGGAATTTGAAAAGATGCTGGGTGACATCGTCGCCGACTGGCACCGCACAGGCTTTTTACAGGAGCGGGAAAAAGCCTGGGGCATAGCGCCATCCAAATTCCTCGCAGATACCCACGCCCTGTGGCAAAGAAATGACGACGACAAAACCCCTTTTTGTCACCGCATGGCAGATGGCAGTTGGCGCACAGAATGCCGTAACCCGGTTTTCCTGACATCAACGGATGTAGGTGGCCTGGCGCAACTTGGTTTATGGCTCAATGAAACCACGGGCATCAACCTGACCCTGGTGTACGACAGCTTTGACCGCAGCCAGTTCTTTTATGGCTTACTGGTCAGCCTGCTGCTGACTGTCTTGTGCATCACTTGCAGCCTCTTGCTGGGCTGGGCTGGTGCAGTATTTGCCGAATCAAGGGTATGGTTCTTGTCTGCCACAGCACGCCTGCTTGGTACGGTAGGGCGCATGACGCCGCCTCTGCTCTGCATGTATCTGCTGCTGTTTGGTGTAGGTGCGATACTTAGTGAGTCTGTCGGCATCGCGCTGCCTGCCTTTGGCGTCGTGGTGTTTTGCCTCAGTGTGTATACCGGTGCGGGTGTCATGACGGCCTTGCTGGATGCGGCAACGGCTTACCGTTTGCAACATGGCGAATTCCGCCTGCACTTTGCCACTACCTCACAAATCGCCAGGCTGGCCAGCGGTTCGGTCACGGCTTCACTGATCAATGTCTCCAAAGCCACCATGATGGCGTCTGCCGTGGCCGTCCCGGAACTGTTGTCGGCTACTACTTCCATCATCAACGAGCGCGGTAATGTCGGTGTCATGATGAATGCCCTGCTCTTGACCTTCTTATTGATTATCTTTGCCGTCGTGCGTGTCATACGCCAGCTTGAACAAAAAATCCTGGCGAGGGTCGCATGATGGACAGCACAGAAATCTTCCAGCACCTGCTGACCTGGACACCTTATCTGCTGGGTGGATTTGCCATGAATATCTGGATATCCATCGTCGCCATGGTGACAGGTACGGGCATAGGCTGGATGCTGGCGTCCTTGCGCCTGTCCAGCCATCCACGCCGCGTCAAAGCCAGCCTGGTGGCAACTGAATTTTCACGCAGCATACCAACTATCGTGTTCCAGTTTTACCTCGCCTTCATGCTACCGTCCGAGATATTGCTGCCATACTTCAAGACCATCATCAGTTTCCCGGTGTGGATCAAGGCGGCGCTGGCATTGGCAATCGCCGTCATCGGCTTTACCAGCGATAACCTGACCATCGCCATGGATGAATGGAAGAAAGGCAACCACCATGCCGCCTTCCTGTTCATCCCCAGCTGGACCAGCTATGCACTCATCATCGTCATGGCATCAAGCACCGCATCCATCATCGGTGTCAGTGAACTGGTCAGCCGCTGCAATACCGTCATCAATGCGACAGGCAATACCCGTTTGATGCTGCCGATTTATTTGTATGCCTGCTTGTTCTTCTTTTGTTTTTGTTATCCACTGACTTTGTTGATGAGGCGGATTTCGAGACGTTTGAAGTTGCGGTATGGGATGGGGGAGTGAGGGTTTTGAAGTAAAACTGAGTGATCGATTGCATCAAAAATTTAACGATCCCCTCCCCTTCAAGGGGAGGGTTAGGGTGGGGATGGGTTTCGGTCAATTAACGGCAAATGAATTTACCTTAGAAACCCATCCCCTTCCCCGCCTTCCCCTTGAAGGGGAAGGGGTTTAAATTCAACGTCTGACCCAAATGGCGCCCCCCTCAACTCCAACTCAAATCCGTATGCGTCAACGGCAACTGCCTGACCCGCTTGCCCGTCGCTGCAAAAATCGCGTTACAGATGGCTGGTGCCACCGGCGGAAAGGCTGGTTCACCCAAACCCGTCACAGGAAAATCCGTCTTGAGGAAATGCGCCTCCACCTTGGTATAACTATCCTTGATGCGCAGCAAGGGGTATTCATTAAAATTACCTTGCACGACTCGGCCACGCTGAATGTCGAGTTCAGGGTACATCAGGGTGCTAATGCCATCAAGGACTGAGCCCTGTATCTGGTGTTCGGCACCGCTGAGGTTGACGATTTGTGAACCTATGTCAGTGACAACGACCACCCTGCCCACTCTGAGCTCACCCTGTTTGCTGACGGTGACTTCGGCCACCTCGGCAATATAACCGCGATGGCTGAAATGGAAGGCGATGCCCTGGCCCTGGCCGCGCGGGAACTTCTTTTTACCCCAGTCTGCCCTGGCAGCGGCTTCCTGCAAGACACGCTTCATGCGACCCACATGATAAGGCTGACCACGCTCGCCAGTGCCTGGCACGATCTCTTTATCACCAAGAATATCAAGGCGAAACTGTACAGGATCACGCCCTGCAGCATGGGCAAGTTCATCGATAAAGCTATGAAACACCCAGGCAAATACATTGCTGCCTGGTGCACGCCATGGGCCCATGGGGATATTGCATTCCATCAGTGTCTGTTCCAACAGGCAATTGTCGAGCCAACGGCCAGGGAATTCATCCCCCGACAAACCAGCACCACTGCCCGCCTGCAATTGCGGCTTGCCATCGCGCATGACCTTGTTGCCAAAGCTGACGAAGTGATTGTGCCAAGCAGCGAGTTTGCCCTTGTCGTCTATCGCACCACGCAGGAAGTGAAAACCGCCCGCGCGGAAATGATCATGGCGCATATCATCTTCACGTGACCAGGTCAGTTTGACTGGCGCATTGACGCGTTTGGCAATCGCCGCCGCCTCAACAATAAAATCAGAACTCAGACGGCGACCAAAACCACCACCGCTGCGGGTGATATGCAGCTTGATTTTTTCCTTGGGCATGGCAAGGACTTCGGCCACCAGGTTTTGGCCTGATTCTGGCAATTGTGTTGGCGCCCATATCTCAAGGCTGCTGTCTTGTGCGTTATAGGCAGCCGTACAGTTTTGCGGCTCCATGCTGGCATGCGAGATGAAAGCATAAGTGTAGGCTGCCTCCACCGTTTTGGCGGCCTTGCCCATGGCGGCAGCAACATCGCCATCCTTGCGCAAAGTGGTGGTGCCTGGCTGGGTAGAAAGTTTTTTGGCTTGTTCAGCAAAACCGGCCCAGCTCTCAGTCGCCCCCTTGCCCTCATCCCATTTCACTTCCAGCAACTTGCGGGCACTAAAGGCTGCCCAGGTAGTCTCGGCAATAATGGCAACGCCGGGCATCAGGCCGCGCAGGTTATCCGTGCCCTCAATGACAAAAGCATCCTTGATGCCTGGCTGCGCCTTGATATGATCGAGATTGGCGCTAACAACCTTGCCGCCAAAGACCGGGCATTTTTCATACACGGCATACAACATGCCGGGCAATTTCACATCGATGCCAAACAGCGGCTTGCCACTGACGATAGACAGATTATCGACCCCACCTATACGTGTGCCCAGCAATTTGAATTGCGCCGGGTCCTTGAGTTTAACGTCCTTCGCATCTGGTACAGGCAGGTTCGCTGCCTTGGCGGCCAGCGCTGCATACGTCAGTTTGCGCTGGCTGGCAGCATGGTGCACTGCACTGTCAGCCGCATGGCATTCTGATGCTGGCACATTCCAGGTCTGTGCAGCGGCACTGACGAGCATGGTGCGTGCCGTAGCACCCAACCTGTGGAATTCATTGTAGTTTGTTGGGGTGGAAGTTGAACCACCCGCCCCTTGGCTGCCATAGGCAGGATTAAGGTCACCCTGGATAATGCGCACATCTTTCCAGTTTACTTCCAGCTCTTCAGCAATCACCATGGGCAATGAAGTCTTGATGCCCTGACCTATCTCTGGCTGCTTGGAAACCAGGGTCACCGTGCCATCACTGCCTATGCGTATCAAGGCATGCGGGACAAAGTCGGTAGATGTTGTAGCGGCAGTAGCTGCCGTGGCAGCCGGTTTGCTGATCTGCGCCAGCGCATCACCGCCAGCACCCAGGTAAGCCAAAACCAGGCCACCGCCAGTGAATGCCGACATGCGCAAGAAATCACGGCGCGCTGGCGAATTTGCTTCTGCTAGTGTTGAGATATCTGTTGACGTCTTTGTGCGCTTATTCATTTCGCCACCTTCTTCTTGCCATTCGCCAGTTCAGCAGCCCGGTGTATACCGGCACGTATGCGTATATAGGTAGCACAGCGACACAGGTTACCACCCATGGCAGCATCAATATCAGCATCGGTAGGATGGGGCTTATCTCTCAGCAAAGCGGCAGCAGACATGATCTGGCCAGCCTGGCAATAACCGCATTGCGGCACGTCCAGCTCTTGCCAGGCGGTTTGCAGCGGGTGCGTGGCCTTGGCATCCAGGCCTTCTATGGTGGTGACTTTTTGTTTGCCAAGCGCTGATATCGGCACCATGCAAGACCGGGTAGGCGAGCCATTGATATGCACAGTACAGGCACCACACTGCCCTACACCACAGCCATATTTGGCGCCGACCAGGTTCAGGCTGTCACGCAGCGCCCACAGCAAGGGGGTATCTGGCGCAACGTCTACCGCCAGCATCTTGCCGTTGATATTCAGGGTGTGTTTGCTCATATTGCGTCCGTCTCAAGATGGGTCGACAAAGTGCTGACAAATGACAGTCTGGATAGAATCCAGACAGATTGCCGGATTTGACCAGTAATCTGACCAAGGGTTCAGTCCGAGCAAAGATTCTACGGCAAAATCACCAGTCCTGAATGCTGAAAAGAATTACGGTCACCACGGCGATAACTGCGGTAGACATGTTTGCCTTCCACGGTCTTGCTGCACATGGTGCAAGGCACAGCGTGGTCAATTTCGGTAATGCCAATTTGCTGCAAGGCACGTCTGGTCAATACATTCAGATCGACATGACGGTAACGAGGATTGATGGCTGTGGCATCGAGATCAGGAAACTGCCGCACAAAATCGGCAGCCAGTTCTTCACTGACTTCAAAACAGCAAGGGCCTATGTGTGCACCGATGGCCGCCACCCAGTCTTGCGACTGTTCACCTTGCGCAGCCAGTTCTTGCCACAGCGTCTGCATCACTCCACCGACGATGCCGCGCCAGCCCGCATGGGCGGCAGCAATCATCTTGCCATCACGTCTGGCCATTAAAACTGGCACACAATCAGCAGTGATCACGGTTACGGGTATGCCGGGCAGGCGCGTAAAAAAAGCATCGGCATCGCCGCACTGCTGGGATTTTTCTGTCACTTCCACCACGCGGATACCGTGTACTTGCAGCTTGTTGGGTACAGTATCCCAATGTCCGCTGAGGCTGGCTGGCACAAAGTCCCTGGCATTACCAAAACCATATTGTATGCCGGGTATGCTGGCGAGAACGGCGCTGTGGTGGTGACTGCGTTGCAAGGCTTGCTCCGTGAATTAAGTGAAAGCAGGATTTTAGCGAGTTTTTGTCTGGGGTGTGCGACATGCCTTGCTTTTAAATACGAGCCCCGCCTATGCCAGGCAGGAACTTAGTTGCCAC
>JACQDX010000148.1 GCA_016200895.1 Burkholderiales bacterium
GTCGTCAAGCGCCTCTGGGGATTTAACAAGGTGCGGTATCGGGGTTTGGCCAAGAATGCCACACGCGCATTTACTGCACTGGCCTTGGCGAATATTTATTTATCGCGTCGGCATTTGTTGGCAGAGGTGCGTCCATAGTAGATGAAAAGTGAGCAAAAGCCCCATCAATGGCCTGATGGGGGGGGCGAAAAATAGCTTAAAAGCCGCTTTTTATCAATTGAATGTGCTACTTGACGTTTCGTGCACCGAAAATTGATGCTTATTCAGCGTAACCTTAACTGTTCGATATGCTTGTTTTTCATTCTTTCTTTCCCCTCAGTACTGCTTTAGATTTGCTCATCATCTGGCTTGCAATCGGCCATCGCATCGTTTTCGACATGTTTTACCTTTACCATTCTTCCACGTGGAGTCCGAATCAGTAGTTTCCTGCGTGATAAATTCGAGGGAGCGCTTGTAGTAGCGAGCAAGACCTGCGACGGCACCAATGTAGGCTTCTTGCGTGCGCGGTGCCAGGCCACGCAACACCATGTCGGATTGCATTTGTTTGCGTAGTGGACACATTACAGTTTCCTCTCCAGAAACTCGCCGCGCCTCACCCCACCGCGTAGCGGTTTAGTTCAACGTGATAGCTCAGCGGATGCCGGAGGCAATCCGCTGGAGCACCCAGTTATACCCACACTGGCGACCGCACTGTCCGCTTCCACGATCGAATCGTTGAAGGTCCAGCGGGGAACCGTACGGATGTTGCCGAGATCGGCAAAGGCATCTGGCGGATCGACATCGTTCGAGTCAACCCGCAGTGCAGCCGCGAACTCCTTCCCGAAGCCGTCAAAGCCATTGGGGTCCAATTCGCACAGATGAATCTGATTCCAGTCAATCGTCATCTCCGGGGTGCGGTAGAGGATCACTGCAGTTTCCATTGCTCTAAACGTCCCGAACCTGTTCTCCTGGACAAGTCTCTTCGCCGCAACACCGCAATAATCTCGCATTACGTTTCTGTATTTGCGAAGGTGTTTCGGCTGTACCTCGATGTATTCGAGGGATACCTGTCGCTCGGGCCGATCTGCGGACCCCCGCCAATCGCGAGGCAGAATAAAGGATGATGGCGTGGTCAGCAGAATCTCGGCGCGCAGAAGGTGTACTCCTCTCGGTTGCTGATTGAACACTAGTTCTAGGATAACGTCAGCAGGAACTATGTCGCGAAAGTAGCTCAGTTCGACGTGGCTCCACACTGGCGCATCCGCCGCGTTCTGAAAGATTGTGCGATGACGATACAGCGACTGTCCGAGACATTGATCTCCGAAACGTGACCAGTTAACGGCACCATCTCTGAGCGTAGTTTCCGCGCCTGTGTCTCTTGCCTGAATTGTTCGCGCAAGTACCACAAGCCGATCACCGAGCTCAATCTGAGTCAGATGTGAATCGAGCGAAGGACGGGCTTCTTCAAGCATCAGTACTCCCTTGAAAGGTATAACGAATAGCGTTTATCCGCCGCTCCGGACACGCAGAAATAAGATCCGCGAAATGTCAGCGGCGAATAGGTTTGCCCAGTATGAAGTTGAGATGCACAACGTGTCCGCACGCAAATGTGTCATCGTTAAGAGAATCAGGATATCTTACAGTAAAGGATTGGTTTCGTGTTTTCTCAGTGACTTAACTCGTTATAGACCGGTATCATCATTACGAGTCCTCCATACGCAGGATTTAGGAGTATCAAATTAATGCTTCTAACAAGAGCAATGGTAAGAATTACTTTGAATAAAGCTTCACATGCCTTCCTTCATATCCGCTGGCGTGTACCGGGGCTATTTAATTGCTACCGCTTCGGATTGACCGGGTTGCCAACCGCCGCCTAATGCCTTGAATGCCGCGACTGCTGCGCGGGCTGATTCGGTTTGTGCTTGCGCTTGCATATCGGTGGCGCGTAGCAAGTTTTCGTCGGCTTGCAGGACTTCGATCAGGCTGACGACCCCTTTCTGGTATGCCGCAAACGAGGCACCTCTCGCCCGACTAAGTGAGCCCACACCCTGAGTGAGTATGTCAGCCTGTTCCTCACGCTTGAGCAGGGCCGAGAACGCGTTCTCTACCTCTTCGGTTGCTCGCAGCACGGCGAGCCGATAAGCCGCTAGCGCTTCGGCTTCCTGCCCTTTGGCCAGATCAATCTGTGCGTTGATGCGGCCAAAGTCGAACAGACGCCAGCGAAGACCCAACACACCTGCTGCCTGGCTTGCACCACTGGTGAACAGGTTGCCTCCAGACACCGATGTCGCGCTGCCGATCAGTCCGCTAAAGGAAAGCTTGGGATAGTACTCGGCAATCGCCATGCCGATACGGGCGTTCGATGCAGCCAGGCGGCGTTCTGCCACGATCAGATCGGGCCGGCGCCTGAGCAAATCACCTGGCGAACCGCTTGATGCGATTTGCGGGGCGGCCGGAATAGCACCGGTATGAGCGAGTTCCATCCGGTAGGTGCCGGGTGGTTTGCCTAATATAACATCCAGCGCATTCATGGCCGTATCCAACCCTGTTTCGAGGATCGGCACCGATGCCCGTACCTGGGCCAGCGCCCCTTCGGCCTGTCGCACTTGAAGTTCCGCCGTCAGCCCCTTGCCATACAGCAGATTGACGGTGGCGAGCAGGTCTTGTTGCGTCTGCACCTGTTTGCGAGCGATGTCAAGGCGGGCTTGCAGTCCGCGGATACTGATATAGATGTCGGCGGTTTGTGCTGCCACCGCTAGTTGTGTTGCCGTGGCACCCGCTTCAGAAGCCTGATATTCAGCAAGTGCTGCTTCCCGACCACGACGCATACTACCGAATACATCCAGTTCCCAGCTCGCACCGAGGTCGGCCTCATAGGCGTTGCCGTGGCGATCGAAATTGGGTTTTGAATTCATGATTTGTCCCAATGGCGTTTCAACCGATTGGTAGGCTCGCGCACCCTGGGCATTAATGTTGCCGGAAGGCAGCAGCGCTGCATTCGCGGCGCCAAGCCCTGCGCGCGTTTGAGCGACACGAGCGGACGCCTGGGCAAGATCCAGATTTTGCGCCAGCGCCAGTGTTACGTAGCGGGTCAGTTGTGGATCGCCAAAGGCTTCCCACCAGGCGATGAAGTCTGCGGTGGCTTTTGAATGCCGTTGCTCAATCGCGGTCTGACCTAAGTAGTGGTCTGGCATTGAGGGGGCAGGTTGATGGTAATCCGGCCCGACAGCGCAACCCGCTGCAAGACTGGTGGCGACGAACATCAAGAGAGAGCGTTTGATCGACATGGGCATCTTCCGTGAAGTGAAAAAGGGTAAAGTATTTAGTGACTATATCATGAAATGGTCACATGTTGTGCAAATCAAATTTAAGGGGTAAGCTATCTGGCATGAGCAAAACAACCACCACAACCACCACAACCACCACAACCAGCACGGCGGCCACGCATCCAGGCACAGCCCGGGGTCCGGTCGATCACGAAGTGCGGAATCAGATCATCGTCGCCGCTACCGGGCACTTTCGCCTGTATGGATACGAAAAGACCACCGTCTCTGACCTTGCCAAGGCCATCGGTTTTTCCAAAGCCTATATATATAAGTTCTTCGAGTCCAAGCAGGCCATTGGCGAACTGATTTGCGCAAATTGTCTGCGCGAGATTGAAGCAGATGTCAGAACTGCTGTTGACGGGGTCAAGCATCCACCAGAGAAATTCCGGCGCATGTTCAAGGCTATCGTCGAGTCCAGCCTTCGCCTGTTTTTTGAAGACCGCAAGCTGTATGACATTGCAGCCTCAGCTGCTACCGAACATTGGGAGGCAGTACGTACCTATGAGGAGCGCATCAAGCTCCTGCTGCAAGACATCCTGCGTCAGGGGCGCGAGACCGAAGAGTTTGAACGCAAGACCCCGCTCGATGAGACGGCGGCGGCGATTTACCTGGTCATTCGCCCCTATCTCAATCCGCTGATCTTGCAGTACAGCCTGAATTCCACTGATGAGGCACCAGCTCAGTTGTCCAGCCTGGTGTTGCGCAGCCTTTCGCCATAAATACGAAAAACTTGAAGTGACTGTTGACAATATTAGTCACTAGTCCCAAAATAGGAGTCCTGTTCAGTTCTATATGGGATTCCTATGTTCCGTCGCCTCGCTTTTTCTGCTGTCATCTCTTCGTTGCCGTTTGCGCTAGTCGCTTGTGGCGCAAAACCGCAATCTGATCCACGTACCGAAGTGCCGTTGGTACGTGCGGCTACCGTTCAGAGTGCAGTCGCTGCATCACGTACTTTCACCGGTACGGTAGCCGCCCGGGTACAAAGCGATCTTGGTTTCCGGGTTTCTGGCAAAGTGCTGGAGCGCCTTGTGGATACTGGGCAAACTGTCAAGCGCGGGCAGGTGCTCATGCGGATCGACCCTGTTGATCTGAAGTTGGCAGCCCATGCACAGCAAGAGACTGTGGCCGCCGCAAGGGCACGGGCGCAGCAAACGGCGGAGGATGAAGCCCGCTACCGCGACCTACGCGGAACCGGTGCGATTTCGACATCAGCCTACGACCAGATCAAGGCTGCGGCAGATGCCGCGAAAGCCCAGCTTAACGCGACCGAAGCCCAGGCAGAAGTTGCGCGCAACGCCAGCCACTATGCAGAATTGTTGGCCGATGCTGATGGCGTCGTCATGGAAACGCTGGTTGAACCCGGGCAGGTCGTCAGCGCTGGCCAGATCGTTGTGCGTGTTGCGCGTGCCGGACATCGCGAAGCAGTCATCCAGTTACCGGAAACCTTGCGCCCTGCCATCGGTTCAGTTGGTCAGGCCACACTCTTTGGTAAAGAGGACCTTATTGTTCCGGCCAAACTAAGACAACTCTCAGATACGGCAGACCGGCTAACCCGCACCTTTGAAGCGCGGTATGTGCTCGATGGTGAGCTATCCAATGCCCCATTGGGCGCTACTGTCACCATTCAGATTGCGGGCGGGCTTGCCGTTGCGCAGGACAGCCTACGGGTACCTATTGCTTCCCTGTTTGATGCAGGCAAGGGGCCAGGAGTCTGGGTGCTCGAAGGTGAGCCGGCAAAGGTTGCCTGGCGTGCCGTCAAGGTCCAGCGTCTGGATGACGATGGCGGCTATATCACCGGACAACTCAGGCAAGGTGACCGGATTGTCGCACTTGGCACGCATTTGCTGCGCGAAGGTGAGCAAGTGCGGGTGACCAGCCAGGCCGCTGTCACAACGCCGGGAGTGACACCATGAGCGAAGGTCGTTTCAACCTGTCGGCGATCGCCGTGCGCGAGCGATCCATCACGCTGTTCCTGATCTTCTTGATCTCGGCTGCAGGCATTCTCGCGTTCTTCAAGCTCGGACGCGCGGAAGACCCGCCGTTTACGATCAAGCAGATGACCGTCGTCACCGCGTGGCCGGGAGCAACGGCCAGGGAAATGCAGGATCAGGTGGCTGAGCCACTGGAAAAACGCATGCAAGAGTTGCGGTGGTATGACCGCACGGAAACCTACACACGTCCCGGTCTGGCGTTCACCATGGTTTCCCTGCTTGACAAGACGCCGCCTTCGGAGGTTCGGGAGGAGTTTTATCAGGCCCGTAAGAAGCTTGGAGACGAGGCCAGGAAGCTGCCTGCCGGCGTTATCGGACCGATAGTCAACGACGAGTATGCCGACGTGACGTTTGCGCTCCTTGCCCTAAAGGCCAAGGGTGAACAGCAACGCCTGCTGGTGCGCGATGCAGAAGCGCTGCGCCAGCAACTGCTGCACGTTGCGGGCGTGAAGAAGGTCAACATCATAGGGGAGCAACCCGAACGCATCTTCGTCTCTTTCTCCCACGACCGCTTGGCCACGTTAGGCGTCACGCCGCAGGACATCTTCGCCGCGCTCAACAGCCAAAACGTGTTGACCCCCGCCGGTTCCATCGAGACCAAGGGGCCACAGGTTTTCCTTCGCGTCGATGGTGCGTTCGACAATCTGGACAAGATCCGACAGACTCCGGTTGCCGCGCAGGGGCGAACGCTGAAGTTGTCGGATGTGGCGACCGTCGAGCGCGGCTATGAAGACCCATCCACCTTCCAGGTCCGCAACAACGGTGAACCGGCACTGCTGCTGGGCGTCGTGATGCGCGACGACTGGAACGGGCTCGACCTCGGCAAGGCGCTTGAGGCGGAAATCACCAAAATCAATGGAAGCCTTCCGCTGGGAATGTCCCTGACGAAGGTGACCGATCAGGCCGTCAACATCAGCTCGGCAGTGAACGAGTTCATGGTCAAGTTTTTCGTTGCCTTGCTCGTCGTGCTGGTGGTCTGCTTCATCAGCATGGGGTGGCGCGTCGGCATCGTGGTCGCAGCGGCTGTACCGCTGACCTTGGCTGCCGTGTTCGTCATCATGGCGGCCACCGGCAAGAACTTTGACCGCATCACGCTTGGTTCGCTGATTTTGGCGCTGGGCCTGCTGGTGGACGATGCCATCATCGCCATCGAAATGATGGTGGTGAAGATGGAGGAAGGGTATAGTCGTGTTGCTGCGTCTGCCTATGCCTGGAGCCACACAGCGGCCCCCATGCTGTCCGGCACGCTGGTTACCGCCATCGGTTTCATGCCCAATGGATTCTCGCGTTCCACGGCAGGCGAATACACCAGCAATATGTTCTGGATCGTCGGCATCGCCCTGATCGCGTCCTGGGTGGTGGCAGTTGCATTTACACCCTATCTGGGTGTGAAGATGCTGCCGGACATCAAGAAGGTCGAGGGTGGGCATGAAGCCATCTACAATACGCGCTACTACAACCGCTTCCGGCAAGTGCTGGGGCGCGTCATTGCCCGTAAGTGGCTGGTGGCAGGAGCAGTCGTCGGGACGTTTGTGCTGGCCATTGCTGGCATGGGGCTGGTCAAGAAGCAGTTCTTCCCGACATCCGACCGACCAGAAGTGCTGGTTGAAGTACAGATGCCGTATGGCACCTCCATTGCGCAAACCAGTGCCGCGACGGCAAAGGTCGAAGCCTGGCTTGCAAAGCAGAAGGAGGCCAGGATCGTGACATCCTACATCGGCCAGGGTGCTCCACGCTTCTTCCTGGCGATGTCGCCTGAATTGCCCGATCCGTCGTTCGCCAAGATCGTGGTGCTCACGGGCGATGACAAGGAACGGGAAGCCCTTAAGTTCAGACTGCGCCAGGCGGCGGCTGACGGGTTGGCACCCGAGGCACGGGTGCGCGTTACCCAGATTGTGTTTGGCCCCCCTTCGCCATTTCCCGTGGCCTACCGCGTCATGGGGCCGGACCCGGACAAGCTCCGCGCGATCTCCGCGCAAGTCGAGGGCATCATGCACGCAAGTCCAATGCTGCGCACCGTCAACACGGACTGGGGCCCGCGTGTACCTGCCTTGCACTTCACGCTCGACCAGGACCGGCTTCAGGGTGTTGGACTGACCTCTGGTTCAGTTGCCTTGCAGTTGCAATTCCTGTTGAACGGGGTACCGCTGACGGAAGTGCGCGAGGATATCCGCTCAGTGCAGGTGGTTGGCCGTGCGGCTGGCAATATCCGTCTCGACCCCGCGAAGATCGCAGGCTTTACGCTGGTTGGCTCGGCAGGGCAGCGTATCCCGCTGTCTCAGGTAGGTGCCGTCAATGTGCGTATGGAAGATCCCATTCTGCGGCGTCGTGACCGTACCCCGACCATCACGGTCCGTGGCGACATTGCCGAAGAGCTGCAACCGCCGGATGTTTCCACCGCCATCATGAAGCAGTTGCAGCCTGTCATTGACCAGCTTCCTGTGGGCTACCGGATTGAACAGGCTGGCTCGATCGAAGAATCCGGCAAGGCTTCTACGGCGATGCTACCGCTGTTCCCGATCATGATTGCGCTCACGCTGCTCATCATCATCTTGCAGGTCCGCACGATCTCCGGGATGGTCATGGTGTTCCTGACCAGTCCACTAGGACTGATCGGCGTGGTGCCGATGCTGCTTTTGTTCCAGCAACCATTCGGCATCAATGCGCTGGTTGGCCTGATAGCGCTGTCAGGCATCCTCATGCGCAACACGCTGATATTGATCGGGCAGATTCGTGAAAACGAAGAGGCCGGGCTGGACCCATTCCGTGCGGTTGTCGAAGCCACCGTGCAGCGTGCCCGACCTGTGGTCCTGACGGCATTGGCAGCGATCCTGGCCTTTATTCCACTGACCCATTCGGTATTCTGGGGGACGCTTGCCTACACGCTGATTGGCGGCACATTTGCAGGAACAATTCTGACCCTGGTGTTCTTGCCAGCGATGTATTCCATCTGGTTCAAGATCAGGCCAAGCCCATCGCAAAGCTGATTTTCTGCCCGTCCTCATTCACTTATATAAAAAGGAACTGCTATGTCGAATTCTAAAGTTGTCGTTGTTACAGGCGTGTCATCAGGCATTGGGCGTGTCACTGCGGAGAAATTTACCAGGCTCGGTTGCCTGGTATTTGGCACCGTACGCAATACTGCAAAAGCACAGTCAATACCCGGTGTTGTGCTGATTGAAATGGATATCCGAGACGAAGCCTCAGTTCAACATGGAATCCAGACCATCATCGATCAGGCCGGGCGCATTGACGTGCTTGTCAATAGTGCTGGCGTGACCCTGCTCGGCTCGACGGAGGAAACTTCGATTGCCGAGGCACAGTCGCTATTCGATACCAACGTTTTTGGCATCTTGCGCACAACACAAGCGGTACTGCCGCACATGCGTGCGCAACGCTCAGGAAGAATCGTCAACATCAGCTCCGTGCTGGGTTTTCTTCCGGCTCCGTACATGGGGCTCTATTCAGCATCCAAGCATGCCGTTGAGGGGATGTCTGAGACTCTGGATCATGAGGTCCGCAAGTTCGGAATCCGCGTGGTGCTGGTCGAGCCTTCTTTCACCAGGACCAGCCTGGACCTTAATGCACCCCATGCCGCTTCCAAAATTTCAGTTTATGACGATGAGCGCGACGAAGTGCTCCGCGCAATTGAAAAAAATGTCCAAGGCGCTCCTGAGCCAGATGGAGTCGCGGCCACGATTGTCGATGCTGCTTTAGGTGCATGGAAAATGCGACGTACTCCAAAAGGCGAGGCATCTCTTCTGAGCAAATTGCGGCGTTTCATGCCTGCTGGCCCCGTCGACGCAAGTCTGAGGAAAACATTTGGGCTCGTCTGAAATTTTGTCTCAAAATTATGCAGACAGTGGCTCAACGGAGGATGTACATGTGGGATTGAGCGGGGCGACAAGGTGACCCTCGGGAACCTAAGAATACCAGTCGTTTCTCGACTGGGACGAGTTACAACGCGGATGAAAAAATCGCCCTGCTTAGCGGTTTAGTGTAAGCTAATTCCCGGATAATACGAAAAAACCCGCAACAATATTGCGGGTTTTTTGTATGCTGCTTTGCCGACGGGTGAGCAGACTATTCGACTTATTTGCGTTTGATAAAATATTCAAACTCTTTGCTGCCTTCCTGATGCGACAACAGTTCATTGCCGGTTTGCTTGGAAAAGGCCTTGAAATCCCTTACCGAACCAGGATCAGTCGCCAGCA
Source organism: Burkholderiales bacterium (assembly GCA_016200895.1). Classification (GTDB taxonomy): domain Bacteria; phylum Pseudomonadota; class Gammaproteobacteria; order Burkholderiales; family Burkholderiaceae_D; genus Undibacterium. The sequence goes on from JACQDX010000148.1 coordinate 9,511, forward strand.
CATGCAACACTTCACCAGTGAGCATTTCGGCCAACGCCTTCTTGGTTTTCAAAATTGGAAGAGGACAGTTCAGTCCGCGCGCATCCAGTTCTTTATTGAATTGCATGATTTCCCCAGTAATACAAATTGAGTAAGCTAATTCGCCCGACAATTGATGCACCAATTCTACCGGAATTTTCATTCGCATGGTGCATCGCAGCAGACTAACAACAAAAGACCAAATATTTTACAAAGTTTCCGCACGAAAATGGTGCAAAACATAAGAATCTTCGTCTACAGCCTACACTCTCATCTTAGACAGTAAACTTACTCCTGGCTTACTTATTGAAGATATTTCACCAAAACAATTGTTAAACTGGTTTTTTTATTAGCAACTACACATAAATCTGCATGCACTTGGTCTGATAGCCCGCACATTGTTTTGCATTGCAAAAGACCCAAGCTATTTACTTTCCCACTCTCTGTACACAGGTTCCAGGCCACGCTTACGCATCCAGTCAGCCATGGCATGACCAGTACCTGCATTCCAGGGCCTGAGTTTTTCAGGTTCTATGAGGCGGTATTCCAGCAATTCTGGCGAGAGGCTGACTGTGCCTGATGCCTTGACGTGATAGGCAATGATGAGTTCATTCTTTCTGATGAATTCATAGACGCCAATCAAGGTAATTTCATCGGCATCCAGATTGGTTTCTTCCTTGAGTTCGCGGGCCACGCCTTGTTCCGGGGTTTCATCGCGCTCCATGAAGCCGGTGATCAGGGCAAATGTGTTTTCTGGCCAGGCAGCATTACGTGCCAGCAGTATCTTGTCTTCAAATTCGACCAGGGCTGCCAGCACTGGCAAGGGATTGTCCCAGTGGGTCCAGTGGCCTTCAGGGCAGGCCAGCCTGAGCTTGCCTGCTTCCTGTTCATCGGGACGTTCTATCAGGGATGTTGCACACACCGGGCAAAACTTTATTTCCATGCTAACCTCAAGTTTCCCTCATCGGTATCATCGCCTGCTTGGGATGCAGGCGCGCCATGGCATAGCTGTCGACATATTCACCGTTGCGAAAAGCATAGGCACGCATCGTGCCTTCGACATCGAAGCCGAAACGCTTGTACAAACGTATGGCAGCAGTATTATCGCAAAATACGGTGAGCTCTATGCGCAGGACATTGAGCCAGTTATCTGATATATGCAATAACTCGGTCAACAAAGCCGTGCCTATGCCTCGACCATTAAAAGAATCTGCCACGCCCATGCCCAGGCTGGCGACATGCTGGCGTCTTTGCTTTTTTTCAAGATGCAGGCTGGCAGAACCGACCACCACGCCATCATAGATGGCGACCAGACGGGTGTCTTTGGGGTCAGTCTTTTCCAGCCGCTCCTGCCACATCTCCAATGATGGATGTGGCAGTTGCAAAGTACCTGCATAGGTGCCGCCGCTGGCGAACACCCTTTGCAGTTGGGCCGCATCTGAAACTTCAGCGCGACGTATATGTATCATAGACGTGAAGTTACCCATTCTGTCACACCCTCCAAGGCTTTTGTCAGACCGCTGGCGTCCGTACCACCCGCTTGCGCCATATCAGGACGGCCACCACCTTTGCCACCAACTTGCTGGGCTACAAAGTTAACCAGGTCACCGGCTTTGACTTTGGATGTGGTATCCGCCGTCACACCCGCAATCAGGCTGACCTTGCCGTCATTGACTGCTGCCAGCACAATGGCTGCTGTTTTCAGCTTATCTTTGAGTTTGTCCATGGTTTCACGCAGGGCTGTCACGTCAGCGCCTTGCAGCGTGGCTGCCAGCACCTTGATGCCTTTAACATCCACTGCCTGGCTCACCAGATCATCGCCCTGGCTAGACGCCATTTTGGATTTCAGTGTAGCCAGTTCTTTTTCCAGCGCCTTGACATGATCCTGCACTTGCCCGATACGCAATGTCAATTCTTCTGGCTGGGTTTTCAGGGCTGCTGCAGCTTCATTGATACGGCTGTTCAGGTTTTGTACCAGCGTCAGCGCAACTTCACCAGTCACGGCTTCAACACGGCGGATACCGGCAGCTACGCCACCTTCAGCAACAATCTTGAACAGACCGATATCGCCAGTGCGGGATACGTGCGTACCACCGCACAGCTCACGCGAAGAACCAATATCGAGCACGCGCACTTCATCGCCGTATTTTTCGCCGAACAAGGCCATCGCGCCATGCTTGACCGCATCGTCATAGCCCATGACCTGTGCCTGGGTAGCGGCGTTCGCCAAAATCTCACGATTGACGATGGTTTCTACCTGACGGATTTCATCCGCAGTCATAGGACCATTGTGGCTAAAGTCGAAGCGGGTTTTTTCCACATCCACTAGTGAGCCTTTTTGTGAGACATGGCTGCCCAATACTTCACGCAAGGCCTTGTGCATCAAATGCGTGGCGGAGTGATTGCGCATGGTTTGTGCGCGGATTTCCTGGTTCACTTCTGCCTTGAGATTCTGTGCAATAGCCAGGCTACCGGATTTCAATGTACCATGGTGACCGAATACATCGGCTTGCACTTTGAGCGTATCGCTGACTTCAAATACCGTACCATCAGCCGTCACCAGAACACCGGAGTCACCAGCCTGACCACCTGATTCAGCATAGAAAGGCGTCGTGTCGAGCACTACAATAGCTTGCTGGCCAGCCTTGATTTCATTGACGGCACTGCCATCAACATACAGGGCAACAATCTTGGCTTCATGCTGCAATTGATCGTAGCCGACGAATTTGGTTTTGTCGCCGCTGTATTCCATTGCAGCAGCCATCTTGAATTTGCCGCCTTCACGTGAATTCGTGCGCTGCTCTTCCATCGCCACGTTAAAACCAGCTTCATCCAGCACGACTTCGCGCTCACGGCAGATATCTGCGGTCAAGTCCAGCGGGAAGCCGTAAGTGTCATACAAAGTGAAAGCTGTTCTGCCGTCAAGATTCTTGCTGTCCTTGGCAAGTGCTCCCTCCAGTATCTTCATACCGTGTTCCAGCGTTTCGCCGAAACGTTCTTCTTCTTGTTTCAAAACTTGAGCAACGCGCTCAGCAGCCTCAGCCAGTTCAGGATAAGCAACACCCATTTCCTTGACCAGATCAGGTACCAGCTTGTAGAAGAAAGGCTGGCTTTGGCCCAGCTTGTGGCCATGACGCAAGGCACGGCGGGTAATGCGGCGCAGCACATAACCACGGCCTTCATTACCTGGGATGATGCCATCAACGATCAAGAAGAAGGCACAGCGGATATGATCAGCAATCACTCGCAAGGAATTATGTTCCAGATCCTCACAGCCAGTTTCACGCGCAGCGGCCTTGATCAGGTTCTGGAAAGTATCAATTTCATAGTTGGAATGCACATGCTGCAAGACTGCGGACAGGCGTTCCAGTCCCATGCCAGTATCCACGCATGGCTTAGGCAAAGGATTCAGTACACCTGCTTCATCCTTGTTGAACTGCATGAACACCAGATTCCAGATTTCGATGAAACGGTCGCCGTCTTCGTCTGGTGAACCTGGAGGTCCGCCCCAGATTTCCGGGCCGTGGTCATAGAAAATCTCGGTACAAGGACCGCAAGGGCCAGTGTCGGCCATTTGCCAGAAATTGTCGGATGCGTAACGTGCACCCTTGTTGTCGCCGATGCGAATGATGCGTTCTACCGGTACGCCGATTTCGTTTTTCCAGATATCGTAGGCTTCGTCATCTTCCTGATAAACGGTGACAGTCAGCTTGTCTTTTGGCAAGCCGTAGACAGAGGTCAGCAATTCCCAGGCGTAGTGGATCGCATCTTTCTTGAAATAGTCGCCGAAAGAGAAATTACCCAGCATTTCAAAGAAAGTGTGGTGACGCGCTGTGTAACCCACATTTTCCAGATCATTATGTTTACCACCCGCACGGACGCTGCGTTGCGCTGTCGTGGCCCTGGTATAGACACGTTTGTCCTGGCCGAGGAACACATCCTTGAACTGCACCATACCGGAGTTGGTGAACAGCAAGGTAGGGTCATTGCCGGGTATCAGGCTGGAAGAGCGCACACGTGTATGGCCCTTGGATTCGAAAAAGCTGAGGAATTTATCGCGGATTTCTGACGAGTTCATAAATGATGGTTCTAAGCTGAAAAATGGGTGTAACTTCTGATTATACGGTATAAATTCAGCCCGATATCTATGCTAGGCGGTAGCAGATGAGCAAGTTTGTTGAAAAATCTGGTTAAAAATAGAAGACCTCTCAACACAGAGGCACAAAGACACAGAGAAAATCAGGAGGAAACCACAAAGTATTCCTGAGAGACTATCGTTGTTTTATCGTCATCAGCGTGGATGGCGCATACAGGAATAGACAAAAATATGATTATCTTTTTGCAAAAAAAACTAAAGCCGCCTGCATTGACTGGCGGCTTTTTTCCTGATGACTTGAGTATCAGCCATCTACACTAGCATTATGCTTTTTATTACGAATCTTCTTGCTCGCGCGGTTTTCTTCATGCTCCAGCTTCGCACGTTCTGCTTTGGTAACGACACCATCCGCTTTGGCTGTCTGTTTGTCGGCCTCGATTTTGGCTTCGCGTTTTTCCAGGTTGGCGGATTCTTTCGCGGTCAATGCGCCACTTTCGATACCTTTGGCAACGCGCTTTTGTTGCACTTCCTGGCGTTTATCAATATTCGGGGTATTGGTTTGTGCCAAAACCGAACCAGCGATGAGGGTAGCGACAAGTGCAGCAGTAAATTTGACGGATTTCATGGTTTTTCCTGTTAAGAATGATCTGAGTTAAATTATTTTGTGCTATGAGCATGCTGCCCATGCGCCAATAACGAGAGCACCATGCTTCCCGATGACAGCAGAAATGTAATCGATGTAAGAACTCGTAACCGCCGGACTCCACAGTCTTGCCTGCATATCTAGTGGACTGTAACAGTGGTATCGAGAGTGAAGGACATGTGCCCAACGAATCAGGGCAAGGCAAAATTTGAACAAATAGGCGCAGCGATAGCGGGGCTATCGCGAGTATTTGCAACGCTGCCGTGATCGTCGCGCGCATGGCAGGCACTCCGATTTTCACTGTTACAGTCCACTAGAAGTAATAGCGTGCCAGCAATTGCCAGCTTTGCATCTGTGGCGCTGCACCGTAATTGCTCAGGACTGTTCCGCTGTTGCGTTGCCATTGCAAGGCGAACTCTGTGTGCTTGAGATGATAACGGGCCTCTAGCCACGACATGCGACTGGAATCAGCCAGGTCATAGCGGCTCATCGCAGCCAGGTCCAGATGGTTGATCAGCGCATCCTGCCAGCTTGCATAGACAAAGACACTGCGCTTGGCCGGTGTCTCTTGTACTCCTTGCAGAAAGCGACGATAGATGCCATAGCTTTGCAGGGAAGTCTGCCCCAGATTGTTCCATTTTTCCTGATCCATGCCGCCACCGTTGTATTGTAGTTCGGCTGTCAGCGATATCTTGTTGCTGGTGGTATAGGTCAAGCCAGTCGCGCTGTGATTGCGAAACGCACTGTCATCAGGATAATTCAATCCGATTTGCCGCATGGATTGTGTCAGGCTGGACTGACTACGTCCGCCCGACCATTCGGCAAATACCACCGTAGAATCATTGAGCAGAGCCGTCAGATTCAAGCCAAATTGCACAGGCTGTTTTTCTGATTTGTACAGCAAGACTTGCGGCGTAATACCGTCCATCACTTGTTGACTCAAGGCCAGTAGCCAGCGGTTCTGGTCATTGGTTGCCGCAACATCAGGACTAAAACTGGAAGAGTTGCGCTCATCAGCCAGTTTGGGGGAATACAAGGCCGTCAAAGAGCCACCGTTCCACAGTTTTTGCGCACGCAGCATGATGCTGCCCTGGCGGTTTTCTTTCAGACTGGCAGGGTCAACCGACACCACGGAGCGCAAGGCAGAAGTACGAAAATAATCAGTAGGGTTATAACCCAGGGCAACACCATTACGCGCATTGATACGACCCAGGTCCAGTATCTGATCAGTTTGCACCTGCCAGCTCAGGTAGGCTTCTTTCAGGGTATTGATGCCATGTTGCTGCCCTGTTAGCTGTGGCGGCCAGTTGACATCAAGCCGGTCAGACAAGACTGCACGCCAGCCTGACGCGAAGGAATTGTCATATTGCAGGTCCAGCGACAGCCGTTGGAAATGCTGGCTCGCACCACCCAGACGTGCGCGGTTTACCCCGGCACCGGCTTCGACAAACAGACGCCAGTTGCTGGGCTGCTCAACTGTAGCTGGCATCTGGTCGGCGACTTTCAGCGCATCAAGGTCGGGGTCTTGCTGGGCATAAGAGTTCAGCGTCAGCAAACCCACGAAGGCAAAAATACCAAATTTAAATGAAAAAAGATTGCAGCGCATCGTCATTCCGGCTTGAAGCGTGGCAGATAATCGCGCTGCAACCACTGGTCTGGCACTTCACGCTTAACCAGGTTGGAATAGCGCATCACCGTCACCCAGCCAGGGTCCAGGCCATCGATGATGACGGTTTCTGTCGGCCTGTCGATGCCCAACTGTTTTTCATAGCGACGGTAGTACGCGGTCTTGAGCAGCTTGCCACTTTCGGTATAAAACTTTGCCTTGACCGGGTGATTATTGCCAGACTCTATCCACATATCGATGTGATGGTAAGTGGCGTCCGGCGTGCTGGCATTCATGCTCAGCTTGTTGCAATGCTTGGTCTGGCGGTCGCCATCCTGGGTGTCTTCTTCCACTGCACTCACGGCCTGGTAATCCTTGGCCAGGTTGACGGTGACCACATCACCATTTGATGCCTGGCCCAGCAGGCGCTGCTGAGGTGACATGCGTATGCTGGCCTTGCTGCTGGGGTCGTAAAACCACAAGTCCTTGCCGCTGAACAGGATAAGCTTGTTGGCGTCTCTCGTCGGTGCGACATAGCGTATCAGGCTGCGGAACTGGCCACTGTTGGGGTCAGCCTTGGAGTAGATGGACAGGGTGCTGGTGTCTGTCTGTTTGCCTGCACGGTATTCGATGAGGGTATTGGTCAGGCCGAAAGGATAATCGGGGTTGCGCACCACATCACTGGCAGCCAGTATCTCTTGCGGGCTTTGGGCAGCCTGCGCTGCCCCCAATAACAAACCGGTCATGGCAAGGAAAATGACAGACTTCTTCAAATAATTCATGGAGTTTCCCGGTAATTTGTGATTCATACATGCCTCAACGCATCAACAATCATCAGTCTTGATGCACGATTCGCAGGCAACCAGGCAGAAATCACCGTCACCAGCAACAGACCGATAACGCTGCCTATCAGCAAAGGCATATCTTGCCATACCCGCACCTGTATCATGTAGGCATACGAATAACCAGGCGGAGTCCACGCTGCACCGCTGTTGTTGATAAAGTAGGCAATCACCAGTGAACCGAGCAGGCCACATACCGCACCTATTGCGCCCAGCAACACACCTTCACAAAGGAACAGCCTGCGCAAGCCGGAACGGCGCAAACCCATGGCGCGCAAGGTGCCTATCTCTACCGTGCGTTCCACCACGGCTGTGCTCATGGTATTGCCGATAGTGAAGAGTACGATTACGCCTATCAGTATGGCGATAAAGCCGAACATGGAATCCATGAATTGCACTGTCTGTCCATACATGGGATTGAGCAGCTTGAAGTCGAGCAACTCCAGCTTCTGCCCTTTCACATTCTGATCCAGCAATTGCTGCAGACGGGCACGTGCTGCCGGTATCTGCCAGGTATGTTTTAACTGTATCTGTATCGCGGTTACCTGCGCTTTGCCACTACCATAGATCAGCTTTTGTGCCTGGCTTAAATGCATGGCCATATAAACGTCATCGAGTGCCTTGATACCCATGTTCCTGGCAGTAATGACGTTGAGACTGGCAACATTGGGCGCACCATGTGAAGTTGCTGCCAACATTTCTATGCGGGTACCCTCTTCCTTGACGGTACTGCCCTGCTCAAGTGCTGACAAGGCCGCGATATCGCCCGGTGCCTGTGCACTGCTATCTACTTTATCTGTGGCTTCAGGCGTGTCTTCCTGTTTGCAGTCAGGTATCTGCAAGGTCTTGCACAATTTGATCTTGCGTGCCACGCCTTCACCGATGACGACTGCGTCAGGATTGCTGCCATTCAAGGGCAAGGGTTTGGCATAGCTTTGCATGCCATAATCATTCCAGTTCAGCATCTGGTTACGCTCTGGCACAACGACACCTAAAGCCAATACTGAACGTGAAACACCGGCAGAAAAATTCCCCGCGAGACCACCAAGCTGCAACGTCGGTGTCACCACCACCAGCATGGGGGCCAGTTCTTTATCCTGTTTGACCAGCTCGATAATGTGCTGGTAGTCGGCAATGCCATAGGCAGTAGGGTTGTCACCACCTTCAAGGAAATAACCCTGACGCTGGATTTGCAAGTGGCCGCTGCCCTGGATAAAACCGGTTTCCATGCCATAGGTGATATTGGAGCGGTACCCGCCAAACAGCAGTATGGCAGTCAGGCCCACCACCATGGCCAGCAATGTTGTCAATGAACGACGACGGTTCCTGAGCAGGTTGCGCAGGGCGAGAGAAAAAGTCTTCATGCGCTCAGCTCCGTATTGTCATTTTTTTGTTCGAGATTGCGTTCAACATTGGTGATACGGCCGTCACGGATAAAGATGGTGTCATCTGCTTCAGCTTGTACTTGTGGGTCATGAGAAGAGAACACGAAAGAGACATGGCGTTCACGTTGCATCTTGCGCATCAGGCTGATGATGGCGGCACCGGTCTGGCTATCAAGATTGGCAGTTGGCTCATCGGCCAATACCAGCCTGGGTTCAGTTGCCAGTGCACGGGCAATCGCCACACGCTGGCGCTGGCCTCCAGACAATTGACCGGGCAGGTTTTGCGCCCTGTCTGCCAGCCCCACTGCATCAAGCAGGTCAAGCACGCGCTTCTTGCGCTCCCCGGCAGCGACCTTGGCCAGGATCAAGGGATATTCGACGTTTTCATAAGTACTGAGGACAGGCAGCAGATTGAAGTTCTGGAAAATAAAACCCAGGTGACGTGCCCGGAAATCTGACAACGCATCATCAGACATTTTATGTACAGCCTGGTCTGCGACGATCACTTCGCCACTGTCGGCACGGTCTATGCAGCCAATAAGATTGAGCAAGGTGGTCTTGCCACTACCCGAAGGACCAGAGATTACGGTAAAACAATTGGCCCGCAATTGCAGGTTGATATCGACCAGTGCGGGTACATCAACCGCATCGAGGTGATAGGTTTTCATGACTTGCTTCAGTACTACGGGATACATAGTTACTCCAGTATGAAAAGATAAATGATGAAATTCTTATGGTGTGCTGTCAGCGGGCGGCATGGTCCGACATGCTGGCGGACAAATTGGCGGACATATCGCTGACCATTAAGGCCAGCATGCCTTGTTCGACAAATTGCTTCATGTCTGTGGTATAGCCACTGCCAGCCAGCATCTCAGGATGCTGCTCGTGGGCAGTCTGCACTTTCGCATGCGTAGCCGGATTCATGCCCCAGGTGTCAGCAATCAGCCATTGCCAATGCCGCATGAGCTGTATGGTATCTGGGTGGTCAAGCGAAAGCTTGCTTTCCATCAACTGCCGGGTATGGGCAAAGGCAGTCAGCCATTCCTGCATATTCTTTTGGCCATGTTTGCGGTAATGCTGCAATTCCCCCTGATCCAGATAGTTTGCAAAGATATCGCAGCGTATTTCATGCAGAGCCTGCAAAATAAAATCGAGCAATTCACCATCTATACCGGTGATGGCCTGGGCAGAGAAGTCTGTCCTGTGCATGTTGCTGAGTTTGGCAAAGAAACGCGGGTCGTCCCCCATGCTGGTCTTGCACAGGTCTATCCATTCAAGCGCCAGTTTTTTTGCCTGAGCATCAGTTGCAGATATGTCGTTTTCCATCAGACTGCGCACGGCTGCCACCAGTTTGGGCCATTGCTGCTTGAAGTCGTTTTGCGCTGCCCGTTTTTGAAAGATGGCAATTTCTTCTGCACTGAAATACTGACGCTGGGTCGCCATCAGGCGCAGAGTGGATAGCCATTCGTCGAGGTCTGGTTCTTTTTCGTCTGTCAGTTTTTCTTCGAGTACTGTCAAACGTTCACGCAAATCACGGGCATCAGCAATCTGCCTGTCGATGGCGCACATTTGCTGGCGTATCAGCTGACGCAAATCTGCCCCGTCACCGTTGAGCATATCGCGTGTTTCCGCCAGTGACAGACCCAGGCCACGCAAGGCCTGCACTCTGTGCAGACGGGCGACATCATCTTTATTATATAAACGATAACCAGATGCCGTGCGCGAAGACGGTTGAACCAGCCCTATTTCTTCATAATGATGCAGCGCACGGATAGTCAGACCTATACGCTTTGCCAGTTCGCCTATCTTGAGTAACATTGCTCGCTCTTATAGAAAGACCCATCATAAAGTCTCACCTTACGTCAGAGTCAAGCAATTTCAGGCATTACTTTTCAGCAATTGGAGTTACTCTTTCGACAATCAAAAATCCGCTGGTATCAAATCCAGTCTGTCTGTACAGAAGGCATCTACCCCCCAATGCAGTATTTCCGCCGCCCGTTCCGGGCTGTTGACGGTATAGCAAAACACGCCATAACCGGCATCCTTGACTCCCCTGACCTGCTCTGGTGTCAGGTATTTGTGGTTAGTGTGCAAGGCTCTTGCTGCCAGTTCTTGCAGGCGAGCCTTCCAGTCGACCGTAATTTTATCCATCAAGAAACCACGAGGAATGGTCGGTGCGGCATACTTTGCAGCCATCAGGGCACTGAATGAAAAGGAAGAAAACAACGGCAAATGCAGAGCATTGACGACGGCGACATCAGCGAACAGGGCTTGCGTCTTTTCTGCCACAACCCTGCCGGTTTCTTCTTCCGCCCCCGGTGTGGGCTTGATTTCCACATTCATCCAGATGTCATGCTGGCGGCAAAAATGCACGACATCTGCATACAGGGGCACGGGTTCGCCTCTAAAGCTTTCTGAAAACCATTTACCGGCATCCATCTTCTGCAAATCTGCAACCAAAGTGCCAGCCACGCGCCCATTGCCCGCCACTGTTCTACCAAATTCAGGATCATGCATGAGCACAGGGACGCCATCCTTTGATAACATGACATCAAATTCCACGGCGGCAAACCCGTGTTCCCATCCGCAACGCAGCGCTGCCAGAGTATTTTCTGGTGCAAGAGTCCCACCACCACGGTGGGCGATGACTTTAGGATAGGGCCACATATGCGCTCCTCACAAGCTAACAAATAATGTTAATAGGATAATCGAAGATGACAAGCTCGTCGCTACAAAAAACTGCTCTGGGCCATATCCGCGTGCTGGATCTGACGCGGGTGCTGGCTGGCCCTTGGTGCGCACAAAACCTGGCTGACCTGGGAGCAGAAGTCATCAAGGTAGAAAGACCTGGCAGTGGCGACGACACCCGTAGCTGGGGGCCACCTTATTTGCGCGATACAGAAGGCAATAACACGACAGAAGCAGCTTATTATCTGGCGGCAAACCGTGGCAAACAAGCCATTACGGTGGATATAGCCACGCCTGAAGGCCAGCAAATCATCCGTGAACTGGCAGCAAAATCCGATGTGGTGCTGGAAAACTACAAGGTTGGCCAGTTAAAGAAATACGGCCTCGATTATGAGTCATTGAAACTGGTCAAACCTGACCTGGTGTATTGCTCCATCACCGGTTTTGGCCAGGATGGCCCGTATGCCCACCGTGCCGGTTATGACTTTATCGTGCAAGGCATGGGCGGTTTCATGTCGCTGACGGGTGAGCGTGATGACTTGCCAGGTGGCGGCCCGCAAAAGGCTGGCGTGGCCATTGCCGACCTGATGACTGGCATGTATTCCACCATCGCCGTCATGGCCGCCCTGACACACAGGGACAGGACTGGTGAAGGCCAGTACATAGATATGGCCTTGCTGGATGTGCAGGTAGCAATGCTGGCTAATATGAACATGAATTACCTGTCCAGCGGCAATGCGCCCAAACGCTGGGGCAATGCGCACCCTAATATCGTGCCCTACCAAACCTTTGCGACTGCTGATGGCCATATCATCGTGGCTGCGGGCAATGATGGTCAGTACAAAAAGTTTGTACAAATAGGTGACTTGCCCGAACTTGCAGATGACCCGCGCTTCAGCACCAATCCAAAACGGGTTGAGCACAGAGATGTTTTAGTCCCGATACTGGCCAACATGGTCAGGCTCAAGACCAAGCAGGAATGGATTAGCCTGCTGGAAGAAGCTGGCGTACCTTGCGGTCCCATCAATACCCTCGATGAAGTGTTTGAAGACCCGCAAGTGCTGGCACGCCAGATGCAGATCAATCTGCCCCACCCTACTGCTGGTCAGGTGAAACTGGTAGCCAGCCCGATGAAATTGTCGGCAACACCTGTCACTTATCCATCTGCGCCACCACTATTGGGGCAACATACCCAGTCAGTGCTGACTGAGGTACTGGGTTATGGCGAACGACAATTAGATGAATTGAAAGCCAGGAATATTATTTAGAGGATATGCTGCCGTATTTTGATAGCACCATCTAAGGATGGTTCGCGCCAGATTTGGCTGGCTTTACGACAAAAACATCAGCTTTGTCTAATACAGCTATAGGTTGAACAATAGACGGGCTAAGCTGCCAATACAAATACCTCTCAACACATGATGAAATGAATAATAAACCCTTGCGCCAATTCCAGACTTATTTACAGTCAAAATTAAAGCCTGAGAATTACCAGAGCTTGATAGGCGTTATCGGTGACATGCCGCGCTTGTTAGCCATCAATCTGGCCTGCGGTTTTGCCGTCCAATATCTCCTGCATGCCCGGGGTAGCCTGTTTGAGCACATCGTGTTTTCCATGTTCATCGGCTTTTCAGCCTATTTTCTGATCAAGATATTCAAACGACTGTTCTGGGGTGCAGGGACACCGAACACCATTGGTTTCTACCTCATGTGTTTGATGGTAGCTCCCCTGGCTTTGATGGTAGGCATGTCTATCGCCGCCTTTGTTTTCAATTATCCTGTTCCGGATTTCAATAAGATTAGGTCGCCATACCTGGTCAGCTCTATTGTCATGACTTGTATAGTTAGCCTGATCGCTGCATGGTCATTCTGGAGCCGTGCCAGGATTTCAGAATTGCAAGCTGCTGCCGAAGCAGAAAAAGCCAAGAATGCCGCCATCGAAAAACAGGCAATGCAAGCCCAGTTGCAAATGCTGCAAGCACAGATTGAGCCGCATATGCTGTTCAATACCCTGGCCAACCTGCAGGGCCTGATCGCGATAGACCCACCACGTGCGCAACACATGCTGGCACAATTGATCGTCTACTTGCGCAATACCTTAAGCTCATCCCGCGCAGAACAAACCACGCTGAAGCAGGAATTTACCCTCATGCAAGCCTATCTGGAATTACTGGCGATACGCATGGGCAAGCGCCTGCAATACACCCTCGATTTGCCCGACGATTTGCAGCAAACCCCTATCGCTCCCATGCTCTTGCAACCGCTGGTGGAAAACGCCATCAAGCATGGGCTGGAACCGAAAATGGAAGGTGGCAGCATCCATGTCGTCGCAGAAAGACAAGGTACGCAATTGCATTTGAAAGTCATAGACACAGGCCTGGGTCTCCCCTTCAATTATGATGATACCAAGAACATCAGCAGTGAGGGTCATAACATCGGCAACGCAAATATCCGCGAGCGCTTACTAGCCTTGTATGGCCAACAAGCCAGCCTGAGCCTGCAAGCCAATCAACCCGAGGGCGCGATTGCCCACCTCTGCATTCCTCTTATCTAAATTATCTCACTATGACAGCCAAACGCGCCCTGATTGCGGAAGACGAACCGATACTCGCACTGACCCTGCAAAAGATGCTGGAAAAACTCTGGCCTGAACTGCAACTCTGCGCTGTAGTTGAAAACGGTGTGCATGCGGTACAGGAAGCACTCGACAAACTGCCAGACATCCTCTTCCTCGACATTAAAATGCCAGGCAAGACCGGTCTCGAAGTGGCGCAAGAACTGGCCGAAGAATGGCCGGATGACAAAGCCTTCCCTCTCATCGTCTACGTCACAGCCTATGATGAATATGCGATAGAAGCCTTTGAACATTCGGCATCTGATTATGTCTTGAAGCCAGTCAGTGAAGAGCGCCTGGCCAAGACGGTACAAAGACTGCAAGCCCGGCTGGCAGATGGTGTGCAAAGGCCAAATGAACTGGATCGCGTACTTGAGCAATTACGCCATCTTGTCCCTGGCCACGCCTTACCCGGAGCTAATAGCACTGGCAGCCAGTCAGCGCCAGAACGCCTGCGCATTATCCGCGCCGCAGTCGGCAACCAGATACGCATGATCAATGTCGATGACGTGTTGTACTTTGAAGCTACGGACAAATACATCAATGTCGTCACCAGAGAACATTCATCCCTGATACGCAGCAGCCTGCGCGAACTATTGCCACAACTGGACAGCAGCATCTTTTGGCAAATCCACCGCAGCACCGTCGTTAATACCCTGCATATACAAATCGCCAACAAGGATGAAACTGGCAAGATCACGCTGAAGCTCAAAGGCAGTGAAGACAAGCTACAAGTCAGTAGAGTCTATGCGCATCTGTTCAGACAGATGTAAGCTATCCTGATTCAACACAACCTGACGAAATACAGATGAGTACAACTAAAAACTTAAACGATTTGCAATGGCAATGTGCCAGTTTTTCTGAATTAAGCAATGTGCAATTACATGCGATTTACCAGGCACGGGCTGCCGTGTTTATCCTTGAACAAAACTGTGTCTATCAGGATGTCGATGGCAAAGACCCTTTGTCACATCACCTGACTGCGTGGACGCCTGTAGGTGAAGTCGCGGCTTACCTGCGCATAGTCCCGGCAGGCATCAGCTTTGATGAAGCCTCTCTGGGTCGAGTCATCAGCACCAGGGACTGGCGCGGCACCGGTGTTGGCAAAGCTTTAATTGCAAATGGCATCAAGGCTTTGCATGCACTCTACCCTGCCGCCCCTGTCCGCATCGGTGCCCAGGCTTATCTTGAGAAATTCTATGGCAGCTTTGGTTTTGAGACGGTTTCGGACATCTATCTGGAAGACGACATTCCCCATATCGAGATGCTGCTGCTCGCAAAAGCCTGATTAAATCGCTTATAATGCTGCCAAATCAATGACTTACTGAATTTCATCATGCCCGCTGTAATACAAACACACGATAAACCCTACGTCAATATTTCTGCCTACAAGTTCATCACCTTCAATGACACCGCTGAAAAACGCCAGGTGTTTTTGGATAAATGCAAAGAACTGAATCTCAAGGGCACGGTACTGCTGACGCCAGAAGGCATCAACATGTTCCTGGCCGGTTTGCGCCATGAAATTGATGCCTATATGGATTGGTTGCACCAGGACCCGCGTTTTGCAGACGTAGTCGCCAAAGAGAGTTTTTCTGACCATCAGCCCTTCACCAAGATACTGGTCAAGCTGAAGGCAGAAATCATCACCATGCGCATGCCGCTGATCAAGCCGGAAGAAGGTCGTGCCCCTGCGGTCGATGCCCACACGCTCAAGCGCTGGCTGGACCAGGGCCATGACGACAATGGCAAAGCCGTGGTCATGGTAGATACCCGCAATGATTTTGAAGTCGATGTTGGCAGCTTTGACAATACTATCGATTACCGCATTGCCAAGTTCACAGAATTCCCGGCTGTCATCGAAGCCAACCGCGAGGCCTTGAACGACAAGACAGTAGTGACCTTCTGCACTGGTGGAATACGCTGCGAAAAAGCGGCCATCCATATGCAAAATGTTGGCTTCGACAGCGTCTATCAGCTCGAAGGCGGCATACTCAAGTATTTTGAAGAAGTAGGCGGTGATCACTATCATGGCGATTGCTTTGTGTTTGACTACCGCACAGCATTGAACCCACAACTGGAAGCCACCGATACCAAGCAATGCTTTGCTTGCCGCGCTGTGGTCACACCGCGCGAGCAATTGTCTCCATGGTATATATCGGGTAAATCTTGCCCGCATTGCAAGAAAGAGTCTACAGGCGCAACGGAAGCTGAAACCACTATTGCGTAGTAGTCAGACCGCTCATATAACTCCTTCAGACAAAAGCATTACTGTTTAAAACAGTAATGCTTTTTTTGTTTTCCACAATGAACTTCGTCAAGTTCAATCAGTCTATTCTTCCACTAGCTCTACAATCACGAGCGCTTGCTCAGACAAAAAACATTCTATCCAGAGACTCCCTATGAAACGCTTATTACTCAGCACACTGATCCTCAGCCTGTTGGCCAATGTTGCACATGCAGCAGAAACCGCCCCGCCAACCACGGTCGCCAGAGCGACTACCCTGGGTTCTGGCATCTATCCAGAAAATATGGACAAGGCTGTGCGAGCCCAGGACGATTTTTATCGTTATGCGCAAGGTGCCTGGTTGACCGCCAATGAAATCCCTGCAGACAAATCAGACTGGGGTACTTTCATGAAAGCGCGTGAAGATGTGCAACAGCAATTACGCACCATCGTTGAAAGCGCCGCAAAGGACAGCAATAAGGTCGCCGGGTCAGACGCGCAAAAAATCGGTGATCTCTACAGCAGTTTCATGAATGAAGAAAAACTCAATGCCTTGGGTATTGCCGCGCTGAAAAGTGAGCTGAGCAAGATTGCAGCAATGCAAAACAAAAAAGCCATACCCGGCCTGATCGCACATTTCCATGAGATAGGTGTCAACACACCTATACGTGTGGGCATTGGCCAGGATAACAAAAATTCAAGCCAGTATGCCGTTGATGTAGGCCAAGCTGGGCTGGGCTTGCCAAATCGCGAATATTACCTGAAGCTGGATGATGCGAAAATGGCAGACATCCGCGCAAAATATAAAGCGCACATAGAAAAAATGCTGGCTCTGGCGGGCGAAAAAAATGCTACCACACAAGCCGAGAATATCATCGCACTGGAAACTGCCATAGCAAAGGTGCAGTGGACTGCGGTAGAAAACCGCGACCCGGTCAAAACATATAACAAAATAGCTGTCAGTGATTTGAACAAGATGACACCCGCATTCAACTGGACTGCCTATTTGCAGTCAGCCCACATGCAGGGCAAAGTGAATGAGCTCATCGTGTCGCAGCCAAGTTACATCAAGGGTCTTGACGATAATCTAAATAACTTCAATCTGGATGCATGGAAGTCTTATTTCACCTGGCACCTGATCAGCGCTTACAGCCCTTTCCTGTCGTCTGATTTTGTCAATGAAGATTTTTCCTTCAAAGGCGCCACTATTGCAGGCATCAAAGAAAACCGCACCCGCGATAAACGTGGAGTGGCACTGACTGATCAGGTATTGGGTGAAATTGTAGGAAAAACCTATGTCGAAAAATATTTCTCGCCTGAAGTCAAACAGCGCACAGAAAAAATGGTCGGCTATTTCCTTGAAGCCTTCAAACAAAGCATAGAAACACTGGACTGGATGAGCCCTGAAACCAAGAAGCAGGCGCAAATCAAGTTGTCCAAGATCAGCGTCAAGATAGGTTACCCAAAACAATGGCGTGATTATTCCAGCCTGACGATCAGGAGCGATGACCTGGTAGGCAATCTCATGCGCGCACGCAAGGCACGTCATGACAAAGAAGTTGCCAAACTGGGCAAACCCATAGACCGTGAAGAATGGCACATGACGCCACAAACGGTGAATGCCTATTACAGCCCGGAGATGAATGAAATCGTCTTCCCTGCTGCGCGCCTGCAATCCCCCTTGTTTGACGTGAATGCAGAAGATGCATTCAACTACGGCGCACTGGGCATTTCCATAGGCCATGAAATCAGCCATGCCTTTGATGACCAGGGTGCGCAATATGATGGTGACGGTAATTTGCGCAACTGGTGGACCGCTGAAGACCAGGAAAAATTCAAGAAAAAAACCAGGGTATTGGTAGAGCAATACAATACTTACAGCCCACTACCCGGACACTTCCTCAATGGTGAACTGACCCTGGGTGAAAACATTGCCGACAATGCTGGCATCGTCATGGCATTGCGTGCCTACAAACTGTCACTGCAAGGCAAACCAGCACCAGTGATTGATGGCTGGACCGCCGAGCAACGCCTGTTCATGGGCCTGGCACAAGCCCGACGCAGCAAGTCACGCGAACAGCGTGCCGTTACCCTGGTCAAGACTGACCCGCATTCCCCAGGTGAATTTCGCGTCAATGGCAGCCTGGTCAACCATCCTGATTTTTATTCTTCCTTTGATGTCAAACCTGGCGACAAGATGTATCTGACGCCGGACAAGCGTGTCAGCATCTGGTAAGACAACGTCATCATCTGCTACCTGCTCTGTGCTTATTCAAGGCATTGCAGGTAGCACATCAGTATCTATTTTCCTGAAAAAACAAGCTTCCGGTATCACATTCCACTACCTCTTCTGTAACTATTTGCTACTGATGACAAATAGCTTGTGATTCTATGGTCTTATATTATTGTAGAGTCACTTTCTACATTTAAGGAGACTTCATGTCAGCACCAATTCGCAAAATCGCCCTGATTGCCGCCTTGTGCGCCAGCAGCCTGTTGCCACTTTCCGCCCACGCCGGCAGTGGCTGCATCTCCTGCGGACCTTCTGGCGGTTCTGAAGCCTTGTCCATGGGTGTGGGCATCATCATGCTCGGTGGTTTTTCCATGGTGGCCGGATCAGGCGAGATGATTGTTGACACCGTCAAGGCTGGTGCCGATGGCGTGACTGTTGTACTGAAAGGTTCTACCCAGGCAGTCAGTACTACTGTCCGGTTATCTGGCAAGGGTATAGAAAAAGTTGGTCTGGTCAGCGGTGCGGTGGTGGAAGTCAGTGCCACGACAACTGGCTATCTGCTGGTCAGTGCAGGCAAGGTAGTGGCGTTCATCCCTAATGAAATCGGCACTGCCCTGATGCACCATAACAAGGTCTGATTAAATTTATATATGCGCACACACTCACTGACTTCCACTGCCACGCTGACTAAGGTCCTGGTATTAATACAGCGTTTATTTATCGTCATCATACTGGCATGCACGGCACCGGCTTTTGCCGGTCGCCCTTGCGAGGAAAATAGTTACGATCCAAAGAAAGTCATGCAGGCTCTTGAGTTTGCGCACAAGACTCAAATCAGGCTGGATGAAAGCCAGGCGAATGTTGCCATCATCGCCCGCGTTGGCCAGGATTTATCGAAATACAATTTACGCTATTCCCATCTGGGTTTGGTAGAACACCTGCCAGATGGCACCTGGTCGGTCATGCATGAACTGAACCAGTGCGGCACTGCCAATTCAGAATTGTTCAGGGAAGGCCTGGGTAATTTTTTCATGGACGACATGTTTGCCTTTGAAACCCTGATCCTCATCCCCAGCATTGAACTGCAACAGAAAATACAACAAGTGATGGCCGATGGCCGTGCAAAAAACCTGCATGCAGCGCGTTACAACATGCTGTCCTATGCCTACTCCACCATGTACCAAAACTCGAATCAGTGGGCACTGGAAGTCATCGCAGCGGCACAAGCCAATGATGTGCGCATAGAAAACCGCACGCAGGCGCAGGCATGGCTGAAATCGGCATCCTATAAACCTGACACACTCAACATCCCCTCCCTGACACGACTGGGTGCACGCATGTTCCGCGCCAACGTCGCTTTCGACGATCACCCGTTTGATCGCCGCATGGCGGGGCAAATTGATACCGTCACTGTTGAATCCATCGTGCGTTTCATGATGTCGCGCGATAGCAAGGCTGAAAAATTCGTACTGAAGCTGTAAAGCAGTAAAAAAACTTCAAGCAAATTCAAAAATCTCTGCCGGAGCAGCAACAAGCTGCTCCGGCAAAAAAACCACAATAGCATTTTTTAGAAGGCTTATTCAAATGACATGAATAAGCCTTGCTTCTTTTCCCCGCCTGCCTTTAGCATGATCAAAAAAAATAATAAGTTTGCCAATATCAGTACGCAGACGGTACCTGTGACCGCCTGACGTCACCCGATTTTTATAACAATGAGACAAAAGGTAAAGCATGGAAAAGTTTTGGCTGCAATCCTATCCCCAAGGTGTGCCCGCAGAAATCGACTACACACAATACACATCCCTCGTGCACTTGCTGGAAGAGTCCTTCCAGAAATATGCCGATCGCAAGGCTTATGTCTGCATGGATAAATACCTGAGTTATGCGGAAGTGGATGACTTGTCGAAAAAATTTGGTGCGTGGCTGCAAAGCAAAGGCCTGGAAAAAGGTGCCCGCGTTGCCATCATGATGCCTAACGTCCTGCAATACCCTGTCGTTATCGCCGCAGTCTTGCGCGCGGGCTATACCGCCGTCAACGTCAATCCCTTATATACACCGCGTGAACTTGAGCATCAGTTGAATGACTCCGGTGCAGAGGCCATTGTCATCCTGGAGAACTTTGCCACAACGCTGCAGCAGGTACTCAGTAAAACCCGGATCAAGCATGTGGTCGTGACCAGCATGGGTGACCTGATGGGTGGCGTCAAAGGGATGGTCGTCAATTTCGCCGTACGCCATATCAAGAAAATGGTGCCTGAATTTTCACTGCCAAGTGCCGTCAGCTTCAGACAGGTATTGGGAGAAGGATCGCGCCTGCAACTGCAAGCTGTAAAGATTACTCATGATGACATCGCCTTTTTGCAATATACAGGTGGCACCACGGGCGTATCCAAGGGCGCAGTGCTGACACACCGCAACGTCACTGCCAACGTCTTGCAGAATGAAGCCTGGGCACAACCCGCACTGAAGAAGCTGCCGGAAGTAGAAGCCATGACCATCGTCTGCGCCCTGCCCCTGTATCATATCTTTGCGCTGACCAGTTGCTACCTCATGGGCATGCGCCTGGGTGGCATGAATATCCTCATCCCTAATCCGCGCGACATCCCCGGTTTGATCAAGACCTTGTCACAGCACCAGATCAGCATGCTGCCTGCCGTGAATACTCTGTACAACGGCTTGCTGAACAACCCCAATTTTGCCCAGCTTGATTTTTCCCTGCTGAAAGCATGCAATGGCGGTGGCACAGCAGTACAACCTGCAGTGGCTGAACGCTGGAAGAAAGTGACTGGCTGCCCTATTATTGAAGGTTATGGGATGTCAGAAACCTCACCTGTGGCGACCTGCAACCCTGCAGATTCCGGTGACTTCAGCGGCACTATAGGCCTGCCTCTGCCATCGACGGAAATTGCCATACTCGATGACGACGGCAACCGTGTTCCTTTGGGTGAGTCAGGCGAAATCGCCATACGTGGCCCACAAGTCATGCTGGGTTACTGGAACCGTGCTGATGAAACTGCCAAGGTCATGACGGCTGATGGTTTCTTCAAATCCGGTGACATCGGCATCATGGAAGCAAACGGCTTTATCCGCGTTGTTGATCGCAAGAAGGATATGATCCTGGTGTCCGGCTTCAATGTCTATCCGAATGAAATCGAAGGTGTCGTTGCCAGCCACCCTAGTGTTCTGGAATGTGCATGCGTAGGTGTGCCGGATGACAATTCGGGCGAAGCCGTCAAATTGTATGTCGTCAAGAAAGATGCGAAATTGACGGCTGAAATATTGATGAGTTATTGCAAGGAGCAACTGACTTCT
This sequence comes from Burkholderiales bacterium, assembly GCA_016200895.1. Classification (GTDB taxonomy): domain Bacteria; phylum Pseudomonadota; class Gammaproteobacteria; order Burkholderiales; family Burkholderiaceae_D; genus Undibacterium. The sequence goes on from JACQDX010000148.1 coordinate 31,175, forward strand.
TACAAGAAACCCAAGTACATAGAGTTCCGTACCGAGTTACCAAAGTCAAATGTAGGCAAGATCTTGCGACGCGAACTAAGGGATGAAAAGAAAGACGAGAAGAAAGCAGCTTGATCACTAAGTTGCCGTCGAGCCAAAAAACAAGGCCTGCATCGTCAGGCCTTGTTTTTTGGGGATGCGCAAATGATTTATTCTGACTTGAGCAAAGCCTGCCAGCGCACAGCCTGCTGCGACAAGCGCTTGCTGCGACCTATATAAGACCAGGGATTGATGAAACGTGTCAGGTAGCGCCATACCATCATCACGGTATCGCCATCACGGCGCGGTATCACATGCAGGTGGACATGGGCCACATGCTGGTTAGCTGCCTTGCCATTATTGAGCAGCAATGCGGTGGCATTGCTTTCACCACTCAGGCGCAATGCGGATGAGAAACGGCTGGCCATGGCAAACAGGTAAGCCACCGTTTCTTCCGGCAATTCTTCTATATGCTGCTGGTGTTGTTGCGGTATCACCAGCAAATGCCCGCGCGTCAGGGGGAAGGCATCGAGTATGGCGATACAGTGTTCATCCCGGTACACGACCGATGCGGCACTGCGCCCGTTGAGGATTTCGCAAAATACGCATTCATGCTTGCTGGCCACATTAGTCTCCACTTTGTATACATGAAAAACCCGCCACTCAGGACGGGTTCATCTCCTGCTGCTCTCTTAAGCATCCTCAAGTATCACACACCAGGAATGACTTTTTCCATTTGTTGGCCATCAGTTTCTTTCGCCAGTTTTTGCAAGACTGGATAATCGATCTTGCCATTCGAATTGAAAGGCATCTTGCGCAATTCAATCACGTCCTGTGGCAGCATGTAGGCAGGCAAATGCAGGATACACGCCTTGAGTATATCTCTTGATGATACGGCAAAGCCACAGCCATAGGCAAGCAAGCCCTGCACACTGCCATCAGCGGCTACCGGCCAGGGTACCACCGCCACCAGGTCAGAACCACCCAGGCGGCGTATCACCGCCTCCACCTCTTGTACCTCTACCCGGTAGCCACGTATCTTGACCTGGTTATCGATGCGGCCACAATACAGCAAGCCAACCCCGGCATCGACACAGGCCAGGTCACCGGTCCGGTACCAGCGCTGCGCCTGCTTGCCCTCAAAATGCATATTGAGGAAACGCTGGCGCGTCAGCTCGTTATTTTCCCAATAGCCCTGCGCCAGTTGTGAACCGCCCAGATACAGTTCACCGATTTCACCGCCAACAACGGGATTGAAATGCTCATCAAGGACCATGGTTTCCTGTCCAGGCAAAGGCTGGCCTATGGGCACGACAGGCAAGGCAGCAATGCGCAGATCACTGGCCTCATATGGATGCACCGTGAAAGCAATGGTCGCTTCGGTAGGTCCATATAAATTCTCTATGATGGAATTGGGCGCAGCAGGTTGCCAGTCCTGCGCCAGGCTGGTAGGCAGTGCTTCACCACAAAACAGGCTGTATTTCAGACTGGGCAAGATGCCGGGACGCAAAGCGTTATAACGCTTCAGGCAGGCGGCCAGTGATGGCACGGAGAACCAGTGTGTCAATTCATGTTGCTGTACAAATTTAAGCGGCATCATCATCACGCGTGCAGGCACGCCATACAGGCAAGCACCAGCACTCAGGCAGACGAAAATATCATGCACCGACAAATCAAAGGTAAAGTCGAAGAACTGGGTGAACCTGTCGCCCTGTCCTGGTTGATAACGCTCTATGATACTGGCGACATAGGTAGAGGCATTTTCATTCGTTACTGCCACACCTTTCGGCAAACCCGTGCTGCCGGAAGTGAACAGGACATAGGCAACAGGATTGGCCTTGGCAGGCAACGTCAGGCTGGCCGTATCAGCCTCGGCCATCTGGCGTTTCAAAATATAAGTATGCTGACTCGCACTGGTTGCCCAGGCCGGCAATGCTTCAGTCTCAGGCATGAGCACGGTCAATGGCTCTGAGTAAGACTGCAGCAATTCTTTGGCGGCGTCCATGGACCGTTCATCTACAACGATAGACGTTGATGACGATAGTTCCACCATGCGCAGATTACGCTGCACCGGGAACTTGGCATTCAGCGGCACATAGGTCATACCAGCCAGCAAGGTGCCAAGCACAGAGGCATAGGCGGTAATGCTGCGGTCAACCAGCAAGGCGCAACGTTGACGGCTGCAGTCCTTGTTTTCGCGTGCCAGCGTGCGGGTGATCCTGGCAACACGCAACAGCAATTCAGCATAGGTATAAACCTGTTCATCCACCCATAATGCGTTGCTGTTGGGTTGGGCTTTAGCCGTATTGAAAAAACCGGCAATCAATAATTTTTGTTCTTTTTTCATACAAATGTCTCCCCCGGCCATGGTGATGACCATGGCCGTCATTTCGCTATGACGAAAACAGCAGGGCAATATCCGCAGCCTGTCTCGACAGCGGAGATTGCCATCGGCATCAATTCAGACTAGGCACAACTTGTTCCTGATGCTGCGCGACGAATTGCCTGATCATGGTCGCCAGGTCTTCATCATAGAAATGTGAGAAATGATCGCCGTTTTCATCAAAGGACAACACACCCTGCTTCAACCCAGCGACCAGGAAGCGGCCCACATCGGCATGTGTGACCAGGTCCTTGCCGCCGACATGCACGAGCACAGGATGCGGGATATCGGCAGTCCAGGCATCGTCTCTTTCATTGAACAGGCCATTCATCATATTGGCATAGCGGAATAACGATTCCGGCGTGCGAAAAGGTACGCTGGTCATATACAGCAGGAAAGGGTCGGTACTGGTCAGGATGGTAGAAATCATCTTGCGGTCTTCACCATCATCTGAAGTTGCATGCGCGCCATAAATGAGGTCACAGTACTTTTGTGCGAAACGGTAGTTGGCTGCAATCTTGGGGAAGAGTGTGCGTATATTTTTTTCAAAATCAGTAATCTTGATTTCATTCGAAGCAGGTAAAGAGACGCCGCCATTCAGCAATACTGCTGATGAAATGCGTTCAGGAAAAACCGCCATGCTGCGCAGGCTGACCTGGGCACCGCTGCTCCAGCCTGCGATAGCTGCCTTGGCTATACCAAAATGGTCAAGTATCGCCACCATGTCTTTCGCATGGGTCAGTGAGTGGCATTTTTCCAGATCAAATTCATGGGTAATGGCTGGTACCCAACGACTTTCCCAAGTGATGACATGAAACTGATCAGACAAGCGCTGTGCCAACGGGAACATGAAGTCAGAAGGCATGCCATAGGCATTTGCCAGCACCAGCGCGGGTTTGCTTTTATCGCCCAGGGTCAGCACGCATAATTCAGTACCATCCTCAGCCGTGACTTGGCTGCGGTTGAAGGTAGTACCATTCTTTTGCTCGTCCAGTTCCTTGATAAAGGCTGTCAGGTAAGTACCATAATCAGCCCAGCTCAGACCAACATGTTTGGGCAGACTGCGCGAGAAGTTCTTGATGGTGCGGTAGTAACCACCATAAAACACCGTACGCTTGTCGAACAATTCTTCTATCGCAGTAGCCGGTGTGTCGCGCTCCGGCACGAAATTGATGCTTTTCATGCCAAGTGCAGTATCAATTTTTTCAAGCATGGTCTTGACATTGAGGTCGCTGGAATTGGTCAGGTGATAGACCTTCTGGTCACCAAAACCAATATTGCTCAGATAAATCATGTCGAACACGCATTGATCCACCGGCACCAGGTTACCGGCAGCAGCCAGGTCACCGATGAGGCGCAAGGGTGTCTGCAATTTGCTCAGTGTTTCGCGCAAACGGTACATTTCCTGCGTCAGCCCGTAGATACCAAAACGCGTGCCACCACTGCGGCGTGATGCCAGCGGCCCCATGATGATGGCGGGACGCAGGATGCGGTAATCCAGCCCGTTGGCATCACAGTATCTGGCAACTTCATGTTCGCCTTCATTTTTACTGCTCTCGTAAAAATTGTTATAGGTGATGTCGACGGGATGCAGGCTCTCCGGTATTTCACCGGCCACGCGACCAGAAGTATAAGCAGTGGAAATATGCAGATAATGCTGGCAATGTACGCGCCGCGCCAGATCCATCACATTCTGGGTGCCATTGATATTGTGATGATAGATTTCTTCCTTGTGGCGGTCTTCAAACTTCAGGCTGGCAGCGCAATGCCAGAATTCGCTGATACCCGCAGCCATGAGTTTTTCCAGATCAGTCTTGCTGATCGCGCACATGGTCTCGGTCATGTCCCCGAGTATGTATTCCAGCTTGCTGTCGATATCCGCTTTGGGGATGGGTTGATTATAGGCAGAGGCGCATACAGCCAGCGCATCATACACACGCTGTCTGGCGTGTTCTTGCGATTCACCCCTGACCAGTACATAGATCTTGCCGCTCTGGCGCAGACGCCAGAACAGGAAATTACTGCCGAGGAAGCCGGTAGCACCGGTGAGCATAATATTTTTTGTCGTATTGCGGTGACGGTTGGTCAGTTCCAGCAAATCGCCATAGCGATAATCAGTGAATTGGTGTTCCATGGTTTGTCCTTGTATTTGTCTTGTATTTGCTTTGTATTTGTTTTCTACATGCGCAACGGAACGGGAATGTCTTATTCCATGTAATGCAGTTGCACCCTGTCCAGGGTCCTGACTTTGTCGAGCACGGTGTCGTCTACCACGACTTCCCTGCCACTGATTTCTTCTATGAGGAGTACATATTCCACAAAGCTCAGGGAATCGACTACATCGTTTTCTATCAGATCGAGGTCGAAGGGAATATCGGACAGATATTTTTTCTTCGACAGCAGCCATTGTTTAACTTCATTGATCTTGTCAAGACTGATAAGCTGGTTCAAAACTTGTCTCCTGTTTTAATAAATGGGTGTCGCCTAGCAGGGCCAGTACTTTTTTCAGCAACTCACGTGCGTGAAAATCTTGCCGCGCCGGGTCATTGAGCAAGGCACTGCGGATCGCCATGCCACTGGCAAAACCGGCATCACGGTACATCGCCGGGTTGTAGAGGGATTCGATGGTGACCTGCACATATTTGCACAAGTGTTGTGAGACTTTTTCCAGTACTTCTGGTGCATAGTCATTGCTGATGCCATCAGCCAGCCGGGCCAGCAAGGCACGGCCAAAAGTGATGTGACGCGACTCATCATTGCGGTGCGCCTCATTGATCTCGCGTATGAAGGGATGCACTCTGTCATCAAGTGCAATCTTCAGGTTGTAGTAATGACCGACTTCTTCAAAAATGAAAATCTGCGCAAAGCGGACCAGTACCGTCAGCCTGGGATCAAGCTTCAGCTCGGTCAGTTGTATTTTCTTGTTTCCATAAATTTTGCCAGCATAGTTTTCACAGAACTTGGCGAAGTACCACATGTGCTGGTTTTCTTCGTCAATGAAGTGATGCAGGTAATCATTGGCTTCTTTCAGCATGGGCGTGTGCAAGAGTTCCGCCACACCTGCAATCAACTCTTGCTCACCTGTCACATTCAGGCTGAAGAGATTGATGCATTCCCATTTGCTGAGCAGTTTGCGTTGTGCCTCGCTGGCCTGCTCGTAATACGGCGTGCCATGAATGGTCAGCAATTCTGGACTCACCCACCAGTCTGCCTCGCTGATATCATCCACCCAGTCAAAGCGAGTGAAGCTGAAGACATGCCTGTCACGTGACAATTGCACCAGCCTGGCGAGCCGGTCGGTGTACCTACTTTGCGTGCTGCTCATCTTTCTTTGTCTCCATTGATGCAGATCAATACATTAAAATTTAGTCTAGCTATTTTTAGATGTCGCTTTAACTACATTAATAAAAGTCCAACATCAGCGTCTATCAATTCGATAGAATTTTTCATCTAAGTTCCTGGCACAAAATTTGATTTACAGAAACTTTGTCGGCATACAAAAATCGTGAGAAAACACCCGGTGTGAGACGTGACAGCCTCATGCCACTGGGCTTGCAGGGGGGTATTTTTGTATGCAGGAGCCGATCTCTGCTGCGAGCAGACCAGTGAGCAAGTAGTGGTAAAAAAAGCACAATCGGTCTATTTTCCAAAATTGCAAAGCCATTCCGCATTATGGAAATTTTCTTTAAATTAATGCTTTTAAAGCATTATTCTTTAAGAGTGCGCTAAAATCAGCCATCACCATTTCTGGTACGGAAAATGCAGAATTTATCGATTCTTCAGGTTCATTTACCTGAGTCACGCCAGCATTCAGGCAATCAAGAAGGCTTCATACCGCAATTCGCCGCATGATGATTTCAGTCAGCGATAACACCCGCCAATTAATTGAGCGTATTTACCAGCAAGAGTCACGTCGGGTCTTTGCGACCCTGGTGCATTTGCTGGGGGATTTTGATCTGGCCGAAGAAGCTTTGCATGAAGCCTTCAAGGCAGCACTAGAACAATGGCCGGACAAAGGCGTGCCAGAATATCCGCATACCTGGCTGGTATCGGCAGGACGTTACAAGGCCATTGACAGCATACGCAGGCAAAAACGCTTTGACCCGCTGGATCAGCACACAGAAACCGTAGAGGCGCTGATAGATGAGAGTGCGCAGCCTGGTGAAGCTGCACTTGAATCAGCAGCCATGGAAGACGACAGGCTACGCCTGATCTTCACTTGCTGCCATCCCGCTCTGGCAGCCGATGCCCAGGTTGCCCTGACGCTGCGCGAAGTCTGTGGTTTGACCACGGAAGAAATCGCCCACGCCTTTCTGACCCCGGCCCCTACTCTGGCGCAGCGCATAGTGCGTGCCAAGGCAAAAATACGTGATGCCAAAATCCCTTATCAAGTACCTGAGAAAGAAGAACTGCCAGCGCGCTTGCACAGCGTGCTGAGGGTGATTTATCTGGTCTTTAATGAAGGCTATTCCAGTTCAGCAGGTGACTCAGTTTTGCGTCTGGACCTGGCAACAGAAGCCGTACGGCTGACACGCCTGCTACAAGAATTATTACCTGAGCCCGAAGTCAGTGGCTTGCTGGCCTTGATGCTATTACATGAATCACGCCGGCCTGCCCGTACTGATAACAAGGGTGAATTGATCGCACTGGAGCAGCAAGACCGGCAATTATGGGATCATGCGCTCATAGCCGAAGGCTGTACTCTGGTGGAACAGGCTTTGCGCTCTGGCCGCTTTGGTGCTTATACATTGCAGGCGGCGATATCTGCTGTCCATGCAGAGGCAGTTACTTATGCAGAGACTGATTGGCCGCAGATCGTTGGCTTGTATGATGCCTTGCTGCGGTTTGAAGCCAGCCCCGTCATTGAACTGAACCGCGCCATCGCCATTGCCATGTGCGCGGGTGGATTAAGGAGAGGCTTGCAACTGGTAGCGACCCTGCTGGAAAAACAGGAAATGCAAAACTACCATTTGGCCCATGCAGCCAGGGCTGACCTGTGTCGCCGCAATGGTGACCTGGCACAGGCAAAGCTATCCTATGAACAGGCACTGAAGCTCTGTAAACAGGAGCCAGAAAAACGCTTTATTGAGCGCCGCTTGCAGGCATTAATAAATTAGAGCATCCCTCTGACATTCGTCAGCTTTACAAAAAATAGAAGAAGTCCGCCCTACCCTCAGGAGATATATGGGATTTGTCGGTTACAAGGGTGACGGCGTGTTCAGCAAAATCGAATTTGCTACCAGCGCCACCAAATTCGCTATTCCAGTCTTTTTCGTCCAGGGCGCAGAAGATTTGCTGACCATGCCTGAGATTACCAGACATGTGGATGGCATTACTGCATCGCAAAAAGAATATATCGTAGTGCCACGCGCCGGGCATGATCCAAATTTGCCGTTTATTGAGGCACAATTAAAACTGCTCAATGAGCGTGTGCGAGCCTTGAGTAATTAATGCTCATTGGCAATTTTTGTGCATCAAAAAATATTTTTGGCTTAATGTCGATTTAGTGTCGATTTACCGCCCAGCCATTCGACTATCAGATGTGGAGATACTTCACACGATAATCCAACCAATTGATAAAAGGAAATGACCATGCCACATCCTATCGCTTACCTGTCCTTCAATGGCAACTGCAAGGAAGCCATGTACCATTACGAGCAAGTCCTGGGCGGCAAAATCACCGTCATGATGAGCGGGGCCGATTCCCCCATGGCAGCCATGATACCGCCAGAATCGGCCAATAACATCTTGCATGCACGTCTGGAATTGCCAGATGGTGGCTTGCTGTTCGCAGGCGACTGTCCGCAACAAATGCCCTATGAAGGCATCAAGGGTGTATCTTTTGCTCTGAATTATGATACGACAGAAGAAGCCAGCAAGGTCTTCAACGCGCTTGCAAAAGACGGCCAGGTCACCATGCCGGTACAGCCTGCATTCTGGGCCAAGTCCTGGGGTATGCTGGTCGATAAATATGGCACGCCATGGATCATCAACGGCGAACCACTGCCACTGTAATCCGACCAACGCTATCCCCTTGCTGGAGTCCTTATGAAATACCTATGCCTGGTGTATCTCGACAATGAACACTGGAATGCCTGCCCGGATGAAAAATGCGCCACGTATGCCCAGGGCTTGCTGGACAGCGGCCATATGCTGGCAGCAGAACCCCTGCATCCGGTACACACTGCTACGACCGTCAGAGTAAGGAACGGGCAATTGTCAGTCACCGATGGCCCATTTGCCGAAACCAAGGAAATGCTGGCCGGTTTTTATCTTATCGATGCCAGGGATTTGAATGAAGCCATACAACTGGCCTCCAAAATCCCGCCAGCCCAGCATGGCAGCATAGAAGTACGCCCAGTGCGTGCACTCGACCTGCCAGCTATGGCTGCAACAGCGACAGCAAATTAAAGGAGAACGGAATGCATAAGCAAATCTTTGTCAACCTGCCTGTCAAAGACCTCGCACGCGCCAAGGAATTCTGGAGCAGCCTGGGTTATAGCTTTGATCCTAAATTCGCCAGTGACAACGCCGCTTGTATCATATTTGGCGAAAACATCCTGGTCATGCTGCTGGTAGAAGAACTCTTTGCCAGCTTCGCCCACAAACCCGTCTGTGATGCGCACGAGCGGGTAGAGGTTTTGCATGCTCTCTCTTGCGATAGCCGTGAGCATGTCGATACCCTCATCGCAAAATCCAGGGCTGCCGGTGCCACCATACCTGACGAAGCAGAAGATCATGGCTTCATGTATGCGCAGGGTTTCTATGATCTTGATGGCCACGGCTGGAATTGCTGCGCATGGGCAACTGAAGCTGAATGCACGCAAACAGCATGAAAGCATGACTTGCTGAACCTGCCGATACTGAAACAAAATTAAAGGAAGATAAAATGCATAAGCAAATTTTTGTAAATCTGTCTGTCAAAGACCTGCCCCGTTCAAAAGAATTCTGGAGCAGCCTGGGTTATAGTTTTGAACCAAAGTTCACGAATGATCAGGGTGCCTGCATGATAATGGGTGAGAACCTGTTCGTCATGTTGCTGGTCGAAGAATTCTTTGCTGGCTTTACCAACAAACCCATCAGCGATGCGCGTGAACGCACTGAAGTGTTGAACTGCCTGTCTTGCGACAGCCGCGAGCACGTCGATAGCCTGGTCGCCAAGGCAAAGGCAGCCGGTGCCACTGTACCTAAAGAGCCAGTGGATCATGGTTTCATGTATGGACATGGCTTCCATGATATCGATGGTCATGGCTGGGAACTGGCGTACATGGTAGCTGAAGGCGAGTGTAAATAAATCTGTCTAAACTGAACTGGACTGCCAAGCCGCCTGCTTAAGTTGCTTAAGTTGCCTAAGAGGCGGTTTTTTATGGGCCTTCGCTTTCGCTTCCATACTATTCATCACGGCAGACTCTAGCTTGGTCACACTGTCTGCCACTTCTCCTGGCTGAAGCGGCATACTGGGATATCCCTATCTAAAACTCTTCATGTCCCAGGAAATATGAAATGAAATTTTTTGACCAGCCAGGCAAAGCAAATGGATTCACGTCCTTTTTATATCGTTTAATCAACTACCTCACCTTAAGCCTGTTGGCAGCAACTTCTGCACATGCGGCCATGTCTGATAAAGGCTATGACATTCAACAAGGTGTCATCTACCAGCGTACCGGTGATGATGTATTGACTGGTGATTTATACCGCCCCAAGGGAGATGGCAAATATCCCGTGCTGATTGCAGTGCACGGTGGTGACTGGCGCTTTGCCGATGCCAGCCTGTACAAGCATTGGGGGCCATATCTGGCAAAAAATGGCTATGCGGTATTTGCTGTCAATTATCGCTTGGTCAAAGATAGAAGCAATCTTTATCCTGCTGCCGTGCATGACGTGCGCGCTGCGGTGCAATTCTTGCGGCAGCAGGCGGCGACTTACCAGCTCGATCCTGAGCGCATGGGCTTGATCGGTGATTCTGCCGGAGCGCAGCTTGCTACTATTGTCGCACTGGCTGGTGATCTGCCACCGTTCTCGGACGGCATGAATCCCACTACAAAGGTCAAGGTTTGCATAGGCATTTACGGCAGTTACGATCTGACTGCAAAATGGGAACATTCGAATCGCTACTACCCTGACAATAATATTGCCCAGGGCTTTCTGGGTAGTAGTTTGATCGACAACCGAAAAATCTATTTTGAAGCATCACCACTGTCTTATGTGACGCGCGAGAACAATCAAACGCAGTTTTTGCTGAGCTGGGGAGCTAAGGATAAATTTGTTGATCCTGAAGGGCAGTCGATTGCGTTTATGCATGCATTGAAGCAGGCTGGGTTTTCTGTGAGTTCTGTAGTGCTAAAAAATGCTGGGCATTATTGGGCTTCTGAGCCTATCAAGGTGCCGGGGACGGATTCTGGATATCTGGCACCGCGCTTGTTGCAGTTTTTGAAGGAAAAACTGTAGGCGATTTATAGCTACGTGCCTGTGATAGAGGGGCTGTTAATTACTTTGCTTGTGCAACAGGATATTGATTGAATTACCGTCCTCTCAAAGTCGTCATTCCAGCATGCTTTTAGCTGGAATCCAGCGGCTTTCGTGGTAAGCTATTTCAAGAATTAATTTCAGATTCATCGTGATTGTATATCGGTGTTTTTATGTACGATCACAAGTCATTTACGATTGCAGGTCGGGGGTAGCCCGACAGCTACTCACCTTTTTTTCTTCGCCAAAAAAGGTAAGCGAAAAAAGACGACCTAGGCATCGTCGCCCCCCTGAAGGGGGTTCCCGTTTATGCAATACAAAAAATGGGAAGATCCGAAACTCGCCTGCGGCCTTGCTTTAGGGGCATGCGCTTGCAAGCGCATGCCGTTACGCTGGCGAGATGCATACATCTCGAAACCCAGCTACACCTCAGACAGCGGCTCTTCTTTTTCCATTTTCTGTACTGCACAAACGACGTCGACACATGGGGACGGCAAAAGTCAAAAGCAACGTCAATACGACCGACATGCATATTGATTCAGTTATTGACCAAGCGCAGTTCAAGAGGCGCGTAGAAAAAACCCATCAAATCTTTGATCTGATGATTTTTTTATTCCAGTTCCATCTCACTTAAACTTCTTAGTCACTTCCGCAATCCGTTTACCGAACAATTTCGCCGTTTCCAGATCACCCGGCAACGGGCCTTCTTCTGGTGTAGAGTCGGATGGAGATTGTGTCATCAGGCCGCAGAAACTGCCGATATAGTTGATGTCATTACGGGTCGCAGCCTTGCTATTGGCTGGCATCAGGCCGGTGCCTACCCAGATCATGGAGTGCTGTTGTGACAGGGTAAACAGGTAATGCAGGGTGGACAATTTATCGCCATTCATGGTGCCAGAGTTGGTGAAGCCTGCGGCGATCTTGTCTTTCCAGACCTGGCTATACCAGGGTTTGGAAGAGGCATCGGCGAATTTCTTGAATTGCCATGATACCGAACCCATGTAGGTTGGCGAACCAAAGACGATGGCATCAGCGGCAGCCAGACTGGCCCATTGTGCATCGGTGATATTGCCTTCGGCATCAATCTTGATAAGTTCAGCATCAGCACCGGCAGCAGCTGCACCTGCGTGTACTGCTTCTGCGGCCTTGGTGGTGTGGCCATAACCTGAATGATAAATAATTGCGACTTTAGACATGTTTTACTCCAGTATGGATATTGAGTTTCTACGCAAGCAGACAAATCACTTTCGCGCTTTCATTTTTCACGCCAACGATTTGTCTGTCTTTCCAACTTATTTCACTTAATGAGGCAGATCAAATACCAGTACTTCTGCCTGTTTGCCCTGCTCCAGCACGAGTTTTTCTTCGGCTGACATCATCACGGCATCACCCTCTTTGAGGGATATACCATTCACTTGCAATTCACCACGTGCCACATGGACATATGTCAGGCGGTCTGTTGCCAGTGCTACTTCCTGCCTTTCTTCTTCATCAAACAAACCAATTTGCAGACGTGCGTTCTGGCGGATTTTGATGGAACCATCGGCACCATCGCCAGAAACCACCAGACGCAGGCGGCCCTGTTTTTCTTCACGGCTGAATTCTTTTTCGCCGTAGAGGGGCTCACCACCCAATTGGTCAGGCTGTATCCAGATTTGCAGCAAACGTGTGTGTTCGGTATTGGCCGGATTAAATTCCGAATGGCGCACACCAGTACCCGCACTCATATACTGCACATTGCCTGGACGTATCGTACTGCCATTACCCAGGCTGTCTTTGTGCGCAATCGCACCTTCGAGCACATAAGTAATAATCTCCATGTTCTGATGCGGATGTGTACCAAAACCCATGGCAGGAGCGATCCAGTCATCATTAATCACGCGCAAGGGGCCAAAACCCATATGCTGCGGATCGTAATATTCTGCAAAAGAAAAACTATGATGCGATTTCAGCCAGCCGTGCTCGGCGTGGCCGCGTTCTTGTGATGGTCTGAGCGTAATCATATAAGTCCCTTTCAAATTTCCTGAAGAATATGTTCAGGTGATGTACACACTATATACATGCAAATTCTTTGACATAAGGGTAGAATTTCATACAACTCATTCAAATTATTTGAACAAGCATGAACCTGACTCTTGAAGCCCTGCAAATCCTCGATGCCATAGACCGCAAGGGCAGCTTTGCGGCGGCTGCGGCGGCCCTGGATAAAGTGCCCTCTGCCATCACTTACAGCATACGCAAATTGGAAGAAGACCTTGATGTGCTGCTATATGACAGACGTGGTCACAGGGCCAAGCTGACCATAGCGGGGGAGGAATTATTATTGCAGGGCAGGCATTTGCTGAATGCCGCACAAGAGCTGGAAAATCGCGTAAAACGTGCTGCCAGCGGTTGGGAGGCTGAGCTGCGCATTGTCATTGATGGCATCATACAATTTGACGATATCATCCCCTTGATCAAGGAATTTGAACAACAGGCTTGCGGCACGCGTATCCGTATCAGCCAGGAAATTTTGTCTGGTGTCTGGGAAACCATGGTATCCGGGCGTGCGGACCTCGCCATAGGTGCTGCTTATTACGGGCCGGATGCAATACGCATGCAAGGTGAATTTCAGACCCGCTTGCTGGGCAGCGTGGAATGGGTGTTTGCGGTAGCACCACAACACCCATTGGCCCAAGCAGAAGAACCGCTGACACCAGCGATTTTGCAGGGACACAGGGCAATTGCCATCGGCGATACTGGCTTGACCCTGCCATCAATGACGGCAGGTTTGCTGAGCGGACAAGACACCCTGACCGTACCAACCATGCATGCCAAGCTGGCAGCACAACTGGCAGGCCTGGGTTGTGGGCATTTGCCACGCCGCCTGGCCTTGCCACATTTGCGCAGCGGTGCGTTGATAGAAAAGAAGACCAGCACCCACCGCCCGCCAGAAGATAACCGCCTGGTCTGGCGCAATGCCAACAAGGGCAAGGCTTTGTTGTGGTTTTTACAAAAGTTGCAAGACCCTGTCGTACAACGCATGTTGATAGGTAATTAATGAGCATCCATGCCAACAAAACAGATGACGCAAAAATATACAGGACGTTTCGCCCCCTCACCGACCGGCCCCTTGCACATGGGTTCGCTGGTCGCCGCCATGGCCAGCTATCTGGATGCAAAAGCCCACGATGGGCTATGGTTACTGCGCATGGAAGACCTGGATTTTGACCGCAATGTAAAAGGCGCAGACCAGCACATCATCAACTCGCTGCAACGCTGCGGCATGGTCTGGGACGGCGACATCAATTGGCAAAGCAAGCGCCAGCACCTGTATGAAGCTGCCCTGCAAGAGCTAGGCGACAATCTCTACCCCTGCGCATGTTCACGCAAGGAAATCGCTGATTCGCGCCTGCGCCTGGGAGAAACAGCCAGTCAGGTTTATCCAGGCACTTGCCGCTATGGCCTGGCAGCAGGCAAAATTGCCCGGGCCTGGCGCTTGCGCGTGCCAGATCAAATTTATAGATTTGAAGACAGGCTGGCTGGTATGCAGCAACAAAATCTGGCGACGGAGGTCGGTGACTTTGTATTAAAGCGCGCGGACGGCTTTTGGGCCTACCAGTTGGCGGTAGTGGTCGATGATGCCGCGCAAGGCATTACGCACGTGGTGCGGGGCGCTGATTTAATAGATTCAACCGCACGGCAAATTTATCTGCAAGAATTGCTGAACTTGCCCACGCCCTCTTATCTGCATGTGCCGGTCCTCACCAATACACATGGCGAAAAGTTGTCCAAGCAAACCGGGGCCCTGGCTTTTGATCGTGGTAATAATGATGTACTGCATGAAGCGCTGATACCGGCAGCGCAATTCCTGGGGCTGATCTTGCCATCAACAGTCGCTGATATTCCAACTTTCTGGTCACTGACCATTCATGCCTGGAAACAAAAAATGGCGTGTGTGGAGTCACCATAAAACAAGGGCTGCAATGCAGCCCTTGTTAATACCCATTACCCATTAGCCATTTGCGATTAGCAATTAATGCTCAGGATGCTCCCTGCCACGCTCATGTCCATGGCGGTCATGCTCATCATTACGTCTGTCGCCTCGCCTTTCATCACGACGATAGTCATCGCGCCTGTACTCATCCCGACGATAAGCATCATGTCTGTAATCGTGATCACGATAATAACCATCGCGATAGCGTGGCACTACCTGGGTGTTGTACCAGTTTTCCTGAACAAAATACACCGGGCGACCGCAGGCATCATAGCGATAGCAATGCTTTTCCCATTTATTCCTGTGGCCAGGTGGCACTACCAGGTATAAGGGAGGTTCAACTACCCTCACTCTTTCTACTATGCGTGGTTCACGATAAATCACTTGAGGTTGAGGGAAATTACCAACGTCAACACGACCATAAAATCCCGGCTGCCCGAATTGCAAAGAAACACCGACATCTTGCGCCTGCGTCTGTGCCGTCATGAAGAGCGTTGCGCAGGCAGCAGTCGCCAGCAATACTCTTTTACATGTCATGTTTATCATTGCGTACTCCATTTCAATTACGTTAACTAAAGAAGCAATACAGCGCTTACAGTACTTCAACGTTTGTGAAGCGAATCTGTTGACTTCCCAAAGTAATTTACTTCTGCAAACTCTTCAGGTCTGTACGTTAGCCAACACAAAATAAACATGGGCCCAGATGTAAGCATGTCTTGCGACAACTTATTTAACCGGAAAATCCACTGCCCACTGCTGTGCTTTCTGATCAAGCGCAGCGCGACGTTCTGCAGATACTTTAGTTGTCAATTGCGACAGCGTGGTTCTATGCGATGAGCAGGCATGCTGCGCATCCCGATTGCCAAATTTGCGCTTGAGTACACATTCCAGCTGATTGGCACCGGCCACATCTTCATAGGCAGTTTCCAGCGCTTCTGGCAAGACAGCTTGGTAACGCAGCACCAGTTGCGCTGACATGCCACGATAGACAGGGTCGTTCGCACCTGCCTGATGGGTATATTTGACGGCATCTTTCAATGCTGCATAGGCGTCTGCATTTTTCTTGATATTTGGAATACCCGGATTGGATGTGGTTTCACTCGTGCCATCGCCACTTGTCATCGTCACTGACCATCCTGATTTTTCAGTAATTTTTTCTTCCAGACATGCCAGGCGATTACTCGCTTCTGCGGCGACATAGGTTTGTGCTTCAACATTGCCATCAGCAGCCAATTTGCGGTTTTTTACCAGCCAGTCCTTGAAATCGGCACGCAAAGGTTTTGCGGTGATCAAATCGCAATCATCCAGACTGATTTTTGCAGCTTGTGAACTTGCGCAAGTAAGTGCCAGGCAAACCAGAATTCCGGCGCGGGAGATGTGTGGAGAAAATTTCATAAGTATTTTATTGTTTCCCATTCAAAAAAGATCGTCAGCAAAAAGCTCGCAGATGCTGCCATGGTAAAAATGGTAAGGGAAATTATTTTACAAATTAACACTTTTGTCTCATTCAAAAGCCAGTAAAACAACAATCTTCATTTTCTATGATCAAAGCGAAAGCTAAGCTTGTTCTAGCTGCACGATTTCAACAATCCTTGACATTTTTCTGCTTCCTTTTGAATCGAAAGCTACATACCCTGAAGCTATCATTTTTAGTTTCCAAAACTCGAGGGCAAACCCGTTGAAAGACGGCGACGCAAAGCCACCGGCCTACAGCGCATATGCGCCATGGCAGCGGAGTTGCCAGTGATGTTATTGCTAAAGCGTTTGATCGCTTGGGCATTGCATTTGCTGCCGAATCACTGCCCTCTGCTGATATCGGAGCGCACACGTGATCAATACAAAAAGAACATATTCCAGACAACTAAAATCGCTTATGTGGTTGAGCTTTTCCCTCACCGCTAGCGTCTTGACCGCCTGCGGTGGCGACAATCCTCAGATCAGTAATTCTGTCGTTGCGTTGCCGCCTGCAGAAGTCGCCACCGGCACGACGACACTTGAAGTCACGGTTCCGGTTCTTCCTCCTGACGTAGCGATTCAAAACACGCAAGCTAGATTTCACCTCGCACCGCTTCTGCTTGATGCGCCTGCTGACATTGATGCCACGGATAGCAGCAGATCGGCCAGCATGCCTGCCGCCTTGCAAGCCATACCGCGTGAATGGCAAGGCGTGCGTGGCCGTGGTTTGACAGTATCGGCAATACGCTCACTACCTCGGCCACAGGTGACACCTCCCCCCATTGCGGCGGGGCAGACTGATGTGCAGCCATCGGCAGGCACCGGCGTGGTATCCACTTATACCCCGGCACAAATACGTGCTGCTTATGGCTTGCCAACACTGCCTTCCAGCATAAATAATTTGACGGCAGCACAAGCCGCACTGCTGGGTGCGGGACAGACAATTTACATCGTCAATGCCAGACATGATCCCAATATCGTGGCGGAACTGAATACCTTCAATCAAAAATTTGGCCTGCCTGCATGTACGGTAAAAAGCATCGCTTCCGCCACTGTCTTGCCTTTAGCAACTGCATCTACCAGCGTCTGTGAATTTTCTGTGGTGTATAGCACCAGTATTGGTGGCACGAGCAGTATTGCACCGGCCTATGATTCTGGCTGGGCGACAGAAATTGCACTTGATGTGCAGTGGGCGCACGCAACCGCACCATTGGCCCGCATCATCCTGATCGAAACTGCAGATGCATCCATGAGCAACATGGTGGGCGGCATCAGGCTGGCCAATGCCATGGGGCCGGGTGTGGTATCGATGAGTTTTGGCTCAACGGAAGGTAGCTGGACTGCTGGTGTAGAGAACACATTCACGACTGCCAAAATGACTTATCTTGCAGCCTCTGGCGACTCAGGGCCTGAAGTGGAATGGCCAGCAGTATCACCCAATGTAGTAGCAGTTGGTGGCACCAGCCTGACTTATTCTGGCGGCAGCAGGACTGAAGTGGCCTGGTCAAATACTGGTGGTGGCGTCAGTGCTTATACCGCCACACCCGCCTATCAAAATACGACCGTGCCCGGCATGGGCGCGCCTGCCCGCAGGACGGTGGCTGATGTATCCATGAATTCTGATCCGAATACTGGACAATATGTAGCGATCATGACACCCGGCAGCAACACAGTGAACTGGGTCAGTGCCGGTGGCACCAGTCTGGCCACGCCACAATGGGCAGGCATCATCGCAGTTGCCAATGCGACGCTGGTACAAACAGGCAAAGCTGTATTGGGTGCACCACATGTCGTGCTGTATAACAAAATCGCCAGCGTACCGGGCAGCTATGCCAGTGCATTTTCTGACGTAGCCAAAGGCAGCAATGGCACTTGCACCAGTTGCACAGCCAAGACCGGACATGATCAATTAACTGGTCTGGGTTCACCGAATGTCAGCAACTTGCTCGCCACACTCAGTGGCACAATCCTCACGTCTGCACCAACGGTGACGTCTGCCAGCATCACTGGACAGACTGGCACGCCACTGAGTTTTACTGTGTCGGCAACAGCAAATAATCCACTGACTTACAGTCTGAGCGGCAATCCGCCGGGCATGACTATCAGCAGCGCTGGCATCATCACCTGGGCCACACCTGTTGCAGGCACATATACCGTGACTGTGACTGCGCTGAACGCAGCAACGGGCCAGAGTGGCAAGGGTACATATACTGTGACGATCACAGCACCTGTGCCGCCCGTAGTGACTGCCAGCACCATCAATGGCGTAGTCGGCAATGCCTTGTCCTTCAATGTGAATGCGACTTCCAGCAATGCCTTGAGTTATAGCCTTAGCGGTGCACCATCCGGCATGAGCATCAGCCAGACTGGCACTGTCACCTGGACCAGCCCGCTAGTTGGCAAGTATATCGTTACCGCCATCGCCAAAGACAGCAAGACAGGTTTGAGTGGTCAGGCGGTATTCAACATCAGCATCGTCGCATCTGGCGTGAGCATCAATGCTCCTGCCTTGACGGGTGTGGCTGGCAAGGCGTTGATGGGCACGATCAGTATCACAGCACCTGGTGCAACGTCGATATCCATTTCCATCAGCGGCGCACCACTGGGCTTGAACTTTGCCATGAGTGGCACGAATATCACAACCAGTTGGAACAGCCCTGTGACTGGCAACTACACCTTGAAGATCACTGCAACTGACAATACTGGCAGGACGGCGACAGCAAATATGTCGGTGACCATTACGGCGAAATAAGCAGGCGAATGCAAGAATGGGTGGGATCAGAATTACCGGCCCCCACAGATGCGCTTTCATGGTGGGAGCCATTTCCCGCACTACCGACTCAACGACCAGATGGAATTCCTTGACACCATTATTCATGCGCCATGGCAGCGTCCAGCCATTCAGGCTTACTACCGGATTATACGGGCGGCCATTCTTGGGCTGCAGCGGTGGCATGGTGTCGGGGCTGGTCTGTGTGACTGCTTCCGGCAAGGCTGCCAATGCGACTTTGCTGACACTGCTGGTTGCCAAAGCACCACAAGCGATGCCTGCCAATTTAAAAAAATCTCTTCTGGTACTCATAATATTTCCTTCGCAGATCTAGTGATCAATGCGTTGCTTCTGCCATGGCAGTTGATTTGACTGGATTCAGATTACTTGCTGATGGGCGACCCAGGAGCTCAGCCTGCAAGGCAGCATCTGCTAACCAGAATTGTTGCTCTGCATTGATGGCCGCCAGCACGCTGTTGATTTGCTCGCGGCTGTCGGCCAGCAATTCACGTCGATGCTAGAGCGCCATCAGCTTTGGCAACTGACTGGCAACAGAGCTGCCAGCTTGGATGGGCATATCCATGACGCAGCCCAATTTACTGGCAACAGCAAAGCCCTGCAGGGGCAGCAGCACCAGTAACAGGCAAGCAATCAATAAACACCAGGATTTTCTCATGCGCTGAAGTTATCACAATTCGGGCTTTTCAATAAATTGCCGGATCAACCCAGCATCAAATTCAAGGCCAGCATCAGCATCACAATGCCAACCAGGCTGTCCAGCACCCGCCAGGCTATGGGCTTGGCAAACCAGGGTGCAAGCAAGCGAGCACCAAATCCAAGGGCGGCAAACCAGATGGTGGCGTTCAGGACGGCTCCCACTGCAAACCAGTATTTGCCATCTCCAGGCTGCTGCCCGCCTATGGCACCCAGCAACACTACCGTATCCAGATAAGTGTGGGGATTGAGCAAAGTCGCCCCCAGCACTGCCAGCACGGCCTTGCCCGCCGTCAGACTCAATTCTCCGGCTTCAGCCACCAGGCTTTGCTGACTAGCTGCGGCCCGCAAAGACCGCAGCCCATACCAGATCAAAAACGCCGCCCCGCCCCAGCGTGCCATCGTCAGCAAGACTGGCTGGCTATTGATCATGCCTCCTATGCCTGCCACTCCAGCCAGTATCAGCAACATTTCACAGACTATGCAGATCATCACCGTCAAACCCACATGCTGTTTACGCAAACCCATGCGCAAGACATGCGCATTTTGCGAACCGATTGCCATGATCAGACCCGCACTCATGCCCATGCCCTTGAGTATAAAAGCCAACATCATCAGTCTCCCGTTTGTCGATGTAGTGATTGTGGGGAGAAAAAGGTTTAATATGAAGTTAATTTAAAATATTTACGATTTCATTAAATTTTCTTAATTTAATTAATTCTTTGAATTTCTCTGTGTCTCTGTGTCTCTGTGTTTAGTGGCCTTTACTCAAAACTCCACAGACTTATGAATATACCTAAAAAAATATGCAAACCCGACTAGACAGCCGCCAATGCGAAGCCTTTCTCAGTGTCATTGACCATGGCAGCCTGGAACAGGCAGCCCAAGCGATAAACCTGACCAGTTCTGCCATTTCCCAGCGCATCAAGGCACTGGAAATGGACCTGGGCAATACCCTGCTGGTACGCAGCCGCCCCTGCCGTGCCACGGCGGC
Source organism: Burkholderiales bacterium (assembly GCA_016200895.1). Taxonomy (GTDB): domain Bacteria; phylum Pseudomonadota; class Gammaproteobacteria; order Burkholderiales; family Burkholderiaceae_D; genus Undibacterium. The sequence continues at coordinate 51,951 of JACQDX010000148.1, forward strand.
CGGGCAAAAACTGGTGCAACACTTGCGGCGGGTGGCAGAGCTTGAACAGGATTTGCAAAGTGAATTTGCTGGCCAGCAAAGTTCCGCCATCTGCATTGCGCTTGGCGTCAATGCCGATAGTCTTGATAGCTGGTTACTACCAGCTCTGGCAGAATTTTTGATCGCTGAAAATATCTTGCTTGAAGTATTGATCGATGATCAGGATCACACCCATGACTTACTGGAAAGCGGCATGGTCCTGGGTTGCCTCTCCGCGGAACAAAACGCCATGCGGGGTTGCCAGGCTGTGCCACTGGGTTTCATGCGTTACCATCCGGTTGCCAGCAAGGCTTACTGCCAACGTTGGTTTCCGCAAGGGATGACACGCGAGGCAGCCAGGCTTGCGCCAGTACTGACCTTCAATCGCAAAGATAAATTACAAGCGCAGATTTTGCTCGAACATTTTGGACTGCAGGAACATGCCTACCCCACACACTATGTACCGGCAACGACACCGTATAACCAGTCGATTTTACTGGGGCTGGGCTGGGGCGTGATTCCTGATGTCATGCTGGAAAATCTGGACCAGAACAAGCTGGTCAGACTGATGCCACATCACCCTGTGGATGTGGCATTGTACTGGCATCACTGGAAAGTACAGACACCAAGGCTGGCACGTCTGACAAATACCCTGGTCAGGCAAGCCCGCGGTAGTCTGCGGCAAATCAAGGAGCCAAATGAATAACTGGCGCGGTCTTGGGGTATACCTGATTGCGGCCCTGGGATTTTGCTTTGTATAGCCATTCATCAGCCCGCTGTACCATGCTTTCCATGCTGTCTGCAGCCTGCAGTTGTGCCACGCCAAAACTGGCGGTAATGTGCAATATGCGGCCATCTGACAAGCGAATGGCAAGATCATGCTCCACTTTCTGGCGTATTCTTTCAGCCACTTCCAGTGCCGCGATCAGGCTGGTCTCCGGCAAGACCATGATGAATTCTTCCCCACCATATCGGACTATCCAGTCCACGTCTGCCCGCAATTCATCCGCCAGGCACTGGGTAAAGGCGATGAGTACATTATCACCCACGGCATGACCATATTCATCATTGATTTTCTTGAAGAAATCAATGTCACAAAACACCAGTGCCAAATGACGCTGATAACGCACAGCCCTTTGTATTTCTGCTGGCATGCGTTCATTGAATAACAGGCGGTTATAGCAATTAGTCAGGCCATCGGTAATCGACAATTGCTTCAGCGTTTTCATGGCGGCTTCGAGCTGGCTGGTTCTTTCTGCCACCAGGGCATCCTGATTGGCAATATGTTTTTGCAGGCTGTCCTGCATGGTACGAAATCCATCAACAACCAGATCAATTTCGTTATAACCGTCTTTTGGTTTGCGTTTTAATTCCAGCTTGGTGGCCAATTGATTGGCCTGCAGGTTTTTGACAAAATCTGCCAGTTGGCGCATGGGCTTCTCCAGGTCATGCCGTAATATCGCCACCACTGCCACAAAGATAAAAATCGACAATATGACAACTTCAGCAATCACAATAATAAAGCTGCGCATCAATTCCTTGCGCAAGATGGTTTTATCAACCACAAATTCTACTGTGCCAACAGACTTGCTGGCATCTGCAGGAGCTGGTATGTCAAACCGCATATGTTCGCCATTTTCCAGGCGATTGACATCACCTCCAGTAAACTGTTGCCCGGTGCTGGCTCTGATGGAGACATAAGAAATCGTTTTATTTTTAAGGATTAAAGCGACCTGTTTCTGTATGGTTTGCGGTTCTATATCCCAGATTGCAACCGACAACAAAGGGATATGGGCATGGGCAACATCATTCACGGTCATCGTGAAATTTTCTTCTATCGCCTGGTAGTTGAGCCATGCTTGCAAACTGCTGATACAGACCACGCACAGAATGACCCATTTGAAGACACGGCGTATCAACAAATTAGCGATCGGTTGCAAGGCTTGATTACTCATTTGCGCGAGTCGGACTGGGTCAATAATTGGCGGAAACTGAAATCATATTTTTTGAGGGCAGGATTAAGGAATTTACTGAATTTTTTAAAATCCACTTTATCAAAATTCTGCGCCCCGAATAATAGTTGGAAACGCCTGGCCTCTTCTGGCGTAAATAAAATAAACATGGACCTGTTTTGCTCCAGGCCTTCATCGGCAAAGTCCTTACCGTGATGATAGTCATACAGCATCACCAGGCCAAACGCACCAGTGATGAAATGGCCACCAGCGAGGGCCGTGAGGCTGCCTGACTCCAGTGCGGTAAAAGCTTCAGCTGACGTATTAATGGCACTGAAATGCGCATCTCGCCCAGGTTTGCCACCACGGGTGCGCCAGCTTTCCATTGCGCCAAAACTCATTAAATCATTCCCGGCCCAGACCAGCCTGGTCTGAGGATAGCGCTGATACAACCAGACACTCTGTTCCTGTGCCTTGGCACGATTCCAGTCACCATAGACAACCTGGTCCAATACCACATTTGCTTCTGCCACTGCCTTGCGCATGCCTTCATTACGCTTATACGAGGTGGCGGTGGATCTGTCCCCGGCAATTGCCAGCATATGCAATTTGCCATCAGAACTAAACAATTTTTCAGCCTTGCCACGCTGTATCAGCGCCCGTGCAGTCAGGTAACCGGCATCTTCCGCCTGTGGTTCCAGCACACCCAGCCAGCCCTTGTACAATTGGCGTGGCGAGCCGACTTTTTCTCTGTCACCAGCATCATTGATACCACTATAGGCGAAAAATGTCTTGATACTTGCCGCATCCAGTATGCGCAATGCTTCGGCGCCGACAGCATAATCATTCGACAAGATCACATAATCAGGCCGCTTGCTCAAGGGACGGGCGGCAATTTGTCTGGCATACTCCAGCGTCTTTAAGTGATCACGTTCGGAATAAGTCACTTCCAGCTGTATCCCCAGACTGCGGGCAGCAGCCATCATGCCATTGCTGGCAGTGACCCAATAAATTTCATCCGATTTTCCAGGGTTGAGGAAGATGACCGTCATCGCCACGGCAATACAAGGCATGAACAGCACCATGCAGGCACACAGGCTTAAAATCAAACGATATATCCACATCCTTGCCTCCGCGCATCCCGTCTTGCCATGATGCGATAGCAACATATGCAGACCGGACAGGTGCCTGTCTTAATTTCACACATTGATAATGGTGAACCGACAGTTTTTTACTTAGCCTCTATTTTCGCGGTTTTCAGACACGAAAAGTTGCTCATTCACAAAAACTCACATTTATACGCCTGAGTCAGGCGTGAATAGTGTAATCGTCAGGCCTTGCGGCTGCTGAAAATATCACTCGTTGCGATTTCATCTGGTCTCAAGAACCTGAAATCTGCTTGCAGAGGCAACAAGCTTGCCATGACTCCCCAATGTGGCATGCGACCGTCAGCCGGACATCTTGCTGATGCCGCAGAGCTAAAACTATCCGGGATACCTGAAATGCAGTATCTGACAAAAAAACCTCACCGTGAACGTTGCCTGCAATCTATAATTAAATCGTCTGGAACTTACCTCGATCGGCTAAGCCTAGCCTGTTATCGAAGAGGATGCTTCTGGAAATGCCACGGAGCAAGCATGGATAATGACCAGCACCTATGTCAAAAGGAGTATCCAACCTCAGGTGAAATTTTGGTGGTGGAAGACACGCTGGCTTCTCTCAAGCTGCTATCTGACTTGTTAAATGCCGAAGGCTATACTGTACGTGAAGCCACCAATGGTGATTTGGCCCTGTGGACAGTATCTGTACGAACCCCTGATTTGATCTTGCTGGATGTGCGCATGCCGGGCATGAGCGGGCTTGAAGTCTGCCGGCGCCTGAAGGAGCAAGCGCAGACCGCAGCAATACCAGTGATTTTTCTATCTGCGCTGGCCGATGCAGACGACAAGATCGTTGGCTTTGCCGTCGGTGCCGTTGATTACATAGGCAAACCCTATCATCCTGGCGAGGTATTGGCCAGGGTACGCACGCATATCAAATTAAGGCAATTAAGCCAGGAACTGGAGGCTGAGCGCCAGTCCCTGGAAGAAAAAGTCCAGCAACGCAGTGCCGATGTAAAAGCACTTTTGGACGCTGCAGTAGAGGTAGCCATCATTGCTACCGATACCCAGGGTCGAATCAAAGTCTTCAATCGTGGTGCAGAACGTATGCTTGGCTACACTGGGCAAGAAATGATGGGCTGTTCGCCAGCAGTATTCCATTGCCCAGACGAAGTCCAGATCCGTGCCCAAAAATTTTCTACCTTACTGGGACGCCCTGTCAGCGGCTTCGAGACCTTTGTAGCGCTAGCGCGCGATGGTGTCACTGAGCCATATACCTGGACCTATATCCGCAAAGACGGACAGCGGCTGCAAGTGTCACTGGCGGTCAGTGCAGTGCATGATGTGCAAGGCAAGCTCAATGGCTTTCTTGGCATTGCACGTGACATCACAGAACAACTCCATGCACAGGCTGAACTCATGAAACTGAACTCGCAACTGGACAAGCGGGTACAGGAAAGAACCTCTGCTCTGCAGGAAACCACATTGCAACTACAGGATGCTCTCGATGATTTGCGTCTGACTCAAAGCAAGTTGGTGAAGGCTGAGAACATCGCTGCCATGAGCACAATCGTAACGGCAGTAGCCCATGAACTCAATACGCCGATAGGCAACTGCCTGACCATCACCACCACCCTCGCCGACAAGACAAAAGAAATACAACACAGCATCGTCGCCAACGTGCTACGCCGCACTCATCTCGATGAATATCTGCAAACCGTGCATGAGGGCACCAGCATGCTGATCGGTGGCATGGAGCGCGCAGCAGAATTGGTTAACAACTTCAAAAGAGTCGCAGAGACCGGTAGCAGCCTGGTGCGCTGCGAATTCGATCTGAATCAACATGTGAAAAAATTGATCGATCATTTGCGAAGCAAATTACCAGACGCAAATTACCGGCTAGAGCTACAGACGAGTACGCATATCATCATGGATAGTTATCCAGAGTCCATAGAACAAATTATCACCTACCTGGTCGACAATTCATTGCGACACGGTTTTGCCGGGTGTAATCACGGGTTGATGCATCTCACCATGCAATCGACAGACGACGGCCTGAGTTTGCTCTATAGGGATGATGGCGTGGGCATGTCTGAACATGTACAAAATCATATATTCGATCCCTTTTTTACGACCAGGCTGGGCCAGGGAAGCAACGGCCTGGGCATGAGCATATGCTACAACCTGATCAATGGCCCACTGGGTGGCCGGATCGAAGTGAGCAGCCAGAGTGGCGCAGGTAGCAATTTCTTCATTTCACTGCCGCGCGTAGCACCGAACAAAGAAATTTGATAGTACGGCTTTACGGGATCTGTTTTCATCTTCACATGAGGACTGCAAACCATGTTTTTACGAAGCATGTTCTGGAAACTGTTCTTGCCTATCGGCATAGTCCTGATGGCGAGTGCTATTGCCGCCTCCTTGTATTTACCTTTTATCATCCGCAACAATGCCGAACAGGATGCAGTGGCAGCAGGTAAGGAAACTGTATCGCAATTCATCAAATTGCGGCAATACTATACAGAGAATGTCATTTCCAAAATTAATGGCAAGGCTGGCCTTACCGTCGCGGCAAATCACCAGCATGATCCCAACGCTGTGCCACTACCGGCGACCATGATCCATGAACTGTCAGACATGTTCGACACCTCAGGTATGAGCCTGAAATTGTACAGCCCCTATCCTTTCCCGAATCGCCAGGGGCGGATACTGGATAAATTCGGGCAAGATGCATGGAACTATTTGCAACAGAATCCAGACAAGGTTTTTTACCGGACCGAATCTTTGGGTGACCGTACCATGGTCAGGGTGGCAATCGCCGATCGCATGACAGCTCAGGCATGTGTGAGTTGTCATAACACGACGGCCGGCAGTCCCAAGACGGACTGGCGGCTTGGTGATGTACGCGGCATACTGGAAGTCGATTCGAGCAAACAACTTGACAGCGGCCATTATGTCTTGACACAGGTCCTGGTGACCTTGGGAGTCATCCTGCTGCTCATCGCGGCATTCCTGCGATTTGCCTATCAGCGCAGCATTGCCCGTCCCATGCATGATGCACTGCAGATAGCTCATGCCCTGACCGAAGGCAATGCAGAAAAAATCAGCGGCATCGAAGCCATTGCAGATGGCAATCTGGACAAGCAGCTGGCCTTGACAGTGTTACCCAAACTTGAAACTGGCAGCATCGCCAATGATGAAGCGGGCAAGCTGCTGCAATCTGTCATCAGCATGGGTGCCACGCAAATGAGTTTTGATATGGCTTTTGCCAAAATGCGTAGTACCTTGCGCGACAATCGGGAGACAGAAGAGACGCGCGACTGGATAAAGAGCGGGCAAAATGAATTGAATGCCTTGATGCGCGGTGAACATGAGACCACATACCTGGCAAAAAAAATACTCAGCTTCCTGATTGCAAGAACCGGCGCCAGTTGCGGTGCCCTTTATCTCTACAACCCAGATCTTCAGGAATTACAGCTCAGTGCCAGTCATGCCCTGGCGGACGAACAACAATTGCGTGCCCGTTTTGCGCTTGGCGAGGGTCTGGTTGGCCAGTCTGCCATGGAACGTAACACACTGCATATGACGGATTTGCCAGTTAACTACATGCCTATCGTGTCGGCATTGGGCCAGGCAAAGACACTTAACCTGATGGTCATCCCACTAATCCATGCCGACAATTTGATCGGTGTACTGGAAATCGCTGCTTACCGGAATTACAGCGCTTCACAGCTGGAATTTCTGCAACTGGCCAAGGAGGGTATAGCCATTGGTTTAGGTGTTGCGCTTTCACGCAAAAGAACGCAAGAGTTGCTGGAACAAGCTACGCAGCAAGCCGAAGAACTGCGGGTGCAACAGGAGCAATTGCAGCAATCCAATGAAGAGCTGGAAGAACGTGCACAGATGCTGGAGCAACAACGCGAACTGATACGTGTCAAGAGCCAGGAAATAGAGAACAGCAACGCCCAACTGCAACGCAAAGCCGAAGAACTGGAACGCACCAGTACCTATAAATCTGAATTCCTGGCCAACATGTCTCATGAATTGCGGACACCCCTCAATAGCATGTTGATACTCTCCAGTCTATTGCGCGACAACAAGGAGGGAAAGCTGAGCGAGCGTCAGGTGGAATATGCCGCCACCATACATGGTGCGGGAAAGGACTTGCTGAATCTCATCAATGATATTCTCGACCTGTCCAAGATCGAAGCCGGGCGGCTGGAATTGAATCTGGCCGAGACTAGTGTATCCGGACTGATTGATGAGTTGCACAATTTATTCCTGCCCCTGGCAGAAAAGCAGCACCTGGACTTTCTCTTGAATGCTCAAGCCGATGTCCCGGCAACATTGCTGACCGACTCCCAGCGTACTCAGCAAATCCTCAAAAATCTATTGGCAAATGCCTTCAAATTTACCACTCATGGGCAAATCAGGTTGAATATTCATTATTCTGCTGCAGCATCCAATACCTTGAAACGTGCAGCAATAGCCTTCGCGGTGAGCGATAGCGGTATCGGCATTGCAGCAGACAAACAAGAACAGATATTCCACGCATTTCAACAAGCCGACGGTTCTACCAGCCGCAAATATGGGGGAACTGGCCTGGGGTTATCAATTTCACGCCAGTTGGCGCAACGCATGGGAGGAGATATCACTCTCAGCAGTGTGTCAGGAAAAGGCAGCATATTCACCCTGCTATTGCCCATCATCGCCAGTGAGACTGAATTGACGGCAGCAGTAATGCCCGCAAAAATTTCGCTGCCGGTCGCACTACCAACTCCGGCTATACTGTCTGAAACCGTGAATACAGTCATTGCGCCCATCCAACCAGTCAACATTCAGGATGATCGCGATCTGGCCCGTCCCAACATGCGCAGCATATTGATCGTGGAAGATGATGCCGCTTTTGCCACCATTTTACGGGACACCGTTCGAGATCACGGTTTTCATGCGCTGGTTGCCACTGACGGTGAAAGCGGCCTTGAGACGGCTGACGAGTACCTGCCGAATGCCATCATTCTGGATATCATGCTGCCTCACATAGATGGCTGGGGGGTGATGCGTAACATCAAGGACAATCCCAGGACCCGCCACATACCGGTACATTTCATTACCTGCCTGGAAGACCGTCAAAAAGCCTTGAACATGGGCGCGATAGGCTTTATTACCAAACCAGTTGATTCTGCACAACTGGATACGGTCCTGGCGCTCATTGCCAGTGCCATCGACAAGACATTGAAAAAACTGCTGATTGTCGAAGACGACCTGGTTGAAGCACGCAGCATCGCCGCCCTGCTGGAAATTGGAGGACTGGAAATCGTACTCGCCAGCTCCGGCAAGGAAGCCTTACTGTACATGCAACAAGAGAAATTCGATTGCATGGTGCTTGATCTTGGGCTGTCCGACATGTCAGGTTTCGAACTGCTTGATCATCTGCAAGACCAGAACGAGGGAACCCGCCTGCCCGTCATCATTCATTCAGGACGCAGCCTGAACGCGGCGGATGAGCGCCGTTTGCAGAATTACGCAGACAGCATCATTATCAAAGGCGCACAAAGTCCTGAACGCCTGCTCAATGAAGTAAGTCTGTTTTTGCATCTGGTAGAAAATTCACTGCCCCAGGAAAAACAAAAAATGATACGCCGTGCACTGGACAAGGAAGCGATGTTCGAACAACGCAAAGTCTTGCTGGTGGACGATGACATGCGCAATATTTTTTCACTCTCCAGCGTACTCAGCGAAAAAGGCATGCACATCGTTGAAGCAACCAACGGATTAGAGGCCCTGGCGCAACTGGAAACATATCATGATATTGATATCATCTTGATGGATATCATGATGCCGGAAATGGATGGTTACGAAACCATGCGCCACATACGAAAAAACCAGCGCTTGACACACTTGCCCATCATTGCGATGACCGCCAAGGCCATGGTAGGTGACCAGAAACTGTGTCTGGAAGCAGGTGCCAGTGACTATATTTCCAAGCCCATCGATCTGGACAAATTGTATTCCTTAATGCGTGTCTGGCTTTACCAGGCTTAGTATGAAAATTGATCATATTTACCACTGAATGCCTGCCATGCTAAGCGAAACAGAAATCACCACCGTGGAAATCGATTTGCTGATAGAAGGTATCTGGCGGATACACGGTTATGACTTTCGTGACTATGCCAGGGCATCCTTGCAACGTCGTCTGAGCTTATGGTTATCCAATTCCGGTTATGCCAATTTTGGTAGTGCACTTCCATTCTTATTGCGTGATGCCGTACTATGCAACACGCTCGTGCAAGGGGTCACAGTGAATACCTCTGAGATGTTTCGTGACCCGCTTTTTTTCAAAATCCTGCGTGAAAAAGTGCTGCCCTACCTGAGCACTTTTTCACATGCCAAAATCTGGCTGGCAGGTTGCGCTGGCGGCGAAGAAGTGTACTCTCTGGCCATCCTGTTGCGCGAAGCGGGGCTGGAAGACAGGTGCCGTATATACGCCACCGACTTGAATCAGGACATACTAAAAAAAGCAAAGTCAGGTATTTTCCCTCTCAGGAACATGCAACAATACACTCGCAACTATCAACGGGCTGGAGGTCAGGCTGAATTTTCAGACTATTATGTGGCCCGTTATGACAGAGCAATCATCGACAGCCAACTTACCCGCAATGTCGTATTCGCTGCACATAACTTGGCCACCGATGCTGATTTCAGCGAAATGCAATTGATACTGTGCCGTAATGTCATGATCTATTTCAAACTCTCGCTGAAGGAAAAAGTATTAAACCTGTTTGACCGGTGTTTGACTGCTGGCGGCTTTCTTTGTTTAGGGAGCAAGGAAAGTCTTGATGGACGCCATATTGCCCCGGACTATCAGGAAACAGAACCGCGTAGCCGCATCTACTGCAAGAAGTATATCTCTCCTGCCAAAAGGGATATATCATGAGCAAGAACAAACACTGCCGACAGCATTTTTCTACCATTGTGATAGGCACTTCGTCAGGCGGTGTAGAAGCGCTGAAGTATCTTCTCCCAGCCCTGCCGGAAAACTTTCCCCTGCCTGTCTTGATTGTCATCCACATCGCTCCTGATTCTGGCGATGGCTTGGCAAAACTGCTTGATTCCTTTGCGAAAATTCATGTCAAGGAAGCGGATGAAGGGGAACAAATGCGCGCCGGTTTTGCCTACCTGGCACCTGCCAACTATCACTTGTTGCTGGAAAGTGATGGCAAACTTGCGCTCTCGACCGATGTACAGGTTAATTTTGCGCGTCCCTCTGTCGATGTCCTGTTCGATTCTGCTGCAAGCAGCCTTGGTTCCTCTGTCATTGGAGTGATACTGACTGGCGGTGCGAACGATGGTGCGCGTGGGCTCGCAAAAATTCATCAATCCGGAGGGTATACCATCGTGCAGGATCCCCGTGACGCGAAACTCCCCAGCATGCCGCAACACGCCTTGCAACTAGATGTCCCTGACAAGGTCATCTGCTTACGTGAAATGCCGGCATTGCTGCTGGAGTTGTCCAAACAAAAAGGCGGCTTGCCACCAAGATCCGTGCACGCAAAGGAAAGACGATGAGCGCGCCATTGGTCCCCATACTCTTAGTTGACGACAGACGAGAAAACCTGGTCGCACTCGCTGCCTTGCTTGAAACACGCAGCGACCTTGACATCGTGCTGGCGAACTCTGGCGAAGAAGCCCTGCGCCAATTGTTGATACGCGATTTTGGCCTGGTCTTGCTTGATGTGCAAATGCCGGACATGGACGGTTTTGAAGCCGCAACCTTGATACGTGCCAACCCCAAAACCCGCCAGGTACCGATTATTTTTGTCACGGCACTCATGCATGACGCTGATTTTGAATTTCGAGGCTATGAAAGCGGCGCTGTCGATTATCTGGTGAAACCACTGGAACCTTTTATTCTGCATGCCAAAGTAGAGGTATTTGTCAATCTGTATCGCCAGCGCCTGGCATTGGCAGAACACGAACGCTATATGGCGCATGTCGAGCAACTGGTCGTTGAGCGTACCGGCCACAGGCCGAACCATGACAATAAACTACGCGTCTTGCTGGTGGATGACAGGCCAGAAAACCTGATCGCGCTGGAAGCCATGCTGATGGAGATGGACGATGTCTTGCTGGTCAAGGCAAATTCAGGGTCTGAAGCCCTGCGCGCAGTCTTACGCTACGACTTCGCAGTCATCTTGATGGATGTTCAAATGCCTGGCATGGACGGATTTGAAACTGCCGAGCTGATACGAAGCAATCCCAAGACTCACTTGATACCTATCATTTTTGTCACCGCAGGGATGAAGACAATCAATTCTGTCACGCAGGGTTACCGTCAAGGGGCTGTGGATTATCTGATCAAGCCGCTGGAACCAGCCATCGTCAAAAGCAAAGTAAAAGTTTTTTGCGACTTGTACAAACACAGACTCTCAATAGAAAAACATAGTACCTACCTGGAAATACTGGTCGCCGATCGCACGTCAGCCTTACAAAATTCAGCCACTGAATTAACCGAAAACAATGAACGTTATCGCCGCCTGGTTGAAAAACTGGAACTGGCGACGCGCGCTGCCGGACTGGGTATCTGGGATTGGAACGTCGTCAGCAATGAACTGGTCTGGGACACCCGCATGATGGAATTATATGGTTACAGCGCGGATAGCTTTGGCGGGAGCTATCGGGACTGGATCAGCCGCTTACATCCTGATGACCGTGTACGCTGTGATGTAGCGGTGCAAAATGCACTGTACCAGGGCCAACCCTATGATACGGACTTCAGGATATGCCTGCCTGATGGCAGAATATGTGACATCAAGGCTGATGGCAAAGTAGTATTTGACGAACTGGGCCAGCCATTACGCATGACGGGGATCAACTACGATGTCACCGAACGCAAACGGGCAGCAGAAGAAGTGCGCCTGCACCGCGATCATCTGCTGGAACTGGTCGATGAACGCACAGCAAGCCTCAAGGCTATCGTTGATCACGCGGCCGATGGCATCATCACGATTGATCGAGTTGGCACAGTACTGAGCTTCAACACTGCCGCAGAGAGAATGTTTGCTTACCCAGCTAACACCGTCATAGGCAATAACATCAGCATATTGATGCCCACTTCAGTAGCCAAGGAACACAACGCTTATATCCAGCATTACCTGAAAACCGGTGAAGCACACATCATAGGATCGGGACGAGAATTACAGGGGCGACGTTCTGACGGCAGCATCTTCCCCTTATACCTGGCAGTAAGTGAAACAAAAGTAGGCGAACAATTGCGCTTTACCGGTATTGCCCGTGACATTTCCAGCCAAAAAGCCATGGAAGCAAACTTGATACAAGCGCGTGAGGTAGCAGAAGCCGCCAATTTGGCCAAGAGTGTTTTTTTGTCAAACATGAGCCATGAATTGCGGACTCCTCTGAACGCTGTTATCGGCTTCTCCCGCTTGATGTCGCGCGAAGAGAGCTTGAACGAACACCAGCGTCAAAACCTGGAAATCATCAATCATGCAGGCAATCATTTGCTGACGCTGATCAATGATGTACTGGAATTATCCAAGATTGAAGCGGGCCGCACACAACTGACAGAGGAAAGCACTGATTTGCCGCGTTTGTTACAAGAAGTTGGTGCCATGTTACGCGGCCGGGCAGAACAAGTGCATCTGGGCTTGCATCTGGACATGTCAGGCTTGCCATCAACGGTCAGGGTAGATGCCATCAAATTGCGCCAGGTGTTGATCAATTTGCTGGGGAACGCCATCAAATTTACCCAGCAAGGCTAAGTCCGGCTACAGGTAACTGCACAAACCAGCGAGCCAGGCAGGGTCAACCTTGCCTTTGTCGTGAGCGACAGCGGAATAGGCATCGCACCAGAAAAACTGGAACAAATTTTTGACCCCTTCGTGCAACTGGTGACCCATGCAACGACGGCAGGTACTGGGCTGGGCTTGAGTTTGTCGCGAGAATATGTCAGGTTACTGGGTGGTGAAATCAGCGTTGATTCAACCCCGGGCAAAGGTTCGGCCTTTCGTTTTTGCCTGAACCTGGCGCTGGCAGAAATGCCCGTTGCCAATCAGGCCCTCAGTACCACGGTGACAGGTTTGCCAGTCACTCAACAGGGCAAACGTATCCTGATTGTCGATGATGATCCACATTCACGCCTGCTGCTATGCCAATTACTGCAGCCTTTGGGTTTTATTGTGGCGCAGGCACAGGATGGATTTGCTGCGATTGAGCAAAATACGCAATTTGCGCCGGATCTGATTATCCTGGATCGCTTATTGCCAAAACTGGATGGGATGGCCGTCATCCGGCAGGTACGTCAGCATCAACAAGCAAACCAGCCGCAAATTGTTGTACTCACAGGCAGCGCCATGGATGAACAAAGAAAAGAGGTACTGGAAGCCGGTGCCAATGAATTCCTGTCTAAACCTATGGAAGAAAGCAAACTGTTTTCCATCCTGGAACGTCTGCTCCATATAGAATTCTCTCGCTCCGCCCCTATCGTGCCAGCCCTCAAACCGGCCCAAACTGAACTGCAGCCTGCCGACTTGCGCATTTTGCGATCAGAATTGCGTATGGCGCTGCGCAATGGTGCTGGTGAAATGAACCAGTTAAAGTTAAAACAGGATTTGGTTTTGCTGGCATCCGAGCATGCTGCTTTGGCAGCACGCATCCTGGTGATGGTAGAAAATTTCCGCTATAGGGAACTATGGAATCTGCTGGAAGAATCCATTTAGCTGGCGCTTATGCATGAAGTCGTGCATGGCAGGTTTGGCAATTCCCATGCTGAGTGACAGGCAAAAACTGTCAGGGGAGTTACCTAAATCGCGCTGATCTCATTCTTGAGCAAGCAATTCCATCTGCGCTTTTTCTCGCTTGATATTGTTGATCGCCTGGCTAGTGTACAAATCAGCAAACCAGGCATCGGCGAACAGTTTGCCCGCGTCTGCCAAACCCTCGAAATAATCCAGCACCCGACCGCGGCCCGCACGATAAGCGGCATCATCAACCTCACTATATTCTATCCGCACCGCCGCTGCGTAAGCCTCGTAAGTATCGACTGCCTGTCCCAGGATAGCCAGATCTACGCTGAGCATCGCATCCTTCAATGGATGTACCAGCGTGGCGCTCTGGAAGTGGTCAGTCACCCGTATCAGGTCAGCCACTTCCTGCTGATGTTGTGACCCTAAACCGGCCGCCAACCACATGCGTGCACTCTGTTCTTCATTTGATAAATCTGCTGGCTTGCCACCATACACGGCATCATGGAACCAAAAGGCTTTTTTCAATATCGCCACATCCGACTTGCTGGCGCCGGTATTACTTGCCCAAGCCGCAATTTCGCTCAGGCCATGTACCAGGTGATCAAGATTATGGTAAGTCCGGCGTGCCGCACCGTAAGCATCATCCCCTGTCAGATAGTCAAACCAGTGGTCGAGCTTGGTACTGTCAACATCAGCCTCGGCTTCCCAGAGTTTTTGCCAGTCAGTGCGTAACCAGCTTTTGATCCAGGCGATATAGGCGGGCATAGGCATGAATTTTTTTACCGTCCAGTGCCAGCCCACCGGCCCCTGCAAGGCACGCACAAAACTGGAGCTGACCGAGCCCAGATCACGTGGTGGCATGACGAAGATAGTCTTGGCACCATCGAGTACGTCGACATTGGTTTGCTGTATCAGGTTTTCATAATCGAAGTCTGATGTATTACGTATGCCACGCACCAGATACTCTATGCCATGACGTTTGGCAGCACGGGCAGTGTAATCGCCCTTGACGATGACGACACTGACATTGTGCCAGCCACATTCAGCCACACTGCGCTCAATGATGTCTTTACGTTCAGGCGCAGAAAATTGCGGCTTCTTGCCCGGGTTTTCAGAAATGAACACCACGACTTCATCAGCCAATGCCCTGGCCTCCTGTATCACCCACAGATGACCATTGGTGATGGGATCAAGAGTTCCAGAGAATGCGATTTTTTTCATTGTTAGCTCCAGTACGACATATAAATAAGATGTTGCTGTAAGACTTGCCGGTTCAGTTCTGCGATACTGCCCTGATTGATCATCAATGCATGGGCTTGTCCCCGGAAAGCGTATTCCTGTGCCTGCATATTGAAAACCTGCAGGATCTCCACTTCCGTCCAGTCAGGATTACGGTGACGTACACGCTGCAGGCGTGTTTCCTCATCTGCCTGCAGTAGCAAGACGCTATCGTACATGAAGCCATCATCTTTATCAGGCAACAATGCCGATTCCCAAATGACGTACGTTGTAGTTTGCTGCAAAGTCCATTGCCACATGGCCTGCAATACATATGACTGCAGCAAATTTCTCAGGCAGCGATTTGCATGATTATCACTGGCCAGAACTGTTCGAAGAATGCCACGTCGCAGGCAACCAGCTTCTGTCAACAATTGCGGCAATACCGAGGCAATCTCCGCCAACACAGGGTGCTGACTGTCCTGATGCATCGTGCGTGCCACCATATCTGCATCAATAACCGGCACACCCAGTTCGAGAAATCCAGCCGCAGCGCTTGATTTACCACAACCCATGCCACCAGTCATCAACACCACACGGGAATGTCTGGCTTTGCCAAGCACGGGAATAAAAATAGTATTCATGTGAATTCTCAATATTGGCCAAACAACCAATATTGATAGCTTAGCGTGTCAGGGCTCAAACTGTAAATTTATTTTGGTCGTTCAACCAAACAATAAATCAACCCAGCGAATTAGGATCAGGAACATCAGCATTGCCTGATTCCCTCTATTCAAACCAATACTGTCATATTGCAGACATATTACTAATATATTTTCATACAGTATTAAGCACTGATAAAACGCTAAACTTAAATGAAAAGGGATAAGCAATGATTTCAGACAGCCGCAGAAAGTTTTTGCGATTTTCAGCCGCAAGTGCTGGTGCCAGCATGTTACCCGGGGTGATACAAGAGGCTCTTGCCGTTCCCGCAAACAATGCCACTGGCACATTGGCAGATGTTGGTCATGTGGTGATTTTCATGCAGGAAAACCGCTCCTTTGATCATTACTTTGGCACCCTGGCCGGTGTGCGCGGCTTTGATGATCCGCGTGCCATAACTTTGCCGAATGGCGCACCCGTCTGGCAGCAACCAAATCCCGCAGGCGGCAGTGTTTTACCTTTTCATTTTGATGCCAGGAATACCAGTGCGCTGTCAGTAGGCACCAATCATTCCTGGAAAGGATCGCAACAAACCTGGCAAGGGTGGGACGCCTGGGTCAGCAAGAAAACGGTGCAGACCATGGGTTATTTTGACCGTGGCGACCTGCCGTTTTATTACGCACTGGCAGATGCGTTCACCATTTGCGACGCCTATCATTGTTCGATCTTTGGTGCGACCGACCCCAACCGCATGTATTCACTGACGGGCACTAGCCAGGGCTGGCTAAGTGCCATGGGCAGCCTGTATAACATAGATGCCAAGGACTATTACAATGCCGACCCGGCCAATGACAATGTCTCGGCCACTGTTACAGCTGGTGCGCCCAACTGGCAAACCTATGCAGAAGTGCTGGAAGCCAACCAGGTGAGTTGGAAGGTGTATCAGGAATGGGATAACTATGGTGACAACTACCTCGCCTATTTCAGGAATTTCCGCGTCAATGCAGACGGCAGCAAGCTAGGCAGCAGCTCGCCGCTATACCAGAAAGCGCGCATTATGGCCCCCGGTGCCAGCGTCGGCGGCAGCAAGGGTGATGGCCTGGTCAGCGCCTTTGCAGATGATGTGCGCAATAAACGGCTACCGCAGGTATCCTGGATATGCGCACCAAATGATTACACCGAGCATTCCCCCAACTCCCCCAATGCCGGTGAAAACCTGACCGCACGTTTACTGGCTGCACTGGTGGCTGAGCCCGAGGTATGGGCCAAGACCGTATTTTTGCTGATGTATGATGAGAATGATGGTTTCTTCGATCATGTGCCACCACATATCCCTCCCATTACTTCCGCCATGGGCAGGTCTACCCTGACCGACAATGGCATCTATGAAAAATACAGCAATGAACCCGTTGGACTGGGTCCGCGCGTGCCCATGCTGGTGATTTCGCCCTGGAGTAAAGGCGGCAAGGTGTGTTCCCAGGTTTTTGACCACACATCAAAGTTGCGATTCCTGGAAGAATGGCTGGTCAATGGTCTGGGCAAGGACAGGGTCGCCGTCAGTTGCAAACAGATATCACCATGGCGGCGCACGGTCTGTGGTGATTTGACTTCTGCATTTGATTTCAAAACCCCGGATCAAAACTGGCCAATGACGGTACCAAAAACTGCAGCCTATGTACCCGTCAATGGCAAGCCCTATCCTGTGCCGCCAGTCAACCAGAGCCAGCCACGCCAGGAGGCCTATCTGCAAGCACAAGGCCCGCGCCCGGCCTGCCGACTGCCCTACCTGCTGGAAGCGCAGGCCAGGGTCAACAACAGCAGGCAACTGGAAATCAGCTTCATTAATAATGGCAGCGTTGGCGCAGCATTTATCGTGTATTCAAAAGTAAGAACGGGTGGCCCCTGGTATTACACCGTTGAAGCTGGCAAACAAATCCAGAAAGAAACCTGGAACTGGAGCACCGATACTTACCAGCTCAGCGCCTATGGTCCGAATGGTTTGATGCGCGAATGGCGCGGCAGCACCACGGCCACCATCAAGCCTGAGGTACAGGCAGCTCACGATAACAACAGTGGCAAACTGGTGCTCACCCTGTCTAATCTCGACAATGTACAGCCCTGCAATTTTACCGTCAGCGACAATGCCTATGGCAGCCTGGCAAATACCTATTCGCTGGCAGGTGGCCAGAGTTTGCGGTTGGAATATCCATTGATCAATAGTTTCGGCTGGTATGACTTCAGCATCAGCAGCAGCGCCGATAGCCAGTTTTTTCGCCGGATAGCCGGTCATGTGGAAGCAGTTGGCAGCAATAGTAATAATCGCACAGATCCTTTGATAGGCGGCCAACGCAATAGCGCTCGCCTGACTACCACCACACCGCGCATCGCACGCGGCAGCAATCTCGTTGCCTCTTATGCGGCATTACCAGCACAAGTCAATACCAAAAACTGGATAGGCATCTACGCTACCGGCGCAGTGCCTGGTAATGTCAATTCACTGGAATGGGAATATGCCAGTAATAGTCAGGGCAGCGTGACACTCAATACTGCCAGCCTCGCGCCAGGTAATTATGCGCTCTGGTATTTGTACAATGATGCCTACGCCGTTCTGGCTGGTCCGATAGCATTGACGATTGTGTAACATCCAGGAGTGGTTTGCGGTGCAAAGCTGAGTAAATTGATATTTACTCAGCTGCAATACAATATCAAGAAATACATTTCAATCTACGCAAAAAATAATTCACGCGGAAAAAAGCAGTCAAACATCAACACAAAAACACAACTAAGTTGCTGATTATTAAAGAAATATTAGTTTATCCCTTTTTTAGCTCTTGAAAAGCCCTCCCCTCGCCCATATACTTAGCACTCGTTGAGAGAGAGTGCTAACAAGCCCCTCTCCAGCTTAATTGAATTCCAATAGTAATTACTCGCAAATTTAAAGGAGCTTGTATGAACCTTCGTCCCCTGCACGATCGCCTGATCGTTAAACGTCTGGATCAAGAAACAAAAACTGCATCCGGTATCGTTCTGCCTGACGCTGCAGCTGAAAAGCCAGATCAAGGTGAAGTACTGGCTGTCGGTCCTGGCAAATTGCTGGACAACGGTACTGTGCGCGCCCTGGACGTTAAAGTCGGCGACCGCGTTTTGTTCGGTAAATATTCTGGTCAGGCTGTCAAAGTTGACGGCAACGAAGTTCTGGTGATGCGCGAAGAAGATATCTTCGCGGTCGTACAGAAGTAATCGGCATCCACGATATCAATTAAAGAATTCGGAGAATTAATATGGCAGCTAAACAAGTAATTTTTGGCGATGACGCACGTGCGAAGATCGTCAATGGCGTCAACATCCTGGCGAACGCAGTTAAAGTAACCTTGGGCCCTAAAGGCCGTAACGTAGTTCTGGAACGCTCTTTCGGCGCGCCTACAGTTACTAAAGACGGTGTCTCAGTTGCTAAAGAAATCGAACTGAAAGACAGACTGGAAAACATGGGTGCACAACTGGTGAAAGAAGTGGCTTCCCGCACTTCTGACAACGCTGGTGACGGCACAACGACAGCGACAGTTCTGGCACAAGCCATCGTTCGCGAAGGTTTCAAATATGTAGCAGCTGGTTTCAACCCAACTGACTTGAAACGCGGTATCGACAAAGCGGTTACAGCCATCGTTGCTGAAATCAAGACTTTGTCCAAGCCAACAACAACCAACAAAGAAATCGCTCAAGTTGGTTCCATCTCTGCCAACTCCGATGCCAACATCGGCGACATCATTGCAAAAGCAATGGACAAAGTCGGCAAAGAAGGCGTGATCACCGTTGAAGACGGCAAATCCCTGGACAACGAACTCGACATCGTTGAAGGTATGCAGTTTGACCGTGGCTATCTGTCACCCTACTTCATCAACAATCCAGAAAAACAATCCGTTATCCTGGAAAACCCGTTCGTCCTGTTGTTCGACAAAAAAATCTCGAACATCCGTGACCTGCTGCCAGTATTGGAACAAGTTGCAAAATCCGGTCGCCCACTGCTGATCATCGCTGAAGATGTAGACGGCGAAGCGCTGGCAACTCTGGTTGTGAACAACATCCGTGGCATCCTGAAAACTGCTGCCGTTAAGGCTCCAGGCTTCGGTGACCGTCGCAAAGCCATGCTGGAAGACATCGCTATCCTGACCGGCGGTCAAGTGATTGCTGAAGAAGTTGGCCTGACACTGGAAAAAGCTACTCTGGCTGATCTGGGCCAAGCTAAACGTATCGAAATCGGTAAAGAAAACACGACCGTTATCGATGGTGCTGGCCAGGCTGTAGGTATCGAAGCACGCGTTAAACAAATCCGCGCGCAAATCGAAGAAGCAACTTCTGACTACGACCGTGAAAAACTGCAAGAACGCGTTGCCAAACTGGCAGGCGGCGTTGCTGTGATCAAGGTTGGTGCTGCAACTGAAGTTGAAATGAAAGAGAAAAAAGCACGCGTTGAAGATGCTCTGCATGCAACTCGCGCTGCCGTAGAAGAAGGCGTTGTTCCTGGCGGTGGCGTTGCCCTGCTGCGCGCACGTCAAGCTGCTGGCGAAATCAAAGGCGACAATCCAGATCAAGAAGCAGGTATCAAACTGGTTCTGAAAGCTATCGAAGCACCTCTGCGTGAAATCGTTGCTAACGCCGGTGGCGAACCTAGCGTTGTTGTTAACGCCATCATCAATGGCAAAGGCAACTACGGCTTCAATGCTGCCAATGACACATACGGTGACATGATAGAAATGGGTATTCTGGACCCAGCCAAAGTAACTCGCTCTGCATTGCAAAATGCAGCGTCTGTTGCTGGTTTGATCCTGACTACTGATGCTCTGGTTGCTGAATTGCCTGACGACAAATCAGGCGGCGGCATGGGTGGTGATATGGGTGGCATGGGCGGTATGGGTGGTATGGGCGGCATGATGTAATAGCTGCTTGCTACTCACATAGAGTCGCATTGCTCAAAGCCCCGCAACGTAAGTTGCGGGGCTTTTAATTTTTTTGTTGCCCTCACGATTTATTCACTTTGGCGACATTCCACTCAGGCAGCGCAGTTAAACATCCACTGAACACCGAACTGGTCGGTCAATTTACCAAAATAATCTCCCCAGACTTGAACAGCAAGTGGTGTGGTCACATTTGCGCCCTGACTCATGAGTGCAAACAGTTGATTTGTTTGCTCACGGCTATCCATCTCCAGGATGTGGGCAGAACCGCGCATGGGCTCTGCATCATCGTTGTCTGAAGCATAAAAAAGCACACCCGGCCCCTCGAATCTGGCATGCATGATCTTGCCGCGCATGGCCTCGTTCTTTACCGGCATCCCGCCCTCACCATGACGCAGGATGTCGACTACTGTCCCCAGACCACAATGCGTATAAAAATCCAGGGCCTGCTCACATTGCGTAGTGAAAAACAGATAATTTGATTGTTGCATGTGCCTACTCCTAAACAATTTGCATCATTGGAAGCCTTGCTGTACAGCCTCGCCCATCTCTGCATTGGAATAGGCCTTGCCCGCAATACCCCAGGTGCCATCAACTGCATATGTGACGTTGACATACGTCCTTTCTCGCGGATGCACCCCCTTCTTGAGCCTGTCTATGATATCCGTGACCTCACTGACAAAAGCCTGCTTGACCTCGGCGTTCGGGAAAGTGACTGAGGGAACCTTCACTTCGACAACCGCCAGCGACTGGTGCTGGCCACCAACATAATTCTGCGCCTCTGGGCTGACAACCAGATGGCCGATCACGTTAGGCGTCATGAACTTGTTGCCATTCAAACCATGCACACGAAGTAAGGCGTCTGCGACGAGTGGGAGCACTTCACGCTCCCCGTCAAGAGTGAGAAGACCGGTGGTGACTTGGACTGATATAGGCATAGCAATAACTCCTCGATCGAAATGGATGGTCGAGTCAAAGATTAGCCCTTGACTCCCGCATCACGGACGTTATATAACGGTCGTGATGTGGCACATCATTACATAACGATCGTTATTTTGTAAAGTTTTAAATATCATTTTTATTCTGGAGTTTTTTTACATGGCACATCGGATAGGACAAAAAGAAGAAAGCAAGGCAAAGATACTCAAAAGCGCAGGCCGTGGCTTTCGCAGCCGCGGGTTCGGTGGCTCCGGCGTCGATGGCCTGGCAAAAGATGCGGCAGTAACATCGGGCGCTTTCTATGCGCACTTCAAATCGAAGGCAGATGCTTTCCGTGAGGCGGTAGTTGCTGGCCTGGAAGACCTGAAGCTGGGGGTCAGCCAGGCGCGCGCGCAACTGGGAAGCGGCTGGCGCACGGCATTTATCGATTTTTACCTTGGCGAGCGTCGCACTTGTGACTTAGCCGATAGCTGCGCATTACAAAGTCTCTCGGCTGAAGTAGCGCGGGCAGAAGAAAAAACACGGCAAGCATATGAAACCGAATTGCAAGCCATCATAGAAACAGTGGCTGCTGGTCTGGATGGGAAGCACGATGCCCGACGCGATGAAGCAACAGTCCTGCTGGCGCTACTGGTTGGCGGCGTCACCCTTGCCAGGGCAGTACAAGATCCTGCCATTAGCAACGACATTGCTGCTGCTGTTCGCAAGGCGGCATTAGATATGAACATGTACTCATAGCCTGAATTTGCGTACCAGGAATTCTGCCCCGGTCACGTCGACCGGGACGAATCAGGCCGGGTACAAGAGTGCATCAATGTCAATTCGTCAGTACCAATCAATCAAGGATAATCTGCGCAACTTCATGGCTGGAAGTGCACTATGAATGAGCTCAACTGGCGTCACTGCCAGGATAGCAATCTTGACCAGAGTGTATTTCTGCACTCCCAGACAAGGAGTGAATTACATGCAAGTTTCGGTATAAATCAAATAGAACAACAGCAAAAAGCTTTTTTTCAACAAGCGCGCTTGACAGAAAACATCCCACGCTTGGATACTGCCGCACCTGAAAGAAAATTTTCATATTTCCGGCTCTGTGTTTCATATTTGCAATGATCTTGCGTATGTATTAACAAGCTGGGCATCATCATCAAGCAAGACAACCGCTTTGGAGAAAATATGGCGCTGCAACAATTAAGCGATGAGCAAATACGAACCTGGACCCGCGCCCAAAAGGATGAGTGGTGGTTTGCCAATATTTACCGGGGGGACATGGCGCAGTTGACCATACGCTCGGCATTCACTGGCTTTTTGCTTGGCGGTATATTGTCTGCAACTGCTTTATACATTGGTGCCAAAACTGGCATCACCATAGGCGTAGGCCTGACCTCGGTCATCCTGGCATTTGCCATTTTCAAGATACTCGCCAATCTGGGTATCGCCAAAGATTTCACCATACTTGAAAACAACTGCACCCAATCCATCGCGACAGCTGCCGGTTACATGACCATGCCGCTCAATACTGTGTTGTCAGCCTATATGCTAATCAGCGGCACGGTAGTCAGTTGGTGGCACCTGGTGGTGTGGATGAGTATCTGCTCCATCCTGGGTGTGCTGGTAGCTTTCCCGATGAAGCGTCGCTTCATCAATGAAGACCAACTGCCCTTCCCTGAAGGCCGTGCCTGCGGTGTGGTGCTGGATGCAGTCTATACCGGCGAAGCTGCCAGCGGCATGTACAAGGCGCGCCTGATGGCTTTCTCTGCCATGTGGACGGCAATCTACCAGATGATCACCAGCGATGGCTGGATGAAACTGATACAGTTCAAAATCCTGCGTATGGATAAATGGGCAGGCATGACAGAGGCCTGGCATTTCCAGGAACGGTTTGATTCTTACTATTACGCCGCTGCCGTCAAATATGACATGCTGGTCCCAAAAATCCTGGGTACAGATTTCCGTGCACTGGGTCTGCGTTTTACCCTCGATGCTGCCATGCTGGGCGTAGGTGGCCTGATGGGTATACGTGTGGCCAGCAGCGTTTTGCTGGGCACCATCATCAACTTCGTTTTCCTGGCACCATGGATGATACAGCGTGGCGATATAGTCGAACGCATTGCCCTTAGTGGCAAGCTGGTTCCTATTTCACGTACCGAAATCGTCAATCAATGGGGCCTCTGGTGGGCGGTTTCCATGATGGTGGTGGCATCATTCATCAGCCTGGCGGCTAAGCCAGAACTGTTTACCAGCATCTTCAAAAAAGCAGATAAAAATAAAGCAGCCGACCAGACCAGCACGATACTCGATCATATTGAAGTACCATTGATCATCTCTTATATAGGCATCCCCATCTTCAGTATTCTGGCTGCATGGACCACGCATGAATTCTTTGGTGTGCCATGGCTGATGTCCATCATCACCCTGCCCCTCGTATTCATCCTGACCATCATCTGTGCCAATGCAATGGCACTGACATCATGGACACCGACAGGCACGCTGTCAAAGATCACCCAGTTCAGCATGGGTGCTATCGACAGTACTAATCCAGCCAACAACCTGATACCTGCAGGCATGACGGCTGAAGTAGCATCGAATGCATCTAACCTGCTGTCCGATATCAAACCTGGTTACATGCTGGGCGCAAAACCAAGGCAGCAGGCGATAGGCCATATCATTGGCATCTTCTCTGGCGCGCTGGCTTGCGTGCCGCTGTACTTTCTGCTGTTCTTGCCACCAGATGCTGACGGCATACGTTCCACCGCCACCATCGTCTCCGACAAGTTTGCCTTCCCGGGTGCCATGCAATGGAAAGGCGTGGCTGAACTGATCGCCAAAGGCTTCAGCAGCCTGCCAGCATCTGCCATCACCGGCATCATCATCGCAGCAGTGGCAGCCACCATCATCGAACTTGCCCGCATCTTCACCAAGGGCCGCTTCCCGCTGTCAGCTGTTTCCATCGGCCTGGGCGTCATCCTGCCACCAGAATCTTGCCTGGCAATGTGGATAGGCGCAGCGATTTTCTGGTGGATGGGCAGCCGCAACAGTACACCTGGCAGCAAAGGACATGATTTCTGGGTAGAAGGTTGTGAACCTATCTGCGCAGGCTTGATCTCTGGTGCAGCATTGATAGGTATAGGCAATGCGATTATCAATGTGCTGATTTGATCCTGCATTGATGCTACGAGCCCCGCTTTTTGCGGGGCTTTTTTATAGCTGCGAAGATTTTGCCTGAAGATAGCAACGCGAACAAATACCAGGAACCAACATGAATATACCGGGTCAAGGTAAATTGATGCGCTTGCTCAGGCGAGGTGACTACTGCTAAGGTGTCAACAAGCATGTCATTCTTTATTTCATCCCCTATTTAATCCTTTAAAAGCTGCACTTAATCAGGAACCCAAAACCATGTCCATTGTGACCCTTTTCGTCGCTGCTACCTTTTACGCCAACCCTGGTACCAATCAACTGCCCACCACCGCTGATGCTGCGACGATTGCCGCCATCGAAGCCACTTGCTACGACTACATTGACGGACAACTGGAAGCAGATCCTAAACGGGTTGCCCGGTCGCTGCATCCCGATCTTGCAAAGCGCGCCGTGATAGGCGACACGCCGGACGAACGCCTGGGCTTGCGGCGCATGTCCAAAGAAGAATTGGTCAATCTGACCAAAGCTGGCGCACTTAAAACGCCCAAGGCAGAATGGAGCCGCACTTGCACCGTCCTTGACGTGGCAGACAAAGCAGCCTCAGTACGCCTGGAAACCCCGTGGTTTGTCGACTACTTCCACATGGGCAGATTTGAAGACCGCTGGATTATTGTGAATGCGCTTTGGTATAGCAAACCCAAGAAGGGAAGTTAGTTAGTCATGAGGTTTTTTACTTTGAACCCCATCTGCTGCCCCACAAACCCATCAAACGCCTGCAATAGCGGCTGATATTTTTCCTCATCCTGTTCAAGCTGCATCAACGCATAACAAGCCGCCTCCAGCGTCGATAACTGATCAGGCGCATGGGCTTTGCGTATGCGGTAATGTGAGGCGGGCATGTCTTGCAGGCTCAGGCGTGGCAGTTGTTGCAGGATGGCGTTCAGGTACAGCATCTTGCGGCTTTTGCGCCAGGTAGCGTCAATAATCACCAACCGCATATTCGCAGGCGCATGATCTTGCAAAACAAATTCTGGCGGCTCGTATTGCAAATCATCAGCATCGTTTTGCGCAGTCGCCGGATAAAGCAAAACAGCTTGCTTGCCTTCAGCTTGCATCATGCTCAGCAACAATTGTTCATCAAACTTCTCACCAACGACCATGCGTGAATCTTGCAGGCACAGATCCAGCAGGCGTGCGCTGCCCTTGGCATTGTTCACTTCAAGGGGATGTTGCAGCAGTAATACTTCAGGTGCATTGGCAATGCTGCAAACCCAGTTGCATATGCAGGCTGTGGATGGACGCAAGCATCTAGGGCAGGATTTTCTTTTGGGCTTGGATTCTGACATTCCAGCATTGTGAAGGATTGTTATTTAAGCGGCAAGCTTCAGATGGATTCGGGCAAAGTCTTTGTGGCTTCGTCTATCATGAACGGAACCTCTGATGCTTCTCTATCTTATTTTCTGTCTTATGAAACTCCCAACTATCCTTGCAGCAAGCCTGCTATTGTCCACCAGCGCCTGCGGAGGTGGTGGCTCTACTGCGGCGACTACCACTGGCAGCACCACGACTACAGGTACTACAACGGGCACGACGACTGGTACGACCACCGGAACTACTACAGGCACAACGACCGGTACTGGCACCACCAGTACAGGTACCACGGTCGTCACACTTGAAAAGAAAGCCGCTGCACTGGCAGCCAAGCTGGGCAAGTCCACACGCTTTCTGGTTGGCCTTGGCAGTGCAGATCTGGCTGACATACAAAAGCAGGGGATTACCCCGGACATCTATGATCAATACCTCGTCGGCGTAGGTGCAGGTTCCTGGCCAACCTGGAACAGCCCTTCCGGTGCTTATGTGCAAATTGTTGCGCAAAATGCCGATAAGCTGGGTGCGGTTCCCATGTTCACCCTGTATCAGATGGCCAGCAATGGAGATGGTAACCTGAGTGGCTTGACCAATACGACTTTCATGAAGGGATATTGGGATAACGTGCGCCTGATGTTCCAGAAAATCAAGGCTTACGGCAAACCCGCCCTGGTGAATTTTGAGCCAGACTTTTGGGGTTACACGCAAAGGATATCGAATAACGCTGACCCGGCCACCGTACCCGCCCAGGTCAACAACAATCCCGATTGCAGCAACCAGCCAAATAGTGTCGCAGGCCTTAGTCAATGCCTGATGCAAATGGCTAGAGCCATTGCGCCAAATGCCTATGTTGGTTTCCCCCCTGCCCTGTTTGAAGACCTGCACTCAACTGCCATGTCTTATATGCTGAAGCTGGGTGCAGACAAAGCAGATTTCATCGTCATGCAAACCCTGGACAGGGATGCCGGTTGTTTTGAAACCGTACCGCAAGTGTCTTACTGTTCACGTACAGGCACAGGCTGGTATTGGGATGAATCCAATCTGAGTTCGCCTAATTTCAAAGACCATTTCGCGCTGGCCAAGACTTATTATCAAGGCTTGCAGTTGCCAGTATTGTGGTGGCAAACCCCGCTGGGCGTGCCATCGACTCAAATAGGCGGCTCGTCAGGCAAATACCGCGATAACAAGGTTCGTTATTTCCTGACGCATGCATCGGAAATGGTCGCCGTTGGTGGCATAGGCGCAGTGTTCAGCACAGGGGAAGTCAACCAGACTTCCATCAACTCCGACGGTGGGCAATTCAAGACTTATTCAAGCAACTACTTGGCAAAGCCTGCTGCTTTACCATGACATTTAAAAAGCCAGCCAGTATAAAAATTGGCTGGCTTTTTTTACTAATATCCAAAACAGTAAAATAAACTTTTTGGACTTTCCCTGCATCTGTTCTTCAGGTTTGGCCTTGCTGATTTTGGCGTATGGTTGATACACTGGCACTGAATAATTCTGCTAATTTCGCATCCTGGACTGCCCGCGTGATTTTGCTTGCAGGAACGGGATTAAAGATAGACAGTGGCGCGCCTGAGCTAATCATGACAAAGATACGCTGTTGATCATTATCAATCACGGCCCACTTCAGACCTGTCTCTTGTATCAGTGCATCAGCGAATACCGTTTCCAGTGCTTGCACTTCATCCAGTGGTCGTGCCTCTATCGCTTTGTGTTGCAATATCACTTCAATGATTTTCAACTTACCTTCTATTGTTTCAAACTGCGCTCTTGCTTCTGGCAGATACTGTTCTTTGACCCAACTCCTTTGCGCTTCGGCTTTCAAGATATCTGCAGTGGAAAAGTACTGCAGGTTTTGCGCCTGATTTCCAGTTAATGTTGCGGACGACAGATCCAGCTTCATGTTCCTGCATTCAATATAGGCCCAGGCAGCACCGACCAGCAATCCCATGGTATGCGCCCAATTTGCGATGGGACCAAGCAAACCTGTCCAGCATAATACAAACCAGGCCAGCATCATATTGACTATTGCCTTGCGCATGATGCCGTTGAACTCGGAGTCATAACGGCCACGTATCCAGATGTAAGAAAATAGCCCGTAGACGACACCAGACATGCCTCCAAAAAATGGATTGTCTGTAAACAGATACTGCGCGATATTTGAAATAACTGCTGCTACGACGAAAAAGCCAAGATAAAAGCCTGGCCCTTTTCTGTTTTCAATGACGATACCCAGATCCCATACCCACAGCATATTGAAGATCAGATGCATGGGGCCGAAATGGATGAATGCGGGTGTCAACAAGCGCCAGATCTGGCCTGAGAATATGTCGGCAAACCCGGTCTGGTCCGGGTCTGTGATAAACAGGATGCGTAAATTCTCTATCGTTTCACCAAAGTGGGACGAGAGCGCAACCAGGGCACTCAATGCGATCAGTGCAATGGATACTATTGAATAGTTTTTGAATTTTGTCATTAATGAATATTGATCTTCCCTGTCTAAGATGGAGTGAAAATTCTAGCCAGTGGGTTAGCTCAAACATCTAACGCAGTTCTTCCACCAATCTCAGATTATCCTCAAAATTCCAGATACGGCGTATTTCTATGACGTCGTACTGCGCCGCGATATTTGGCGGGAAAGCGGCATACTTGGCGTTGATGCGTACAATGCGGCGTACTGCCTCGTCGATGTCGGCACGTCCACTGGAACGCAGTATGGTGATTTCCTCCACGCTGCCATCACTACGTATGGAAACAACGACGACCGGGTCACCGCGTGCCCTGTCCTTGGACACTTGTGAATAATTCAGATTGCCATTGCGTTCGATCTTCTGCTTCCAGCTATCGATATACAGACGCAAGGGTACATCTTTATCCTGGCTGCCAAACAGGCTGCGACGACGTGGTCTTTCATCTACGTCATTGCGTGGCAAAGGTGGTGTGCCGCGCAGGATATCGAGCCCGCGTGCCTGGTCCCTGGCCTTGCTTGCGAGATCACCACCGAGGGTATTTTTGGGTAAGCTGAACGGATCGGATTTACTGCCCTGGCTGTTGCCATTACCTGGCGTATTGGCACCTGCATTATTTTGCTGCCCGGTATTTGGCCCCTGGCTGATGCCAGTGCTTGCGGTCTGATTATTTGCGGCGGCCTGAGCTGCAGCTTTGGCAGCGGCTTGAGCTTGAGCTTGGGCTTGGGCTTGGGCTTGGGCTTGTGCTTGTGCTTGTGCTTGTACCTGGGCACGCTGCTCATCTGCTTTTTGTTTTGCCGCCAGCTCTTCAGATTTCAGCTTGGCTAATTGCTCTTCATTTTTTTGTTTGGCGACCAATTCTTCTTGCTGCTTCTGACGTGCGGCTGCCTGCTGGCGCTGTTCATCCTGCTTGCGTTTTTCTGCTTCCAGCGCAACTTGCTGTTCTTTTTCTTTTAGCTGTTGTTGTTCCTTGGCTTGCTGTTGTTCTTTCTGCGTCTGTGCCAGCTGCTGGGATTTTTGCTGTCTTTCTTCTTCCTGGCGCTTGTTGTCGTCCTGGCGTTTTTGATCTGCTACCTTGATTTCTTCCGCCTGGGCTGCTTCGCGCTGGGCGCGGCGGTTTTGTTCTTCTGCTTCCAGTTGTTTTTGCAGGGCCAGGGCTGCTGCTGCCTGGCGGCTGGCTTCATCGGCGAGTTTGCGGTTTTCGTCGTCAAACTGTTTGCTCAATTGCTGGAGTTCGGCCTTGCCCTTGGTGCTGGCCTGTTGTGCCAATTCATCTGCCTGCTTGCGCATCAGTTCTTCGCGCTTTTTGCGTTTTTGTTCTTTTGCCTGCTCTTTGGCTGCTTTTTCTTGCGGGGTTTCCTGCTCCACGCCTTCTTGCGCTATGTTGTCATATTGCTTTTTAGGATCGGGCTCTGCATCAGCTTTTTTGGGAACATCGTCAGGATTAGGTACAGCCATGGAAAAGCTGTCTTCACGTGCAATGTCCTGGGTAATCACGCGCGCCACATCAGGTGCCATGACCTTGCGCTGTTGTGCTACTGGCGGTGCGGTATCGGTTTTGACTTTTTGCGCAGCCCGCGGCTTGCTGGCCACTTTGGTTTGTACTGGCGTGGGTGCAGGAGCGGCTTTTTGCGGTGCGACCAGGCGTATGCCGGAATTGGCTGCCTTGCTTTCAGCCTTTGCTGTGGCACCACTTTCCTTCACACTGGCTGCGGCGACTGTGGATGCAGGCGCAGGATCAGACTTGGGTGTGATTTCCTTGACTGGCACTATAGGTGAAATAAGGGTAACGGGAGCAGACGATTCTGTAGCAGCAGCGGCGCTGGCAGTAACAGACTTGTCATTACTGGCTGGCGCTGCATTGGCGATCTGTACCGTGATTTCTGGTGACTCTGCCCTGCGCTTGTTCCAGGGGGCTTCCAGTCCTGGCATACCCAAGCCAGGCAAACCAAACTGCAGCGACAGAATAAATATATGCACGGCGATAGAGATGAGCAAACCGCCGGTCAGGCGCTGCTTGATCTCTTTGGGCATGGCATTTTCAGTTTGGGCTGGATACAGATTCATGCAACAAGTTTAATTTTTCCTCAGGTCCGGCTGATTATCGCATGGTCAAAACACGAAACGTACTTTACCATCTGTATGCATCAAAAAAGTGCTTCAACATGAGAAATTCACGACCTGAGTTTGATGACCACCAAAAAGGAGTTACAGATGAACCCTAGCCTGCGCATTTTCGCCGCCGCTGCCCTCTTTGGCCTGGGTGCCCCAGCAATGGCAGAAGTTGTCAATATAAGTAGCAATGGTTTCCAGATACGTCATGAAGTACTACTAAATATACCACCAGAAGAAGCCTATGAATTGTTGGTCAATGTCGGCAACTGGTGGAACCCCTCACACACTTATACGCATAACACCAAGAACCTGAGTATAGATGCCCGGCCTGGTGGCTGCTTTTGTGAAAAATACCCTGGCGGCGGCGGAGTACAGCATATGAGCGTAGTACATGCAGCCCCTGGCAAAGCCTTGCGCATGTCAGGCGCACTTGGCCCCATGCAGGCACACGGTCTGGCTGGTAGCATGAGCTGGGATTTTATCCCGCAAAAAAAGGCTGAGAACAGCCCGGCTCTGAGCAAGCTGGTGCTGACCTATAGCGTAGGTGGCTATATGTTGGGTGGCTTTGAAAAATTTGCACCAATGGCGGACAACATGCTGGGTGAACAAATCACACGCTATAAGAATTTCGCAAATACCGGCAAGGTAGATTGAGCACTAAATCAGTTCTCTAAATACGGGATGATTGCCAATATGACTATGCTGATTTCGTCGAGCACCTGCTGAATTTGTGTCAAGACAAATGCAGCAGTTTTGCCTAAGCTGACGCCAGTATTTACCCATGATGAATCAGGCCTTCCTATACGTGGAATTGTCTGATTCGGCAAACTTCAGCAAACACTTCCCACACTGGCAAAAACATGAAAAAAATCTCGGTCATTGATTCACATACTGGTGGTGAACCTACGCGCATTATTGTTGATGGCGGCCCTGACCTGGGCACGGGTGACCTGGTCACACGTTTGCAGATATTTCGTGACAAATTTGATCATTATCGTTCAGCGACTGTTTGCGAACCACGTGGCTCAGATGTCATCGTCGGTGCACTCGCTTGTGCACCGCACGATCCATCCTGTACGGCTGGCGTGATTTTTTTCAATAATGTCGGTTATCTGGGCATGTGCGGCCACGGCATGATAGGTTTCATCGTCACGCTGGCCTATCAGGGCCAGATCAAGGCAGGCAAGCACAAGATAGAAACCCCGGTCGGTATCGTGGAAGCAGAGCTGCATGCCGACAACACGGTGACGGTGCACAATGTGCCTGCTTACCGCTATCGCCAGGCCGTGCAAATCGATGTCGCCGGACATGGGCAAGTCAGTGGTGACATCGCCTGGGGTGGTAACTGGTTCTTTTTGATCAATCAGCATGGACAAGACTTGCGCTTGTCGAATGTTGAGCAATTAACAGACTTTAGCTGGCGCGTCCGCAAAGCACTGGAAGCACAAGGCATCACTGGCGAAAACGGTGCCCTGATCGATCATGTAGAATTATTTGGCCCACCGATGTCTACCGACAACCATAGCCAGAACTTTGTGCTGTGTCCCGGTAAAGCCTATGACAGATCGCCCTGCGGCACCGGCACCAGTGCCAAACTGGCTTGCCTGGCAGCAGATAAGAAGCTGGAAGAAGGCCAGGTCTGGCGTCAGGAAAGCATACTCGGCAGCGTGTTTGAAGCCAGCTACCACTATGCGGAAGATGGCAAGGTCTTGCCCAGCTTGCGTGGTAGCGCCTTTGTCAATGCTGAAGCGCAGCTATTGTTGGATGAGCGCGACCCCTTTGTCTGGGGCATACGCTAAACAGTTTGCCGCTTGATAGCTTAATACTGAGAGGTAACTCAGAGGTAATCAAGCGGCATATCAAGGGTCAGCGTAAAAAACGCCCGTCTTTCGATACCACGGTCAGCTCGGCATAGTCTGAGCCCTGGTGATTATTTTTGCCAAAGTTGACTATAAAACCGTCAAAGTCGGTGCGGCCCATGCCTTCCAGTGCGGTGATCAGGCGTTCGCTGTTGACATCCTTACCCGCTCGCTTGATGGCTTCGACAAACACCTTGGCATCCAGAAAACCTTCTATACCCAGATAGGAATATTCCTTGACGCCCATCTTGCTCATGACTTTCTGGTAGTCACGCACCAGCGTTGTGGTAGCAGAAAACGGGAAAGGCAATACCTGGGAAATGATGACGCCTACACCATCCTTGCCCAGCGCATTGATACCCGCCTGCGAAGCCAGTACTGACAGGGCAAAATACTGCATGCCTTTGACCTTTTTGTTATACGCCAGGATAAAGTCACTAGAAACTTTGCCGGCTGTGATCAGGATGATGGATTGCACATCTGCGGCTTCCATGGCGCTGACCGCTTTTTCCAGATCGGACGAATCGCTGTTGACACTGACGGTAGATGTCAGTTTCAACTGGCGCTTGCTGGCCGCCTGCTCTATGCCTGCCAGGCCTTCCTTGCCGAAGGCATTGTTTTGAACTACCACACCGACTTTTTTGATGCCGCGCACACTCAGGTGATCAATGATTTTTTCGGTCTCGGTGACATAGCCAGCGCGGATATTAAAGATGCGGCGATTAAATGGCTTGCGCACTACCTCGGCTCCGGTCACTGGCGCAAAACTGACTATGCCTGCTTCATCCAGCAAGGGTATCAATGCTGTATTGGCCGGTGTGCCCAACATGCCAAACAAGGCAACGGCTTTTTCTTTTTCTATTAACTGTTTCGCATTGGCAATGGATTTAATGGCATCGTAAGCATCGTCGAGGATGACCAGGCGTATCTTGCGGCCATTCACGCCGCCTTGTGAATTGATATAGTCGAAATAGGCCTTGGCACCAGTGGAATGAGCAACGCCCAGTTCAGCCAGAGTCCCAGTCAAAGCAGTCGATTGGCCAATGACGATGTCATTCGCATCTGCATGGGCACTCACACTACAGCACAACATCAAATTGACGAGCAAAAGCCTGACCATCGCTTTACAGCGATTTAATTTTACAAACATAGTGTCTCCAGTGTTTTCTTTCCTCCTGTGCAAGATGCCAGGAGGTGTTTTGGTTTTATGCCTGACAGAATTTCTGTAAAGCATTGCCCAAAGAATAAAACACATCCCTGTCAAAGATTGTCGTTTGGATGACTATTGAATTGCAAATAGGAAACTTTTCCAGTATTTAGCTTCGTACCACGACGTCGCGATATTCACTGGGTGTCATGCCGACTGTCGCCTTAAAGATACGGGAGAATGCACTGTGGTCCTGATAGCCACAGGCTACGGCAATATCTGTAATGCTTAATTGCGACTCAGCCAGCAAGGAAGAAGCGGCATCCAGACGGATTTTGACCATCATCTGCCTTGGTGTAAGGGAAAATATCTTGTGAAAATTGCGTTCCAGCTGCGCCACCGACAAACCCGTCAGCTTGACCAGGTCAGCCATGGCAATGGTTTGCGTATAGTTTTGATGCAGATGCTTTACCGCTGCGGCAATCTTGGCATATACAGGATGACGCTGGTCAGGCATGGCCAGGTCACGTGAAATGCCAGTCATGCCTATGATTTGATGGCGGGTATCACGCAAAGGGATTTTTTGCGTCAGGCACCAGCCTGGTGAACGGTTAGGGTAAAGATGCAGTTCCAGTTGATCATGAATTTCTTTTCTACCACTCAAGACCAGCGCATCTTGTGTTGCATAACTGGTTGCCAGTGAGGACGGAAATACTTCTTCCGCCTTTTTACCTAACAAGGCCTCTTTATCCCTGACACCACAACGTCTCGCTAACGTATGGTTCACCACCAGATAACGTCCCTCATTATCCTTGACGAAAAACACGATATCCGGCATGGCATCGAACAGGCTTTCAGAAAAAAACACATTCGCCATCTGGCTGGCCATTTGCTGACGTTTTTCCTGAGCGGGAAAGGGGGTGGCTGGCAGCGTCAATTGATCAACTCCATAAACAAAAGGGACGAGAAAGGGGAGAAAAAGGGATGAAAAATATTATGTTGCAATTAATTTAATTTATAAATATATTTAAATTATATTAGAAAAGTGCAGCTTATCTCAAAATCCAGTCTAAAATCTACACCTATGCCGATTTCTGCGCAAATCATCAGCAAATAAGGACAGTCCGTGGCAAAATTAGAGACAGGAATATATTGCCATCCATCAAAAAACTGCATTAGTTATAGAAAAACACGCAGAATTTGATAAGTTTGACCTTTTACAAGGTAAAATTCGTACACGAATAGGTAAAATCCATACAAAATACAGAACATGGATATCTGATGCTTGCTACTCCCGAAAAAACACCCGCTTTTGCCCCCAAGCTGCGCGCTGCCGACGTTGCCTATGACGCTATAGAAAGCATGATCGTCACGCTGCAGTTAAAACCCGGCTCCCCGGTAGTCGAGTCTGAACTGGTAGAAAGAACCGGACTTGGCCGCACACCGCTGCGCGAAGCCCTGATGCGCATGTCATCAAACGGCCTGATACAGCAAATGCCCAGGCGTGGCCTGATCATCAGCGACATCGAAGCCGCCGAGCACATGACGCTGATAGAAACCCGCCGCGTCATTGAACGCTTGATCGGTGCCAGTGCCGCCCGCCGCGCCACGCCGCAACACCGCAAAGACATCATAGAATGCGCCGACAAAATGCTGGTCGCCGCCAAGCGCAATGACCTCAACGACTACATGGCCGCCGACCAGGCCCTCGACCACGTCGTCCACGAAGCCTGCCGCAACCCATCAGCCGTTGCTGCCGTCATCCCTCTGATCATCAAATGCCGCCGCTTCTGGTACGCCTTCCAGCACGAAGGCGACATAGAAGAAGGCGCCCGCTGCCACATGCTGGTCGCCAAGGCAATTGCCAAAGGCAATGAAGAACAGGCAGCCAAGGCGGCTGATGGTTTGATGGATTACCTGGAGTCGTTTGCGCGTAAGGTGATTGGGTAGGTGAACTGTTTGAGGGCTTAAAAAGCCTCATTGACTACAAGCCAAAGAATATGCTCCAAGGTCGCAATGACATCGAAGTTGGGGATGGTTTTGACTTTCCGCAGTTCCCATGTGTCGACGCCGTTTGTGCAGTACAGAAAATGGATTAAGAAATGCCCGTGTTTGAGCGTAGCGAGTTTCGGGCATTTCCCATTTTTTGTATTGCACAAACGGGTACCCCGCAGGGGCGACGACGCCTGGGTCGCCTTTTTGGCATCCCTTTTTGGCGAAGCAAAAAGGGATGTAGCCGCCGGTCTACCACCGGCCTGCAACCTTAAAATACGAGTGCAGATATTTGAAAATCAGATACGCAAAACAAATCGAATCTGAAATTAATGTACCTGCCGGTATGCCACGAACGCCCCTGGATTCCTGCCAAAAGCACGCAGGAATGACGTTGCCAAGATTGCCGTTCATATTGCAGCTCACCAGTCGCAAGCAATACCCTTAAAGAATGGCATAAAACACGCTCAATTGTGCCCAATTCTTCAGCAGCTAAGAGTATAATCTTGCCCCTATGGCATTCCACCCTTTTATTTCCAAACCCAACACCCAGGCGATCGCCCTGTCGACCGTCGTGTATGGTTTGCTGTATTTCGTGTTTATTGCGCTGCTGAAGGCATCAATGGCACCGGCAACACTGGTGAATACGGATACTGGCTTATGGGGGAACCAGCTGTTCATGGCCATCTTTGGTTTTGCCCAGTATGTGGTGCCAGGTTTGCTGGTTGGATATCTGGCCGAAAAATCGCCCATGATGCATGGCTATTTGTTGGGTATTGCCACCACGGCACTGGTATATACCTATGCCAGTTTTACCTATAGCGACAACCCTGCCCAACTGCCCACCTCATATACCGTCTTGTATACCTGCTTTGTAGCTGGCGTCTGGTGCTCACTCGGTGCGGTCATTGCTGACCATCTCAGAACGCATAAGCCAGAGCAATAATCAAGACAATAATCACGACCAGTCAGGTCTGCGTTTTTCAAGAAAAGCCTGCACACCTTCTTGCGCGGTATCATCCAGCATGTTGCAAGCCATGGTTTGTCCGGCGAGTTGATATGCTGCTTCAACACCCATTTCCAGCTGTTTGTAGAATAACTGCTTGCCCATGCTGATGGCAAGCGCAGGCTTGGCAACGATGCTGGCTACCAGTTCTGCAACGCAGGTATCGAGTTGCTCAGGGTTGACGACGCGATTGACGAGACCGCGCTGCATTGCTGTCCGGGCATCAATGAAATTACCTGTCAGCAGCATTTCCATGGCTTGTTTACGTGAGACATTGCGTGACAAGGCAACTGCAGGTGTAGAACAGAACAAGCCGACATTGACGCCTGACACGGCAAAACTGGCATTCTCGCTGGCCACAGCCAGATCACACATGCCGACCAACTGACAACCCGCTGCGGTCGCCAGACCATGCACACGGGCGATCACGGGTTGGGGTAATTTCTGGATAGTCAGCATGAGCTTGCTGCATTGCTGGAACAGGCTCTTGTAATAGGCTTCAGATGGATGGACCTGCATTTGCTTGAGGTCATGTCCAGCGCAAAATGCCTTGCCAGCAGCAGCCAAAACTACGACGCGCACTTTTTCATCAAGTGCGATAGCCTTGAATTCAGCCTGCAAGGCTGCCAGCATTTCTTCTGACAAGGGATTGAAGCGTTCACCACGATTCAGTGTCAGGGTGGTGACGCCCGCTACATCACCACGTAGCACAAACGGCACATCTGCCGGGAGACTCATTCTGCCTCTTCCTGTTCTGGCTCCATGCCAGTTTGCACACTCTTGCCCTGCCCCAGCAAAATCGGCGGTACATAGGTCGCCAGTAAATGCTCGCGGCTGGCCGGGGTTTCCAGGCTGACACGTCCCAAGGCACCACTGCGGTAATCAAGTAACAGGGTGTGGGAAGCTTTTTCATAATCCCAGTCGCCACCTTTAAGCTTATAGCCACGTTTTTTGGCCACGCCCTCAATGACAGAAACGGCATCTATGCCTTCGACTGGAAAGCCGTAGCGAGCAGTGATGAATTTTGGGTAATGAATCAGCAATTGCTCTGCCAGAAAAGTCGCGATTTCTTCCTCGATCAGCGCATTCACGCCGACAGCATGGCTGGCTGCCAGCATAAGGCCATCAGTAGGATGTTCTATCTTGGGCCAGAGCATGCCGGGGGTGTCGGTCAAAATCATGTTCTTGCCCAGATACAAGCGCTGCTGGGTCTTGGTCACGGCGGGTTCATCACCGACATTGGCAACACGTTTTTTGAGCAGGGCATTCATCAAGGTCGATTTGCCGACATTGGGTATGCCCATGATCATCATGCGCAAAGGCTTGGTGGGCACGCCGCGATGCGGTGCCAGCTTCAGGGCCAGACCTGGCACTTTGGCGACATCAGACGGTTTTTTGCAACTCAGGGCGACGGCGAACACGCCCTTCTGGGCGTTATAAAAATCCAGCCAGGCCTTGGTGGCATTGGGATCAGCCAGGTCAGACTTGTTCAGTATCTTCAGGCAAGGACGTTGGCGGAAGTTGCGCAGCGACTCTACCATGGGGTTGCAAGAGGCTTGTGGAATGCGGGCATCCTGCACTTCTATCACCAGGTCGGTGTTTTCCATGGTTTCCGCCGCCTTCTTGCGGGCGGCGTTCATGTGGCCGGGGAACCATTGTATGGACATGCTTATTCTTCTTTTTAGCAAAAACAAAGCGATATTGTACGGAACTCTGCCCTGCTTGCGCCGGATTTTGCTTTGCACGCCTTAAAACTAAGCCATTACAAGGCTATTTATCCTGATCCAACATTCAATTTTGCCAAGTTAACATGTCTGATTGCTCAAAATGTTTATCATTTACTTATCAAGAAGGTTTTAACAGTCATCATTTTTTTTGCACTTGCTCAACTTGCTTTTCATCGAGCTTCTTGAGCCCTGCTGCGAGATAATCAGTCAATTCATTCGGTACCGTCAACGACAACTGGTAATGCCGGATTTCAAAGCCTTTTGCAGTTTGCTCTATCACGCCCGTGGCCTGGCAAATACCCATCTGGGTTTGGAGTTGCTCATCAAACCATATCCACTTGCGGTCTTCCGACATACTGATATGGCGGTTAAAGGATGTAAATGCCCAGGCAGACGGACGCTCGAAAAAGCGCTTGGCCCATATTTTGAATTCATCCCGGGTCCAGCGCTCGGTCTTGTCGGTGCCGATATAGATACCATCTTTTGCCATCTTGTCGAAATACTGCAAACGCGCATGGGCGGCATCGTCATGCCATTCATCAATGAACTGCGCAACTTTGCTCGTGACGCTTGCAATATCATCTGCGGCATGAACCAGCGTCGTCTGCATGGCCCATACAGCCAACAAGGCACTCAGTGTCTTTTTCATTTTCATATCCTGGCTTTCTTGGCTTTCTTGACTTGACCCGGGATATCAGTTTTGCTGATTCATGTAATCTTCGCGGGTGATACGATAAATCAGACTGGCGGCTTCACCCGGCACATCTTCCACTTCTGAGTATAGCTGCATGCCGATTTTTTCCAGAGTGCGGCGCGAGGGGATATTGGCTGGCCTGACCAGGCCATATACGGCATCCTCAGCCAGCACCATAAAGGCTGCATGCAAGGCTGCCATGGCCATTTCCGTGGCATAGCCCTTGCCCCAGGCATGCGCAGCAAAACGGAAATAGATATTCAGACCACTGAAGTCACCTATCTGCTTGCGCATGACGCCACCAAAACCCAAGACCTGATCTGGCTCATCTATAGAGCAGACTGTCCAGTAACCAAAATGCTGGCGTTCCCACGCGCCTACCCAATCATCCAGCAACACCCTGGTGGTTTCGCGTGATCTGGGGCCGGTGGGATTATGGATATTGGTGGTGGGGTCACCATGGATGATGGCAGCGCTGTCTATGTCACTGCGTTCCAGCTTGCGCAATAAAAGACGCTCCGTCTTCAGCGGATTCAGGCTACTGTAATTAATCATGGCTCAATCCAGGTCAGCCAGGACTTTGAGATGAGCCACCACGCTGCGCCCCAGGGCTGACAGGTTATAACCACCTTCCAGGCAACTGACGATGCGCTTGCCGGAAAACTCTTGCGCAATCTTCATGATTTCTTTGGTGATCCAGGCATAGTCGGCTTCGACCAGGCCCATCTGCCCCATATCATCTTCACGGTGGGCATCAAAACCGGCAGAGATAAAGATCATTTCCGGTTCGAACTTGCGCAGGGCTGGCAACCACTGCTCAGTAATCAACTGGCGCACGACATCGCCATAGCTGTGCGCGGGCACGGGGATATTCACCATATTGCTGGCCGGATGTTCAGTGCCAGTGTACGGATAATAGGGATGCTGGAAAAAACTCACCATGAGCACACGTTCATCATTGCGAAAAGCTTCTTCCGTGCCATTGCCATGATGGACATCAAAATCGACAATGGCAATGCGCTGCAAACCACGCACTTCCAGTGCATGCTTGGCTGCCACGGCAACGTTATTGAACATGCAAAAACCCATGGCTTCGCTGGGTGTGGCATGGTGGCCTGGCGGGCGTATGGCACAAAATGCATTTTCCACTTCGCCATCCAGTACGGCGTCAGTCGCAGCTACCGCAGCACCGGCAGCGCGCAGCGAGGCACGCCAGGTGTAGGCATTCAATGAGGTATCAGCATCCAGCGGGAAATGCTCGCATTCCGACCGCTCAGAAGGACAGTTTTCGCGTATGCGGTAGATCGCATCGGCAGTATGCACACGGGCCAGATGGGCTTCTGTGGCTTGCGGTGCCTCGCGATGATCCAGCAAAGTACTGATGCGGCTGGCGATCAATTGATCATCGATGGCTTGCAGGCGGTCTGGTGATTCCGGGTGCCATGAGCCCATTTCATGGCGTTTGCAGTCAGCATGGGTGTAATACGCAGTTGTCATGTCTCTGTGCCAGAACTGCCACAAATCCTGCCCGGCACAAGCATGCCAGCACAGTATCCGTGATATTTGTTCTGTTTATCTTATCTGTCTTATTATCAGTTTCACCCTATTTGCCCGATTTTGCAAATCCGTCTGTCTGAAACTTTTCACTATGAGCAACAGTTTTTGACATTTCGGTTTACACTATGAGCACTTAAATTTGACAATTCATGGGTCGACTCTGCCTGATCAAGGCATGGCTTTTATGAATATCAGGCAATAATAAACATAGCTCAGCAAGGAAAAACATGTTTTCCAAAGTACATAAAGTAGCAAAACAGGTTAACAACGTCATCATAGGCAAGGAACAGCAAATCAGGCAGGCATTGGTCTGTTTGCTGGCAGGTGGGCATTTGCTGATCGAAGATTTGCCAGGTGTAGGCAAGACCACACTGGCGCATGCGCTGGCGATTTCGCTGGGTTTGAAATTCAACCGTCTGCAATTTACCAGTGACCTGTTGCCAGCTGATGTGGTTGGCATTTCGATTTTTGACAGGGAAAAATCACAATTTGTTTTTCATCCCGGCCCCGTGTTTGCCCAGGTCTTGCTGGCCGATGAAATCAATCGCGCTACGCCAAAGACACAATCCTCATTGCTGGAAGCCATGGAAGAAAGACAAGTCTCAGTAGAAGGGCAAACCCGTAACCTGCCCTCGCCTTTCTTTGTCATCGCCACCCAAAACCCGGCGCATCAGGTAGGTACCTTTGCCCTGCCTGAATCGCAACTGGACAGGTTTTTGATGTGCCTGTCGCTAGGTTACCCGGATGCAGCAGCTGAACGCGCCCTTTTGATGGGTGAAGACAGGCGCAGCCTGCTGGCACAACTGCCTGCCGTGATGCAGGCAGAAGAGTTGATGGAAGCCCAGCAACAACTCAAGAAAATCCATACCTCGGCATCGTTGATTGACTATGTACAGTCACTGGCACACGCAACGCGCCAGGGTGATTTATTTGCCGAAGGCATGAGCCCGCGTGCCTCTATCGCCTTGTTACAGGCAGCGCGCGCATGGGCAGCCATGGAAGGCCGCGACCATGTCTTGCCTGAAGATGTGCAGGCAGTCTTGATACCCGTCATTGCGCATAGATTGCGCCCCTTGAAATCAATGACGGGCAAAGTCAGTGCCAGCAGCGAATTGCTGGCGCAGTTGATGAAGCGCGTCAGCGTCTGAAGCTGAGCAGCCATAGATAAATAACGGCATGTTCACATCGATAAAAAAAAGACTGCGCAAGATCGTCTTTCTGGAACACAAACCAGAAAGCGGCGAAGTGTTCCTGAATCAGCGACGGGTATTCACCCTGCCCAGCAAACCCGGAATGGTATTTGTCGTCTTATTATTGCTGATGTTTTTGGCAGCCACCAATTACAGCCTGAATCTTGGCTTTGGCCTGACTTATGTATTGGGCGGGATTGCCGTAGTCAATGTATTTTACGGGTTCCGTAATCTGGCTTACCTGCATTTGTTACCAGGTTCCGCCAGGGCAGTCTTCGCTGGGGAAGAAACCGAGTACACAGTGTATGTGATCAATCGCCGCCCCCATCCACGCTATGCCATCAGTGTGGGCTTCGCCGAAAAAGATCATCCAGAAAAATTTGTCGATATTGCTGCCGACAGCCGAGTCGCTGTGCAACTCAGTTATCCCACCACGAACAGGGGCTTACAGGCCATACCCAGAATCCGCTTGCAAACCAATTACCCCTTAGGTTTGTTGCGCGCCTGGAGCACCTGGTTGCCAGATGCAAATGCCCTGGTCTACCCGCAACCGGAACCTAATCCGCCGCCTTTGCCCATGTCGGGCGCAGGAAAAAAAACGGAAGTGCCAGGCCACGCAGGTGACGAAGATTTTGCGGGTGTGCGCGCTTATCAGCCTGGTGACTCCATGAAACATCTGGCATGGAAGCAGATTGCCAAGGTCGATACGGCTTTGGGTGGTTCGCTGGTAACCAAGCAGTTTGCCGGAGGCTCAGGCTGTGATGTGATGCTGGACTTTGCCGCCCTGCCGGGGAATCTGGATACAGAATTGAAATTATCACGTCTGACCAGCTGGGTGCTGGAAGCTGATCAACGTGGCCTGACCTATGGCTTCAAGCTGGCGCAAACACAATATCCGCCCACCACAGGGCCCGAGCATTGCGAAGCCTGCCTGCGCGCACTTGCGCTGTACGAGATATGAGCACCATGAAATCGCCAGTCTTCCGCACCATACTCTCTCGCGACAAGGCAGATACCCTGCTGCTGATCTTTGCCTGTCTCTTTGTACTCTTGCCTCACGCAGATCATGTCAAATGGTGGGTGAATGCCTCTTGTGCCCTCCTGTTATTGTGGCGGGGCTGGCTGACACTGAGTGGTCGCCGCCTGCCAGCAGCCTGGTTGCTACTGCCTGTTGCAGTCATGATGATGGCAGGTGTGTATCTGACGCACAGGACTTTTTTTGGCAGAGAAGCTGGTGTCACCATGCTGGTCTTGCTGCTGACTTGCAAGCTCCTGGAAATGCACGCCAAGCGTGATTTGTTCGTGGTGATTTTCCTTGGTTTCTTTTTATTGCTGACCAGTTTCTTTTATCAGCAAACCATCTTTGCCGCCATACTGACACTGACTGGCTTATGCCTGCTGCTGACTGCGCAACTGTCCTTTCATTACACTGGTGTAGTACCACCATTATTGCAAAGACTCAAACTGGGGGCCAGCATACTTGGGTTGGCAATTCCATTGACCATCATCGCCTTTGTGCTGTTCCCACGCATACAGGGGCCATTATGGGGCTTGCCGGGCGATGCGCAATCTGGACGCAGCGGGCTATCAAGCTCTATGTCGCCGGGCAATATCAGCGAACTGGCCCAGTCTGAAGAAATTGCCTTTCGCGTCAAGTTCGATAAATTCATTCCTGCCAAACCCCAGCTTTACTGGCGCGGCATCGTCATGAATCAATTCGATGGACGTAGCTGGTCACAGGAAGAAAAAAGGTCTTCCTATAAAACCGATCAGGATAAGAACTGGATCAAGTATGGAGGCCAGGCCATACATCAGGAAATCACGCTGGAAGCGAATGGACAAAACTGGTTATTCGCACTGGACATGCCAGCAGGTAAGCCAGAGTTGGAAGCGAACACAGGCACCGTTGCCATCATCAATAAGCTGATGGAGACGCGGCGCGAACAAGCCACAAATGAAAGACTCAAATACGCGATAGCGTCTTACACCAGCTATACCCTGGAGGCAGCAAGCAGCCGGGAAATGATGGCGGATTCACTGAAACTGCCAGAAGGGTACAACCCACGCACCCTGGCTTTTGCTGCC
This sequence comes from Burkholderiales bacterium, assembly GCA_016200895.1. Classification (GTDB taxonomy): domain Bacteria; phylum Pseudomonadota; class Gammaproteobacteria; order Burkholderiales; family Burkholderiaceae_D; genus Undibacterium. Next base: position 95,911 of record JACQDX010000148.1, read on the forward strand.
ACATTACGCCAGCAGTATTCAGATGATATGCAACTGATTTGGGCGATACTCAATTATTTTCGTCGCGAAACTTATTCTTACACGCTGGAACCGCCACGCCTTGGTAAAAACAGCGCCGATGAATTTTTGTTTGACACCAAGGCGGGCTTTTGCGAACACTACGCCAGCGCCTTTGTCTTGCTGATGCGCGCTGCCAATATTCCAGCGCGGGTAGTGGCTGGCTATCAGGGTGGCAATCTGAATTCTGTTGATGGTTACCTGGAAATTCGCCAATCAGATGCCCATGCCTGGGCCGAAGTCTGGCTGGAGGGTAAGGGTTGGATCAGGGTGGACCCGACTGCAGCCGTCGCACCTGAAAGGGTACAACGCTCCCTCAATTATGCGGTACCGCGTCAGGGTCTGGCCGGGCTGATGAATCTGAGCCCGGATGGGATTTCTTTTTTTAATCAGGTGCGCATGCAATGGAGCGCCGTCAACAATTCATGGAATCAGTGGGTATTGAATTACAACCAAAATACCCAAAGGAACCTCTTGAATTCCCTGGGTTTCATGAAAGTAGACTGGGCACAACTGACCTTGTTATTCTTTATTGCCACCAGCCTGATACTGGGCCTGATCGCTCTGCCGCTAATTCGTAACCGGCCACGTATCACAGCGCTTGATAAGCTATACTTTTCATTCTGTCGCAAGATGGAAAAAAAGACCGCAGCACGCGCTTTGCATGAAGGGCCAAAAGCCTATCTGGAAAGATTGCGCAGCAACCTGCCCGCAGCTGAATTTGAGAACGTTGAACGTTTTCTGACACTGTATGCAAGTGCCCGCTACGGCAAAAACCCAGGCCCGGAAAGCACGCTGATCCGGCGTTTGAAAACCTTGCTGGCCGCGTGCCGCTAATTTTTTATTGACGTATTTTGATCTCACTGACCACACCTGCATCAAACCAGCCCAGCACATTGCTGAAAGGCGTTTACTCCCTCATCATCGCTGCCGCCCTGCTCACTGCGGGCGAGGTGCATGCCACAGGAAAAAAACATACGAAAAAAGCGGCGGCGAATGTTGCCACTTCAGCTCCGGCTGCCAAAGCTAAAAAAGATGAAGGCCATTTTGAGCAATGGAAGGAAGTATCCAGCTTCATTTCTGAAATGGTCAGCAAACATGGCTACACAGAAGCAGAGTTGAAAACCATCTTCAAGCAGGCAAAGTACATAGAAACTGCCAGACAATTGATGCGCCCTGCTCCTGCAGGCAAACCAAAGAACTGGAAAGCATACCGCGCCCGCTTTGTCGAACCTTACCGTATTGAAGCCGGCATCGCCTTCTGGGATAAATATACCGATGCGCTGGCAAAAGCTGAGCAGGAATATGGCGTGCCGCCAGAAATCATCGTCGGCCTGATTGGTGTCGAAACTATCTTCGGCAAACAGACTGGTGGCTTTCGCGTGATGGATGTACTGACTACGCTGGCCTTCGATTATCCCGATACGCCTACTCGTGACATGCGCATGCAATTTTTCCGTGATGAACTGGAAAACATGTTGCTGATGTCCAGAGAAGCCTCACTCGATCCTTTTGTCTTTAAAGGTTCTTATGCAGGCGCGATAGGCTGGCCGCAATTCATGCCTGGCAGCATCAGGAAATATGCAGTGGACTTTGATGGTGACGGCAAAATCAATCTGACTGATTCGCCTGTTGATGCCATAGGCAGCGTCGCCCACTATCTCGCAGTGCATGGCTGGAAGCGTAATTTGCCCATCGCCTTCCCTGCCACTCTGGCGCTGAATGAAAAAAGTGAACAACTCAATACTGCGCTGGGGAAAGGTTTGCAGGCCAGTTATCAGTTGCAGGATTTAAAAGCCATCGCGACAACAGCCAGTAGCGAAGCACCAACAAACATCCAATATGGTCTTGTCGATCTACAAAATGGCAACGACGCAACAGAATACTGGCTGGCAACAGAGAACTTTTTTGCCATCACGCTGTACAACCGCAGCTATTTTTACGCAATGTCAGTCTTTGACTTGGGGCGCGTCATCGCTGCGGCCAGACAAAAATAATTCGTACTCAAGTCGGTTAGA
>JACQDX010000149.1 GCA_016200895.1 Burkholderiales bacterium
AGCATAGGGTGACCAACGCAGTAGCGGAAGGATTGAATTCGAAAATTGCAACAGTACAAAAACGAGCCTGTGGATTCAGAAACCGGGATAACTTCAAGATCGCTATCTATTTCCATTGTGGAGGGCTTGAACTTTATCCTGAATCAGGAACCCACAGGAAAGTCGGATGAATCGTTTTTGCATTCCCAATAAACTTTATACACCAAAGACCAACTGGCTCAAGAAGCCCTGAGTAAGCGTAGCGAGCGGCGCTAGTTTGGGTTAAGAAGCGCAGTCGTACGAACGTACGATGAGCATCGCAGACCCAAAATTGCGTCGCGCAGTAGCTTAATCAGGGTTTCGACTAGCGCTGGCGTTCTTTCTCCCATAGCACATCACTCCCCCCCGCATACCGGTTCAACACCCGCGACAGCACAAACAGCAAATCCGACAAACGGTTCATATACTGTCTGGGTGCATCATTGATGGTCTCGGCATTGCCTACGCTGACTATCGCGCGTTCTGCGCGGCGGCAGACGGTGCGGCAGACGTTGGCGATGGCGGCGGCGCGGGAGCCTCCTGGCAGGATGAAATCTTTTAGTGGTGGCAGGTCGGCATTGTATTTTTCCAGCAGGGCGTCGAGCCTTTCTACCTGAGTGTCGGTGATCATGGTGTAGCCGGGGATGCAGAGTTCGCCACCCATGTCGAACAGGTCGTGCTGGATGGAGACCAGCTCATGTTTCATCAGTTCTGGCATGTCTTCACACAGCAGCACGCCGATCTGTGAATTGAGTTCATCCACGTCGCCCATGGCGTGCACGCGCAGGGCGTCTTTAGCGATGCGGCTGCCATCACCCAGGCCAGTAGTACCTTTGTCGCCGGTACGTGTTGCGATTTTTGAGAGTCGATTACCCATGGCAATTAAAATAAGTAAAAATAAATAAGGAAGTGTGAAAGGATACGGCAAAATCTGCCTGAACACACACTATACACAGCCTATACAGCATATCTGGTATTGGCACATGATTGCCCGCCATGATTGCCCTGCTTGTGCCTTATCAATATAATCGCGCCATGACACTTATACAATTATTCGCCGCGATTCGCGCCTCTTATATTGCCGTACTTGCGGCTGCTGTTAATAAAGACCATGTCCATGTTGAGCCAGCCTACCGCAATGCTGATGGTACGCTCACCATGGAAGGCAAGCCGGCCTTGCCTTGCCGGGCAGACTGGATACCTGCAGAGGGTGAATTTGCCGGGCAGTCACACACTGTTGACGCAAAGACTCAGCTGGAATTTGAACCCCTGAGTTTTAAACTGTCTGCTACTGAGGTGAGTATTGTTCCATTCACCTGGGATTGGCTGCCCTTGCAGATCAGCGGGATGGCACTTGAGCTTGCCGAGGCGACGCTGGTGCAGTGGTTCACGAACTGGTTCGATGGCGAGGATGAAAATCCCAAAAATGCAGATGGCCTGTACGGCGTGGTGCATTTCATGTCTGCCATAACGCCAGAAGGCGATGTACAGCAAGTCAGCATCGATCTTGGCTCTGTGTCAGAAGCCGCCGTTGAAGATTTGCTATTCAAATTGTCAGATGCAAACGCGCAAGCAGTGCAATTGGGATAAGTGCCCGAGCAACAGGGACTTGAGTTTGAATTACCACCGGCAAATAAAATAAGCCAGTAAGTTTGAAAGGATACGGCAAAATTTGGCTGGACACAGCATAATAGAGGTCACCATCACCAGTACGGACCGCATTATGAACCATCCTGCCATTTTGGCGAGTGTCAGAAAGCCCTTGCCCGCCGGTTTGCTGCATGCCTTGCAAGCCCTGCTGGAAGACCGTTGCAGCATCGCCCTGGCGGTGCGTGAGCATCATGGTCGCGATGAATCCTCGTATGATCCCATGCCGCCAGAGGCGGTGGTGTTTGCCCAGAGCACGGCAGAGGTCGCTGAGGTCGTCAAGCTGTGTCATGCGCATGATGTGCCGGTCATCCCCTACGGTGCCGGTTCGTCGCTGGAAGGCCATATCCTGGCCCTGCATGGCGGTGTGACGATAGACTTGTCGCAGATGAACAAGATGATTGCGGTACATGCCGAGGATTTGACGGCTACCGTGCAGGCTGGCGTCACGCGCAAGCAGTTGAACACCGAGATCCGTGATACCGGCCTGTTCTTCCCCATCGACCCTGGTGCTGATGCCAGCCTGGGTGGCATGGCGGCCACTCGGGCGTCTGGCACGAATGCGGTGCGCTATGGCACCATGCGTGAAAACGTCATGGCGTTGACGGTGGTGACGGCAGATGGCCGCATCATACGCACGGGTTCGCGTGCCAAGAAGTCATCTGCGGGTTACGATTTGACGCGGGTGTTTGTCGGCAGTGAAGGCACGCTGGGTATCATCACTGAAGTGACGGTCAAGCTTTATCCTTTGCCTGAAGCCATTTCTGCGGCGGTGTGCAGCTTCCCTGATAATACAGATGCGGTGAATACCGTCATCCAGACCATACAGATGGGCGTGCCGATTGCGCGGGTAGAATTCCTGGATGCGAATGGCGTGCGCGCCATCAATGCGCATGACAAGTTGAACTTGCCTGTCAAGCCTTTGCTGCTGTTTGAATTTCATGGCACTGAGCATAGTGTGAAAGAACAGGCGGAGCTGGTGCAGGAAATTGCTGCGGCGAATGGTGCGGGTGATTTTGAATGGGCCACCAGGCCAGAAGACCGCAGCCGCCTGTGGGCAGCACGGCACAATGCCTATTTTGCCTTGTTGCAATTGCGGCCTGGGTCACGTTCGATTTCTACTGATTGCTGCGTACCGATTTCACGCCTGGCGGAGTGTATCAGCGAAACCCAGATAGATTGTGAAAACCATGGCATTACCTATTCCATCATCGGCCATGTCGGCGATGGTAACTTCCATGTGCTGATGCTGGTGGACCCGGACAGCCCTGATGAAATCGCCGTGGCAGAATCCATCAACCAACGGATGGTGACGCGGGCGATTGCCATGGATGGAACTTGTACAGGTGAGCATGGCGTGGGCATACACAAGATGGGATTTTTGATTGAGGAACATGGGGCAGATGCGATACACATGATGCGTTTGCTCAAGCATGCATTTGATCCCAAGAATATTTTAAATCCCGGCAAAATTATTGCGTGGGATGAGGTTGAAGAATAGATCGAGATCGTATTCAAGTTATTTAAGTCAAGACCATTCACCACAGAGACACGGAGTCACAGAGGTAGCACAGAGAAATTCCAAGGGAAACAATATGGCCAAGCCTGTGTCGCCCTCGCCAATTACCTGCACTACTCACGTCGCTCATTTATGTCGTGGTAACTGAAACACCAAACAGAACACATCAGGAAGAGTATGGCAACACGATTACCACCAGTACATGCATTATCTGCTTTTGAGGCTGCGGCGCGGCATAGTTCTTTTGCGGTGGCGGCTGAAGAGCTGTGCATCACGCCTTCTGCGCTGTCGCACCGCATACGTTTATTGGAAGAACATTTGTGTGAGCGCGTCTTTGTGCGCGAGGGACGCAGTGTCACGCTGACGGAATTTGGCAGGCGTTATCTGGATGTGGTGCGGGTGGCCTTGCGCACTTTGTCAGATTTTCCGCTGCCCAACAAGATTACGCAAAGCCAGTTGCGCGTCAAGGTGACGGTGCCGCCGACTTTTGCGCGCTATATGTTCATGCCACACCTGGCCAGTTTTACGCAGGCGTACCCAGACATAGAAATTGAAGTTTATCTGTTTGTACCACTGTATGACTTAAGTTTGTCAGAAAGCGATGTGGAGATACGTTTTGGTGCGGGTGAATACCCTAACCTGGTGACCAAGAAATTATTCATCGAACCCAGCTTTGTCGTCGCCAGCCCGGCTTATTTAAAAACTTTGCCCTCCATACAAAGCCCGGCAGATTTGCGTCATGCCAAACTCTTGCGTTCAGCTCTGGAACCATGGCAGCCATGGTTTGAAGTCGCTGGCCTGGATTGGCCAGAACCGACGACCGGTTTGCGTGTCGATGATCTGGGCTTGTTGCTGGAAGCTGTCAAGCATGGCCATGGCATAGGCCTGACCCGCCAGCAATTTGCCCAGGACATGATCAGCAAGGGTGAAGTCGTGCGCGTGTTTGATACGCAACTGGCAACGCCACCGCATGCCTATTATCTGGTGCATGAGGCACAGGCAAATATACGGCCTGAGGTGCAATTGTTTATTGACTGGATGAAGGTGACTTATCAGCAGGCTTAGTGGTAGTGATGCGCTCGGCACGTTTTGTAGGGTAATGAAATGGACGCCCCCCTCCCAAACGGCATCGTGATGTGCCAAAGTAGAGTTTCAACAAACTACTAAACAGAAGGGAAGCGTCATGGAAAAGATTACCGTAATTGGATTAGATTTGGCAAAGAATATTTTTC
>JACQDX010000019.1 GCA_016200895.1 Burkholderiales bacterium
GGTATGCAAAAAAAGTACTAGACAAGGCAATGCAAGGTGCAACACTGCAACGGCAAACAGAAAATATCAGTTTTCTCCCGCAAGATGTGCCACCGACAGAGTTCTTTGGCGATTACAGTTACACACGCAGCCTGCTGGGGCAATCTACTGGGAATTCCATGCCCATGACATGGTCAGTTGTCCAACGTCAAATGACAGCTACCAATGACACAGGTTTACCCGATCAACTCAAAGCTGGTATCGAAACGCTCTCTGGTATAAGCATGGATGGAGTCAAAGTACATTACAACTCATCCAAACCCGCACAATTGAGCGCATTGGCCTACGCGCAAGGACGCAATATTTATTTGGGACCGGGGCAAGGCCATCAATTGCCGCATGAAGCATGGCATCTGGTACAGCAGCGACAACAGCGGGTTGAACCTACGTTGCATCAAGCCGGTGTAGCGATCAACGATGATCCTCATCTTGAGCAAGAAGCAGACCGCATGGGCATGCAAGCTACATCCATGAGCATACACACCTTACCTAATCACTTCACTGGCAACCATGTTAAGCCGCACGCAAGTGCAGTGACGCAGCAGGTGGCACAACGTGCTATTTCGGTCAAGGTGCATAACGAAATGGACGATTACGTGGTTCGCATTAATGATTTTATGCAGGCATTAAGTGATGCAGTGGAAAAGGCAAGGCTGTATATTTTGAACGTCCCCGAATTGGGTGCCTACAACGTGGATGGGCATACGCAACACTGGGTCGATACCTGGAATGACTACAAAAAATATGGTGATGCCAATCTGATTAATGCAGCTTTTGGTTATGCCGTCGAAACTATCGCCACCCAAATTTATCTGCCCGATGCCCCGTCGGGTTTACTAGTGATTACACAGGTGCCTCGTGGCGGTACGCGCCCTGATCTGATTTTGGCTAGTGAAGACACGCATGAGGACGTTGCCTGGCTTGACATCACGTCCGATTCTCCGCAGTCAGTTCGTCACATCATTAGCGACAAAGTATCCTGGGAGCTTCAGGACCATTATGGCGAGGTGACTTATCCTGCATTGTCTAAGGTCGATTTGACTAACATGTTGACTGCCCCCGGTGTTTTTGACGACAAGATGGATAAAGGCGAATTCTGGGCCAAGCGTAAATTTGCTATATATGTGCAAGGTATCCGTGAGAGAGCATGGAAAGAACTGGGAGCAGAAAAATTCAATGATCCGAAACAAACCAGAGGCGATGAAATCGTTCGTTACCCAACTAACCGGGAGGATATCAAAGAAAGATTGAAAAAGTACTTTAATACACCGTTTGACGACCGCATGGCCGCCAGTATTTTGTATGCTATGGGCGTTGGACGCAGCAAATTTGGTTTCAGTGATTCGGTCAGCATGAATTATGGTCAGTCCTTGCTCTTGAATCACGACCCCAACTTGCCCGTCATCCCGATGCCGCGTTTCGGAGTGCCAAGACCAATGCCATTGCAGGAAGATGAGCGTGAGTTTTTTGCACCGCCGCTATCGTATGGATCAGGAATGGCTCAAGAATTGACTCTGCATGATACTGGCACAAGCAATGCTATTGCCACTTTGCACGGCTCTGGTGTTGATTTCAAAGGAATGTTTGGGCAAAGCAGCAATTTTTCAGGTTTTGGTAGTTTTTTCGGGTCAGGTAACAGTGATTTTACTGGTCTTTCCAGTTCCGGCAGTGGATTCTTCGCCCCGTTCAGTTTTGGGAACAGCGCAATGCCCAACCTGCCGGGTTTCGGTAGTGGTGGATCAGGTGGATTCACTGGCTACTCGGGTTTCGGTAGCCAGTCCGATTTAAGTATAAATTCGATGAGTAGCCTATCCGGCGATAAAGCCAGCAACAAACGATTATCGATTAGCGAGATATTAGCAAAGAGCTTTATTGGACGTGAAATGACACCTGAGCAGCTATTGCGTGTTGAGAAAATGATTGGCAAGTTAACAAAGTCAAGAGTAAGACAACTGAAGCTGGTCAGGGTCATTTTACGCGGCCGAAATGGTGATTTTTTCGAGATTAAATCCAATTTGCTTAACCAGTCCAGAAAATTCCTGCGCTTCCCGCGCGAGGGCAAACGTTCGGGCATGAAGCGGCGTGGTTTAGGTGGGATACAGTCGCCCAGCATGTCGACATCTCTGTCTATTCAGCCACCTCTGGAAATCGGGGCCTCCGATCTACCTGGATTCGATTTTACTCAATCATATCGTCTGATGGCAATCCAGATGGATTATGGCGAAGGTAATTCCGAAACCATTAGCTCGACGGAAAATTGGGATTAACACTAAGGGCGTGTATTTATGTGGAACCTCTTAGGCTGAGACCCTGCGCAATCCATCACGGACCTTGTTCGATGTTTTGACAATAACGTCGACAGTATCTACTGATGAGGCTCTAATCTGGAGATTTGTTAACACCGGCGTAGGAACTCGCTGACAAGTTTTATGGACATGGTCTTGTAGATGTCGTGAGAATTGATTGGTATCTTGCCATACGTTTTCAATATTTCTTAAACAAGCAAAGTTAAGTAAAGCAAATTTAGCGGATTTGCTGGTTTCTTGCATATTCTCATGAGAAATATTTAGCTTGCACGATGAACCAACAACTTGAATCAGGAGTTTTATTATGACTACTATGCAAACCAATTCAACATCAAAAAAAGCGGCAATCAGATCAAAAGCCCTTTCTTCCAAGCCAAAACTGACGGAAGAGAAAATTCTGCACATGAGTGAGATGGAGTACATGAATGACGTGCAGCTGGCATTTTTTAAATCGCGTTTGCAGGAAATTGAATTGGCCCTGGTTCAAAATGCAAATGAAACTACTGCGCATCTTCAAGAGAACGACATTATTGCCGACCCTGTAGATCGTGCCACGATAGAAGAAGAGCATGCCCTGGAATTGCGTGCGCGTGACCGTGAAAGTAAGCTGCTCAGGAAAGTGCGTGCGGCTATAGCGCGTATAGATGAAGGGGATTATGGCTGGTGTGAAGATTCGGGCGAACCTATAGGCATTGAGCGCTTGTTGGCACGTCCTACTGCTACGCTCTCGCTGGAAGCGCAACAACGTCATGAGCAAAGGCAAAAATTATTTGGACACTGATTTGCTCATTATTACGGCAGCGTAGAGATATTGTTATAGGGCAGGGCAATATTTTCACGTGATATAAAAAATGGGCAAGGAAGATATATGGGTTTGATTTTTTGGATTTTCGTCGGTGCCATTGTAGGATGGATTATTCTGACTACGTCGACGGGTGATCATCAGAATATTTATCTGAATGTCCTTGTCGGTGTTGCGGACGGTTTGATCATCGGCTGTCTCATGCAATCTTATTTAAGTGCTGACGCGCCAGGGAATAGCAGGTTTGACTTTCATGCGCTAGGCAACTTGATCGTTGGTGCATTGGTCATATTGAGCATTGCCGCTTTGTTGGTACAACGTGAATGACGATAGCTGGCATTCCAGCTAGAGTTTCAGCAGATACAAACAAGCTCTTGATCTTGATGATTAAGGGCTTGTTTGTGTTTGATGCCCGTACCAGCCTTGGCTGGTTTGCCTGCATTTAATTGGCAGCACATGCAACTGGCGGTAATCCAAAGAAGGACAGGTAAGTGCTTTGCACATGTTGCGAAGCGACTTGGTCGAACCATTGGTCTGTCAGTGGTTTGCTGGTATCGACAGGATAGATGGTCTTCAATGTATTTAATGCGATGCTGCCGCTGGATTGATTGGTTTGCGTGTAGATGGAACCGTTGGTGCCCTCGGATACATCAATAGAATCAGCGATCAGGCCAATCGCGTCCTTGAGTGTGACGGTGAGTTTCTTGTAGGTGGTTTCTATGCTGCTGGCCTCGGGTGCTGGAGCGGAGTAGAGTTGTTCCGCTGAGCGCAGCGAGTCAGATGCCATGGGCACGACGTCAATCTCATTATAGTAGCGCCATGAGTAGGGAAAGCTCTTGTCATAGGCTGCGGCAAAGGCCGCGTTACCAGCAGTGGGGGCGGCGAAGGTCAGCACCGGGAACAATGTCGGGAGAGCGATATTGTTTTGCTGGAGCTGATACAGCAGCCATGGCGCAAATACGGTGGCGAGATTGCCGCCCAGGCTATGTCCGACCACGCCAATAGAGATATCGCTACCTATGGCATTTGCTGTCAGGTATTGATAGATGGTTTGGCCGGAGGCGTTGACGAGTTGGGTCAGGTCTGTCAAACCATCAGAGGAACCTTGCGACACCATGGGTTGAGCATCGCTGGCCGGATAAGTCCAGGCCGTCTGTTTATAGACATTGAGGTCCTGGATAAACCAGTTATCAAAAGCTTGCCAACTGAAATTCAGCAATGAGCCGCGTATGGCGACGACATATTGGGAGCTGCCGTTGTAGGCGATGAAGGCGATATTGCCATTGATATCAGTAGTGGCGGCCCAGACAGCGGTCCAGCCATTGCCCAGATTATTGAGTGTGGTGGCCGGGTCTGAGCAATATGCAGTTGCTGCCAGCGTCATCGCCAGGCCAGGATTTGGGGCAGATGTATTGCCTATCGTTGTAGTCATGGTGCTCTCCTGGTGAAAGTGTGTGCTATGGCTTATGGTATTAGGGCATTGCGGACGCTACTTGCTGCTTATTGCTCGTATCAGATTGAAATTCTGATTTGGCAATTTAATCGACAATGATTAATAAGACAAGCCGATTTTCATATTCGTGTTTTATCTTTGTTGTGGCATCGCTTGCTTGGTAGATGAGACAGGGAACTGCGTCTTGAATAGCCTGGCTTGCAGCGACTCTGTGAGATATTGAGGAACCTATGCAATAATTGATAGTCTATTAAGTTTGTGCCTGAATTTTCTGTCGCCAATTCTTCTTGTATTGGCCAGAGAATTCAAGGTTTCAAGTGATTCATGGAGTATTAATTGTTGAATATTTCCCCGATAAAAAATGCCATTGTCGGCGCTTCAATCTGGGCGACGATGCTTTTATCAGGTTGCGCTTCTTTGCACTTGGATGAAAGAAATCCTCATATAAACGTCAAGGCTAATGGCGGCGACACCAGTGTTCCGCGGGCACATTATGCTTCCAAACTTGGTTGTACAACGGAGGCTGCAACTGAAAATGCTCCATGTCCCCATCCCATGTTTATCGGGGTGGCGATTTCTGGCGGGGGATTGCGGGCCGCAAATTTTGGTTTAGGGGTAATGGCGCAGCTGCGTCATTTTGGTTTGTTTGATGAAGTCACTGCGCTGTCTTCAGTATCTGGTGGCTCGCTTGCCGCAGCTGCAGTCAGCTTAAAACCATTGGATAACGAAGCTGATTTTGATTTGATGTCTGCCCAGCTGCGCAGAGATTACTTGTCTTCATGGGTATATCGCTCAGCCAATCCCATTAATTTCGTGCCTACTCTGACATCCGGAAAAAATGCCACCAGAATTTTGGCAGATGTGTTTGATGCCGGAATTTACAAAGGTGCAGTCTATGGCGATTTGGGGGAGCGCAAGCCGGGCAAGCCATCACTTTATATTAATAGCTCGCATGCGCACCGCTTTGTCGGGGCAGATACGCTGACAACCCGCGGGCTTAATTCCTCAGAAGCCAGTTTGCAGGGTTTTACCTTCACTGATGCGGCGTTCAAAGAAATTGGTTCTGATCTAAATCAATTGCGTGTTGCCGATGCAGTGGCGGCATCTGCTGCCTATCCTGGTTTGTTCGTACCGCTGGCACTTAAGAACTTCAGTGCTGACAACGATATTTATCATCAGCCCAGCCCCAAGTTTTTGCATTTATATGACGCTGGCTCATCGGATAACCTGGGCGTTGATGCCCTGATCCGCGCGTATTCAGAAATTCTGGTTGGTACCCAGGACTTGTCCTGTTTGCTGATACTGGTTGATGCACATGTCAACGACAGGGGTGATTTGAGTGGCTCGTTGGCAGATACACGAAGCAGCATGATTGACTATGTCATTAGTCCTTCCATCTATCGCGCATTCGATTCATTGTTGGAACAACGCCGGGAATGGCAGCTGGATATGCTGGGTGTGCCATTGGCTTCCGACCAGTCTTACAGGTTCAATCCTAACGTCAATATCCCTTTAAAGAACTATGCGTTTTCCGGAACGGGAACTTCGTCTGTACGCGGGCGTCATTTTGCTCCTGATGAAGTTCTTGGGATGACCGTTGGCAGATCTATTAATAATGCGAACTGTGCAGTCTGGCATATAGGTCTGGACCGCTTGCTTGAACTAACCAAGAAAGGCAACCCGCGCAAACGCAACGCGTTTTTTCAGCAAGCTGCTGCAGATGAATATAGAGACGAATCCCCTCGCGACAACCAACTTATCAAGCTGGACAGGTTTGTCAATTCCATACAAACCAATTACAAGCTTGCTTTGAATGGGCCTGGCCGTTGCGATGAAGTGCCTATTCAAAATTCCCTGTTTGAAGCGGCGCGAGTGTTGATGACCACTGATACTGATTCAAGTACCAAGCTGGTGGCATGGCTGAAAGAAAACCATCGTGAGGGATTGTCGCAAAATATCAGCAATTTGTTGACGTCAAAAGCTGTGCTGGAGCATAGAGAGGTGGTGCAGGTGCCACGCTATTCTGTGCAAGAGCCGAATTCTTCACATCCTTTGGCATCTTGGATTAACTGCAGTAAGTAATTAATCAGCATGAAGATAAAAAGACCTGGGCTAGCCCAGGTCTTTGCATAATGCGTTTGTCATAGAGATGTTGGTGTTGATATTTTTCAGTATCATGCCGCGATCTTGTGTTCAGCCCAGTGATAATCTATCGCCGCACTTGGTATGCCGACAGAATTGGTATTTTCTGACGACATGCTGATGTGGCGTATATATTCTCCTGCGGCTTGTCTTTGTCTCAGATTGTCAGCGAATTTGAGGGCGGCAATCATGTCGCCGGTATCAAATTCTCTGCAGTGAGACATTTTTATTTGCTTGTGGATTTCTATCCAGAATACAGCAAACATGTTTACCTCCCTTCATTGGAATTAAAAAATAGCCAGGGGACTTCCCCTTGGCTTTCGCTTATCCTTTTGACTTAGATACACTTGAATAAGCTTGATCAAATTAACGTTGTGTACTGACTTACTGGTGTTTCCGTGACCTTGTTGCTGGCCACGACCGCTTGCGCGGGTTTTACTGCTGAGTCTGTGCTTTTAATTTATAAAAGCAGCAGATAATTAAACAAAAAGCCCGGAGCTTTTTAGGGCATCCGGGCTTTTCAGCTTGAGGTGGGGAGGAGCTGTTTTTAATTTGCTCCTGCTACCTGAAGGGCTGATCTTCGGATGCGGTAATTCGGGTTAGGATTAAACTGAAACTTGCCTGGATTAGATTGCTCGTTACGGGAGACCACATGTTTTGTGGTCGTGCGAATAATGCTATCGCTATCATTGCGTTTGGATATCGTGGCGGATGCCGCCGCCAGGTCTGTTAGCGCATCACGATAACCCAATCCCGCCACTGACCTGACCGACAATGCTGACAGCAAGCCCTGTGCTGTTAAGCACATATCTTGTTGCAGTTGTGGGAGCCAGGTAGTTTTCACGTATCGTCCTAAATAAAAAATGTGTAAAAGTCTTGCCAAAATCGATGAACTGATCTTGCCACAGCTTTTAGAAAAAATCCAGCATGGCGTGGAGAAAATTGAATGTTTCATGTTGTTTTTATGCGGCGACCGCAAAAAATGCTTATATCCTGTATCATCGCAGCCGTCGATTGAGGTTCGATCATGCCCATTACAAACCCAGTAACAACATATTCCCCCATGTCCGGACATAAAATAAAAGCCGAGCTCAGAATTCGTGAGTTGATGGTTGAAAACAAGATTCGTTCGGTTTCTGCCTTGCACCGCCTGTTGATCGCCAGACGGGTGACTGTTTCGCATTCTCAATTATTGCGTATCGTCGATAACAAGGCAGAACACTGGAAAGTAGAGTTTATTGAAGCCTTTGCCGAGCTTTTTAATTGTTCGGTGCAAGAGCTGTTTCGTTTTGAAAGCGTTCCAGTTACTGAAGTTACGCCAGATACGCCAGTCTGAGATACTTGCGTATATGCAGGCACTGGCAGTAAAAATAATGAGGTTTGATGTATCGCAAAAAGCTGTTCATGCAGCCGTCATAATTTTGGGTTATAGTATGTCTAGCTGCTGTACATACAACCGATATGTATGACGGTAGTGAGGTGTGCTTGGTTCGCATTTAAGCGGACAAGCCACCGTCCAGAATTCATAAAAAACGGGAACTGTGTAGACAGCTCCCTTTTTTTATTTGTGGATCAAATGTTTTTCCCGGTATACACCCGGGCTTACGCCCATCCACTCTTTGAAGGCATGGTTGAAGGCGCTTTGTTCCTGATAGCCAAGCAGGAAGGCGATGTCCGCCAGGCTGAAACCTGTCTTCTGCAAGTAATCGATGGCAGTGTCTTTTCTGGTTTGGTCCAGAATTTGCTGGAAGCTGATGCCTGCTTCGCTCAATTTACGCTGCAGAGTGCGCTGGCTCAGTAATAATTCTTGGGCGATCAGTGGCAATCTCGCCTGGTCTTGCGCCAAATTATTGCTGATAGCTGCCCTGACCTGGGCGACGATGCCGCCATCTTGCCGGGCTTGCTGCTTTTGTCTGAGTAGTTGTTCGGCATGGTGTTGTAAGACCGGGTACATACTGACATCGGCATTGGGCACAGGCCAACTCAGCAAGGCAGTTGGGAAGCGGGCGCAGTTGAGCGTTGCGTCAAAATGAACTTCCTTGCCAAACAGGCGATGATGTTCTTGCAAATCATCTGGTACTGCATGCCTGAAATAAACCGGGGCATCAGGTAAGGTCGTACCAGCAAACCAGTTACCAAATACCCGTATGCCGGCAAACACGCTTTCAGCCAGGTGCCTGCTCGCTTGTGGGAAATGGCTGTGCCACTGGTATTCTGTCATTTCATTATCGATCACCAGAGCTGACCGCCCCAGATCATGCGCCAGGCCTTCATAACGCATGGTTTGCTGGAAAGCCTGTTCAAAATCCTTGCAGCTCATGAGTATCATGCCATATACATTGTAGGTGCCGAGTTTGACTCTCTCCCCTACATGCAGGCCAAAATGCTGGTCTTTGCTCAGTTCTGCACCGGCATCAAGCAGCCGTATATAGTCTGCAGCGGCTATGCTTTCTTTCAGCTTGCTCAGGGTATTTTCAGCCATGCCTGCCATCATCGCCAATGCGCGCAAATTCAAACCACGTTCATTCGCCAGTTCAAGCAAAGGTTGCAGGTAGGCCGCAGCAACCCGTCCAGCGGCACGGTTGTCTGCAACAGATCCTGTATGTGAATTTGGCATATTAAAACAAGAACCTTGTCATGAAAGCGCAATACCTGAAGGTGACACTTGATTAAGCTACAAGTCAGTTGGTGAGTATACAAGCTTGGACTTAATTCAGGGACAGAAAAAAATGAGACGTTGGAATGGTTGGGGCGATGACAGTATTACTTATGCGATCAATGCAGATGCCTTGAGTTTTTTGCAGGCACGCATAGGGCAAGGTACGCCACCAAAGGATGCAGAACTGGTTCAGGTATGCAAGCAGGTGCCAGATAGCCGCTTGCCAGCACATTCTTTGATAGACACAGACGCTATGGGACGTGTCAAACATAGTCTGGGTCAGAGTTTGCCTGATTGGCTCAAAATGCGCTTTGGCAAGATAAGTCACTTCCCAGATGGTGTAGCTTATCCAGAAAGTACTGCAGATGTGCGTGACTTGCTGGATTACGCCAGGCAGCATGGCATAACTTTGATACCTTATGGTGGTGGTACCAGCGTGGTTGGCCATCTTGCAGTGACTGAAAGTGTGCAGCCCATCTTGTCTGTCGATATGTCGCGCATGTCCCAATTGCTGAACCTGGACAAAGAGGCGCAGCTGGCGACCTTTGGTGCTGGGGTCTTTGGCCCTGACCTGGAAGCGCAATTGCGCGCCCATGGATATACACTTGGGCATTTTCCACAATCATTTGAATACTCGACTTTGGGCGGCTGGGTAGTCACGCGCTCCTCTGGCCAGCAGTCACTGCGTTATGGCAGGATAGAGCAATTGCTGGCAGGGGCCAGGGTAGAGACCCCGGCTGGCCGACTCGATATCAAGACTTTCCCTGCATCTGCTGCTGGTCCAGACCTGCGCGAAATCTTGCTTGGTTCTGAAGGGCGCATGGGCATACTGACGGAAGTGACCGTACGCATCACACCTTTGCCAGCGTGTGAAGAATTTCATGCCGTGTTCTTCCCCGATTGGGATGTGGCGCAAACAGCGGTCAGGGCTATCTCTCAAACCAGGCCTGGTTTATCGATGTTGCGTCTATCAAATGCGACTGAAACCCTGACCAGCCTGACACTGGCAGGCCACAAAAAATTGATAGGCTTGCTGGAATCCTATTTGCGCTTGCGTGCTTGCGATGAAGGTAAATGTGTGATGCTCATTGGTGCTAGCGGCGAAAAATCCCAGGTGCGTCATGCCATCAAGTTGGCATTGAAAATCACAAGCCAATATAAAGGTGTGCATGTTGGTAAGGCTATGGGTGATAAATGGAAGCAGGGGCGTTTCAGGAATGTGTATCTGCGCAATAGCGCCTGGCAGCAAGGTTATGCCATAGATACCGTAGAGACGGCCTGCGACTGGCCCAGAGTGAAGACCATGATGCTGAGTATGGAGCAGGCGGGCAGGGATGCCATGGCAATCGAAAATGAGCTAGTGCACACCTATACGCATTTATCTCATCTGTATGGTCAGGGTGCCAGCGTATATTCCACCTTTGTTTATCGCCTGACGGGTGATTATGAACATGACTATGCGCGCTGGCGCAGGCTCAAGTCAGCTGTCTCGGCTGCTATTGTCGCCAATGGTGGCACGATCAGCCACCAGCATGGTGTGGGTAGTGATCATGCGCCTTACCTTGAAGCTGAGAAGGGCAGTTTGGGAGTATCCAGCATGCGTCACCTGTTCAAACACTTTGACCCGCAGGGCATCATGAATCCGGGTAAGTTGTTGCCAGCAGAAGATGTGGTGCAATGAAAAAAGCCAAATTGCGTGCTGATATGCTCAACGCGCTTGCCAACCATGAGCAAGACTGGGACATCGTCATCATAGGTGGTGGTATCACTGGCGCAGGCATATTGCTGGAGGCTGCAAGGCGTGGTTTAAGGGTTTTACTGCTTGAGCAAAAAGATTTTGCCTGGGGCACGTCCAGCCGTTCATCCAAGCTCGTACATGGTGGCCTGCGTTACATCAAGGAAGGCAAAATTTCCCTGACCCGGGATTCTGTGCGCGAGAGACAGCAACTGATG
Organism: Burkholderiales bacterium; assembly: GCA_016200895.1. Classification (GTDB taxonomy): domain Bacteria; phylum Pseudomonadota; class Gammaproteobacteria; order Burkholderiales; family Burkholderiaceae_D; genus Undibacterium. The sequence continues at coordinate 11,355 of JACQDX010000019.1, forward strand.
CAGGCTGCGGCAGGCCTGGTAGAGCCGCAGAGTTTTGCATTTGCCGACTATCAGGGGCGCAAACCGGGGCGCTGGATGTTTGCGCTGGGTTTGATGATTTATGACTTCCTCGCTGGCTTGCGGGGCAAGCATTATTTTTCGGCGCAGGATTTTCAAATGCTGGCGCCCCATATACCTGCTGCCGACTTGAAAGGTGGCTCTTGCTATATGGATGCCAAGACTGATGATGCTCGTCTGGTACTGAGAGTCTTGCAAGAGGCACGTGCTGCTGGTGCGATTGCCATGAATTATCTCGCAGTAAAAAACGTCGTCTATGTAGATGGGCAGGCCAGCGGTGTGGTCTTGCAAGATGCATTGAGTAAACAGGAATACCAAGTCAAAGCCAAAGTCATCATCAACGCAACCGGAGCCTGGGCAGACGGGCTGCGCCAGCAGCAGGGGCACAGCGCAAGGCTGCGCCCCTTGCGCGGCAGCCATTTGCTATTGCCAGCCTGGCGCTTGCCGGTGGCTCAGGCAGTAAGCCTGATGCATCCTCGCGATGGCCGCCCGGTATTTGTTTACCCCTGGGAGGGTGTCAGCCTCGTGGGAACCACTGATGTTGATCATAGTCCTGATATGGAGCAAGAGACGGCAATCACTGCAGACGAAGTTGCCTATCTGATGGAGGCCATGGATTTCCAATTCCCCCAATTACAACTCAAGCTGGATGACATCATCGCCACCTATGCTGGTATACGGCCCGTGATTGATACCGGCAAGGCCGATCCATCCAAGGAAGGGCGTGACCATGCCATCTGGCTGGAGAAAGGTTTGCTGACAGTCACAGGCGGTAAGTTGACGACTTTCAGACTCATAGCGCAAGATGCATTGAAACACATCAATCATTTATTTCATGATCATCAGGCTGATCAAGAAGCTGAGAGTTTGTTTACCCGTCCCTCAGATTTAGTGAATGCAAAACAGCTAAGTCATACACAAAAATCGCGACTGCAAGGCCATTATGGTGAGTCTGCGGCTGAAATTGTCCAGATAGCCCAAGATGGTGAACTGGATTACATCCCAGGAACACTGACCATGTGGGTAGAATTGCGCTGGGCAGCACGATTTGAAGAGGTTGTGCATCTGGAAGACTTGCTATTGCGCAGGACCAGACTGGGTTTGTTGCTGAGACTTGGAGGCCTGGCCTTGTTGCCACGCATCAGGGCAATCTGCCAGCCTGAATTAGAATGGGATGATGAGCAATGGGAAGATGAACAGACAAGCTATCTGCAATTATGGAGTAAGTATTATGCTTTGCCAGAGAAAGGCAGCATTCCAGAGTGGCGGTCGTCTCAACGTCAGCCTGCATAACATCAAAAATAAAACTCATGTCCAAACAATATATCCTCTCTATAGACAACGGCACCCAAAGCGTCAGGGCTATTCTGTTTGATTTGCGCGGCAATATCGTCGCCAAATCCCAGGTCCATCTGGAAGCTTATTTCTCAGATCATCCAGGTTGGGCGGAGCATCATCCGGAAGATTATTGGCAGGCAGTGTGCACGGCTTGTCAGCGGTTGTGGAATGAACAGGGGATTTCACCAGCTTCTGTGCACGGCGTTGCAGTGACCACGCAGCGCGGCACGATGATTAACCTGGACAAACAGGGCTTGCCCCTGCGCCCTGCAATTACCTGGCTGGATCAAAGGCGTACTGACATAGTCCCACCGGTAAATCCCTTGTGGATGACAGCCTTCAAGCTGGCTGGCGTTGCCAGCACCATCAATTTTTTTCGTGGCGAGGCAGAAGCCAACTGGATCAAGGCACATCAACCGGAAATTTGGGACAAGACAGATAAATACCTGATGTTGTCCGGCTACCTGAATTATCGCTTGTGCGGCAATTTCATCGACTCCATAGGTTCGCAAGTTGGTTATCTGCCCTTTGATTACAAGGGTTTGAAATGGGCAGGCAAGCTGGACTGGAAGTGGCAGGCGCTGGCGGTAAAGGCAGAATCCTTGCCAGAACTGGTGCCGCCGGGCACGGTGATGGGACATATCAACCAGGCGGCTGAAGCAGCCACTGGCATACTGGCTGGTACACCTTTGCTGGCGGCTGCGGCGGACAAGGCTTGCGAAGTGATAGGGGCGGGCTGCCAGCAGCCTAACATCGGCTGCCTCAGTTATGGCACGACTGCCACCATTAACACCACCAGTAAAAAATATCTGGAGGTGACGCCATTCATTCCACCTTATCCCGCTGCGATACCCAATTCATATAGTACCGAGGTACAGATATTCCGTGGTTACTGGATGGTGAACTGGTTCAAAGAACAATTTGGTCATCATGAAAAGCTGCAGGCAGTAGAACAGGGAGTGCTGCCCGAGACATTGTTTGATGAACTGGTGAATGCCGTACCTCCAGGTTCCATGGGCCTCATGCTGCAACCTTACTGGTCGCCCGGTATCAAAGTGCCAGGTGCAGAAGCCAAGGGAGCCATCATCGGTTTTGGTGATGTGCATACGCGTGCACATATGTACCGGGCTATCCTGGAAGGGCTGGCTTACGCCCTGCGTGAAGGTAAAGAGCGTATAGAAAAACGTAGCGGTGTGGCTATCACAGAATTACGTATATCGGGCGGTGGCTCACAAAGTGACGCTGCCATGCAATTGACGGCAGATATTTTTGGCTTGCCGACTTCACGTCCTCATATTTATGAAACATCGGGCCTGGGTGCTGCGATTGATGCGGCAGTGGGGCTGGGCTTGCATCCCAACTTTGATGTCGCCATCCAAGAGATGACACGCATAGGCGAGACCTTTGAGCCAATTGCTCATCATCACCAGATCTATAATGAGCTGTATCAGCGCGTCTATCAAAAGATGTATGCCCGCTTGCAGCCTTTGTATAAAGAGATACAGCAAATCACCGGGTATCCTAAAATGCACTGATGCCGCAAGTACTGCAAATGAGTAACTGGCCTGCTATCATTGCCAGCATGACGACACTAGTTCTCTTGCCTGGCATGGATGGTACAGGCACACTCTACGCGCCTTTGCATACGGCATTGAATGGTAATTGCAAGTTACTGGTACTGACTTATCCGGTAGACCAGGTACTGGGCTATACAGAATTGGAAGCGCTGGTTCAGGCACAGTTGCCAGTGAGCGAAGACTATGTCTTGCTGGGCGAATCATTCTCTGGCCCTATCGCCATATCCATTGCCGCCACGCAGCCAGTGCGGCTAAAGGCTTTAATACTCTGTGCGACTTTTGCACGCAATCCTTATCCTGTGTTGGCGGTTTCCAGATATGCGCTGCCTTATTTGCCAACCAGGCTGGCACCATTGAGCGTACTCAGCCATTTGCTGTTGGGGCGTTTTTCCAGCAAAGAATTGCGTATGCAGTTGGCAGACGCCTTAGCACAGGTCAAACCCGCCAGCCTGAAGGCACGCCTGTCTGCAGTAATGAGCTGCGATGTCAGAGAAAAACTCAAAGCCATCAAAGTGCCAGTACTTTATCTGCAAGCGACCAGGAACAGGCTGGTGCCAGCATCTGCCCATGCAGATATCCACAGGCAATTGCATGAAATGGAAACATGCAAATATGACGCACCACATTTTTTATTGCAGACGAAAGCAGATGAAGTCGCCAAGGATATTCTACAGTTTACGTCAGAAATCAAAGCATGAACGCATTCCCTACATCACAATCTCAAACTGATTCCAAGGTCAATCCCCGTGTTTACCAGACTGAATACGCCAGACGCCTGAACCGTGTTCTCGATCATATAGACCAACATCTGGATGCTTCACTAGAACTGGAACAACTGGCCGAAATAGCGCATTTTTCGCGCTTCCATTTTCACAGGGTATTTGCCGCTTGGATGGGGGAAACACTGGGGGACTACCTGCGTCGGCGGCGTCTGGAAACTGCGGCATGGCGTTTGTCCTGTGACCTGCGGTCATCAATACTGGATATTGCCCTGGCCTGCGGTTTTGCTTCTGGCGAAGCATTTGCCCGTGCATTCAAGGTTCGTTTTGACTCCACTCCAAGCCAATGGCGTACCAGTCGTGATGAGCGCAGATTGGCGCAGATACTTGCTGTTTATGAAAAACGGGCAAAGCAAGACAGCAATCTGAGTCAGATACTCAGCAATCCTGATCAGGTATACGTGAATGGTATTTGCGAAGATGGTGGCTCTCATCAACCACTTCGGAAGAATCTTATGGAAGTAAATATCGTTCAATTACCTGCAGTACGAGTCGCTTATCAACGTTATATAGGTCCATATGGATCAGGTGTCACAGAGTTCTGGCGCAGTAAAGTCGCGCCATGGATGCAAGTTCACGGCTTGCAAGATCAAATCTGTTATGGCATAGGCCATGATGACCCCAGCGTCACGGCTAGTGATAAATGTCGCTATGATGCATGTGTCACTATCTCAGAGGATTTCGTGCCTGGCACTCAGGTAAATGTCAAAACATTGCCCGGTGGTGCTTATGCAGTTGCCAAATTCAATGGGCCTGTGACGGCTGTGAATGATGCCTGGATGGAGTTGATGCGCGAATACCTGCCAGCCAGTGGCATGCAATGTGACGACCGACCCTGTTTTGAGCAGTTTTTGCCGAATTCTGCGCTGGACCCACAGACTGGAATGTTTTCTTGTCTATTGTGTATCCCGGTTAAAGCCCTGTAAATCTGCAGATGTACAGAAAATTCAAAGATAGAAAATTCAAAGGGATGCGCAATTAGCTCATGTTTCTTTGTGATGGAATGGAGCTTGAATTAATCCAATAATACCGAGCCATCAGGTCCCCATTTTACTTTGGTAATCCCGGGCTCGGTTTCTTCCAGTCGTTTCAATTCATGCTCCTGCGGCGTTATCACGCCGCGTTGCAGGCGCAATTCGTCTGCCAGTGTTTGGTCTTCTATGATTTGCTGGCGACGTGCTGCTGCCAATTGTATGGTTTCCAGTAATTCATCCTGATTCCAGGGTTTGGCTATGTAGCGAAATACTTCTGCATCATTGATGGCACCCAATATGGTCTTGAATTCGGCAGAGGCGCTGAGCATGAGACGTATTGCATTGGGCTGCATTTCCTTGGCAATGGACAAGAACTGTATGCCGTTCATGCCCGGCATATGGTAATCAGAGATGATAAAGTCGAAAGCTGTATGGCTGAGCCGATTTATCGCTTCCTGAGGGGAATTAAACAATTCCATCGTCATTTCCATCTCTCTTGCGACACTTTTCAAGCTTCTTTGCAGTGCAAGCAATACATTTTGTTCGTCATCGAGCAATAAGATTTTGTACATTATTTTCTCCTGTTACTGTGTACACGTATAACCAATTTAGCACCCGTTGGATGCTCGAACAATCTCAATTTATCGATCACGTGCTGGTCAAGAACATAATCAGCCGGTAAGAGCAGCATACCTTCTTTGGAAATAACATCTGCGGAAAGTATCATGCCAGGTTGTAATTGCGCTATGGTAATTTCTCTATCGTCAATATCATCAGTCTGATTACTGATGATTTGCTTGAAAGCAGCAACGACTTTTTCATCATAGCGATTGCCAGCGCCACGTATGATCAAAGCCTGAGCATCTTCCATATGCACGCGTTTTTGTACCAGACTGCCATTTTGTAAATTGTCATAGTCGCTTGCCAGTGACAATATGCGTGCGCCTATGGGGATACTCTCACCAACCAGGCCATCGGGGAAGCCCCGACCGTCAAAGCGCTCATGCTGAGCACGTATGATCTTTGCCGCCCCTTGCAAATCTTGCAATGGCATCAATAATTGTTCGGCACGCAAGGTGTGCTTATGAAAATGCCCCAATTGCTCGCCATTCATTTGATTGACTGGCGTTGCTAATAATTCATCTGAAAAACCAATTTTACCTATGTCGGCCAGTAAAGCCGCTACAAAAATTTCTTGCGCTTCGCGCGTATCCAGATTAAGTTTTTTTGCGATTTTCCTGGACAGATCCGCTACGCGTCGTGAATGTCCCACCAGTTTATCGCCACGCATTTCGACGACATTGGAAAAAACCTTGATAGATGTCAGGAAATTACTTTTTAACTTATCGTTGGCATGTAACAGGGACGCATGGGCTTTTTTCAGGTCTGCGGTGCGTTCGTCCACCTTGATTTCAAGACTGGCATTCAGGGATTTAAGTTCTTCGTTCTGACGCTGGGTTAACTCTTCCAGCCGTTTTTTCTCTATCTCCAGTGATTTTCGCTCCAGCGCCTGTTTGACGACCAGCACAATGTCATTATCGTTCCAGGGCTTGGTAATATAGCGATAAATCTCGCCACGGTTGATGGCATCAATCGTCGATTGTATGTCGGCATAACCTGTCAACAACAGACGTATAGTGTCTGGCCATCTGGCTTTCACATGTGTCAAAAATACCGCGCCATCCATGACTGGCATGCGCATGTCGGAAATGACCAGGTCTATGGTCTCTTTTTCCAGTATCTCCAGGCCCTCCTGGCCCCCATTAGCGATGAATATCTTGTAAGAGTGTTGCCTGAAGAGTCTGCGCAGCGAGGAAAGGATATTCGGCTCATCGTCAACGAAGAGCAATACTGGCATTACTTCTGATACCGACTCTTCACTCATGTGGTGTCACCATCAGTGTCCTGGGGTTGATCAATATGTTTGATAGGTAAGCTGATGAGAAAATTCGTACCACGACCAACTTCGCTATTGACCGTAATTTTCCCATGATGTTTTTGTATAATGCCATAAGATAGGGATAGACCCAAACCTGTGCCTTTTCCTATCGATTTTGTCGTGAAAAAGGGATCAAAAATACGGTTGATAATCTCTTTGGGGATGCCACTGCCATTATCGCCAATTTCAATAAACACCTGGGTATCATCGCAACTGGTGCGTATAGTAATCTGGCCGCGTTCAGCAGTGATGGCATGAGAGGCATTCACCACCAGATTCATGACGACTTGATTGATTTGTGATGCCAGACATTCCACATCAGGAATTTTGCCGTATTCCTTGATCACTTCGGCCTTGTACTTGATCTCGTTATTGACGATATTGAGAGTGGAATCTATACCCTGATGGATATTGGCCCATTGCCATTCCTGCTGGGAATCGATTCTGGAAAAATCTTTTAAGTCCTGAACTATCTTGCGTACTCTTTCTATGCCTTCACGCGATTGCAGAACCAGTTCAGGAATATCCTCCTTGAGAAAAGATAATTCCTTTTCTTCCTTGATTTCGGTAAGTTCGTTTTTGATGCTGGCGGAAGCGATATGCTGTTCAGACGATTCATAGACGTGGATGATGGCAAACAAATCTTTAATATAATTTTCCAGAGTGGCAAAGTTAGAAAAAATATAACCTATGGGGTTATTGATTTCATGTGCCACACCTGCGGCAAGTTGACCTATGGATGCCAGTTTTTCTGATTGTAGTAACTGTTCCTGCGCCATGGATAACTTGGCATTGAGATCGGTAAGCTCGGTATTTCTGCGCACCAGTTCGTTTTCTACAGATTCTCTTTGCTTGATATCGGCTTCGAGCCTGCTATTGGTTTCGGCTAGTTGCAGGGTACGTTTTTTGATCAGGTTTTCCAGATTGCTATGGGCCTGGCGCAAGGCATTTTCTGCATCGCGGCGCTCGGTAATGTCTTCCAGTGTCTCCATGGCACCGACAATTTTTCCTTCATTATTGTGCAGCGGCGCTGCTGTAAAATGCAACCAAAGACCGTGCTCATGCAAGTCAGGGAAAAAATCGATAGCTTCGTAAGCACCGTGTATCAATTGGGATTGCGAGAATTTATTGTGATAAAACTTGTGTACCACAATATCATCGTGACCTGATAACACCAGATCGGCCAACACAGGCCGGTTATCGCGATAAAAAGGTTTCCACTGATTGCGGGTTGAGATCATGCTGGCAGCAGAGTAGCCGAGAACAAATTCACAAGCCTTGTTCCAATGGGTGATGACGTGATTGGAGTCAATGACGAAGGTTGGTACTGGGCTACTGTCAAGGAACTGTGCCAGTTCTATGCCCATCTTGTTGAGCAGAGGGGCATCAACTTTCACTTTGTCTTGCTCTGCATGGAAAGCAGGGACTTGAGCATCAGAAACTGAAGCTGCAGACGCGGGTATGTCACCATTTCCTGGCAAGGAAAATTCTTTGTTCATTGTTTACCTGGTCTCCGATGTAACACAACCCTTTTATTTTGCCTTGATCCGTGACTGATGTTCAATGTGCTGGGTTGCCCTTTTTTAATGGCGATTACGATCATCCATAAGCATGACGATTTTTCCTGTTGATTTATGTTTAGCCCCCAGGTTTTTCCACTGCGCATTATAAAGTTGTCCGTGTATCTGCACGGGAAACCAGAGCCCTTCAGAGAATTCGCGGATTCCCGGGCCCGCATCCGGTATCATGTACTCAATCTGACAACCCAATTCCAGTCTTGATGGTGGAATGATTTTTTCAGCAGAATTATTGATGAAAACTACCATATCTTCATCATCCACCGCAATGATGGGTAAGGGCACATATTGCAAAACTTCACGTATGATGCTCAGACTAAGTTCGTCACGGCTGATTTGTTTTTGTTTTTGTTCCAGCATTTCAGCCAGTAGCTTGTTGGCACTGATCAGTTCTTGATTTGTCGTTTGAACTTGCAAAGTCAGACGCCGGTTTTCATCTTCCATTTCTTTATAGTGAAATGCTTCCCGTATATTCGCACGTATTTGCTCATCGTCCCATGGCTTGGTCAGGAATTTATAGATGGCCCCTTCATTGATCGCGTCCGTAATGTATTGCAGTTCGGTATAACCAGACAAGATGATGCGAACTGTATCAGGATATTTTTTTTTCGCATTTCGTAAAAAATCTACTCCCGTCATTATTGGCATTCTCTGGTCGGAAATGATGACATCTACCCTGTTCTTTTCAAGAATCTCTAAACCTTCATGGCCGCTGTCGGCTGTCAGTATGCGGTATTCATCTCTGCGTAGCAGACGTTTGAGGGCATTCAATATATTAGGTTCGTCATCGACAAGAAGCAGGGTACGATCAGGTTTCCCCAAGCGTAGCAGATGCTTGTCCAGAACCGGTTTCTCTTGCAGGAAAAGTTGCATTTGCTCTGAGTCCAGGGGTTTTGCAAAGAAATGTCCCTGTATCTGGTCGCACATATTATCGCTCAGGAATTTGCATTGAGCCTCAGTCTCCACACCTTCAGCAATGACTTTGATACCCAGACTGTGTGCCATGGAAATAACGGCTCTGGTAATGGATGCATCGTCAAGATTGTGCGGTAACTCCTGAACAAAAGACTGATCTATCTTGACATAGTCAAACGGATAATGCTTGAGATAGCTCAAGGCTGAATAACCAGTGCCGAAGTCATCCAGAGACAAAGTAAATCCTTGTTTTTTGAAGTCGCTGAATACTTTATCTATGCTATCGCTACGATACATCAGTATTTGTTCCGTTATTTCCAGTGATACTTTGTCTGGCGTGACAGCCATGCTTTCCAGTATTCCAGAGAGACGGTTGTTAAAGTCATTGCTTTGCAATTGTATGGGCGAGATATTAATGGCAACACAGGGCGGATTCAGTCCTGCCAAATTCCAGTGGACGATATCCTTGCACACTTGCTTAATAATCCATTCCCCCAGGCGCACGATCAGATCAGATTTCTCGGCCGCCGGAATAAGTACTGCAGGCGGAATCTTGCCATGGATGGGATGCTGCCAGCGCAACAATGCTTCTGCTCCAACCACATGCCCTGTCTGCAAATCGACCGTTGGTTGATAATGCAAATGCAATGCATTGGTATCAATGGCGACATTCAATTCAACTTCTATATCGATACTGTCTTGTTCTATCGTATTCATGGCGATAGCCCTGTCTGGACTTTAATATGGTCTTCAATATGTTGTATGCGATTCTGCTGACTGACTAATAGAGAGCAGTATCATGACTCAGTCGATGTATTTGTCTGATGCAAAGGTAACCAGACGGTGAAGCAAGTCCCTTTCCCTATAACACTTTGAACATCTATGCGTCCGCCATGTTTTTTGATGATGCCGTAGGAAAGCGATAAACCCAGGCCAGTGCCACTACCTATGGGTTTGGTCGTAAAAAAAGGTTCGAAGATGCGATTCAGGTTTTCTTGCGGGATGCCAGAACCGGTATCTAATACCTTGATCCATACCATGTCTTTCTCGCACCCTGTACTAATTTTGATCATGCCGTTTTCTTTGATGGCATGTGAGGCATTCACCAGCAAGTTCATGACTACCTGGTTGATCTGGGAAATAATGCATTTCACCAGTGGTACCTGGCCATATTCTTTGACGACATTGGCTTTGTATTTGATCTCGTTTTTGACAATATTGAGGGTGCTGTCTATTCCCTGATGCAGATCAGCTTCCTGCCAATCTGTTTCGCCGACATGGGAAAAGTCCTTCAAAGACTGCACGATATCTTTTACGCGTTTGAGCCCGTCCATGGATTCGCGTACCAGATCCTGTATGTCTTCCTTTAGAAATTCCAGATCCGCCTTTTCTTTTAACTCATCCATTTTGCTGACGGCAGTTGGTGGGGACTGATGCTGTATCAAATCTTCAAACTGATTGATGACTTCAAATAATTTTTCTACATAGTTTTGCAAACTGCCGATATTTGAATTGATAAAACCTATCGGATTATTGATCTCGTGCGCAATTCCGGCGGCCAGTTGGCCGACCGAAGCCATTTTTTCTGATTGCAATAACTGTTCGTGGGCTTCTTGCAGTTTTTTGATCAAAAGATGTTGTTCTTCACCTTTCTTGAACAAGGCTGCTTCCATCTCCTTGCGTTTGGTGATGTCGGTCAAGGAACCCACAACTTCAACAGGATTACCATCCTTGTCGCGTATCAGCCTTAGCATGTCATGCATCCAGACATACTGACCGCTGCGGCTCATGAAGCGATATTCGTAGGTTCTTTCACCTTCGGTAAACAGTTTGGCAATGCTGGAGAAAATTTCAGGTACATCACTAGGATGTATATGCTCGAACCAGAAATTGGGGTCAGCAACCATTTCATCAGGATGGTAGCCAAGCACATGCAAGGCATTGTTGCTGACGAAAGTCATTTTGAAATCGCCCGTGGGCACACTGCTATAGATGATGGCTGGCGTATTGTCGATCAGGTATTGAAGCCTGGCATCCGTGGAGATACCTACGACCGAAGCGGGCTGTGGGACAGCATTAGCCGCGGGTAGAACGCTGAATTCATCAAATTGATTCACCATGACCACCATTAGGAAACAATCAATAAAAATATTGCTTTTTTTAAAATTCCCTTATGTCTACATATTAGAGCAACACGTATGTAAAGTGCTATTTTTTTCAATCAGGCTTTATATGTTTTAGCTCTGCTTAGGACAACTATTCTGAAAATTGCTTATTTTTACCAAAAATACATAAATTAAACCCAATAAAACATCGGTTTAAGTCAAATTAAAGAAAATTGTTTTTTTTGATGAATTGTTGCTTTTTGATATGTTTTTTAACGCACCTTGTTTTTTATTCAGGCTGCAAGTAAAGCCATGCAGCAGGGGATAGTTTTATTTTTTGCACAATTTAAGCGCGAAGATGCACTGAAAAGTGGAGTTGGTACATTTAAAAGATTGTTTTGCATCATTTTAGCTGATTATTTCTGATGTTTTCGTCGGTCGCATGCACTGGAATAGTTAATAAATTCCTCTAATTGCAGTCTTGGAGGACGTCACGCACATCTAGCTACAGCAGATTTGCAACTATTTATTTACGGGAATCGGGGATTCTTTTTTTGCTTTTAACAGTTGGCACGTTATCTGCTATCTGCCTTGGTTGAAGTTCGGTTTTTCAGTTCCATGACCTCACCACTATCAGGAGAAAACATGTCACGTCGTACTGTTTTGAAAGCAACTGCTGTTGCCGCAATGACTCTGGCCGCTTCTGGCTGGCTCACGCAGGCACAGGCCGCCGATACCATCAAGGTCGGCATTCTGCATTCCCTGTCTGGCACTATGGCTATCTCGGAGACATCGCTCAAAGATGTGGCCCTGATGACGATAGATGAAATCAATGCCAAAGGCGGTGTCATGGGCAAAAAACTGGAAGCGGTGATCGTTGATCCCGCATCCAACTGGCCATTGTTTGCCGAAAAAGCCCGCCAACTGGTATCGCAAGACAAAGTATCCGTGGTGTTTGGTTGCTGGACATCGGTATCGCGCAAATCCGTATTGCCAGTCTTCAAGGAACTCAATAGCCTGTTGTTTTACCCAGTGCAGTATGAGGGTGAAGAGTTGGAGAAAAATGTTTTCTACACTGGCGCAGCACCGAATCAGCAAGCTATTCCTGCCACTGAATACCTGATGTCGAAAGAGGGCGGTGGTGCCAAACGTTTTGTCTTGCTGGGTACTGACTATGTGTATCCACGCACCACCAACAAAATCCTGCGCGCCTTTTTGCATAGCAAGGGTGTCAAGGACACTGACATCGATGAAGTCTATACACCATTTGGCCACTCTGATTACCAGACCATCGTTGCCAATATCAAGAAATTTGCGGCTGGCGGCAAGACTGCAGTTATCTCCACCATCAATGGTGACTCCAACGTTCCATTCTATAAAGAACTCGGCAACGCTGGTTTGAAAGCAACTGACGTGCCTGTTGTCGCATTCTCAGTCGGTGAAGAAGAACTGCGTGGTGTCGATACTAAGCCATTGGTTGGCCATCTGGCGGCCTGGAATTATTTCCAGTCTGTGAAAAATCCGGTGAATACCGAATTCATCAAAAAGTGGAAAGACTATGCTGCCGCCAAAAAACTGCCTAATGCCGCAACAGTTGTGACCAATGATCCTATGGAAGCTACTTATGTAGGCATGTATATGTGGAAGCAGGCCGTTGAAAAAGCCAAGTCCACAGATACCGATAAAGTCATTGCAGCCATGGGCGGGCAGACTTTCAAGGCACCTTCCGGTTTTGAATTGACGATGGATAAAACCAATCATCACTTGCACAAACCAGTCATGATAGGCGAGATCAAGGCTGATGGTCAGTTCAGCGTTGTTTACAAAACCAAGACACCTATCCGCGCGCAACCATGGAGCCCCTACATCCCAGGCAATGAAGGTAAGCAAAAACTGTAATTCAAGGAGTGATATTTAGCAAGTGATGCAGGTACTCAGGGCAGACGGATGCATGTTTGTTGTTTGCCTTGAGTATTGTTCTGGATTTTCCATCCCTGACCTGGTTGCCTATGATATTTCGTAAAATCTGCATGAGCTTGGTCTTGCTCGTGTTCAGTCTGACAGCGCACGCGGCTATCGATGGCAAGCTCTTGCAGGCGCTGGCGGGTGAGGATCCTGATGCGCGCATAGGCGCGGTCAATTCCATCGCAGCCCTGGGCAATGAAGAGGCGGTGGAAGTATTGACTGCACTGAAAAATGAAACTTTATTTGCCAAGGATGTCGCCGTCTATCTGGTCGATGGCGAACAGGCCAAGGACCTTAGCACCGGGAAAATGCAAAAGCTGCCTGATGATGCCGAGGCAATCACCATCAATAACCGCCTGCGTGCCGCACTGGATAGCGCGCTGTCGGGCCTGAGATTATTTTCACCCGACAAAAATACCCGTCTCGTCGCTGCCACTGCACTGGAAAAAGAAGCAACGCCAGAGCAATTGCCCTTGCTGAACAAAGCCTATCTAAAAGAAAACGACAGCGAAATCAAATCGCGCCTGCAAATGCTGATTGCCACCGCCAATTTGCAAGCCAGCGACCCGGTGGTGCGCAAGGCTGCAGTCAAGGCTTTGCTGGAAAGCCCCAACCCCAATTTAAAACCTGTGCTACAAAAAATGCTGGCACAAAACCCCGATGGCAGTTACAACGAAGCCGATGCCAGCATACGCTTGGAAGCCGCTAATACATTGAATGCCATCGATGGTCGCCTGGCGCGAATGGAATTTGTCGGTAATCTTTTTTACGGCGTCTCGCTAGGCAGCGTGCTGTTGCTGGCCGCCCTTGGCCTGGCAATCACATTTGGCTTGATGGGCATCATTAATATGGCGCATGGCGAATTGTTGATGATAGGTGCTTACACCACCTATGTCTGCCAGATGTTGTTCCGCAAATTCATGCCTGGTGCCGTGGATGCTTATCTGGTGCTGGCTTTGCCTGCCGCTTTCCTGGTCTCTGCGGCAGTTGGCATTTTGCTGGAAAGAACGGTGATACGCTGGTTATATGGTCGCCCGCTGGAAACCCTGTTATGCACCTGGGGTATCAGCTTGATCTTAATGCAGGCCGTGCGCTCGATTTTTGGTGCGCAGAATGTCGAGGTTGCCAATCCTTCCTGGATGTCAGGTGGCATCACAGTGCTGGGTTCGCTGGTGCTGTCTTATAACCGCATTATCATTATTTTCTTTGCACTGTTCGTGGTGCTGGCAGTCTGGCTGATCTTGAACAAGACACGTCTGGGCTTGTTCGTGCGTGCTGTGACACAAAACCGCCGCATGGCAGATTGTGTAGGCGTCGCAACCGGTAAAATAGACATGCTGACTTTTGGTCTGGGTTCAGGCATTGCAGGTCTCGGTGGCGTGGCCTTATCACAATTGGGTAATGTCGGCCCTGATCTTGGACAAAACTATATCGTCGATTCTTTCATGGTCGTGGTGCTGGGTGGGGTAGGTCAGTTGGCCGGCACCGTGATTGCTGCTTTTGGTCTGGGCGAAGTGAATAAATTTCTGGAACCTGTGGCTGGTGCCGTCATGGCCAAGATCGTCATTCTGGTATTCATTATCATTTTCATACAACGCAGACCGCAAGGCTTGTTTGCGCTCAAAGGCAGGAGTGTGGAATGAGTTCAAGCATGACGACAATGAAAGATATGTTTTCCAGGCCTGCATGGACAGGCATACTGGTGTGCGCAGTGATCGCAGTATTGCTGCCCATTCTTAACCTGAGTTTTCCTGCGGGCCATGTATTGCATATTTCCAGCTATACCATGGCCTTGGTTGGCAAGTTCATGTGTTATGCCCTGGCTGCGTTGGCGCTTGACCTGGTCTGGGGTTATACAGGGATTTTGTCTCTCGGGCATGGGGTATTTTTTGCGCTGGGTGCCTATGCGCATGGTATGTATCTGATGCGTGCCATTGGCCATGATGGTGTTTATCAAAGCAATCTGCCTGACTTCATGGTTTTTCTGGATTGGAAAACCTATCCCTGGTATTGGGCAATGACCGACAGCTTCTGGTATTGCATGGCGCTGGTGGTACTGGTGCCTGGGGTGCTGGCTTTTATCTTTGGTTTCTTTGCCTTTCGCTCACGCATCAAGGGTGTGTATTTCTCCATCATCACCCAGGCCATGACATTTGCCTTTATGCTGCTGTTCTTCCGTAATAACACTGGCTTTGGCGGTAATAATGGCTTTACTGACTTCAAGCGTATTCTGGGTTTTACCATCACGGCACCTGGTACCAAGGCAGCGCTGTACCTGATTACCTTGCTGATTTTGCTATCAGCTTTGTTCCTGTGCCGCTGGATAGTCACTTCCAAACTGGGGCGCGTGTTGCAGGCTGTGCGAGATTCAGAATCGCGGCTGATGTTCATCGGTTACAACCCCTTGTGGTTCAAGCTGTTTGTCTGGACGCTGTCTGCCATACTTTGCGGCATTGCCGGTGCCTTGTATGTGCCACAGGTGGGCATCATCAACCCTTCTGAAATGTCGCCAGCCAATTCCATAGAAATGGTGATCTGGGCCGCAGTGGGCGGGCGTGGCACATTGCTAGGGCCTATCATCGGTGCTTTTACTGTCAATGGCCTCAAAAGCTGGTTCACTGCGGCTTTCCCGGATTTGTGGCTGTATGCATTGGGCTTGCTGTTTATCCTGGTGACCTTGTTCATGCAACAGGGTGTATTGGGCCTGGTGAGCAAATTCAAAAAACAGCGGGAGCCTGTATGACCTACATGATGAGTGGGGTCTTGCGACCAGGGCAGCGGTATGAGAGTACTACCGGTGATCAGGGTGTGTCCTATGGCCGCATCAAGCAGGAAGGGGTGGATACCTCTCATGGCGCTATCCTTTATCTGGAAGATATCGTGGTTTCATTTGATGGTTTCAAAGCCATCAATAATCTGAACCTGGATATCTCGGTGGGTGAACTGCGTTGCATCATTGGCCCCAATGGCGCGGGAAAAACCACGATGATGGATGTGATCACCGGTAAAACCCGACCTACATCCGGCACTGCATTCTTCGGCCAGACCATGGACCTGACACGCATGAGCGAAGTGGACATCGCCCATGCCGGCATAGGCCGCAAATTCCAACGGCCAACGGTGTTTGAACAACACAGCGTATTTGAAAATCTTGAGCTGGCCATGAAAATGGACAAGCGCGTCAAGACTACCTTGTTTGCCCGCTTGAACAGCGAACAAAAAGACAAGATAGCCGCCATCCTGCAATTGATACGTCTGGATGGGCAAGAGAATAGGCAGGCTGGTTTGCTGTCGCATGGCCAAAAACAATGGCTGGAGATAGGCATGTTGCTGATACAGGAACCACAACTGATTTTGCTCGATGAACCGGTGGCCGGCATGTCGGATGCCGAGACTGCGCGCACTGCTGAATTGCTCAATGAACTGCGCGGCAAGCATTCCATCATGGTGGTCGAACATGATATGGGTTTTGTCACTGAAATTGCGCAACAGGGCAAAGTGACGGTCTTGCATGAGGGATCTGTCCTTGCCGAAGGTACGATGGCGCAAGTGCAGGCCGATGAGCGCGTCATTGAAGTCTATCTTGGACGCTAAGGACGCTTATGAAAGTTACGCATGCTTGAAGTCAAACAATTACATCAGCATTACGGTTCCAGCCACACCTTGCGTGGTATTTCACTGTCACTCAAAAAAGGTGAATGCATGGCCTTGCTGGGCCGTAATGGTGTTGGTAAAACCAGTTTGTTGAAATGCCTGATGGGAGTATTACCCGTCACTGAAGGTACTGTTACCTTTGAAGGCCGCGACATCAACAAACTCTCGCCACATGACAGGGCCAGGGCAGGGATAGCCTATGTGCCACAAGGCCGCGAGATTTTTGCACGTCTTACCGTGGAAGAAAACCTGCTCATGGGTATGGCCAGCCTGCCTTCACGCAAGGCAGGGAAAATCAAGGACGAGGTATATCAACTTTTTCCCGTATTGAAAGAAATGCTGCACAGGCGTGGCGGTGATTTATCTGGCGGCCAGCAACAACAACTCGCCATTGCCCGCGCTTTGCTGGCAGAACCCAAGCTCATCATCCTGGATGAACCTACTGAAGGCATACAACCATCCATCATCAAGGATATAAGCCGTGTCATTCGCCTGCTGCGTGAGCGAGGTGATATAGGTATCTTGCTGTGCGAGCAGTATTTCGATTTTGCCCGTGAACTGGCAGATCATTTCGTCGTGCTGTCACGCGGTGAAGTGGTGGCCTATGGCGGCCAGGAATTGATGGATGGTGATGACGTCAAGCGGCATCTGGCGGTATAGTGCAGTCTTTACCTCTCGCTAGCTGAATATGGATGTCTGCAGTCCGGCACTACCGTTAGTACCGTCAAGCACTACAAAATCACACTGGCAAGCAAGCCTGCAACTGGGCTTTAGCAAGGATGGTGATGTCACACGCCTTACGGAAAGAAAACATAACGGTCCCTTGCGTGTGCAAAAGCCTTTGTATCCTGAAGGAGATGCAGTCTGCCATGCCATCATTATTCATCCCCCAGGTGGGGTGGTCGGTGGCGACCAGTTAAAAATAGATGTCAAGCTGGCGGCTGACACGCATGCGCTGGTGACGACACCAGGTGCGGCGAAATGGTATCGCAATAATGGATACATATCATCACAACATATCAATCTGAAACTCGATGCAGGTGCCAGGCTGGAATGGCTGCCGCAAGAAACCATTTTTTTCGATGATGCTTGTGTAGATTTGCACCAGACCATACATCTGGCGGCAGATGCCAGGCTGATTGCGGCTGATATATTCTGTTTTGGCCGTACTGCCTCTGGAGAAACCTATAACAGCGGCAGGATCAAACAGCATTGCAGCATTTATCGTGAAGACAAAATGATCTGGCATGAACAGGGTAGTTTGCAAGGCGGCAGCCCTGCCATGCAAAGCCCGCTGGGTTTGAATGGCAAATCAGTGTCGGCGATGGTGCTGGCTTCTGGTGCCATGTTATCCGGTGAACAATTGCAAGCTTTGCGTGAACAAACATCTGCCTTGTTGTCTGGGCGCGAAGCAGACGCCCTGTGTGGCGTCACGCAAATGAAGTCGGTCATTGTTGCACGCTACCTGGGCAACTCCAGTGAAGTTGCCCGGCTTTGGTTGCAGTTTGTGTGGCAGCATTTACGCCCTGTCGTGATTGGGTGTGATGCCAAAATTCCGCGCATCTGGAACACCTGATTCATAGCTTGCGTTGCGTTTAATGCAACTCAAGCCCGCCAGGCTGGAGCGAACTGCCACATCCAGCGGTGTACGTGGCTCTTCACCCAAAAAGTCTACCAAAGCCTGGTTTGACATTTTGACTTCAGTGCGCCACAGATAACGCATCTCCATCATTTCCTTCAAAGTTTGCTGGAAAGGTGCCAGCAGAGCGAAGACAGGCCATGGGAACCAGCTCGCTTTTAATGTCGGCTGGGCAGTCACGCGGCCAATTGCGGCTACCATTTGCTTGCCATCATGATCCCAATGGCCTTCCATGTGGAAGCGGGCAAAATTACCCAGTTCGTTTTCACGTTCCAGCAGACGCACCATGGTTTCTGCTACGTCTGGTAAGTAAGCCCATTGATGACCAACGCCTGCACTGCCAGGGTAGCGCACTACACTCACTGACTTGCCTGGTGTCACCAGGCCTTGTGAAAACCAGTTATTTGCTGCCTTGGGACCAAAGAAATCACCAGCTCTGACGATGAGGGATTTGACGCCCTTGCTGGCAGCTAGACGCAGGCGGTGTTCCATCTCTACCCGGATTTTCCCTTTCTTGGTGATGGGGAACTGTGACGCGTTTTCTGCAATCAGCGGGGATGCATCCGGGCCAAAGTTATAAACAGTACCTGGCAGCAGTATGCGTGCACCACTGGCTTGGGCTGCGGCGATCGTGTTTTCTATCATAGGCAACACCAGTTTTTCCCAGTCACGGTATCCAGGTGGGTTGACGGCGTGGACGATGACGGATTTTCCGGCAGCAGCTTGCACTACATCGCCTTGCACCATGACATCACCTTTTATCCAGATATGGGCTGCTGTTTTATCTTTCACCTGATCAGGATTGCGATGCAAGGTAGTGACCTGCCAGCCGCGCTGCATCAGCAAGCGTGCCACTTCACCACCTATGCCGCCAGTTGCGCCCAATACCAGGGCTTGCTTATTTGTTTGATCATTGGCTTGTGTATTGGTCTGGATATTGTTTTGTACTTGCTGATTCATGTTGATTCTCCTTTAATGGGGTAGTTGATGTAGCCATTGTGTATCTTTGCCAAGCTATATACAATTCTCTAAAACTGCATAGGTGATATACATTTCTGTATGGATGACAAAAATATCCACTGGGACTACTACCGTACTGCCCTGGCGGTGCTGGAAGAAGGCTCGCTATCAGGCGCTGCCCGCACTCTGGGTTTGACCCAGCCAACAGTAGGACGGCATATCGAGGCATTGGAGCAGGCCTTGGGCACAAGTCTGTTTGTGCGCAACCAATCTGGCCTGTCACCAACCATTGCCGCGCTGGCAATGAAACCTTATGCAGAAAGCTTGCGGGCAACCGAAAGTGCCTTGCTGCGCAGCGTATCAGCCGAAGCAAATGAGGTAAGAGGTACCGTTCGCGTTACTGCCTCAGAAGTCATGGGGGTAGAGATATTGCCAGGCATGCTGGCAGGCTTGCAGCAGAGTCATCCTGAACTGAGCATAGAACTACAGATATCCAACCATACCCAGGATTTGCTCAAGCGTGATGCGGACATTGCCATACGTAACACCGAACCCTTGCAAGATGCATTAATCGCCCGTCGTGCTGGTACGATCAGCCTGGGTTACTTTGCCCATGCCGATTATCTGACACGCCATGGCATGCCAGCTGATTTGATAGGACTGAAAAACCATAGCGTGATCGGCTATGACAGGGAATTTCCTTATATCCGGGCTTTGCAAAAACGTTACCCGCAAGTACAGCGCGCTGACTTTTCCTTGCGTGCCGATAGCGATCTGGTGCAGTTTGCTGCCATACGCAAAGGCTATGGGATCGGTATTTGCCAGGTCGGTCTGGCCCAGCAGCATACTTATCTGCAACGCGTGCTGGCAGATGAATTCCAAATTGACTTTCCGGTATGGGTAGTCATGCATGAAGACTTGCGGTCCAGTCAGCGTTACCGGGCTACCTTTGATCATTTGGTCAAGGAGCTACAGGCCATGCTGCAGAAGGTGTGAAGTACTCAAGTTTTAGTCAGCAAGTGCGGATGCTGGGCAGATAATTCCTGCCATGCATCAAAACCGCCTGCAAATGGCCTGACATCTTTAAACCCCAATTGCCTCAGGGTGTGAGCGGCATGCACGGCACCTGCATCGCCAGGGCAGGCGCAGATGGTGATAATCATTTCATGCAGTGGCCAATGTTGGGCAGCATTGCCAACTTGTTTGACCTCGCTGACCATGGCATGGGGTATGGTGCCGGTTTCTGCAATCAGCGCCGGGCTGCGCAAATCGATGATATGGGGCAGTGCGCTGGTCTTCAGCGTGTCTGACATTTCAGTCGCGCTGAAATGAGGGATGGACGCAAGTTTTTCAAAGCGTTTCTTTTGCCAGAATTTCCAGGCTAGCCAGCTCAATACCAGGGTAATGAAGATTGCAGCAATACGTATTCCTTGCGCCGACAAAAATACCAGACCAGCTTCAATTTGCGACTGCAAGGCGAAGCCCGCCAACAAGGCCAGTCCCGCCCATAAAGCTGCACCTGCGGCAGAAGCCAACATGAAAGACGTGCGCGGCATACCCAAAGCACCTGCTACAGGTGGTGCCACGGTAGAAAAACCTGGGATGAATTTGCCCACGACCAGCGACCAGACTCCCCAGCGATGAAATCTTGCTTCCGTCTGGTTCACACAGGAACCAGGGTTGATCGACATCTTGCATAAAAACTTCAACACGCTATAGCCAAACTTCTTCCCCGCCTGATACCAGATCAGGTCAGCAATTAGCGAAGCGGCTACCGCTGCCATCAACAAAACCAGCAATTGCCCGGACTGCGTGGCCTGGCTGGCGTTGAACATCATGGTCGGTACTGCAGGCACAGGCAAGCCCAGTTGCTGCAGCAAGACGTTGACAAACACCATCAAACTATCGTTTTGACGAAAAAAATCTGCCAGCCAGCCTTGTTGCATACGAGATCCGTTGGTAATCATGCATTGAGCAGGCATCTGGAACGGTGCAAATAAGCGCGGATATCCTGATGCCTGAGTGAAACCCTATTGTAGGGCATTGCAAGGCTTTGCATATGATGCCTGTTGCAAACTAAGCAGCCGTTGTCCAGCTATAATCCAGTTTTCCAGGTCAGGCGGCCAGCCCATGTGCAGGTGATTCAGCCCTGGCGAGCAATTCTGCATATCTTGCCGGGTCAACATTCGAGCCACAAACGATCACAGCCACCCGTTTGCCAGCGAGCCTTTGGCGCAAGGGTCCAAACAAGCCTGCCGTGGCCACTGCAGCCGCAGGTTCGGCCACCAGCTTGACGTCATGATATAAATCCGACATTGCAGTACAGATTTCATCATCACTGACCCTGACAATCTCATCAACAAAGCGTTGGCATACCCTGAAACTATAATCCATGGCATATGGTGCGCAGAGACTGTCGGCTATGCTGTCAACCACCTTTAACTTCTCTGGTTGCCCAGACTGGAAGCTGCGGTACATGGCATCTGCACCATAAGGTTCAACTCCATAGACGGCACAATGTGGTGCCAGTTGTTTGACTGCAGAAGCAATGCCGCCACATAAACCGCCACCACCGATAGGCACGATCACCGCATCCAGTTGCACCACTTGCTGCATCAACTCCAAACCCACTGTTGCTGTACCCAGTGCAGTCAACGGGCCATCATAAGGATGGATCATGGTGCGCTGCTCTTCTTCAACGATGAGCTGTCCCAGTGCGAATGCCTTATGCATATCCGCCTCCAGTATCACTTCTGCGCCATCTTGTCGACAAGCCTTGATGCGGGTAGGGCTGGCATGGCGTGGCAGCACCACCTTGCAAGACACGCCTGCCAGCTTGGCCGCATAGGCAACCGCCATCGCATGATTGCCTGCACTGACGGCGACCACTCCACGATCACGCGCATCTGTATCCAGCGCAGATATGCAATTCAAAGCCCCGCGCAATTTGAAAGTACCGGTTTTTTGAAACAGCTCCAGCTTCAGCCAGACTTCAGTGTCAGGTTCCAGCTTGTCCAGTGCAGACCCGGTTTGCCAGTGCCAGACTGGGGTATGCAAAACCTGTTGTGACAACCTGGCCGCAGTCTTGCGGATATCTACGAGCGAAGGATAAGGAAAACCTGCACTCAATAAGGTGGATGATAAGGGCGTAGGGGCGTGCACAGGCCTGTCTGTGGCGACATGGGACATAAAAACTCCAGAATAAAAATCAGCAGAAAAAATCAGAGAAGGCGTGAGCGCAATAATTACAGCAATAGCACTCAGGACATCAAAACATGATGAGCTGAAGGGCCGCCAGGCACCGGCATACGCCGTAGCTTAACGACCCGGAATAATTCGAATAATGGAAATGTCGCAGATGGAAACAGCAGGCAGCGCAATCGCGTGCACGACAGCAGATGCGGCATTAATTGCGCATAAGTTCGTGTTCAGCGGGGGATGGATAATTGCGTGCATGAGAAAACTGTAACCGATCTAGCTGGCGATGGCAAGAGGGTATTTTTACAAATTCATCTCGCAAGGATTTGCAAGACGACGATTCACAGAGGTTTCCAATTTAAAATTTCATCGTCAGCATCAGTTCTGATAACTGAGTTCATGGCCTTAGCGACGCAAATAATTTTAATTCGAACTTCATTCAATGGGTCCTCGAAGTTCTCTTGATATTTGGTGATTAGCTTTCCTCTATTGTGTCGGAAAAAAGGAAGCCACCTGTCCTTGACCAGAATTTCAACTTCTCCATCGCCAGCAAAAACATTTATTTTTGATGCATTTATTGGATTGACTGCGATGTGCGCCTCAGTTCGGAATCTAAGGTCTGCTTGTGTTGCAACGAACTGCAACCATTCTTCGATGGAGATCGGTGCTGTCAATCTGTCCCGTCTTTCGATAATTAGCTCTATGCTCATATTTTCTGTCTGTTGGTTTTATATATATAAGCAAATGTGATCTGACGATGCCAGAATTTAACTTCGGTCATCGTCAGATTATATGAAAAACCAATTATTCAATTCAAGGTTTCTTTTCCTCACGCCTCTCAACAACAATTTTTGGTGTTGCAGGCATCTCTTTCACAGTATAGCCCTCTGGTACCGCAAATAAATTCGCCGCCGGTTCAGTGCGTTTCAAATTATTCAGCTTGTAATTCCATTCACCTGTACGAGGGTCCGTCTGTTTTGCATAGACCGTCATTTGTAGTTCTGGTGAGTACCAGCTTTCTGAACTGACGGTAATCGGGTTTTTATTGCCGACTTCTCCAGCAGGGATTTGGTAGGAGCGCATTTTGCCATCTGCGCGTACTCCATCAATGTCTCGGCTACCCAGGTCTTTTGTGTTTCCTTTCGCTGTCCAGTGCTTGTCCACGAATGCCATGGACATGGGACTCAAGGCCATGAGACTGGTGAAATTACCTGATGTTGAGCTTAGGCTGGTATGCAGTGCGGGCATGTCGCTGGCATTGCTTGCACGTATGACCCTGACCTGGACTTCTTCGCGCACGTTTTTGCTGCCTTCTGCCTTGTCACCGCTGGTTTTGCGTTCTATACGCTTGACGATGACTTCGTCATCATTGCGCTGGGTTTCTATGCTGACTGTTTTGCCTTCCTGTTTCAGTTTGTCCAGCTTTTCTTTGGACGCATCAAGCTTCTCTCTGGCACTGGCCATTTTTTCATCCAGGTCTTTACCCATGTGCATTTTGGTTGCTGTCTTTTTTTCTGGCGTGAGGATGTAGCGCAGGTTTTCAACCGGGTCAACGATGACGATGTGCTGGACATTGCCCTTGCTGTCGCGCGTTTCCTGGCGGGTGCGGCCAGCAGCATCGCGGTAGCTGAAGCTGCTGGTTTTATTACTGATCTGATTGCCATCGGCCAGGGTCTGGGTTTTCTCTGTGACGATTTCTGCGCTATATGGAGCATTTTTTATTGGTTTTATACTGTGCACGCCTTGCATGGAGACAAAAGCCTGGCTCATGGCATCGGACACGATTTTGCTGACGTTTTTTGTATCGGGTATATCTGCCAGTGCCAGCATCGGCGGCAGCGGTGGAATCGCAGGTATCTGTATGATTTCCACATGGTGACGCACAGGTTTTTCTTCACCTGGGTTTGCAGTGTCACTGTCTGCATTGGCATGTGCAATAGCCCAGGCAGAGCTTAATAATATAAAGAGCGGCAGTTTGGTTTTCATGATGCTTCCTTTTCTGTGTGTCATTTTCGTTGTTCGAGATTGCTTACTTCAGGAGTCGCATAGCTAATGGCTCACCATCGGCAGCGACCAGCATTTGCGCCTGCACCATGTCACCGGCTATTTCTGGTGATACTGGCATGCCCAGGCTGGTGAGCCAGGCTGCCGGAACTTCTGCTTCCAGCATGCTTGGTGTTTCGTTATTCAGGCGCTCCAGCGGTACCAGGGCGACGAAAGGAGGAAGCTCCGTATTTGAAACAGTGGTGCTGTCTGGTGTCAATGGATGCTGCGATGCTGGAAACATGACTGTCAGCATGACCAGGCCAAAGCTGCCACTCAACGTCAATAAACCGGCCAACCAGGGGCGAAAACGTCTGCTGCGCGCCTGTTTTTTATCCTTGGCCTGTTGTTGGGTGAAGGCCAGTAATAAAGCCTGCTCTGTAGACGCGGGCGTATTCAGCTCTTGTAAATCTTTACGCAAGAGGCTGAATTGCTGGTCCAGCACGGCATCTGTATAGCTGGCGTCCAGTGGGGTATTCATAAGGTCTTTCATCTTTGTGTTCCGGTTTTTGCTGCTGCGTCGGGTCGCCAGCCTAGCCTTTCGCTGTATTGCAGTATCGCGGCTCGTGCCCTTGACAGACGTGAGCGCACTGTTCCTATATCTATGTCGCAAATCACGGCTATCTCTGCGTATGACAGTTCCTGCAATTCATACAAAATAATTACGTCACGATAATGAGGGCGCAGTACCGCGACTGCTTGTCGCACATGCTCAGTCATTTGCTGGTGAAAGATGACGTCCGTCGGTTCTGTTGTTTCATTCATCAAGACTTCTTCTCCATCTTCTTCGCTATAACCTGGTAATGGCTGGTGGCGGCGTTCTGTCTGGTCCTGTTTCAGCAGTAAATTCCTGGCTACGCCAAACAAGAAATTCTGCAAACTGCCCAGGCCTGCGTCATAACGGTAAGACTTGCTCAGCAAACCCATGAAAACATCCTGCACCACATCAGCCGCCAGCGCACTTTGGCCACATCGCATCAGGGCATAGCGATAGATAGGTCCCTGATGGCGCTGATACAGACGTTGAAATGCAGCAACATCACCGTCGCGCATTTTTGTCAGCAAGCTGGAATCTGTCTCTTGGTTATCCACGTTTATTTGTTGGTTGTTTTAAGGCATTACCTTTAGCGGCTTTAAAAGTTCCAATTATTTTTCGACCATGTGCATTTATATGAAATGCACTAACTTGGTGATCGTGCGCCTTTGTTTGGTGCGTATTCCGTCAATCCAAGCTATTTGTCCTTGGTTCGAAACTTGCTGTGTTGCTTTTTATAATGTTTTTAGAGTGATGGCCTGTCACCTATATGGACTTGCTTGTTATTTTGGAAATGGCGATAAATAATAAGTTTGGCGAAAGCGCAGACAATAAGCGAAAGAAGATATGGATCTGACACCCAGAGAAAAAGATAAGTTGCTGATATTTACCGCCGCCTTGCTGGCTGAGCGGCGCAAGGCGCGTGGCTTGAAATTGAATTACCCGGAGGCAGTTGCCCTGATTACTGCCGCCATCATGGAAGGTGCACGTGATGGCAGGACGGTGGCTGAACTGATGTCTGAGGGTACGCAAATTCTCAGCCGTGCCGATGTCATGGAAGGCGTGCCGGAAATGATTCCTGATATCCAGGTCGAAGCGACATTCCCGGACGGCAGCAAGCTGGTTACCGTCCATCACCCCATTCCCTAGGAGAAAACCATGATACCAGGCGAAACCCTGATAGAGGATGGGGACATAGAACTGAATGTGGGCCGTGCTGTCGTCAGCATTACTGTGGCAAACAGCGGTGACAGGCCGATCCAGGTAGGCTCACATTTTCATTTTTATGAAACCAATCCTGCACTGCAATTTGAACGTCAACTGGCCTACGGCATGCGTCTCAATATTGCTGCTGGCACGGCCATCCGTTTTGAGCCGGGACAGCAACGCAGCATAGAACTGGTGGCGCTGGCGGGTGACCGGAAAGTCTACGGCTTCAGCGGCAAAGTGATGGGGGCACTATGAAAATTTCACGTCACGCTTATGCTGAAATGTTTGGGCCGACCACGGGTGACCGTATCCGTCTGGCAGACACTGGCCTGTTCATAGAGATTGAAAAAGACTTTGCGATTTATGGCGAAGAGGTGAAGTTTGGTGGCGGCAAGGTAATACGCGATGGCATGGGCCAGTCACAAAGACCACATGCCGAAGTCATGGATACAGTCATCACCAATGCTGTCATCATTGATCACTGGGGCATAGTCAAGGCTGACATCGGCATTAAAAATGGCTTGATTGCCTGCATAGGCAAGGCTGGCAACCCGGATATACAGTCGGGCGTAGACATGGCAATAGGCCGTGCGACCGAAATTATTGCCGGTGAAGGTAAGATCGTGACCGCTGGTGGTATAGATTCACACATCCATTTTATTTGCCCACAGCAGATAGAAGAAGCATTGATGAGTGGCGTCACTACCATGCTCGGTGGCGGTACTGGCCCTGCAACTGGCACGGCAGCCACCACCTGCACACCTGGCCCCTGGCATTTGCATTCCATGCTGATGGCGGCTGATGCTTTCCCCATGAATCTGGGCTTTATGGGTAATGGCAATGTCAGCCTGCCTTTGCCGCTGGAAGAGCAGGTAAGGGCTGGTGCCATCGGCCTGAAGCTGCATGAAGACTGGGGCACGACACCACAAGCCATCGATAATTGCCTGACCGTGGCAGACGCTATGGATGTGCAGGTTGCCATCCATAGTGACACACTCAATGAAGGTGGTTTTCTGGAGCACACCCTGGCGGCATTCAAGGACAGGACTATCCATACCTTCCATACCGAAGGAGCGGGTGGAGGACATGCGCCGGATATAATCGCTGCGGTGGGCGAGGCGAATGTGCTGCCGTCATCTACCAATCCTACTCGTCCCTACACCGTCAATACCCTGGACGAGCATCTCGATATGCTCATGGTTTGCCACCATCTTGACCCGGCAATTGCCGAAGACATTGCCTTTGCCGAGTCACGCATACGGCGCGAAACCATAGCGGCAGAAGATATCCTGCATGACATTGGCGCCATCTCCATGATGTCTTCCGATTCCCAGGCCATGGGCCGTGTAGGCGAAGTCATCATGCGTACCTGGCAAACCGCAGACAAGATGAAGCAACAGCGTGGCTCGCTGGCGGAAGACAATGCGCGCCATGACAACTTCCGCGTCAAACGCTATATCGCCAAATACACGATCAACCCTGCGCTGACCCACGGCATTGCCCATGCAGTCGGCTCGCTGGAAGTGGGCAAAATTGCTGACATTGTCTTGTGGAAGCCGGCATTTTTCGGCGTCAAACCATCGATGATCATCAAGGGTGGCATGATCGCGGCTGCCCAGATGGGTGACCCGAACGCATCGATACCAACACCACAACCTGTGCATTACCGCATGATGTTTGGTGCCTTTGGTGGTGGACTAAAAAAATCTTTCACTTTTGTCTCGCAGACGGGACTGGATGCTGGTCTGGCAGAGCAACTGAAGCTGAACAAGACCCTGATCGCAGTCAAGAACACGCGCCAGATTCGCAAGAAGGACATGATACACAATAGCCTGACGCCAAAAATGGAAGTTGATTCCGAAACCTATGAAGTTCGTGCCAATGGTGAATTGCTGGTATGTGAACCGGCAAAAATCCTGCCAATGGCGCAGCGTTATTTTTTATTCTAAATATGCTGACACTACAAACAAAGATAGCGACTGCCAACGGCATAGCCGGGCAATTGGTGTTGCCGTATGAACTGCGTGAAAAAAGCCGTTTACGTGCCACGCTTGCCAGTGGTGAAGATGTGGCTGTGTTCACGGTGCGCGGTACAGTCATGCGCCATGGTGACCTGATGCTGGGTAATGATGGCCGTGTGATTGAAGTCATTGCTGCTGCTGAACCAACTTATAAAGTGGAATGCGAAACTGCCTTTAATTTATTGCGTTGTGCTTTCCATCTAGGCAACCGGCATACCCAGGCGCAGGTCGGTGATGGTTTCTTGCGCATACGCAAAGACCCGGTGCTGAAGGAAATGTTGCAGGGACTGGGTGCAGTCGTTACTGAAGAGCAAGCCAGCTTTGAGCCAGAATCAGGTGCCTATGGTGGTGGACATCATCATGGTGGCGATGATGGGCATTCGCATAATCCCTTGGCACCGATACCTTTGCGCCAGCGCATACACCGTCCTTCAGATAGCAAGGCTTGAACATGCAGTCTGCGGCCTTACTCCACCTCTTGCAACTGGCCAGTCCGTCTTTGCCTATCGGTGCCTATAGCTATTCGCAAGGGATGGAAGCGGCGATAGAAAAGGGCCTGGTACGCAACGAAGCGACAGCCAGGGAATGGATTATTAATTGTCTCCATGAGGTGGTGGCGCGTTTTGAAGCGCCAATATTATGGCGCTTGTTGCAGGCTTTTGAGAGCAGGGACCTGGCTGCCGCATCGCACTGGACCAGTTTGTTCATTGCCGCCAGGGACACGGCAGAATTTCGGGCAGAGAGCATACAGATGGGTTATTCGCTGGGCAAACTGGTGAACGACCTGAAGATTGCCGATGCTGAGTTACTGGCGATTTTGCTAGCACAACATGAATTGCCGTTGCCCACAGCCATGGCTGCTGCCGCCGTTGCCTTGCAGGTGCCGCCAGAATCGGTCTTGCTGGGCATGCTGTTTTCATGGGCAGAAAACCAGGTGTTGGTGGGAGTGAAGTCCATTCCCCTGGGCCAGGTGTCCGGGCAGCGCTTACTGCTGTCGCTGCGACCCGAACTGGAAAAAGCTGCAAGGTTGGCGCAAGAACTGGAAGATGATCAGCTATCGAACTGGGCACCGGGGCTGTCTTTGCTGTCCATGCAGCATGAGGTGCAGTACAGTCGTCTGTACAGATCATAAAAATTAAAAACAGGAAAAAAATAGATGAACACCCAAAATTTAAGCTCGCCGGAACCAAATCCCTTGCGCGTAGGCATAGGTGGCCCTGTTGGTTCCGGTAAAACTGCATTGTGCGAAATGCTGTGCAAAAGCATGCGTGACCAGTATGAAATGGCAGTCATCACCAATGACATCTACACCAAGGAAGACATGGAAATCCTGCTGCGTGCAGATGCCTTGCCTGCCGAGCGTTTGATGGGTGTAGAAACTGGCGGCTGCCCGCACACTGCCATACGTGAAGATGCGTCCATTAACCTGGAAGCGATTGCCCGCATGAGTGCGGATTTCCCTGATCTTGATCTGATCTTGGTAGAGTCTGGTGGCGACAATCTGGCGGCGACCTTCAGCCCGGAGCTATCAGACCTGACCATCTACGTCATCGATGTGGCCGGTGGCGAAAAAATCCCGCGCAAGGGCGGACCTGGTATTACCCGCTCTGATCTGCTGATCATTAATAAAACGGATCTGGCACCACACGTAGGTGCCAATCTCGACATCATGGCGCAAGACGCCAAACGCATGCGTGGAGAGCGGCCCTTTGTCTTTACTAATCTGCGTACCGGTGATGGACTGGAGGCAGTGGTGAGCTTCATTCGCAAACAAGGCATGCTGGACGAAGTTAAAAACTAATCTTTAATCTGGAATTTGGAGATCAATATGAAACTAAATAATTTGCGTTGCATGTGTATGGTCGTTGCCCTCGGCAGTGCCATGATTTCATTGCCAGCTTTGGCACATGACAGTGTGCTGCATTCCATGAACGCCTTGCAGAATGGTTTTCTCCATCCATTTACCGGGCTCGATCATTTACTGGCCATGTTGGCAATAGGTATTTGGTCGGCGCAGCAAAAGCGTGCGCGAGACTGGCTGATACCGGCCAGCTTTCCCTTGATGATGGTCGCCGGGGGTGCACTGGCCCTCGCTGGTATCGCCTTGCAGGGTGTAGAGCATGGTATCGCAGCCTCAGTGCTGGTTCTTGGCCTGTTGATCAGTTTTGCAGTCAAGCTGCCAGTTGGTGCGGGAGTGGCTTTGGTGTCCGTATTTGCAATGGCGCATGGCTATGCACACGCCCAGGAAATGCCAGCTAGTGGATCTGCAGTATTGTATGGTGCTGGTTTCGTACTGGCGACAGCACTGATTCATGCTGTGGGCTGGTTTTCCAGCAACGCGGCTCAAAAGATGCTGACCAGTACATTGCCACGCTACGCAGGAGTGATGATCACTTTGGCAGGTGCTTTTTTCCTTTCTGCCCTTGCTTGATACGCATTATTAGTTAATTAGGACTTACGCAAAATTGTCCCGGCAAGGCGACAGCGACGAAGACAGTACTTTAGTACGGCTAGTCGCTGCAACGCAGCTGGGGCGGTTTTGCGTAAGTCCTATTAATTAAATTTCATCTGCCAGGCAAGAGGGTCTATTTCTCCTTGTCTGTCGCGCTCTGTTGGTCCTTGCTCCCTCTTGTCGTACAGTAATAATCGACTGTGCCGATTTCGTCTTTCAGAATGCATACAAACATCAAGACTGGGCCTCTTTGCGGGCTTACACTTTGTCATGTTCGAATCTGGCAGCGCGTGAAATAAGTTTGCAAATAGCTTATATTTACTGTGATCGATTTCTTCGCGATTTGTCAGCATCAGGTTCTTTGATTGATTTTCAAAAATTGACCGGTTCGCTCCGGAGACAAGGTAAATATCATGTGGCAAGGTGTCATTCCCGCAGTTACGACAAAATTCAACCAGGACGATACGCTGGACTTCAAGGAAATGGAGCGCTGCTTCCGTTATTTGATGGATGCCGGATGTGATGGCCTGATCGCTTGTGGTTCTTTGGGCGAAGGCCCTTTGTTATCGCATGTTGAGCGTATCGACGTGCTGAAATTGACGAAAGAAGTGACAGGCAACAAGCCTGCCATTTTGACCGTCGCCGAGGCAGCAACACGTGACGCCTGTGCCCTGGCAGAAAAAGCCGCCAAAGCCGGTGCTGATGGCTTGATGGTTGTGCCAAGCACCATCTATCACACCAATCACCGTGAAACCGTAGCAACCCTGCGCAGCATCGCCGCAGCCGGTGATTTGCCCATCATGATCTATTCCAACCGACTGGCTTATCGCGTCGATGTGACGACAGACATGCTGGAGGAGCTGGCTGATGACCCACGTTTTGTGGCGGTAAAAGAATCATCCGACGATATCCGTCGTACCACAGAAATCATCAATCGCCTGGGTAGCCGCTATGACTTGTTCACTGGTGTAGACAACCTGGCTTTTGAGGCGTTGACTGCGGGTGCAACTGGCTGGGTAGCTGGTCTGGTCGTGGCTTTTCCGCATGAGACAGTTGCGATTTACCGTCTCATCAAGGCTGGTCGTTATAACGAAGCGCTGGATATCTACCGCTGGTTCCGTCCTTTACTGGACCTTGATGTCTCCACTTATCTGGTACAAAACATCAAACTGGTAGAAGCACTGGCCATCGATTCCAATGACCGCGTGCGTGCGCCGCGTCTGCCGCTGGAAGGTGCTCTGCGCACTCGTGTAGAGCAAGTGGTCAGCGCTTCCCTCGCCAATCGCCCGGTTTTGCCAACATTCAACTGATATTTTTAAGTTGATGTGATGGCACAGGAAACATATCGATGAAAACGACAGTATGTGTCATTGGTGCTGGCATAGTCGGCACTACCTGTGCCTTGAAAATGCAGGAGGAAGGCTATCAGGTCAGCTTGATTGATGCGGCTTCCCCCGGCTGCGGCGTGACTGCAGTGGGTATGGGGCACCTGGTCGCCTTGGATGAAACTGAGCAAGAGCTGGATTTGTGCCTGCTTTCCTTGCGCATGTGGAAAGATTTCTTCACTGAATTTCCAGGTGTAGGTGAGGTCAGTCAATGCGGCACCTTGTGGGTGGCAGAGAACGAAGACCAGCTTTCGGAGGCGCATCATCGTGCGCAAGCAATGAATGCGCGGCTATGGCGTGCCGAAGCCTTGACTGGTGAGCAGGTGCAGAAACTAGAGCCTGCTTTGCGCCCCGGCCTTGCTGGTGGCGTCAGGGTGTTTGGCGATAGCGTGGTGTACCCGCCCAAGCTCGCGCATTTCATGGCTCAGCTTCTGGTCAAGCGCGATGGTAATCTGATTCTGGGTAAACGTGTTGCGCAGCTAGCAGCAAACCAGTTGATTTTTGCTGATGGCAGCAAGCTGACTGCAGATATCATTATCGTCGCTGCCGGGTTGGAAGTAGCCAAGCTCTTGCCTGAAATTGCCGTGTTTGGCCGTAAAGGCCATCTGGCGATTACTGACCGCTATCCCGGTCGTCTATCACATCAAATTGTCAGTATGGATTATGGCCAGGCTGCAGTTACTGCAGATGCACTGGCCGTGGCTGCCAATGTGCAGCCGCGCAGCAACGGACAATGGTTGATCGGTTCTTGCCGGCAGGATGGGCAAACCAACAACAGCCTGGACCCCAAAGTACTGGGTGCTGTCTTGCAGTCCGCCATGAAGCTGTTACCTTGCCTGGCCGACATGCAAATCATACGCGCATGGGCAGGCATGCGTCCTGCATCACCCGATGGTCACCCCATTATCGGGCCACATCCTGAGTTGGCAGGTGTCTGGCTGGCAGCAGGGCATGAAGGGCTGGGTGTGACGACGGCCATGGCGACAGCAAAAATGTTGGCTGACCAGATTGCCGGACGGGCTGGGGAAATAGATCATCAGCATTATTTGCCTGAACGTTTTTTTCCTGCCCAGGAGCTGAAATATGCGTGAACACTATCCGGGCAAAGAAATAATCGCAAAAATCTGGATTAATGGCTCCCCCTTTGATGCGACAACAGACATGAGTGTGGCCGCAGCCCTGATGCGATATGACAATATGCAGACACGTCAATCGGTTTCTGGCCAGCCACGGTTTGCCGTATGCGGCATGGGCGTATGTCAGGAATGCCGGGTGCGTATCAATGGTCAGTCACATAAACTGGCCTGTCAGGAATACTGTCGCTCAGGCATGGTGATCAATACCGAAACTACAGGTACAGGAGCCTGATATGGCATCAGCGATTTTGCCGTTTTCTACTGATATACTCATCATAGGCGCAGGCCCTGCAGGCCTGGCAGCGGCGCTGGCTGCAGCCAACCAGTCGTCCATCATCACCGTTATTGATGAAAATCAGGCACCTGGCGGACAAATCTGGCGTGGTGGCCCTGCTTCATGGAGAGACGAGCGCGCGCATGACTTGTGGCGTGCTTTGGCAAATTGCCTGAATGTGCGCATCGTGTATGGCGTGCGTATTGTTGCTACCTCTGCCGATAAGGAATTTCTACTGGAGACACCAGGTGGCGCCCAGAAATTAACATGGAATAAGTTGATTATCTGTAGCGGTGCCCGTGAGTTACTCTTGCCTTTCCCCGGCTGGACTTTACCGGGCGTTACTGGTGCCGGCGGTTTGCAAGCCTTGATCAAAGGCGGTATGCCAGTGGAAGGCAAGCGTGTCGCAGTTGCTGGTAGCGGGCCTTTGCTGCTGGCAGTGGCAGAGACAGTCATACGCGCTGGTGGCAAGGTAGTCAGCATCATTGAGACAAAAAGCAGTCAAAATTTGATACGGTTTTTCTTGGCCTTGCTCAAGTCGCATCGCGGCAAGCTATTACAGTCGCTGAAACTGTTTTGGCAACTCAAGCGCGTACGTTATCGACACAATGCCAGGGTGATCACGGCACATGGCGAGCAGCGCTTGCTTGGCATCAGCCTGCAACAGGGTGACAAGAAAATTGACTTGAGCTGTGATTTACTGGCTTGTGGTTTCGGTTTGTTACCCAATCTGGAAATCGGCACTCTGTTGGGATGCGAAATCAGGGATGGCTGCATCGTTGTTGATACCAACCAGGCCAGTACGCGTGCCGATGTCTGGGTGGCAGGCGAGGCTTGCGGTATAGGTGGTGTTGACAAGGCTTTGGCAGAAGGGCACATTGCCGGCTTGGCTGCAATTGGACTGGCCGCTGAGTCAGATGCTATTGCATGCCGTGCCCATGCAAGGCAATTTGCTGACTTGCTCAAGCAGAGTTTTGCAATAGATGACAGCTTACGCAAGTTATGCAAGTCAGACACGCTGGTATGCCGCTGTGAAGATGTCAGCGCCAGGCAATTGCGCGAACATAGTGACTGGCGTACAGCAAAGCTGATGACCAGGGCAGGTATGGGCGCCTGTCAGGGGCGCATTTGTGGTGCAGCGTGTCAATTCATGTTTGGCTGGGATGCGCCGGGGCTGAGACAACCGGTTTTCCCGACAAAAACATCAACGCTCGCTGCCCTGAGTGGCGCAGCGGGTGATGTTGAAAAATGAGACTGAACAATAAGTCTGTACAAAAGACTGAACAATTAATCTAAAAAATAAGGAAAAATAAAGATGAAACAACTGTATATCAATGGTAGCTGGCATGATGGCGCAAACGTAACTGTCACTCACAGCCCCTCTGACTCGAGCGAAGTGGTAGGCGAGTACGCCAGCGCAGGTGTCGAGCAGGTAGAACTGGCGATTGCCGCTGCACGCAATGCGGCAGAAGGCTGGCGTAACTCTGGTGTACAGCAAAGGGCAGATGCGCTTGACAAGATAGGCACAGAAATCAATGAGCGTAAAGCCGAACTCGGTAGTCTGCTGGCACGCGAAGAAGGCAAGACCCTGCCAGAGGCGATAGGTGAAGTAGGCCGTGCTGCCGCTATTTTTAAATTTTTTGCGCAGGAAGCTTTGCGCATACGCGGTGACAAACTGGCTTCGGTACGCCCGGGTGTCGACGTTGATGTTACCCGCGAACCGGTAGGCGTGGTCGGCATTATTGCTCCTTGGAATTTTCCTATTGCCATTCCGGCATGGAAAGCTGCACCGGCACTGGCCTACGGCAATACGGTGATTTTGAAACCGGCAGAACTGGTGCCTGGTTGCTCTTGGGCCATGGCCGAGATCATCAGCCGTTCTGGCTTGCCTGCAGGTGTCTTCAATCTCTTGTCTGGCCCTGGGCGTATTGTTGGTGAAGCCTTGAGTAAGGACAGCAGGGTGGATGCCATCAGCTTTACTGGTTCCGTTGGTACTGGCAGCAGGGTGCTGGCAGCTTGCGCCGCACGCCGCGCCAAGGTGCAACTGGAAATGGGCGGCAAAAACCCGCTGGTGATTTTGGCAGATGCTGATCTGGATGTGGCCGTCAATGCGGCAATTCAGGGGTCTTATTTTTCTACTGGCCAGCGTTGTACCGCTTCTTCACGCCTCATCGTTGAAGAGAAAATTTACCCGGCATTTGTGGCCGCGATGATAGATAAATTGAAGAGCCTGAAAGTAGGGCATGCCTTGCAGGCCGGTATAGATATAGGCCCAGTGGTAGACAAGTCTCAACTAGACCAGGATTTGCGCTATATACAGATAGCCAAAGATGAAGGTGCCAAACTTGCCTTTGGTGGTGAACGCCTGTCGCGTGATACCGATGGTTATTTCCTGAACCCGGCCTTGTTCGTTGATTGCGACCCAGCCATGCAACATACCAGGGAAGAGATTTTTGGCCCGGTAGCGTCTGTGATTCCGGCAAAGAGCTATGAACATGCGTTGCAACTGGCAAATGATACTGAATTTGGCCTGACAGCGGGCATTTGCACGACATCATTGAAATATGCGACTCACTTCAAGCGTCATGCGCGCGCAGGCATGGTCATGGTCAACCTGCCTACAGCTGGGGTTGATTATCATGTTCCATTTGGCGGCAGCAAGGCATCCAGCTATGGTGCCCGTGAACAGGGTAGTGCCGCTGTGGAATTCTTTACTACGATGAAGACCAGTTATACCGGTAGCTGATCTTTTATTCGCTCTATAACAAGTAAGAAAGCAGCCATTCGCTGCTTTTTTGCTTTTTGTGCCTGTTTTTGCCCCATTCCTCCGTTCATATCACTGTTCAAGCCGTGATTTGCGCATTCTGTCGCAAGCCCATGGAAGCGCCAGTTGTTCTTTTATAAGATGCTTACATCGAATCACAGAACACAAAAAATTTTCAAATTCACAATTGAGCTAAAGGGAGCCCATCATGACATCTAATACCACGTCAAATATCACATCCAACAAGCGCATCGCCATCATCCTCTTGTCCATCCTGATTTTTGCCATGATAGTCATGTCATCCTTTCACGGCATGGATGTGCAGATTGATGGTGACGAGATGGATGGTATAGGCGGCTTCTTCGGTGTTTTGTTCGGTTGCGGCATTGCTGTAGTGGCGGTGGTGCTTGCTCTTGGCCTGACCGGCATGGTGCTGGCAGGCGTGGCAATATTGTTATGCGTGATTTTCGCTATAGTACTGGGTTCGCTGGCACTGGCAATGCTGCCC
This sequence comes from Burkholderiales bacterium, assembly GCA_016200895.1. GTDB lineage: Bacteria > Pseudomonadota > Gammaproteobacteria > Burkholderiales > Burkholderiaceae_D > Undibacterium. The sequence goes on from JACQDX010000019.1 coordinate 48,359, forward strand.
TTGCTTTTCCCTGTATTGCTGGTGGTGGGTTTTGTAGCGTTGTTCTCACGCCGTAAAACTACTTGAACTGAATTCTGGATATACACATAGTTTGTGGAGTCAATAAATGTACATGCTTGACATTGCTAATCCCGTCAAGCCAGGCAAATACAGGAAGTGTCTCACTTCCTTTTTGCTGTTGAGCTTGAGCTTACTCATCTCAGCCTGTGCAACAGGCAACAGGTTGACACCCGCGCAAGTGGAATTGTCAGGTGACGGTGGTGAAGTGAATATATTGTGGAGTGCCATACCGCGCCCAGCACCGTTGCCACCACTTGATCATGCCGCCTTGTTGCTACCGGTACACTTTGGCAGCAGCGAGGAAAAAATATTTTACATGCAGCTTGATCTTGGTCACGCATCGACTGTTTTTTATTCCAATAAGTGGAAGGCGATTGCCGAGAAATATCAGTTCGTGAATTCTGGCGACAAGCTTGCCGCCGTTAATTTTAAACTCGGTGATATGCAGGTGCTGGCAAAAAATATTTCCATCATGCAGCGCGAAGGCGCAGGTCTTGACTGGAGCAAAGACAGCATAGAAGTAATCGGCACCATAGGTGCAGATTTGATTGATGGCAGAGTAGTGGTGCTGGACTTCAAGAAAGATATAGTTCAATTTTCCCGCGAACGTGAAGGCTTGCATTTGGCAAGTAGTAAATTCCAGCCCTTCAGTTTTTCTGGTCGCAGGATAGTCATGCCTGTTACTTTTGATGGCGAAGAAAAAACGGTAATGTATGACAGCGGTTCCAGCGCTTTGTCCTGGATTAGTAATGAAAAAACTTTCCAGCGACTGGCAAAGCAGGATGCCAAGCCGGTGGTTTATGCTATTCGCCCCTGGGATAAAATATTGACTGCGCATACAGTAGAAACCAGCGCAGAGGCGACAGTAGCAGGTATCAAGTTACCTGTGAGAGAAATCAGTTATGTCCAGGACATGGGTTTTTTGCAGGAGCTAGCAATCAGCAGTCTTGGCGCAGGAGGCATGATCGGGAATAAGCTTTTCCTGGGTAAAAAGTTGATTATTGATACCCGCAAACTGGAAATAGCCCTGGAAGAATAAGCCCTTGTCTTGCCCCTTATCCTGTCATTCAGGTTTTGTGCGCAAAATGAACTGCAGCGCCTGCTCTGTCAGTTCATCTATGCTGATGCCTGAACCACGCCTATACCATTGCGCTGTCCAGTTCAGTGTGCCAAACATCAGCAATTTGTCTATGCGCGTGGGCATGGCCCAATCCCCTGATGCATGCAGGTCTATGATGACTTTTTCCCATGCGGCTTCATACCTGTCCTTGAGGGCGATGATACGGGCACGTGCCGGTTTGTCGAGTGCGCGCCATTCGTACAGCAGCACAGCAATAAAATCATGCTCAGGAGCCAGCAAGGTATTCAGATGGACCTTGACCAGATGCTGAAATGCCAGTCGCGGCGGCAAATCTGCCAAAGCCAGCTTTTCTATTTCTTCCAGTGATTTTTGCATGCCTTGTTCCATCACAGCGACCAGGATGTCTTGCTTGGTCTTGAAGTGGTAAAACCAGCTGCCGGATTGTATTCCCACTGCGGCAGCGATATCGCGTACCGTAGTGTTGTCATAACCCTTTTTTCTGAAAAGCTGTGCAGATTTCCTGATCAAATCCTGACGTATGCTTTCAGACTCGTCCAGCACAGGGCGACCGCGTTTTTTTATGGTTTCTGAACCTGGCAACGCTTTTTCTGCCGTGTCTGTGGTAGTTTCTTTAGGCATTGCTATTGGGGATAGTCTTCTAAAAAATGTAGTGGTGTGCTTTTCTGATAGCTCTTGATGGTAACCTTAAACAAAGCTGCCATCAATCAGGCCAGAAAAAATCAGGCACAAAAACCTGAGTTCATAATATAGGAGACACGATATGCAAATCAAACCACGCTGGATGACGCCCGAGCTGGAGACTTTTCGTGATGCAGTACGCCGCTTTGTTGCTGCCGAAGTGACTCCGCACCAGGAGCGCTGGAAAAAGCAGCAACATGTAGACCGCGATGTCTGGGACAAAGGCGGTGTCATGGGTATCTTGCTGGCTGACATACCTGAAGAATATGGCGGTTCTGGTGGCAGCTTTGCCCATCAATCCATCGTGTTTGAAGAATTGACATATGCCGGTGACATGGCCTTTGGCATACACGTACATGCCATCGTCGCCCATTATATTTTGAACCAGGGGACAGAAGAGCAAAAGCAAAAATACCTGCCCAAGCTGGCCACAGGTGAAATGATCGCCGCCATCGCCATGTCTGAACCCGGTGCCGGGTCTGACCTGAAAGGCATACGCACAGCCGCCAGGCGCGATGGTGACAGTTATGTCATCAATGGTTCCAAGACTTTTATCTCCAATGGTTATATGGCCGATCTGGTGGTGGTCGTGACCAAGACTGACCCTGAAGCTGGTGCCAAGGGTGTGTCACTGATCATGGTCGAAACCAGAGACTGTTCGGGTTACCGGGTAGGGCGCATACTGGAAAAGATAGGGCAAAAGGGCCAGGACACTTGCGAGCTGTTCTTTGATGATGTACGTGTGCCGCTGGACAGGGTACTCGGTGGCGTCGAAGGCAAGGGTTTTACCCAATTGATGACTGAGCTACCTTACGAGAGAACGATACTGGGCGTATCCGGCGTCGCTGCCATAGAGCGTGCACTGGATCTGACGATCACCCATACTCGTGAGCGCAAAGCCTTTGGTCAGGCCCTGATAGAAATGCAAAATACCCGCTTTGTACTGGCAGAGATCAAGACCGAGGCAACGATAGCCCGTACCTTCATTGACCGCTGTATAGTCGATATGATGGAAGGGCGCATGGATACCGAACTGGCATCGATGGCCAAGTACTGGATATCTGACTTGCAGTGCAAGGTCATAGACCAATGCCTGCAATTATTTGGCGGTTATGGTTATATGCTGGAATATCCTATAGCACAAATGTATGTCGATGCGCGGGTGCAGCGCATCTATGGCGGTGCCAATGAAATCATGAAAGAAATCATTTCTCGGAACTTATAGCCCAGAATAAAAACGGAGAATAAAGCATGGCTGGACCTTTACAGGGAATTCGCGTCATAGAAATGGTAGGGCTAGGCCCTTGTCCCTTTGCCGCCATGATGCTGGCTGATATGGGGGCAGAAGTCATACGCATAGACCGCAAGCTGGCACCAGGTGCGAATAACCCTTTCCCCATGCTGGGCACTAAATATGATGTCATGGCAAGAGGGCGGCGCTCGTTGGCGCTGGACTTGAAACAGGCAGAAGCCAAGGCCGTCTTGCTGGATCTGGTAGCCAGTGCCGATATCCTGCTGGAAGGTTTCCGGCCTGGTGTCATGGAGAGGCTGGGCCTGGGGCCGGAACTATGCCAACAACGCAATCCACGTCTGGTATATGGCCGTATTACAGGCTGGGGTCAGGATGGTCCACTGGCGCAGGCTGCAGGACATGACCTGAATTACATCGCACTCAGCGGCATGCTGCATGCCATGGGGCGGGCAGATACACCGCCAGCACCCCCTTTGAATCTGGTCGGCGATTTTGGTGGCGGTGCCATGATGCTGGCTTTTGGCGTGGTCTGCGCTGCCTTGGAAGCACGTAGTTCTGGCAAGGGGCAGGTGGTGGATGCGGCCATGGTCGAAGGCTCGGCCTTGTTGGGGGCGATGATTTATGGCTTCCGTGCTTTTGGCGCATGGTCAGATCAGCGTGGAGCGAACATGCTGGATGGCGGTGCGCATTTTTATGACACTTACGCCTGTGCTGACGGTAAATTCATATCCATAGGTGCGATAGAGCCGCAGTTTTATGCCTTGTTGCTCAAACTTGCAGGTATCACCGATCCTGCATTCAATGCACAAATGGATAGCCAGAAATGGCCGGAACTGAAGGAAAAGTGTACGGCGCTGTTCAAGACCAAGACCCGCCAGCATTGGTGTGAATTAATGGAAGGAACAGATATCTGTTTTGCCCCGGTACTGGATATGGCAGAAGCACCTGAGCATCCGCATAATCAGGCCAGGGCCAATTTCACTGATATTGAAGGCATATTACAGCCCGCACCTGCACCACGATTCAGTAGAACCTCGCCAGAAATCAGCAGGCCGCCAGCAACACTAGGCCAGCATAGCGCAGAAATTTTGCTGGATTGGGGAATGAGCGAAGAGCGTATCGCCCATCTGAAGGAAAACCAGGTGATTTGAGATCCTATGTGTAGCGAATTGATCGCTATTGCTGCTCTATCAGTTTTGCTGCTGACTCAAATTCAAACTGGTGCATGAAATGCCTGAGTTGTATCATGGCATCCGGGTTGAACTGGCTGGCAATTGCGGTTTCATTTTCTTCAAACAAGCTCTGCGCATCGGCGTCTGAAGCAGCCAGCAAGATGCGCAGCTCGGTCACGATGTTTTTTGCCTCGGCTTCATCGATGACAACCTCTTCATGCTGGGGCAAAATTCCTGGCAATACAGTTTTTAACTCATCGAGTACGGCATTGAGCGATTGCGCAAGCGGTTCCAGGGTTTCCAGGATAAATTCCCTTCCTTCTTCCTTGCTGAGTTTATATTCCAGTTCTGCCGCTATTTTTTGTAATTTTGTGGCTCCTATACTGCCTGCCAGTCCCTTGAGCGTATGGCTTAGTCGTTCTGCATTGCCATACTCACTAATTTGTATGAGTCTGTTTAATTCATGCAAAGTATCGGCCTGACTTTGTTCAAACCTGTGCAGCATGTTGATATAAAACTCGTGACGCCCGCCCATGTAATGCAAGCCCAGACTGGTATCGAGTTCATTGAACTGCGGGAATCCCGTGTCCTCATCATCAAATACGGTACTGGTGATCATGCTGCCGGGTACCGGCAATTCATGTTCCGTATCCATCCAGTGCGAGACTATGGCGAACAAGGCGTCGGGTTGTATAGGCTTGGTCAGATAATCCTGCATGCCTTCACGCATGCAGCGCTCACGGATATCACCGACGGCATGCGCAGTCAAGGCGATGATGGGCGTGTCATCCAGACGAGCATCTTGCCTGATCTTTGCCGCAGCTTCATGACCATCCATGATAGGCATTTGTAAATCCATGAATATCATGGCGTAATATCCCGGTTCGTTTGCCATGATCAGACGTACCGCTTCTTCGCCATTGTCGGCAACATCAGCAGTAATGCCTACCATGCTTAGCAATTCTATGGCGATTTGCTGATTGACGGGATTGTCTTCCGCCAGCAAGACGCGGCGGCCAGCATGGTTTTGTGCAGAGATATTGGCACTATGTGCATTACGCGATTCCAGGCGTGCTTCTGGTTCACCGTGTAAAGTTAAATCTATTTCAAGTGGCAAGGTGAATGAAAATGTCGAACCCTGATTCTCTTGACTGTACACTTCAATTTGCCCGCCCATCAATTCCACCAGGCGACGTGAGATTGATAAACCCAGGCCTGTCCCTCCGTACTTGCGGGTAGTTGAACCATCGGCCTGGGTAAAAGGCTGGAACAGGTTTTGCTGCTGCTTGGCAGACATGCCTATGCCGGTATCGCGCACCGAGAATGTCAGATCAGTGGTTGTAGATGTTGTTGGCGGCCTGCTGACACTGAGTTCTATTTCACCACCGCCAGGGGTAAATTTGATGGAATTATTGACCAGGTTGGTCAATACCTGCCCCAGCCGCAGCGGGTCGCCACGCAAGCGTGCAGGTACTTCCTCAGCAATTTGTACGATATAGGCTATTTGTTTTTCTATGGCTTTCTGGCTGGTAAGGGTGGACACGCTATTGAGCACATCCTTGATGGAAAATGAAATATTTTCCACATCCAGCATGCCAGCTTCTATCTTGGAAAAATCCAGTATGTCATTGATGATACCCAGCAGCGATTCACCAGCATGATGGATTTTGCTGACATAGTCGTATTGCTTCGGTGTCAGCCTGGTTTGCAGCGCAAGATGAGCCAGGCCTATGACGGCATTCATGGGCGTGCGTATTTCATGGCTCATATTCGCCAGGAATTCACTTTTCAATCTTGTCGCATCTTCCGCTTTCTTGCGCGCCTGCCTTTCCGTCATGCTGGCAGATTCCAGTTGCTGCTGGGTCAGGCGCAGTTCACGATAGGCATTGGCATTGTCGAGCGCAATCGCGCCATAAGAGCACAGCGTGCGAAAGATCAGGCATTCTCTTTCACCATAGGCATATTCACGCGGCGTCTGTATGCTCATTACGCCAAGGATGCGCTCACCTATGCTGAGTGGGGCAAATAGCAGACTCAGGGTTTCCAGCGTATCTGGAACGACGGGGAAATCATTATCTGGCCGCAATTCCAGCTTGATTTCCCGCCTTTCGCGCACACAGCGTGCACTGGATGCACGTTCATCTGTCAGTGCGACTTCATGGTAGGGGTGCGGCAAGTTTTCTTCTATGCCAAATGCCTGCGTCAGCATCTGTCCATCTGGTGACAGCATGTAGATGATGAAGGTGGTCGCATCCAATAAATCTTTGAGATGAAAATGGATGGCTTCAAAAACTGCTTCAGGCTCCAGGTTTGAGGTGATTTGCTGGCCTATACGGCCCAGACGTTCCAGGGTGGCACCTGCCTCTTGCAAAGTCGCTGCCCGGCGGGCTTCTGATACGGCTACCAGCCTGTGTTGCTCAGCCTCGGCACGTATCAATTCGGTTTCATGCCTGACCTGTGCCATGGCGGTGCGGTTATTTGCCTGTTTTTTACTTTCGCGCTGCTCTGCAGTAATGGCTTGTCGGGCGTACAGCAAGGCTTTATTGCTGTCGCCCACATCGGCCCAGGCATCGCTCAACGCCATCAGTAATTCTGTGCTGGCTTGCCAGCCTTCAGTCAGTTCTCCTGTTTGTAGGGATTCTTCCAGATAGTGGATGATGGCATTCGGCGCATCCATTTTTTCTGGCATGGTGATGATATGACGCGCATGTATCTCGGCCAGCGTCTGGTTCAGGGTGACGCCAAGCGCAGTGAACTGGTGCTGGTGTATCAGCGATTTGGCTTCAGCAATGGCTGCCAATGCAGCGTCGGCCTGGCCCGATACTGACAATGCCCTTGCATAACGTATCAGTGCCTGAGGCAAGTCATCCATGGAGTGGGCAGCGCGAAACAGGTCGATTGCTTCACTAAAAGCAGTGACGGCCTTGTCGATTTCACCCTGCATGAGCAGGCATTCTGCCAGTTCAGCATGAACGATGGCCTTGTTGATACCGCCAGGTGTCCTGGAAAAACCATTCAGCGCCTCTTCCAGGGTCTTCTGACTGCGCTCATATTGCCCCAATTGCCGTAACAGGCTACCGAGATGGGACATGGCATAACCTATCAAGGCTGGCCATTCGGTTTCATGTGCACGTTCTGCGGCCCAGTCAAAGACCCCGGCAGCACCCTCCAGGTCGCCAACGGTTTGCATGGACTCGCCAGAATTACCGGCAGAAATGATTGCCAGCCGTATCAAGCCGGCTTGGCGAGCCAGTTCGCTAGATTGTAGATAATAAACAGATGCCCTTGCCGGTTCACGCCTGCCTTGAATTACCCCAGATGCGGCTGTCAGATGTGCAGCGACGGCGGGATGGTCGCGATGCTGATATTGTTTGTCAAATGCTGTGTGCCTGACCGAGGCAGCCAGTGGATCATAAAATGCCAACTCATAAATAACCCAGGATTCGGCAATGGCCAGCCTGAGACTGTCATTTGCCCTGGTGTACCAACTTATTGCGGCTGCGCATGCACGGGCTTCTCTGGCAGGGTCACCTTGTTCCAGTGCCAATACAGCATCAGTCAGGCTGGCGTCTCCCAGACCGGTGATGTCGTTCAAATCACTGAAGACTGTGATGGCTTCGGCCAGCAAGAGTTCGGCACTTTTTTTATCGCAAAACAATGCAGCGATTTCTGCCCGGATCAGGCACAATCTGGCGTGAAACTGTCTTCTCAGGGTTTCTGGCGCATCAAGATCAGCCAGATCAGCAAGAACCGCCATCGCTAGTGTGGAAGCGCGTTGGCTATCCCTTTGCCGCAGATACCAGGCCAGCGTCAGTTGACTGATGAATTTATCCAGCCCCTGTGCCGAAGTCAGCCTGTTGGAAAGCTGGTTTACTTCTTCTTCAGTGGCAAATAGATTCATGGTCGCTGGCGAAATAGAATTGATCAAATCATACCTTATGCCACGCTGCTTGAAGGATTATGAGATGAGTTTTGTTGCAAACTCGGCAGGAGTAGATGTTTAGTCAGTAGTAAAACAGGAACTTTCTAGCAGCTAACGCATCTCATTCGACTAGGCTGATGTTCTATTGATATATTATCGCCTGCTGATTAGTGCAGCCAAGTTTGAAATCTGGCAAATTAAATAATAATTCAAGAGGGAGAATCTATGCGTGTGTCAAAACTGTTGCCGCTGGCTTGGGCTGTCATGCTGTGCTTACCGGCATTGGCTGATGAGCCAGTCATCAAACCGGAAGCTGAGAAGAAGAAATGGGATGTCAATCATCCTCCCGGCGAAAGCAAGACAGTCAATATTGACACCCGCACTGGTACCTGGATGAGTGTGGATGTCAGCCCTGATGGCAATCAACTGGTGTTTGATTTGCTCGGCGATCTATATACGCTACCTATAGCTGGTGGTGAAGCCAAGGCATTGACACATTCCATGGCCTGGGAAATGCAAGCGCGCTTTTCACCGGATGGCAAACAGATCGCTTATATGTCTGACGCTGGAGGCGGCGATAATGTCTGGATCATGAATGTGGATGGCAGTAATGCGCATGCCGTTAGTAAGGAGGATTTCCGTCTCTTGAATAATCCTGTCTGGCACCCGAATGGCCAGTATATTGCCGCACGCAAGCACTATACTGGTACCCGTTCCCTGGGTTCTGGTGAAATCTGGCTCTATCATCAGAGTGGTGGCACAGGCGTGCAACTGAATGAAAAACCAAACTGGCAAAAAGACCTGGGTGAACCAGCATTTTCACCGGATGGCCGCTATGTCTATTATTCGCAAGACACGACGCCGGGCACGTCCTTTGAATACAATAAAAATTCTAACGGGCAGATTTACCAGATTTTCCGCCGTGACCTGCAAGACGGCAAGGTCAAGGCGCTGGTCAGCGGGCCAGGTGGTGCAGTACGTCCCGTGCCTTCACCGGATGGCAAATATCTCGCATTCGTCCGACGCATCCGCAACCAGTCTGCCTTGTTCCTGAAAAATTTGCAGACAGGTGAAGAAAGCACAGCCTGGCCAGAGCTGGAGCGAGATATGCAAGAAGCCTGGGCCATACAAGGCGTGTATCCCGCCTTTGCATGGATGCCAGGCAGTAAAGAGATTGTGGTCTGGGCCAAAGGCAAACTCTGGCGTCTTGATCCGTTCAGCCACAAGGCAGTGGATATCCCTTTCCACGTGCAAGACACCAGGGAAGTGCGCAGTGCCTTGCGTTTCCCGCAAGAAGTTGCGCCTGACCAGTTTGATGTGCATCAATTGCGCTGGGTGAATGTCGCGCCGCAGGGGGATAAAGTTGTCTACTCGGCTTTGGGACATATCTATGTCAAAGACCTGCCAAATGGCGCGCCACGCCGCCTGACCACGCAAAGTACACATTTTGAATTCTTCCCTAGCTTTTCTCGCGATGGTAAGTCTGTAGTGTTCAGTAGCTGGAATGATGAAAAGCTCGGCGCGGTCAGAACAGTAGAACTTGCCAGCGGCAAGGAGACCATTGTGACCAAGGCCCCGGGCAAATATCTGCAGGCGCGTTTTTCACCTGATGGCAAGCAGGTCGCCTATGTCAAAGCCAAGGGCGGTTACCTGACCACACCCTGGCATGGCATGGAAACTGGCGTTTTCCTGGCGAATGCAGACGGTAAATCCGAGCCTCGTCTGTTAACGGAAGAGGGAGGGGCACCGCAATTTGGTAAGGATGGGCAGGCTGTGTATGTCACCCGCACCCAGTACACTGGTGAAGTTGACTGGACTACCTCGCTGATACGTGTGCCTCTGGACGGCAAGTCTGAGCAGCCAGTCGCCAAAAGTGAATTCGCCGGCGAATTTGCGATTTCGCCAGATGGTGAGTGGCTGGCTTTTGGCGAACGTTATCACGCCTATGTGACGCCATTGCCGCTGGCTGGCAAGGCTGTGACCATAGGACAGAAAATGGATGCGCTGCCGGTCAAGCAACTGGATGTGAATGCCGGTCAATACCTGCACTGGTCTGGCGACAGCAAGCGCATCAATTTCTCTTTGGGCGATGAATTATTCAGCCGTGAATTGAAAGATGCTTTTGCCTTTGTGCCGGGCGCGCCCGCTGAATTGCCAAAACCGGTAGAGCAGGGGCAAAAGATAGGCTTCCGCCAGGCTGCTGATAAACCGAATGGCTATACAGTCATATCCGGTGCCAGAATTGTCACCATGAAAGGCGAAGAAGTCATAGAAGATGGCCGTATCGTCGTCAAGGATAACCGTATCGTCAATGTAGGTAAATCTGCCGATGTGACCATACCTGCAGGTGCAACCCAGATTGATGCCAAAGGCAAAACCATCTTGCCGGGCCTGGTCGATGTACACTGGCATGGTAGCATGGGTGAGAGCGGCATCATCCCGCAACAAAGCTGGGTCAATTATGCTTCACTGGCTTTTGGGGTGACGACTATCCATGATCCGTCGAACGACACGGGCGAAATATTCACGCATAGTGAATTGCAAAGAGCCGGACAAGTTTTGGGGCCACGCATTTACTCTACCGGTACCATACTCTACGGTGCCAAGGGTAATTTTGCTGCCATCGTGAATAATCTGGATGATGCCTTGACGCATCTGAAACGCCTCAAGGCAGCAGGTGCCATTTCAGTCAAGAGCTATAACCAGCCAAGGCGCGAGCAACGACAGCAAGTTCTGGAAGCTGCACGGCAGACGCAAATGATGGTGGTGCCAGAAGGTGGTTCTTTATTCCAGACCAATATGAGTATGGTGGTAGATGGCCATACCGGCGTTGAGCATGCCTTGCCAGTCGAAAAAGTCTACGACGATGTCAAGCAACTGTGGTCGCAGACCCAGGTAGGTTACACCCCGACCTTGGGAGTAGCCTACGGTGGCTTGGATGGCGAGCATTACTGGTATGCCCATACCGATGTCTGGAAGCATCCTCTGCTGAGTAAATATGTGCCGCGTTCAGTACTGGAACCGCGCAGTGTCAGACGCGAAACCGCGCCGGAAGAAGACTTCAACGTCATCAAGGTGGCGCAGACAGCAACAGCCTTGCAGCGTGCTGGTGTCCCGGTCAATCTGGGTGCACATGGCCAGCGTGAAGGTCTGGCAGCACATTGGGAGTTGTGGACTCTGGTCAAAGGTGGCATGACACCGATGGAAGCCATACGTAGCGGTACGATCAATGGCGCACGCTATCTGGGCATGGATAAGGACATAGGCTCCCTGGAAGTGGGCAAACTGGCTGACCTGATGATTATTGATGGCGATGTCCTCAAGGATATACAGCAATCAGACAAACTCAGCCATGTCATGCTGAATGGACGTTTGTATGAATCTGCTACCTTGAATGAAGTGGGTAAAACCAAAAAAGTGCGTAAGGCTTTCTTTTTTGAAGGCAAGAGTGGTGGAGAAATGCCAGTAGAAGCCGATGAGCATGCGCACGGCCACTGATGTTTGGGTGAGCTACTGAGTGTGAATGAAGAGTGCAGCTATTGAAAAATAGCTGCATTTTTTACATCTTTTGTCATGCAAACATACAGTTTGATCCAGCTATTCAAACAGCCTGTATCCTAAGTTGCTGGTGGCATGTGTCACAATAGCGGCTTGACGCATTAGCTTGGTGCATTTTATGTTGTATTAGTAACATTAAAACGCCGACTTTGCAGCCTTGATTCTATGTCCAACCATCTGGAGTTCTATCATGTTTCAGCACGTCGAAGCCTATCCTGGCGATCCTATCTTGTCTTTGAACGAGGCCTTTGGTAAAGACCCTCGTACCAACAAGATCAATTTGTCTATCGGTATTTATTTTGACGATGCTGGCAAGATTCCTATGCTGCCATCTGTACGTACAGCAGAACACAAGGTCGTGGCAGATGCTGGCGCCCGTCCTTATTTGCCTATGGAAGGCGCAGCAAATTTCCGCACGGCTGTGCAGGAACTATTGTTTGGTGCAGACAGCGCAGCAGTCAAAGCTGGCCGTGTCGTGACAATACAGGCTGTGGGTTCCAGCGGTGGCCTGAAGGTGGGCGGTGATTTCATCAAACGTTATTTCCCTACGTCGACCATGCTGGTCAGTGATCCTACCTGGGATAATCACAAGGCAGTATTTGAAGGTTGTGGTCTGACTGTCAAAACTTATCCTTACTATGATGCAGCAACTGGTGGCTTGCGTTTTGATGCCATGATCGAAGCATTGAAGGTAGCAGAAAAGAAAAGCATCGTTCTGTTGCATGCTTGCTGCCACAACCCTACAGGTGTAGACCTGACGCAAGAGCAGTGGCAACAACTGGTGCCGGTTTTGAAAGAGCGTGAACTGATCGCCTTCCTCGACCTGGCTTATCAAGGCTATGGTGATGGTATCGTCGAAGATGCCTATGCAGTGCGTTTGCTGGCTGAGCAGGGTTTGAGTTTCTTCGTTGCCAACTCCTTCTCCAAGAGCATGAGCCTGTACGGCGAACGTTGCGGTGCCCTGAGTGTAGTTTGCCCGGATGCGGCACAGGCAGTGAATGTGCTGGGTCAGATGAAAGCAACGATCCGCCGCAACTACTCCAACCCACCTCTGCACGGTGGACAGTTGGTTGCCCGTGTATTAAGTGACCCTGAGCTGCGCCCAATGTGGGAAGCAGAAGTCGTCGCCATGCGCGACCGTATCCAGCTCATGCGCCGTAAATTGCACGATGTGCTGAGCGCAAAATTACCTGGCCGTGATTTCAGTTACTTCCTGACGCAGCGAGGTATGTTCAGCTACACAGGTCTGACTGCTGAGCAGTGTGATCGCTTGAAAGAAGAATTCGGCGTCTACCTGGTACGTTCTGGCCGTATGTGTATCGCTGGCTTGAATACTGGCAACGTTGAAGCGACTGCCAGTGCTATTGCCGCTGTCCTGGCTTAAGTCTGCTTCGTCCCCTGTCTTTTATCAAGACAGGGGATTTTTACATTTTGAGTTTGAATACCTCCAATAATCTGCATTGATATGTCCAGATATTTTCTATTTTGGTCTTTGGCACTATTCAGCGTCCAGGCAAGTGCTGACGCCGTATATAAGACTTATGTCAATAAACGCTACGGTTTTGTCGTCGATTACCCGGATTATCTGAAGCCCCAGGGCGAAGCTGCGAATGGTGATGGCCAGGCATTCAGTTCGGCCAATGCAGATGCTGAACTGCGTGTTTATGCACGCGCCTGTATTGATGAAATAGATACCACTCCGGAAGAATTTATCGCCAGGGCAAATAAGCAACAAAAGAAAGAGGGCCGGCAAATCACTTATCGCGCCAAGGGCAAGTCATTCGCTGTTGTTTCCGGAACCAAAGCCGACAATATTTTTTATGACAAGGTCGTCATTGATGGTGGCTGGTGCAGCATTCTGGAATGGACTTATCCAGCCGCTAATAGAGATAAATACGATGAGGCGACCAGACGTATTGCCAGTTCATTTAAGCCAGAGTTGGAAAGCAAATCGAAAAAATAAACATGTGCAATCTCGATTGATGTTGTTCGCAGTCACTTGAAACTACATTCCAAAGTGTTAATATTCTGTATCTATACATACGGATGTGGTGACATATGAAGCAGCTAAAATCGGCTCTGCTCAGACTACAGTTTTGCTTGTTGCTATCTTGCATGGCATTGGCAGGATGTGCAGTTCAATTAGCGCCGGGCTATGATAAGGCTGTCGTTGACGGGCTTGGTGCTGCCAATACTGATGCCATGATCTTGTTTGCCAGCGTTTCTAACGGGACTGACAAAAGCAGTTTTCCCTCTCGTGAAAATCAATATAACTCCCTCATAGGCCGGTTTGACGCATTGAGTTTGCAGGCCGGTGCCAGACCCGTGCCCAAGAACAGGGTTACCGATGCCATCAACCGGGTACTGGACAAGCGTGGCAGTACCGCCATGACAGATGACGACAGCACGCCGCCCAGCGCATATGCAATCAAAAAAGTCTCTGAAACCCTGGGCAAAATGCGTGATACCGACAGGCTGCAGGGCGTGACTTCTTTTGAGGTACAGGCTTTCAAGGGGCAGGCCGTGATCTATCTGGATCAGGCAATTACTTACGAAAATTTCTTGCAGCGTTAACCGGGGGATGAATATGGCACTTGATCTTGACCAACTCGTTACTGACATGCAGACGGCTGCCACAAGCGTTTTGCAAGCCGATGTAACTACCTTGCGCGGATTTACGCAGCAACAATTAAAGGCAATTGCGCAACAGGCTGAACTGGTCACTACTGGCATACTGACTAAGCAAATCACCAGTGAAACCCAGCAATTCTTTTTGGATGGGCTGGAAGATATGGCCTTGAGCTTTGCCAAGACTTTGCGCGGCTTGCTGATGGTCACCATAGAAAAAGTCTGGAATGCAGTCGTCGGGGTGCTGTGGACTGCAATTTCCAAGGTGACTAATCTGGTGTTACCTGTTCCCGTCATGAATTCTTGAAACTCGTTTTTACCAGTGACTTTAACTAAGGAACCTCTGATTAAGTCCGGTTCACCATTCGCAAGTTATTGATTTTTCGAGAATTAATTTTACGATTTTGGACTTAATCTGAGATGCCCTAAGACAAGCTACATGAATGTTCATCGCAATCCCTGGCCTTGTCAGGTCTGTTGCTATTGGTGATGGCAGGTGTTTTTGCATCATCTGTTTCTGTTACCAGTTGCCCTAGAATACAGCCCAGCTTGAGGTCATCGATATGACCAAAGTGATGGAATCTGATGCGCCCTTGTCTGTCTATGAGCAAGATACTGGGTGTGCCACGCATGCCGTATTTCTGCATGCTCAAAGGTATTCCGTCAAATTGGCCGGGCATATCGATAGCAATTGGAAAACGCAACTTATATTCATGGATAAAGGCTTTTAAAGCTTCTTTGCCCATTGCACGATGATGTTCAAATACTGTATGCAAACCTAAAACAACAAGTTCTTGCTGCGGAAATGCATTTCTTACTGCAGTTGCCTGTGGTAATCCATGTGACACACAGGAAGGGCATAGCATTTGAAAGCTATGCAGAAAAACGACCTTGCCACGCAAAGATTGCAAGCTGATAGCTGTATCAGTATTGAGCCAGTCCGACGTGATAAGTTCAGGTGCAATGCTGTTGATCATAGACATTTGAATCTCCGATGATGATTTCAATAAAGTGCAGAGATCTCTGCACTCTGGAAAAGTATGCTTAGTTTGTGCTGGAAACGCTCAGTTTGACTTTTGGAAAATCCAAGGGAACATCCAGTGCCACATTGATATAGTTGGTGTAGAGATTAAGTGCGACATGCGCCATGATTTCGACGATATGCTCATCGTCATAGCCTTGCAGTCGCAATGCTTCCACGTCCTCTTTGCTGATTTGTGCCCGTTGGCGGACAACCTTTAAGGCAAATTTCAAGGCGGCATCAGTTTTTGTATCATGCGAATTTCCCGATTGGGCTGCAGCCATTTCCGCGCTACTCGCACCTGCTTTTTGCCCCAGGACTGTATGTGCTGCAAGACAGTATTCACACTGATTGAGATTGGCTATTGCTACTGCAATTTGTTCACCCAGTTTTGCCGGGATGACACCGTTACCCAAGGCTGCAAATGCAGACCACATGCTATTAAGTGCCGCAGTGGAGTTGGCGACAGCACGGAACATATTTGGTGTGACACCAAAGGCGGTATTGATGTCATTTAAAATGGCATGGCGTGTACCGGAAGTTTCTGTGAGATTGATGAGTTGAACTTGGGACATGGTGATTCCTTTTCAGGTTTACGATTTTGACTTACTGATTGAACTTGCCTGGCAAGCTTAGATTTCCTGAAGCGACCTTGAATACATTGGCGACACAAAGTAGTGGGGCGTGGACGCTGGCATTGACGCGCAGGGCAGCAGTGACACCATCGAAACCGGCAGTTTTAATGCTTGCTATATCATCAAACGGCACCCGCACTTCCAGCGTCTTGCCTTTGAAAGTGGGGTTCCAGCCTGGGCTGTCTATGAGTATCGGCAAACCAGGCCAGGTTTTGGGCAGGCGGGGTTTGCTGCCCTCAGGAATATCAACCACTTTCAGTGCATCTTTGCCGCAAGCCTGGTCGGGCTGCAAGACTACCCAGTGTGAGTGCCAGACATTGCCATCGTTGTTGGGATTGCCATCGCCGTTTTCATCAAATAGTGGAGTGTCATCGAAGTCCGGATGAGAGGTAACAGCAAAAGCCAGGATGCCACTTTTAGGCTCGAAACCAATTACAGATGGATCTATCGTAGTTGGCCATACGTAGGAGAAAACTGAACTGCCTGCCAGTTTGCCCGATTTGGCAGGTCTGGTTTTACCAGCCTTGCCGGAGACGGCAATATGAAAAACTGCCACATTGCCTTCAGTCGTGATCTTGGTATGGAAAATATCAAAATCAGCCTTGATCTTGCTACTGGCTTCAGTTTGTATGCCACCCTGATGCATATGATCATGCGCCGCTGCCGATCGGGTTGCGCTGGCAATAGATAGGCTCAGGCCAAGATAAATGCAAAGTTTTTTGTATCGGTATTTCATTTTTATCTTTCAAAAGTCATGTTACGGTTCTGTTTGTTGTTACGCATTGCCAGGGTGATTTCTGCTGCGTGTGCTGCTCACATCTGATGCAAGAACCACAGCATCAAATATAATTGATAGGAGTCCTAATTAATTGACTAAAAAAAATAGGCGATGTGCCTTAGATAACTAATTTTCAGCTATTCCATTTTTACTTATTTCATTTCTATCTTTTTCCAGTTACTTCGGATGATGTTGCTCTCTGTTTGTTGATGTTCGGGGCAGTCCAGACGCAATTGTTCTTTGCGTAACGGAGCATCCACCAGGGCGCAATGGTGAGGCGCAAGCACATTGTCGTGTCTGTCAGGCATGAAATGTGCACAAGTGACACAGGCGCGTATATCGGGGAAGTGTTCGGCTTGCTGCAATTTGCCTATCAGGTTCAACAGGCTGGTAAAAGTTTGTTCTTGGGCAGCAGGTGACAATTGATTGATTGCCTCGCTGGCAAAACCAGTTGCGCCCGCGATCTTTTTGACCAGAGTATGACCGTCGGCAGTCAGTCTTAAGGCAATGGCTCGGCCATCGTCTGGTGCGCGGGTTTTTTCTATCAGCCCCTTGGCCGTCAA
>JACQDX010000150.1 GCA_016200895.1 Burkholderiales bacterium
CCTTGGCCGTCAATGAACTGACAGAGTCGCTGGCACTGTCCGTGCTGACTCCCATTTGCTCGGCAATCCACGACAGCCTGACACCATCCTTGCGTGCAGCCAGCATGTCTATGATATCGACTTGCGTGGGATTCAAACCTTCAGACGTGGCGAATTGCCAGGTGCCAGAGCGCAAAACACCGGCAATTCTGGCAATGGCATCCAGTATGCGTTCACTGGTTGCTGGTGTCTCGTCCCATGGATGGTTGGCTGGCTTTTTCATGCTCGTATTATGGAGCAATAAAAAGGATATGTAAAGGAGTCCTAATTAAATTTTTTGTGTTGCTGCTTATTATGGATTTGCCTGCTTCTATAGCGTCGGTTTTATCTACGCGGTCGTAACTGGATGAGTCTGAGACTTAAATCAGGCGCTGAAGGTGGAAATACTTAATTTTTCTTCTGGTATCTTAATCCACTGTGTGCAGGCGTATTTCAGTTTTTCTGGATTGCCGTTGGTGTAAACATTAATGCGAGGAATATCGCTATCGCTGGTTGTCAGGTCGCGCTCAACTAGCAACCGTTGTATTCGGGATGCAACGGGCTTTCCGGTATCAATGAGTTTGATGGGTTCACCGTGAGGAATATGCGCAGACGTGAGCTCCTGTACAAGGCTGGCTACAAAAGGATAATGGGTGCAACCCAGTACCAGCGTATCGACATTTGCAGCCAGCAAGGGGTTCAGATATTTTTTCAGCAAAAGTCGGGTTTGATCTGTATTTGCTTCAACTTTCTCTATTTGATCTACCAGGCCTATGCAGGCTTGGGCAATAAATTCCACGCCAGTGTCTGCACTTAACTGCGCGCGCAAACCTTGATACTTCTCGCTTTGTATTGTGGACAGGGTAGCTAGGACGCCAACTTTTTTTGTCTTGCTGAGTAAGCTTGCTGGTTTCAATCCCGGCTCCATACCGACAATGATGAGGTCTGGATAATGTAGTCGCAGATGGCTAATAGCTGCGGCAGTGGCAGTATTGCAGGCAACTACCAGAGCCTTGATATGCTTGCTCAGCAAAAAATCTGTTACGGCGATGCTGCGCTCCAAAATCTCTGCGCTGGTCTTGTCGCCATAAGGTGCAAAACCAGAATCGGCCACATAGATCAATGCTTCATGTGGCAGCGTCTGGCGTATATGCTGCAATACTGACAGGCCACCAAGGCCAGAATCAAATACCCCTATAGAAGCAGAGCGTGCAAATTTCTCTGATGCCATAAGGGGTATTTATTCCTGTTTCAATCTGCAATAATCAGGATGCACTGACAGGGATGATGCCTATCTTCGCCTGCCATTCTTTCGGGCCGGTATTGTGTACGGATGTACCGCTGGAATCAACCGCAACCGTGACAGGCATATCTACGACATCAAACTCATAAATTGCTTCCATGCCGAGGTCAGCGAAACCAACCACCGTAGCTGATTTGATGGCCTTGGAAACAAGATAAGCAGCACCGCCAACGGCCATCAAATAGGCGGACTGGTGTTTGCGTATGGATTCAATGGCGACCGGGCCGCGTTCTGCCTTGCCTATCATGGAGATCAGGCCGGTTTTTTCCAGCATCATGTCGGTGAATTTATCCATGCGGGTGGCGGTGGTTGGGCCAGCCGGGCCAACTGCTTCATCACGCACGGGATCAACCGGGCCTACGTAATAAATCACGCGATTGGTGAAATCAACTGGCAATTGCTCGCCTTTGGCCAGCATGTCCTGAATGCGCTTGTGGGCTGCGTCGCGGCCAGTCAGCATTTTGCCGTTCAAGAGTAAGGTCTGACCTGGCTTCCAGGAAGCGACTTCTTCCTTGGTCAGGGTGTTCAGATCCACTCGCTTGGATTTTTCTGTATCGGGTGCCCAGCTCACATCTGGCCAGTCAGACAGTTTTGGTGGTTCTATGTAACTAGGGCCAGAACCATCAAGCACAAAGTGCGCATGACGGGTCGCCGCGCAGTTAGGGATCATGGCAACAGGCTTGGATGCAGCATGGGTAGGGTACATATTGATCTTGACGTCGAGGACTGTCGTCAAGCCACCCAGGCCTTGTGCGCCTATGCCCAGTGCATTGATCTTATCGCATAGTTCTATACGCAATTCTTCAGTCTTGTTTTGTGGTCCGCGTTGCTTGAGCTCATACATGTCGATGTCATCCATCAAGGATTCTTTCGCCATCAGCATGGCTTTTTCTGCAGTACCGCCTATGCCTATGCCCAGCATGCCAGGAGGGCACCAGCCTGCACCCATGGTCGGCACGGTTTTCATGACCCAGTCAATGAGGGAGTCAGAAGGGTTCAACATGACAAACTTGGTTTTATTTTCAGAGCCACCGCCTTTGGCTGCGACTTTGACATCTACCGTATCGCCGGGTACCAGCTCCATATGTACGACGGCAGGTGTATTGTCCTTGGTGTTTTTGCGTTCAAAGTGCGGGTCAGCAACGATAGAGGCGCGCAGTTTATTGTCGGGATCGTTATAACCACGACGTACACCTTCGTTGACAGCATCAATGATGGAGCCGCTGAAACCTTCAAAGCGCACGCTCATGCCGATTTTCAGGAACACATTCACGATACCTGTGTCCTGGCAAATCGGGCGGCGGCCTTCTGCGCACATGCGTGAGTTGGTCAGGATTTGTGCAATCGCATCTTTTGCTGCCGGGCTTTGCTCTGCTTCATAAGCACGCGCCAGATGGGCGATATAGTCGGCTGGATGATAGTAACTGATGTATTGCAGCGCTGCGGCTACTGACTCGATCAGATCGTCTTGTTTGATGACTGTCATGATTTGGCTCTTGGCTAGGTAATAAAACTATGTGATAAAAAGATAAATGGTCTGTTGAATTAATGATTGTTGCCTGACTGCGCAGTTTTAGTCATGATTTGATCGCAATAGGCAATCGCCAAAGCTGACATCAAAAAGACGATGTGGATGCACGTTTGGGCAATAATGGTGCTTGCATCATAGTTGCCAGCGTTGATGAAGGTCTTGAGCAAATGTATCGATGAAATACCGATGATCGCCATGGCAAGTTTGACTTTGAGTACTGATGCATTGACATGCGACAGCCATTCAGGCTGGTCCGGGTGGCCGTCCAGCCCCAAACGTGACACAAAGGTTTCATATCCACCTATGATGACCATGATGAGCAGGTTGGAAATCATGACTACGTCTATCAGACCCAGTACAACCAGCATGATGGTGGTTTCGGTCAATTTTGTAGGTCTGACAGCACCAGTGGAAACTGCATCAATGATGTGTTTCAGCGCTGTTTCATTACCCATTGCAGCGCCTATCAAATCAACCAGTTCTACCCAGAAGTGAAATACATAAACACATTGCGCAAGTATTAATCCAAGATAAAGTGGTAGTTGCAACCAACGGCTAAAAAAAATCAAGCTGGCAAGGGGGGATAGTTTTGCTGAAGTTGCTGGTCTGGTCATGTCGGTGATCGTTGGTGAAAAGGGGCAATTTTTAATGCAAGCCCATATTTTACATGGGCACAGCCTGCGCGGGTAGCGTTGCTGATATAGGTAGGAGTGTAGTGGAGATGTAATGGTATCTTTGTGGTATCATTTTCAAAAGTGCAAGCGTAAGGCTTGAGTAAGTCTCCAGGCTTAAGGTTTGCCCTGTGTTTAACTGTGACAATTACTGCCACAATCTGGTGCAATACCAACTTGGGGTGGGGCTATAGTGAAGATTTCAATCTAACGATAACAAGCTGGAGATAACAATGTCTGACCTCAACGCTGCGCAAGCTGAAGCTAAAACAGAATCCCGCGTTTTTTACCCACCGGCCGCATTTGTTGCCAATGCGGCTATTCCGAGCATGGAAGCGTATAACGCATTATGCAAAGAAGCTGAACAAGATTACGAAGGCTTCTGGGCACGCCTGGCGCGTGAAAACCTGCATTGGCATAAAGACTTCAGCACGGTGCTGGATGAATCGACCGCACCCATGTACAAATGGTTTGAAGATGGTTTGCTGAACGTGTCCTATAACTGCCTGGATGTGAATTTGCAAAACGGCAATGGCGATAAAGTGGCAGTGATCTTCGAGGCAGATGGTGGCGAAGTTACCAAGGTGACCTACAAAGATTTGCATGCAAAAGTCTGCCAGTTTGCCAATGG
Organism: Burkholderiales bacterium; assembly: GCA_016200895.1. Taxonomy (GTDB): domain Bacteria; phylum Pseudomonadota; class Gammaproteobacteria; order Burkholderiales; family Burkholderiaceae_D; genus Undibacterium. The sequence continues at coordinate 4,155 of JACQDX010000150.1, forward strand.
CTTGAAGTCTCTGGGTATCAAAAAGGGTGATCGCGTTGTTATTTACATGCCCATGTCAATTGAGGGCGTGGTTGCCATGCAGGCCTGCGCACGCATAGGTGCAACACACTCAGTGGTGTTTGGTGGCTTCTCTGCCAAATCCTTGCAAGAGCGTATCGTGGATGTGGGTGCCGTTGCTGTTATCACAGCCGATGAACAAGTCCGTGGTGGCAAGCATTTACCCTTGAAAGCCATTGTGGATGAGGCGCTGGCATTAGGTGATTGCGAAAAAGTAAAAAGTGTCGTCATCTATAAACGTACAGGTGGCAATATTAATGTCGCAGCCGGGCGTGATGTATGGATGCACGAATTGGTAGCCACACAGTCTGCAGTGTGCGAACCTGAATGGGTCAGTGCAGAGCATCCACTCTTCATACTCTATACTTCCGGCTCCACCGGCAAGCCAAAAGGTGTGCAGCATTCGTCGGGCGGCTATTTGTTGTGGGCCATTTTGACCATGAAATGGACCTTTGATATCAAACCGGCAGATGTGTTCTGGTGTACTGCTGACATCGGTTGGGTAACTGGCCACACCTATATTACTTACGGTCCACTGGCCGCTGGTGCAACTGAGATTGTGTTTGAAGGTATTCCTACCTTCCCGAATGCTGGACGTTTCTGGAGCATGATAGAAAAACACAAGGCTACCATTTTCTATACCGCACCGACAGCGATACGTTCCCTGATCAAAGCGGCTGACGGGGACGCCAATATCCATCCCAATAAATTCGACTTGTCATCCCTGCGCTTGCTAGGATCTGTTGGTGAACCAATCAATCCTGAAGCCTGGATGTGGTACTACAATAATATTGGACGTGGCAATTGCCCTGTGGTTGATACCTTCTGGCAGACAGAAACCGGTGGTCACATGATGTCGCCTTTGCCAGGTGCAACGCCTATGGTGCCGGGTTCTTGTACCTTGCCTTTGCCAGGCATCATGGCAGCTATCGTTGATGAGACTGGTCATGATTTACCTAACGGGCAAGGCGGCATTCTGGTGGTGAAACGTCCATGGCCATCCATGATACGCACGATCTGGGGTGATCCAGAGCGTTTCAAGAAAAGTTATTTCCCTGAAGAGTTCGGCGGCAAAGTGTATCTGGCTGGCGATGGTGCAATACGTAATAAAGATACCGGCTATTTCACCATCACTGGTCGTATTGATGACGTGTTGAATGTATCCGGTCACCGCATGGGCACCATGGAAATTGAATCTGCCCTGGTTGCCAATCCGCTGGTGGCTGAAGCTGCCGTAGTAGGCAAGCCTGATGAAACTACGGGCGAGGCGATTTGCGCCTTTGTTGTATTAAAGCGTACACGTCCAACCGGTGATGAAGCCAAGCAAATTGCGACAGAATTGCGCAATTGGGTGGCGAAAGAAATTGGCCCCATCGCCAAGCCGAAAGAAATCCGCTTTGGTGATAATCTGCCCAAGACACGCTCCGGCAAGATCATGCGCCGCTTGTTGCGCGTATTGGCCAAGGGTGAAGAAATTACCCAGGATATTTCGACTTTGGAAAATCCGGCAATTCTGGAGCAATTGAAACAGGCGCAGTAGGCAATTGTAATTAATCAAAAAATGGCGCTGCAATTTGCTGCGCCATTTTTTTGTCATTGCGTCTTGTTAGCGATTGGTGCGTGACATATACACCAGTCGTTCAAACAAATGCACATCCTGTTCATTTTTCAGCAATGCACCATGCAGCGGAGGGACAATGGCCTTATTGTCTTTGCTGCGCATGGCTTCTACCGGAATATCTTCTGCCAGCAAGAGTTTCAGCCAGTCTATGAATTCTGAGGTCGAAGGTTTTTTCTTGAGACCTGCAACATCGCGAATCTCATAAAAAGTTTGTAGTGCCTGTGCCAGCAAGTCGGATTTCAATTTTGGGAAATGCACATCAACGATCTTTTGCATCGTTTCCTTGTCAGGGAATTTGATGTAATGAAAAAAGCAGCGACGCAAGAAGGCATCAGGTAGTTCTTTCTCATTATTTGATGTAATGATCACCAGTGGACGGTGCTTGGCACGTACCATTTCACGGGTTTCATAAACATAAAATTCCATGCGGTCAAGTTCGCGCAACAAGTCATTCGGGAATTCTATATCCGCTTTATCGATTTCATCAATGAGCAAAACTACTGGCTCATCGGCGGTAAAGGCTTGCCACAATACCCCTCTGATAATGTAGTTGTGGATATCCTTGACGCGTTCGTCACCGAGTTGGGAATCACGCAGGCGCGATACAGCGTCATATTCATACAAACCTTGCTGCGCCTTGGTAGTGGATTTGATGTGCCATTGCATCAAAGGCATATTCAGGGCAGCGGCGACTTCTTCTGCCAGCATGGTTTTACCTGTGCCTGGCTCACCCTTGATCAATAGTGGACGTTGCAGACTCAGGGCGGCATTGACTGCCAGTTTCAAGTCATCAGTGGCGACATAATTGTCGGCACCATCAAAGCGTAAAGTAGTTGGAGCTTGTGTCATGGATTTAAACTCGACATATTGGGTTGCTTGAGGATGTAAATGAGGATGTAAAGAGTATAAGCGAGAATTTGCCCTCTTGTGAACGGCTGTTCTTTTTTCTATGCCGACGGCATGGGGGAGGCGATAAATTTTTCATTTGAAATTGCATAAATGCAGCTTTTTAGCTCCGTAGAGAGGGGCTAACTCCAGGTTTTTTACGCAAATTTGCTGGTAATCAGCTAAAATACTGAGTTATGTCAAAACACTGTATTTATTGATCTGCCTGCTAATTAATAATCGCTAATATGAAAAAATTGTTTGCACTCCTCGCTATGGCGAGTCTCGCTCAGGCTGCTACTGCAGCAGATCCTGTCGGCAATCCTAAAGATGCCGCAGATAAAAAAATCGCAATGTGTATCGGTTGCCACGGCATTCCTGGCTACAAAGCGAGTTTCCCTGAGGTGTATCAGGTGCCTATGATTGGTGGTCAATCGGAAAAGTACATAGAAAAGGCTTTGAAAGCTTATCAAAAAGGTGACCGCAAGCATCCATCCATGCGTGGTATTGCCGGTAGCTTGTCCGATCAGGATATTGCAGATCTGGCAGCGTATTACTCTCAACAAAAATAAGAATAGGATAGGATTATGAAGAAAACTCTGTTGATGACAACTTTGTTGTCTACCCTGTCTTTCGCTGCATATGCTGGTGGTGATATCCAGGCAGGTAAAGAAGCTGCAGCAAAATTCAATTGCGCATCTTGCCATGGCGATAATTATTCTGCTCCGAAAGAGCCAGCATATCCAAAGCTTGCTGGTCAGCATGCAGATTATTTAGCGCAAGCCCTGCGTGCTTATCAGCGTGGTGGCGATGTAGCGAATGGTCGCTCCGATCCAACCATGGCTACACAAGCCAAGGCCTTGTCAAACAAGGATATACAGAATATTGCAGCCTACTTGCATAGTTTGCCAAGTGAGTTGGTATTGAAGAAATAAATTTTTGCGGAAATAAAAAAAGCCACGAATTTTCGTGGCTTTTTTTATACTTTTTTCCCTGGGGGATTTTTTGTATGGATAGGTATTCGTTTTCCCCGGGCGAAAAAAAACCGACCTTTAGGTCGGTTTTTCTTAAGTAATTAAAAATTACTTGGAAGCAGATGCGGAAGCTGCTGCTGGAGCAGATGCTGCTGCAGATGCTGCAGGAGCTGCGCCAGATGCTGCTGCTGCGTCAGATGCTGCTGCTGGAGCTGGAGCAGCTGCTGGAGCTTCTGCTGGAGCAGATGCTGGAGCTGGTGCTGTTGCAGATGCTGCTGGAGCGGATGCTTCAGGAGCTTTTTTCTCGCCGCAAGCAGCCAGAGTCAATGCCAACAGGGAAACGAGCAAGAGTGATTTTTTCATGTTTGTACTTTCAATAAATAGATCAAAAAAGAAGATCAAAACTTTGCGATGAATAATTACCGGTAATTATCGCTCTATAGGTTAATTCGCGAGCTTCTCGCCAAAACGACATTCGGCCCCTACGAAAGTTTCCTAACCCGGGATTATAATGATTTTTCCATTAATGGAATAGGCATAGATGCATTTTTGCACTCAAATCAGCCATTATTTCAAGGCAACATGCTATTTTCAGTGGGTAATTTCAGGTTTCTCATGAAAATAGCCTGTTTGCAGGAAGAAAATTTCCTTTCATATTTGAAAAATATGACGCGCCGCAGCATTTGTCAGCGTAGATCCAGCCAGCCATCTTCATACCAAAGGCAAAAAGTTTCTATCGCATCTGCGGAAATGTGAGCCAGATCAGCACCATCCAATTCCCTTTGATTTGCCAATTTGCTCAGGCAAATCTTGTCTTCTTTGCCAACGGCAAATGATTCGCCGTTGATAAATACATGTTTGCCTTTGTATAACATTAGCGATTTACGTGATAGTTTCAGGCCATTTTTCAGCGCTGTCTGATGAAAACGTTTGGGTGCCAGTGGTTTTTCTGGTCCTTTGAAAAAGACGCTGGGCTTGGGTTCGGTCAGATGTTCACCCAGAAATATCAATACATCATCATCCGTGAATTGGATTTTGGCAATCTCTGCAGAAACCTGTTCTAGCATTTCATTGCTGATTTCGGCTGGTTTCGCACTGACTTTCAGATCGGGATCTGCATATCGACCTGGCAAGTCTATCGAGTCTGACATGAAGTGCAGGAAAGATTCGCCCAACTCCTGATATGAGGGGGCGCGGAAACCTATGGAATAAGTCATGCATTCACCCACGGCGACGCCATCATGCGCATAATTTGGTGGCAGATAGAGCATGTCACCCGGTTCCAGGATGAATTCTTGTTCAGCCTTGAAGTTGCGCAAAATCTTGAGGGGCATGCCATCAATCAGCGTCAGGTCTTTTTGCGCACCTATGCGCCACTTGCGCTGGCCATGCGCCTGCAACAGGAATACATCATAAGAATCAAAATGAGGCCCAACGCCACCGCCATCTGCTGCAAAGCTGATCATCAGATCGTCAAGACGGCTGTCAGGTATGAAGCGGAATTGCCTGAGCAGGGCATCGGCCTTGTCATCATGTAAATTAACGCCTTGTACCAGCAATGTCCAATCCTTCTTTTCCTTGACTGGCAGGCTGGTTTGCGGGCCCGCCTTCATTTCCCAGTGTTTGCTGAAAAAGCTGATGAGTCTGGACTCAACATCCTCAAGGCCAGCCATCTCAAACAGATCAGCTTTTGGAATCAAGGGTTGAAAGTCCGGGATAGCCTGACGTATCAGCAAAGGCTTCTTGTGCCAGTATTCTGTGAGGAATTGTTCTGCTGTAATGCCGCCCAGCAGGGGCAGGGGAGTGGTATTTTTTTTCATGACCGCATTATAGGCCGAGGCAAAGGACTCGACTAGACGGGTATAATCTCAGGGCAAATAAATTTTTAAGGAATTGCTATGAAGATAGGCAAAAATTCAGTTGTTACTGCAGTCTATACCTTGAAAGACGCACAAGACAATCTGATAGAAGAAGGTCAGGAGCCTATGGTTTACCTGCATGGCGGGTACGACAATGTGTTTCCCAAGATAGAAGAAGCCCTGGAAGGCAAGGAAAAGGGTTTCAGCACCATTATCCAACTGAACCCTGAAGATGCTTTCGGTGATTATGACGCAGCCCTGGTGAAAGTGGAGCCACGCGAGCGTTTTCCATCCCCGCTGGAAGTCGGCATGCAGTTTGAAGGCATGCCTGAAGAGGCAGAGGACGCGGAAGACGATGACAATGCCCATATCTTTACGATCACTGACATTGCAGACGACAAAGTCGTGCTGGATGGCAACCATCCCCTGGCAGGCATAGCCTTGCGCTTTAGCCTGACGGTGGAGGATGTGCGTGCTGCCTCTGATGAAGAAGTCGCTCATGGTCACGTGCATGGCGCTCATGGTCATCAACATGACGAGGATGATGAGGACGATGAAGGTATGGGTGATGAATATCGCAGCCATCCTTTGCACTAAGTTGCAATAAAAAAAATGCCGCTGAATAATTTCAGCGGCATTTTTTCTTTCAGTGATTGTCCCTGATCATGCCCGGTTTGCCAGATTTTTCAGTTCATACAAGGCAGCCAGTGCCTCCCTTGGCGTCATGCTGTCAGGGTCCATGGTATCGATCGTATCCATCAGTTCAGTATTGACGGGAGCTGGTTCCGCAACTTCCACTTCAGGAGTACCAGCCGAAGAAGAGAATAAATCAAACTGTGGCGTTGATTGCAGTGACTGCGCTTCCAAATCAGCCAGATGCTTGCGCGCAGAGCGGATAACTGCTTGCGGTATGCCTGCCAGTTGTGCTACCTGCAAACCATAACTTTGTGATGCAGGGCCAGCCTGTACTGCATGCAGGAAGACAATGTTTTCCTTATGCTCAACCGCAGACAGATGCACATTTTCTGCAGACGGGTGCACTTCAGGTAATTGCGTCAGTTCAAAATAATGGGTGGCAAACAGGGTATAGCTCTTGGATACCTGTATCAGATGTTTGGCAATTGCCCATGCCAAGGCCAGGCCGTCAAATGTGGACGTGCCGCGGCCCACTTCATCCATCAATACGAGGGAGTGTTCGGTAGCGCCATTCAAAATGGCTGCTGATTCTGTCATTTCCACCATGAAGGTGGAACGGCCACCGGCCAGGTCATCCGCCGCGCCTATGCGTGTGAAGATGCGGTCTATAGGGCCTATGGTCACTTCAGTCGCAGGTACATAACTGCCTACATACGCCAGCAGGGTGATCAGGGCAACCTGGCGCATGAAAGTCGATTTACCGCCCATGTTGGGGCCGGTAATCAGCAATAATTTACGCTCGGAAGAAAAGTCGCAATCATTGGCGATGAAGCGTTCTATCTGGTTCTCGACTACTGGATGGCGACCCTGGACGATATGCAGGGTAGGTTCATCCACCAATTGCGGCGCGCACCAGCTATTCTTGGTGGCATGTTCGGCCAGACTGACCAGGGTATCGAGTTGTGCGATTGCATTCGCTACTCTTTGCAACTGGGGCACTTGCGGGAGCAATTCTTGCAGTAGGCGCTCATACAGCATTTTTTCACGCACCAGCGCACGTTCCTGTGCTGACAAGGCTTTGTCTTCAAAAGCTTTCAATTCTGGCGTGATATAGCGCTCAGCATTTTTGAGAGTCTGGCGACGGCGATAATTGTCCGGCACTTTATCGCTTTGCCCATTCGTGACTTCAATATAAAAGCCATGCACGCGATTGTATTCAACACGCAGATTGGCAATGCCAGTGCGTTCGCGTTCAGACGCTTCCAGTTCTATCAGGAATTGTCCGGCATTTTCAGACAACGCACGCAACTCATCGAGCTCGGCATCAAAACCGGTCGCAATTACGCCACCGTCACGCACCATGGTCGCTGGTTGCAGCATCAAACCACGTTCCAGCAAATCCAGGCATTCAGTTGGTGTATCCAGATCAGACAAGACCTTGGTCAGCAAACTGGTTTGATTGTCGGCAATGCACAGGCTCACATAATTGCGCAGGCCCGGCAGATTTTGCAGACCATCACGCAACGCAGACAAATCGCGTGGACGCGCTGATTGCAGTGCGATACGGGTAGTGATGCGTTCTATGTCTGGGATGGCCTTTAAAGTGGTTGCCAGGCCATCGGTGGAGTCAGCCTGTATCAGTGCCTTGATGGCATCATGGCGTGCCCTGGCAACTGCCTGATCGCGGCGAGCATGATGCAGCCAGTGACGCAACAGGCGTGAGCCCATGGCAGTGCGACAGTGATCAAGCAAAGAAAACAGAGTAGGTGATTCTTGTCCACGCAAAGTCTCAGTCAATTCCAGATTGCGCCGTGTGGCGGTATCGAGCCCTATGAACTCATGTTCGCTCTCGACATTAAGTGTATTGACATGCTTCAAGCCACGGCCTTGGGTACTTTCTGCATAGCGCAGCAAGGCACCAGATGCACCCAGGGCAGCATTCAGGTTTTCTACACCAAAGCCAGTCAATGAGGCAGTACCCAATTGATCTTGCAAGGCTTTTTGCCCTTGCTTGACATCAAAATGCCAGTCAGGCAGCTCAGAGAATTTACCTGGGAGCTGGGCATAGTGCTCATCCAGCAAAAGCGTGCCAGCGGACAGTAATACTTCGGCAGGGCTGATACGTTCAAGCTCTTGCTGCAAGCGTTGCGGCAGGGATTTTTCGTCGGTAGATATCTCCATCAACTTCAGTGCACCACTGGCCAGTGACAACCAGGCCAAGCCTATGCTGACGGTTTTTCTTTGTTGCAGCATGCACAGTGACAGCAGTGGTCGGTCAGATTTCTCTGGCAGCAAATCGGTGTCAGTCAGTGTACCTGGAGTAATCACGCGCATGACTTTGCGTTCTACCGGGCCCTTGCTGGTTGCCGGGTCACCTATCTGTTCGCAGATCGCCGCTGATTCACCGATCTTGACGAGCTTGGCGAGATAGGGCTCCAGTGAATGAAAGGGCACACCCGCCATCTTGATTGGTTCGCCACCAGAACTGCCGCGCTGGGTCAGGGTAATACCTAACAAACGCGATACTTTTTCGGCATCGCCAAAAAACAGTTCATAAAAATCGCCCATGCGATAGAACACCAGAGTTTCCGGATAATCTGCTTTGATACGCAGATATTGCTGCATCATGGGAGTATGTTGAGTTTCTTTTGCGGTCATAACACGTTGATTTTATTCGTTTTGTCTTCTTGTTTTTTGCTTGCTGACTCGCTGGAATTTATGCCCAGTCAGATCAAATTTGGTGCGCACCATATCATAGACGATTGCCCTGGTCTATGGTTATCGGGCTTTATTGCTTCCGATGCCTGTAAGAAAAAAATAGCTTCGGATAAAGCACAAAGGGCCAAAATGGCCCCTTGTGCTTTTAATCCGGCTCGATCAGGACATCAACCGTTACCACGGCTACCAGACCTGCGCGGAGCTGACTGCTTTACCGCTGGTCTTGGGCCTGCCGGACGAGGTTTGGCTGCCTGTGGTGCCGCAGCCTTGCCTGGTGTGCGGGCTGGCTGTCCACGACCATTGCCTGCAGGACGTTGGCCTCGGCCACCACCACCACCACCACCACCACGGTGATCAAAGCTGCGCAACTGTATAGGTTCAGCCTTGGCATGTGGGTCGGGGATGAAGCCGTCGATGATTTCTTGCGGAATCTGACGTTTTATGAGCTTTTCTATGTCAGCCAGCAATTTGAATTCATCAACGCAGACCAGGGAGACTGCCTCGCCGGTAGCGCCAGCGCGACCGGTACGGCCTATGCGATGAACATAATCTTCAGGCACATTCGGCAAATCATAATTGACGACATGAGGTAACTGGTCAATGTCGATGCCACGGGCTGCGATGTCAGTTGCGACCAGCACAGTCAGGCTGGCATCCTTGAATTCAGCCAGGGCCTTTGTCCGTGCAGACTGGCTCTTGTTGCCGTGTATGGCCATGGCGGCAATGCCATCTTTAATCAACTGTTCCACCAGTTTGTTTGCACCGTGTTTGGTGCGGGTAAATACCAGCACTTGTGACCATTTATGGGTCTTGATCAAATGTGCCAGTAATGGATGTTTTTTGTCGCGGTCAACCGGATGCACTTTTTGTGCAATGATTTCGACGGTGGAATTGCGGCGTGCAACTTCTATCATCGCCGGGTTGTCCAGCAAGCGGTCTGCCAGGGTCTTGATTTCGTCCGAGAAAGTGGCCGAGAACAGCAAGTTCTGGCGTTTGGCAGGCAAGATCGCCAGCACTTTTTTGATGTCGTGGATAAAACCCATGTCCAGCATGCGGTCGGCTTCATCCAATACCAGGATTTCGATATGGCGCAGGTCTATCGTGCCTTGCTGATGATGGTCCAGCAAACGGCCAGGTGTTGCCACCAGAATGTCGACACCTTGCTTCAATAGTTTGATTTGCGGGTTGATGCCCACGCCACCAAAAATCACGCCAGAATTCAATGGCACATATTTGCCGTAGGTATTGACGCTTTCTTCTACCTGGGCAGCCAGTTCGCGCGTTGGTGTCAGTACCAGTGCCCGGATTGGGCGTCTGCTGGTTTTGTCTTTTGGTGCATTGGCTGAAGTAGACAGACGCTGCAAGATAGGCAGGGTAAAGCCCGCTGTTTTGCCGGTGCCAGTTTGCGCGCCTGCCAGCAGGTCGCCGCCTTTGATCACAGCAGGAATTGCTTGCAGCTGTATTGGGGTTGGAGAGGTGTAGCCTTGTTCGCTTACTGCGCGGACAATGTTCTCGGATAAGCCGAGTTCGTTGAATGATGCCATGTGGTTTTACTGTGTTTCTTTATGACCGGACTGATTTGCATCAGTCCAGAGAGAGGGGCGTCCCGGTTAAATAAACGGGACGTGAGAATTTATTTTTTAGCAGAAAACGGTTGCAATGCATTCACCATCTGGGCAAATACTTTAGGCGTGCCTGCCAATACATCACCTTTATGCAAATAGTCGGAGTCGCCAGAGAAGTTGCCGACGATGCCACCAGCTTCAGTAATAACGAGCGAGCCGGCAGCGATGTCCCACGGTGCCAGGCCTTTTTCAAAGAAGCCATCAAGACGGCCACTTGCTACATAAGCCAGATCAAGCGCGGCAGAACCTGGTCTTCTCAGACCCTGGCATTTAGTGGTCATGACCTTGAACATGGCCAGGTACTCATCCAGACCAGACAGGTCGCGGGATGGGAAACCTGTACCGATCAATGCATCAGCCAGTTTGTCGCAGCGGGTAACGCGGATACGTTTGTCGTTCAGAAAGGCACCAGCGCCTTTGCTGGCTGTGAACATCTCATTGCGTGTAGGGTCGTAAATGACAGCCTGTGTGATCACGCCGCGTTGTTGCAGAGCGATGGAGACACAATATTGCGGGAAGCCGTGGATGAAGTTTGTCGTGCCATCCAGTGGATCAATGATCCAGACATTATCATTTTCATCGTGCAAATTAGCGGAGGCACCCGATTCTTCAGCCAGAATGGCATGGTCAGGATAGGCAGAAGTCAATACTTCGATGATTGCCGCTTCAGCGGCGTGATCGACTTCGGTCACGAAATCATTGAATTGTTTCTCTGTGACCTGGACACGGTCAAGGTCAAAAGATGCGCGATTGATAATAGTCGCGCCACGACGAGCAGCTTTTACTGCCGTATTCAGCATTGGGTGCATAAGGTTTCCGATAAAATGACAGCATGCAAACGACTATCTCCTGAAAAGGATCCCGTTACGATGCTAGACAAAAATGATAAAGAGCGTGCGTAATCCTCGTCCGGCTGCTATCCGTGTGGTTAATAATATGCACAACCAATACGTATAACCAAGACGCACAACCGAATAAAAATTAACGCGTGATACCGCTATTTTAAATGAACTTGCCCAAAACTGACACATCTCTTTTTCAGCGCCTGCGCTTCATCCTGGTCGAAACAAGTCATCCGGGCAATATAGGCTCGGCCGCAAGGGCCATTAAAACCATGGGTTTTAGTGAGTTAATCCTGGTAAACCCCCGTTTTGCAGATGCCTTGCAAAACCCGGAAGCGATAGCCCTTGCCAGCGGTGCGCAAGACATACTCGACAGTGCCCGCATCGTTGATCGTATCGATGAGGCATTGCTGGGATGTGAATATGTTGCCGCCGTCAGTGCCAGATTGCGGGAGTTTTCCCCCCCAATTATCAGTCCCCGGGTATTTGCCGAAACCATGGCGCAAAGCCAGCATGCCAAAATTGCGCTGATTTTTGGCAATGAGCGATTTGGCCTGCCAAATGACATCGTCATGAATTGCCACGCCTTGATTAATATCCCTGCCAATCCCGCTTATTCTTCGCTGAATCTGGCACAGGCCATACAGCTTTTGTCTTATGAATGCCGCATGGCGACTGATACTGGTGTGCCAGTCAATGGGAATGTCGGCTTCCAGGGGCAATTGGCGGCTGTGGATGAAATAGATGGCATGTATAAGCATCTGGAGCAGGCGCTTGTCGCAATAGAATTTTTGCATCCCGACAACCCTAAGAAACTGATGCCTAGACTGAAGCGCATGTTGTCCCGTACGCAGTTGGAGGTGGAGGAAGTGAATATCCTGCGGGGTATTGCAAGAAAAATACTGGATGTCAGCAAAAAATAGACGCTGTCTGAAACATAATAAATGTCCTGTTTTAATAAGTGATAAGAAAGAAACACAGAGATAGGTAAATTAATATTTTGTGTCTTTTTAGCAAATCAGCATACATGTGCAGCCTTGGTTTATTCGTGACATTAATGTGTAGTTTTACTTCAAATGTATCGAAAATACATTAAGAATTACCTCTATACTGAATGAAGCGGCAGTGTGCGATTGTTGTTGCGATTGATAAATATGTTGAAATCAACAAACATTGTTACCTTTGTTTGCGTTTTACATTTGGTAGCGCCTTCAAGGATTGTTATAAAGCCAGTAAGATTGCAGTTAATATACATTCAGGAATAACAATTGATTTTCTGAAGTAAACACTTTCTTTCTGAGGTCATTATTATTTTTGTTCCATTCCGCCGATCTACGCTATACCTGCTTTGCCTTGGTGCTTTGGCATCTGGAGCAACAAGGAATGCTTATGCTCTGGGATTTAGTAATTTAACTGTCCAATCCGCATTGGGACAGCAATTACGGGCTCAGTTGGAATTGACGGGGAATGACGCAGCAGAAATTGATCAATCATGCTTCAAGGCCAAAATAGAAAGTCCGGATGGCTATGCTTTGGCACCAGTGAATGTCACGCTGGTTCAAAAGGGGAGTGCACGTTACCTGACGCTGGTAACCAGAAGCACAGTACTTGAGCCAGCAGTCAAGATAGTGGTGAACATGGGTTGTGAAATTCAGTTGCACAGGGAATTTCTGATCTTACTGGATCCTCCATTGTCTGCGCCTGTCTTGGCACCGCCTGCCGGCAATCCGGCCAGAGTCACGACAAAGCCTGCACCTGTTATAAATGATAGCAAGGAACTCGCGACAGGCGAGCAATTGCCTCAGGTGCAAATTAAGCCTCGGATCAGGAGAGAGAAACCCGCTGCTGAATTGACAGAAATTGTTGGTGCGCCTGCTAGTGCGCCAGCAACAAAAAAAAAGTCATCCAAATCAAGCGGGAATAAAGTTAGCACTGACAAGCAAATTGCTCAACCTCGCGATACTCTGAAACTGTCTGATGATTTGCCTATTTTTGCGCAAGGCTTGCGTCTGAGTGATCGTTTATCTACTGGCACCCCGCAATCTAATGTAGAAGAATTGCGTGCTGCACAGGCGCAACTTGCTGCGATGTTGCGCGATGAAAAACCCGGGCATGTCTCGGTTGATAAGCTTAAAAATGAACAACAAAAAATTCTGAGCCTACAGCAAGAAACTCAACAACTCAAGCGTCAGAGCCAGCTAGACAAGGCAGCATTGGAAGATGCCCGCGAAAACAGTTTTTCACATAACTGGGTGGTGGGGCTGAGTGTATTTATCGCCGCTGGCCTGACCATCATAGCCTTACTCTTGCTCTATGTTAGCCGCATCCGTAAAAGGCTGTACGCGAGCTGGTGGCAGCAAAAAGAGCCTGCTTCTGAGCCTGAACCTAAAAAGAATATAGAAGAAATCGTCGATAGCATACAGGCTTCCTATGGGCCGACGACGACCAGTTCTTTGTATCAGGTGCATGATGATGAAGATGAACATGGTTCCAGTCGTCCGGTGGTAGCAGCATCTAGAAAAACCAGCGGAGAGACTAATCTTGGCAAGCTGGACACACCTTCTATATTTAGCAAGGCTTATGTTCCGACGTTGGAAGATAGTAATAGTAGTACCTTTAATTTCTTTTCGACCAAAGGCCAATCGGTCAAGGTTGAAGAAATTTCTGACGTGACGCAGGAAGCTGAATTCTGGATTTCTGTCAATGACCCGCAAAGGGCAATTGAAATTCTTGAGCCGCTGGCTGATGTCGAACAACCGGAATCGCCAGTACCGTGGTTGTATCTGATTGACCTGTATAGAGTCACTGCCAATAAAGAAAAATACGATACATTAAGAGACAGGTTCATCGTATTTTTTAATGCGAATGTTCCTGAGTTTGAAGTCGACCCGGCGACATTGCCCAGCAGGCACCTGGATGATTTTGAACATTTGATGAACCGAATTTGCAATATGTGGAATACGAACGATATGTTGCCTTTCCTTGAGAGTCTCCTGGTAGACGACAGGGATGGTAAGCGAATGGGCTTCGAATTACCTGTCTACCGTGACATCCTGTTATTGATCTCAGTTGCGAATGAGCTTGAGAAACTGGGTTCTTTTGGTGCCGCAGAAAGAAATCGTGCCTGGGCAAATGTGCCTGGCTTGCCGCCGGATGAAATTGTCGGCCCAGAAAAAGAAGCGGAGCCAGACTCGAATGTGATCGATTTTGAGATGATCGATTTTCCTAAAGAAAAATAATAAGCAAAAAAATCAGAGTTTGCCGATGCGCAGATAGCCATTTTTATTGATTTGAGTGTAAGCTTTTGCTGTATCAATAAAAAAAGGATGGGGACATATGATCAAGCTTTGCGGTTTTGCCGTCAGTAATTATTACAATAAAGTCAAATTAGCTCTTTTGGAAAAGGCGATCCTCTTTGAAGAGCAATTAGTCTGGACTGGCAAGTCACCTGAATTATTACAACATTCACCTTTGGGTAAAATTCCCTACATAGAAACCGAGCATGGTTCACTCTGTGAATCTCAAGTGATTGTTGAATATCTGGAGAGTCGTTTTCCTGCGCATCCCTTGATGCCTGCAGACCCGTTTGCCGCTGCAAAACTGCGTGAGTTGATTACCTTTATTGAACTACATCTGGAATTGCCAGCGCGTGAGTTGTATGCAGAAGCCTTTTTCGGCGGCAAGGTCACAGATGAAGTCAAAGCAAAAATAGAGAAGCTACTGAATCGCAATATTCCTGCATTTGCGACTCTGGCAAAGTTTGATCCTTTTGTCGGCGGCAAAGAATTCACATTGGCAGATTGCGCTGCCGTCGTGCATTTCCCCTTGGTGTCGATGGCAACCAAGATAATTTATGGCAGGGATTTTTTGGCAGAGTTGCCTACGCGCGAATATGTGAAACAAATTTCAGAGCGGCCAACCATGCAAAGGGTCAACGCAGACCGAAAGGCAAATCAGGAGTTGATGGCCAATCGAGCTAAGTAAGTAATTTAGCCGATGGCGCTACAGATTATCCGTAGCGCTGTCTGGCTGGATTTATACTGCCCTGCGCATTTTTTGTACGGTATAAGTTTTAGTCTGTGCGGGCGGTTCTACCAGTTTAACTATCGCAAAGGTGCAATTGTCGCCGCGACCGCTTGCCCTGTCCCTGGCTTTCCTGATCAAAAATTCTGAAGCCTGGCGCGGGCTATTAGCCGCGACTGCCGCCGATAATTCATGATTCTCAAAATAATGCCATAGACCATCGGAGCACAACAAAAAACTGTCATGTGCCTTCAAAGGTGCATGCTCGCCAAAGGTAATATAAGGTGTTGCTGTGCTTGAACCAAGTACGTTAACCAGAATGTTCGATAGTCTGTGGGTTTTGGCTTCTTCTGCAGTAATTTTGCCTTCATCTACCAATTTCTCTACGTAAGAATGATCCTTGGTTTTTTCAGCGTAGTTGGGGCCATCAAAGCGGTACAGGCGAGAATCGCCAACGTATGCCCAGATAGCTTCTTGTTGCGGGGTAATGACTAATGCAACTACCGTACTATGTGGTTCTTTCTCAGATGAAACACCGGACAATTTAATGACAGTATGTGCTTCGTTGACGATATTTTCCAAAAGGCTACGAACATTATTTCCCGGGTAAAATTCATCAAATAATTGTTTTGCTGTACGCACGACTTGCTCGGCAGCAAGTGCGCCACCGCTCTTGCCACCCATGCCATCGGCGACCACGGCCATAACATAGCCTGGTGCATGTGGTGCCGCAAAAAGTGCTGTGCGGTCTTGTTGTTCCTGCCTGTCGCCGATATGTTGTCCGGTTCCAGCTTCGATCTTATATTGGCTCATACGTCTTGGTAGATTAAACTAACGGGATAAACCCAAAAATGGTCTTTCCTTAATTAAACTTTATTTTACTGCAACCAGAAGACTATGAGCCACCCTGAACAAATACAACAACGCATTATCGAGCTCGAGGTTGAACATAGAGACCTGGATGTGGTAATCGAGACCCTGATTAAAGATCCCTCTCATGATGAATTACAGCTGCGACGCCTAAAAAAGCGCAAATTGCAGTTGAAAGATCATATTACATTACTAAGAATGCAATTGACACCTGATGTCCCTGCATGATTATCCACTTTTCCTTAGCTTTATAGTTAGTTTCTGATTGCCTCATTTTGACTGAACCACTTGCCACACCGAATGCAAACGGCATTCATGATACAGAAGTAGAACATATTTTTGGCTTGGCCGGACCATTAAGTGCGTCCATTAATGGCTATCGCCCGCGTCAGGCGCAGACAGAAATGGCGAAAGCCATTGCCGATGCTATTGCCGGGCAAAAAACCTTGCTGGCAGAGGCGGGCACTGGCACCGGGAAAACCTATGCCTATCTGACTCCGGCATTGCTTTGGGGTGGTAAGGTTATCGTCTCTACAGGGACTAAGAACCTCCAGGATCAACTGTTTTTGCGCGATATACCTACCATACGCAAAGTATTGAAGGCACCGGTATCGATTGCCTTGCTCAAGGGCAGGGCAAACTATCTTTGCCATTACCATCTGGAAAGAACCATCCAAAATGGCCGTCTGAGTTCGCGTGAAGATGTTGGCTATTTGCGTGACATCAGCCGTTTCATTAAAACCACAATGACTGGTGATAAGGCAGAACTGGCGCGTGTACCAGAAAATGCCTCGGTCTGGGGCCTGGTGACCTCGACCAAGGACACCTGCATGGGGTCAGAATGCCAGTATTACCAAGACTGCTTTGTCATGAAGGCGCGCAAGGAAGCACAGCAGGCGGACGTGGTCGTGGTGAATCACCATTTGTTTTTTGCTGACGTGGCTCTAAAAGATACAGGTATTGCTGAACTCTTACCTTCTGCAAATACGGTCATCTTCGATGAAGCCCATCAATTACCAGAAACGGCCACCCTGTTTTTTGGTGAGACGGTATCGACCTCACAAGTGCTTGAGCTTTGCCGCGATGTACTGGCCGAAGGTTTGTCGCACGCGCGAGATGGGGCAGAGTGGGCCAAACTGGTGGCACCAGTTGAGCGGGCAGCCCGTGATTTGCGCCTGGCTTTCCCGCAAGACATAGTACGCTACTCTATAGATCAGATCGCGCCTTCCAGTCCTTTCTTTGAGGCGCTGGAGACCTTGAAATCTAGTATGGATGACATGATTGCCGTGCTGGAGAAACAGGCAGAACGCGCAGAGACTTTGGAACAATGTCGGGCACGTTCGATTTTGCTGACTGAACAATATGAAAAATGGAACGCCGTCGACGATGGCAAATCTGGTGACTATGTGTTGTGGGTAGAGGCGTTTTCAACCTCGCTGCAATTGCATCGCACGCCTTTGTCGATAGCTCCGATTTTTAATAAACAACGCGAAGGCGTGCCACGTACCTGGATCTTCACTTCCGCCACCATGGCGGTAAAAAATGACTTTAGTCATTATGTCTCGCAAATGGGCTTGTGGGACCAGCCTGCCCGTACCTGGCCCAGCCCTTTCAACTATCAGGAGCAGGGCTTTCTGTATGTGCCAAATGGCATGCCACAGCCCAACTCCTATGAATACATGGATGCGGTGATTGACGCTGCTTTGCCAGTCATAGAAGCGGCCGGTGGCAAGACATTTTTGCTATGCACGACTTTGAAGGCGGTGAAACATAGCGCCGAACGCTTGCGCGATGAATTCCAGAAGCGCGGCCTGAACTTTCCTTTATTTGTGCATGGTGACGCTGGGAGGACTGAGTTGCTTGACAGGTTCCGTGCCGCAGGCAATGGCGTGCTCATCGGCAGTCAAAGTTTTTGGGAAGGTGTAGACGTTCGTGGCGATGCCTTATCACTGGTGATTATTGATAAACTGCCTTTTGCTCCACCCGATGATCCGGTATTGTCCGCCCGCATCGCAGCGATGGAGAAAAAAGGCCTCAACGGCTTTGTTCATCATCAATTACCTGAAGCTATCATCAATTTGAAGCAGGGTGCTGGTCGCCTGATCCGGGATGAAGGCGACAAAGGGGTCTTGATGATCTGTGACCCACGGCTCATTTCAAAACCCTATGGCAAGCGTATCTGGCAAAGTTTACCTAGTTTCGCGCGCACCAGGGAGCTGGCAGATGTGCAGGCTTTTTTCAAGAAGATCCAAACCCCCACTTAAGATTGAGTGATTTATTCATCAAAAGAATTTGTCATCGCAAATAAAAAAGGCAGCACTGAAAACAGTGCTGCCTTTTTCTATACTTGCTGTACTCTGATTACCAGATACTTACACGCTCAGATGGTGTCAGGAACATCTTGTCACCTTCTTTAAGTTTGTAGGCATCATAGAAGCCTGCCATATTGCGCAAGGTGCCGTTAGCACGGATTTCTCCAGGAGAGTGAGGATCAGTTTTCAATTGCACGATTATGGATGCTTCACGCATCTTGCCACGCCAGACCTGGGCAAAGCCCATGAAGAAGCGCTGATCACCCGTCAATCCGCCGATTACTGGCGCAGGTTTGCCATACAAGGATAATTTATAGGCTTTGTAGGCAATGGCTAGACCAGAGTTGTCTGCAATGTTTTCACCCAGAGTTAGTTCGCCATTGACGTTATAGCCAGGGATAGGGCTGAAGGCACTGTATTGCTTGACCAGTACTGCCGTTTTTGCGGCAAATTTTTCGTGGTCTTCCTTGGTCCACCAGTCGCGCAGATTACCCAGGCCATCGTATTGCGCACCCTGGTCATCAAAGCCGTGGCTGATTTCATGACCAATGACCGCACCTATGCCGCCGTAGTTGACTGCATCGTCAGCCTTGGCATTGAAGAATGGTGGTTGCAATATCGCTGCCGGAAAAACTATCTCATTGAGCTCAGGGTTGTAATAGGCATTGACGGTTTGTGGTGTCATGCCCCATTCGTCACGATCTACCGGTTTGCCCAGTTTATTCAGTTCAAATTGCGCTGCATATATGCGTGCATTGCGCAAATTGCCGACTGCATCACCTTTGGTGATAGTCAAGCCAGAATAATCACGCCATTTGTTTGGGTAACCAATCTTGGGCATGAAAGTCGCCAGTTTTGCCTGGGCTTCTTTCTTGGTTTCCGGGCTCATCCAGTCCAGCGTGTCTATGCTTTGTTTATAAGCAAGCAGCAGATTGCCAACCAGTTTTTCCATTTTGGCTTTGCTCTCAGCCGGGAAATACTTGGCGACATACGTCTTGCCCAGACTTTCGCCAAGTGCGGAGTCAGCTAAACGCACACCACGTTTCCAGCGTGGTTCTTGTACAGGAACGCCGCGCAGGGTAGTGGAGTTGAAGGCAAAACTTTCTTCGCTGAAGTCTTTTGGCAATTGACCGGCAGCAGAGCGCAGGATGTGCCATTTGAAATAAGTTTTCAGGTTGTCGAGAGAAGTGTCTTGCAAAATCTTGTTCAGGCCAGTCAGATAACTAGGCTGGCTGACGATGACATAGTCGATCTTGCCTTTGACACCCAAGTCACCCAAGTAAGCATTCCAGTCGTAGCCAGGCGTCAATGCATCCAGTTTACTCACGTCAATTTTATTGTAAGCCTTGACCGGGTCACGCAATTCAACCTTCGTCCATTGGACTTTGGCCAGTTCTGTTTCCAACGCCAGGATATCTGCAGCATGTTTTGCCGCATCTTTATCGCCAGCCAAAGTCAGCATTTTTTCTATATGCGTCTGGTACTTGGCACGGAATTCTTTTAATTTCGCATCATCTTTATTCAGATAATAATCACGGTCAGGCAAGCCCAATCCGGATTGGCCGATGTCCAATACATATTTAGTCGAATCTTTATTGTCCTGATGAATCTGGAATTCATACGGTGCGCTTATGCTGGCACGGTTCAACCATGCAATCAGGCCAGGGATTTGCTTTTTATCTGTCATGCCATCTACTTTGGCAAATTCAGTGTGCAGTGGTTTCAAACCCAGTGAATCAATGTGGGCTGTATCCATATAGCTGGCATACATGTCTGCAATTTTTTGCGCATCTGTGCCGGATTTATTTTTTGTCTTCGACAAACCTTCGATGAGCGAATGCAGGCGGGGAATGGTTGCTTCACGTAAATCCATGAATGCGCCAGCAGAAGACTTGTCGGAAGGGATTTCGGTGTTTTTTAACCAGCTACCATTCACGTGGCGAAAAAAGTCATCCTGCGCACGCATTGCAACATCATTGTGTTTGGATTCTATGCCGGACAATAAGACCGATGTTGAAGATGCTGTCTTCGCTGGTTCTGCGGCGGTCGCGAGTTGACTGCCAACTGTACCGGCGATCATCAGCGCGATAGCGCTAAGTACTTGTGCTTTCACTTTGGGGTCTCCTGGGAGTGAAGGTTGGGTTAAAAATAAGGCAAGCTTTAAGCTTGCCTTGGGGGATTGCTGCAAAAACAAATAATGCTGTTGCGGCAGTCCCTTAGTCTGAGTAAGACTGCGAGAGTTTAACGAAGTTCGCCAGATTTAGTAAAAGTTTTAGATAATTTCTTCCACTCTGTGGCATGCGACGAGCCGGTTATCAAATGGACGCAATAGGGGTATTTCTTGACGGCATCTTTCATTTGCATGCGGGCAGCGATTATTGAAGGCGCATCCAGGTGGTGGGGCGAGTGGAGACGGCAATTCGCCGTCCAGCATCATTTTTTGCTGGCGCTGCGCCGGGTCTATGCGGGGTGTGGATGCTAGCAATGCCTTGGTATAAGGGTGCAATGGGCGCTGGAAAATACTTAGCTTGTCGCCATGTTCTACGGTTTTTCCGAGATACATGACCAGAACATCGTCGGCTATATGCTCAACTACCGACAGATTATGCGAGATAAACAGATAGGCAACACCGTTTTGCTGTTGCAAATCCATTAATAGGTTCAAGACTTGCGCCTGGATTGATACATCCAGTGCGGACACCGGTTCATCAGCGACGATGACTTCAGGATCAAGCATGAGTGCCCGGGCGATAGCTATACGTTGCCTTTGCCCTCCTGAAAACATATGGGGGTAACGTCCATAATGTTCAGGTCGCAAACCCACTTTTGTCATCATGGCACGTGCTTTTTCTTCCCGTTCTTTTGATGACAGGCGAGTGTTGATCACTAACGGTTCTTCCAGCATGGCCCCTACTTTTTTACGAGGGTTCAAACTGGCGTAAGGGTTCTGGAACACCATTTGCACCAGAGGCCTCACTTGTTTGAGCGTGAGCTTGTCAGCATGGGCAATGTTTTTGCCGCCCATCCACAACTCACCGCTACTGGGGGTTTCTATCATGGTGATCTGGCGGGCGAGGGTAGACTTGCCGCAACCTGATTCACCAACCACGGCCAGGGTTTTGCCAGCGGTCAGCTGGAATGAGACGCCATCCAACGCTTTGGCCAGTGCTTTGGGTTTGAGAAAGCCTTGTGATACCGGATAATGCTTGGCCAGATTTTTTGCTTCCAGTAATACAGGAGGAGTAGTGGTATTTTGCATCATGCTGCCTGATAAATTTGTGTTGCTTGCCATCCATTTCCTGGTACGCCTTGTGCATCCAGAGGGAAGTGACAACGCACCTGGGCATTTGCCTGTCCCTGCAATTGTGGCCTTTCAGATTGACAGCGCCCGGTTGCATAACTGCAGCGTGGTGCCAGCAGGCAGCCTGTAGGTCTGTCATAAAGGCCAGGTACCACGCCAGGGATTGTTTGCAGACGAGCCTTGCCAAGATTATGTTCTGGTAAAGCTGCCAGCAAGGCTTGGGTGTAGGGATGTCTTGGGGTATTGAATATTTCTGGAACGGTACCGGTTTCCAGTACCTGACCTGCATACATCACCACAACCCGTTTGGCCGTCTGCGCAACCACAGCCAAGTCATGGGTGATCAGCATCAGGGCCATGCCACGTTCACGCTGCAGTTGCAGTAATAATTCCAGCATTTGCGCTTGTACGGTAACGTCCAGTGCGGTAGTAGGTTCATCCGCGATTAGCAGGCGTGGGTTGCAGGCGATGGCAATAGCCACCATCACGCGCTGGCTCATGCCGCCAGAGAGTTGGTGAGGATAGGCATTCATACGCCTTTCCGGGTCGGGGATATCGACCTGCTTCAATAAAGCCAGCGCCTTGGCGCGTAAGTCTTTTTCTTTGCCACCCTGATGCAGGCGCAGGGTTTCCATCAACTGAAATGCCACGGTGTAACAAGGGTTCAGGCTGGTCATGGGGTCCTGGAAGATCATGGCAATATCCTTGCCCAGCAATTGCCGTCTTTCCTTGTCCTTCATCTTCAGCAGGTCGCGGCCATCAAATTCCATTTGATCTGCCCGCACACGTCCGGGAAAATCGATGAGGCCCATCAAGGCCAGGGAAGTCACACTTTTGCCCGAGCCTGATTCGCCGACTATGCCAACCACTTCACCTTGTTCTATCCACAGATCAAGGCCATCAACTGCCTTGAATGGCTGAGCTTCAACGCCAAATTCAACGCGTAAATTTTTAATATCCAATAATGGTTTCATGTTGAATCTTTGTTCAGCGTTTTAACTTGGGGTCGAGTGCGTCGCGCAAGCCGTCACCCATGAGGTTAAAGGCCAGTACTGAAATCAGGATTGCCAGACCAGGGAAGGTGACTACCCACCAGGCGCTTTGTATGAATTCCATGGCGCTGGCGAGCATTGAGCCCCATTCAGGTGTCGGCGGTTGCGCGCCTAGTCCGAGAAAGCCTAATGCTGCGGCATCCAGTATCGCTGTGGAAAATCCCAGTGTAGCCTGCACGATGATGGGGGCAGCGCAGTTCGGCAATACACAATTGAACATCAGGCGCAAATTGCCAGCGCCCGCAATGCGTGAGGCGTTAACGTAATCCTTGTTCAGCTCACCACTGACTGCCGCGCGTGTCAGCCTGGCATACGAAGGCATGAGGACGATGGCAATCGCATACATCGCATTCATCAGGCCTGGGCCGAGTATGGCTACAACTGCGATTGCCAGTAACAGGCTGGGCAGGGCTTGCAGGATATCCATGAAGCGAACGATGATAGTTTCCAGCATGCGCGCGAAGCGCCCGGTCCAGCTACGGGAAAAACCAGCAATCAAACCCAGGGTCACGCCGACACTCATGGATAGAGTGACCGATACCAAACCTATGAACAGCGACAGGCGTGAGCCATGAATGAGGCGGGACAAAATATCGCGGCCAACCGGATCAGTGCCCAAAATAAATTTACTACTGCCCGTTGCAGTCCAGGCAGGAGGGGCCAGCGTGGATTCACGAAATTGCTCTATGGCAGAATGCGGCGCTATCCATTCAGCGAACAAGGCACACAAACAGAGTATGCCAACCAGCACCAGGCCGATGACGGCACCGCGATTTTGCTTAAAGTAATGCCAAAATTCAAGTAGTGGATGAGGTGGTGACAAGTTTGCAGTAGCAGCTACAGCATTTGCAGGTAAATTGGTATTGCTCATAATTCTGCGATCAAGTCTTTTAAACGATGAGTTAAATTACGTATGGCCACATTGTATTAATGGCGTATGCGTGGATTGATCACACCATACAGCACGTCCACAATCAGGTTGACGGTGATGACGATGGTGGCGATCAGCAATATCCCGCCTTGCACGGTTGGGTAATCACGCCTTTGTATCGCTTCAATCAACCACTTGCCTATGCCTGGCCAGGAAAAGATGGTTTCAGTCAGGATGGCACCCGCCAGCAGCGTACCGACTTGCATACCGATAACGGTGATGACAGGTATCAGGGCATTGCGCAAGGCATGCACCCAGACTACCCGCAACCATGACATGCCCTTGGCACGTGCCGTACGCACATAATCTTCTTTGAGCACTTCCAACATCGCCGAACGGGTCATGCGGGCAATGACCGCCAGTGGAATCGTACCTAGTGCAATCGCCGGCAAGATCAGATGCATGACGGCTGATTTGAAAGCACCTTCTTCACCCGACAACAGACTATCGACCAGCATCAATCCAGTCACATGTGGCAGATCAAACAAAATATCGATACGGCCGGACACCGGCGTCCAGCCCAGAGTCACCGAAAACATCAGGATGAGCAAAAGCGCCCACCAGAAGATAGGCATGGAATAACCAGTCAGGGATGCACCCATGACAGAATAATCAAGAAATGTATTGCGCTTCAATGCGGCCAATATGCCGGCAGGCAAGCCAAGGATAATCGCAAAAATGATCGCGCAGAGCGACAATTCCAGTGTTGCCGGGAACAGGGTGAAAAATTCTTTGCTGACCAGTTCTTGCGTGATAATGGATCGACCCAGATCACCCTGCAAGACTTTGCCCAGATAAGAAAAATACTGCTGGTACAAAGGCTGGTCGAGTCCATACAGGTGCATAAGGCTGGCATAACGCTCTGCATCCATACCGCGCTCGCCCGTCATGGCTTCTACAACATTACCAGGTATCAGGTGTATCAATGAAAAAACCAGCAGCGTGATGCCAAGGAATGTGGGGATGACTACACCCAGGCGTCGGAGAATAAAACCCAGCATCGAAAAACCTTTTTCAAACAAAATCCAAACAAAATTCGTCAGGACAACAATCAGTTTCAGATAATCTGAAAACAGCGCGTCAGATACAAAGGTGGCACTAATTTGCAAAGAACTTGCAAATTAGTGCCACGCTTGGGTAATGCTTATTTATCCAAATCTACTTTTTTAAAGTAATGATGTGCAGTGGAATCCATTTTGAAACCAATCACATTCTTGCGTACGGGTGTGTAACGCAAAGAGTGTGCCAGTAGCAGCAAAGGCGCTTCTTCGCGTACTATTTCCTGGGCTTTTTCATAAAGTTTGGCTCTTTCGCTTTGTTTGGGCGTCAATTTGGCTTTTTGGATCAAATCTTCATAATCCTTATTGCACCACCTTGGGATATTGCCGCCGCCTTTGACAGCTTCACAGCCCAAAATTGGTTCAAAGAAATTATCCGGGTCACCATTGTCGCCAGACCAGCCAAACATCATCGCATGCTGTTCACCAGTTTTGCTGCGTTTTTTATACTCTGTCCATTCATAAGTAGTCAGCTTGGTTTTGACACCAACTTTGGCCCAGTCTGCCTGTATCAGTTCAGCCATGCGCTTGCCGTCTGGATTGTAGGGACGAGATACTGGCAAATACCAGAGTTCAACTTCCAGGCCATTCGCATAGCCTGCCTTGGCCAGCAATTCTTTGGCCTGGGCGACATCGTAAGGATATTCTTTGATCTTGTCGTTATACGACCACATGGTAGGCGGGATGACATTCTTGGCGATTTGCCCCGTCCCTGCGTATACAGATTTCAGTATCGATGCGCGGTCAACAGCAAGATTCAAAGCCTGACGCACCAGCTTGTTATCAAATGGTTTTTTCTCCACGTTGAAACCGACATAGCCAATGTTCAAACCCTGTTGTGACAACAGTTTGATATTTGGATCACTCTTCATCAACTCTACATCTGCTGGTTTTGGCAAAGCCATGACATGGCATTCACCTGCCTTGAGTTTGGCATAGCGTACCGATGCATCCGGGGTGATTGCATACACCAAGTTATCGATTTTCGGCCGACCATCCCAATAGCCGTCATGTGCCTTGTAGCGGATGATGGCATCTTTTTGGTAAGAGACGAACTGGAAGGCACCTGTGCCTATGATTTCTTTATCGATCAGTTCTGGTGTTCCTGCGGCCTTCATTTTCTGCGCATATTCGGCAGAGTGAACAGACATGAAGTCCATCGTCAGCGTGGCGAGGAACGGTGCTTCCTGACGCTTGAGTTTAAAGCGTACGGTCAGGTCATCGACTTTTTCCAGCTTGTCGACGATCTTGGATATGCCCAGGTCCTGGAAATAGGCGTAGGTTTGACCAGGTGTATTTTTATGGAATGGATGATTCTCATCCGCCATGCGGTAAAAACTGAAAAGTATATCGTCAGCATTCAAGTCGCGGCTAGGTTTGAACTTGGCATTGCTATGAAACTTGACGCCCTTGCGCAGCTTGAAGGTATAAGTCAGGCCATCGGCAGAAATATCCCAGGATTCTGCCAGAGCAGGGGTGATATTGGTGGTGCCGGTTTCCATTTCTACCAGGCGGTTATACATGGGTACAGAGCCCGCATCAGCTGTAGTGCCAGTAGTAAAGAATTGCGGATTGAAACCTTCTGGACTACCTTCAGAGCAAAATACCAAAGTCTTTGCGGCCATCGCTGCGCCAGCATGCAAACCTGCAAATGCGCCAATGACAACCAAAGCGCCAGTCTTCAACAGCCAATTACCTTTTTTCATCCAGACTCTCCACAGTGAATAAGTACCAGTAAAAACGACAGAACGATTGTGCCATAGCCGACCGTACAGATTTTTGTATTGTGCAGCAATTCGATAAGATTTGTATTATTTTGTTACAAGCCCGAAGAAAATTTTGAAAATAAAACGACCAAACCTGAATGAAGCTATTGTGCTGATTCACTTGCAAAGAAGATTTGCCGGATGTTGCAAATATGATGCACTGCGGTGAGTGGCTTTTGTCTTGGTCTCCATGGAACCAAAAAATATAATCCGGTATCGAAGTTTTATATAAGTTCAGCGTATAAGCAAAAACAGAAAATCAATCAAATTTAAAAAATCATGCATTCCATGACTGAAAAAATCATCAAACCTGACGACAAAATAGTAGAAGTTCTTGCAGAATTTCCTGTCGGAGCCGGACCATTCCCGACATTGATATTGGCACCAGGTTTGCGCTATGACATGCACAGGCCAGTCATTGCGCAAATCGCCAGTCATTTATTGTTGTGAGGCTTTGCTGTATTCCGGTTTAACTGGGCTTTTTATACAGCGGACTCTACTGGCGGCAAACCAGGGGATGATTTGGTTGCGGAACTGCAAGACATGCTATTGGTATTGAATTTGGCAAGAAATGATGACCGCGTACAGCAAGAGCAAATATCTGTTGCTGGCAAATCTTTTGGCTCCATCGTGGCCTGGCGTGTTTTTAGGGAAGAGCCTGGATTGAAAAGCTGTGTCTTGCTGACGCCACTATGTATGGCAGACAAGTCAGGAGAGGATGAGCTAAACCTCGTCAGGGAAAATTACCCAGATGCTGGACATGAGAACCGGCCAGTCCTTATGCTTGCCGGAAATGCCGATCCTCATTGTGAGCTGGAAATTCTGCGCCAGTTTGTAGTAAACACATCCGCCAAGTTCAATATTAATGTATTGGACGGTAACCACAACCTGGAAATGCCTGATGCAGATGCAGCAATGGCAGCCAGCAAATTTGACCGTAATCTGCAATTGCTGGCCAGCCATGTCGAGCGTTTTTTACTTGGGTAAAAGAGCGCCGCAAAAATGTCGCAAGAGTGTCACGTCAGGCAGCGCTAGTCTATATGCTCAACCATTAACTGTACTCGGGTGACGCCATTGTATTCATTGGCATCCAGTCTGAAAGCGACATGGACGTTTTCAGGCAGGGTGTCGGTATGGCCAAACCAGATGGCATCATATCTGAGTTTGTTTTTTTCAAGCACCAGCTTCAGATGGCGCTCTTTTAATATTCTTTGCGAAATCAATTTAAAGTCATCGCAAAATATGGGAGGCGGGAACCCTTGTCCCCATACCTGGGTATCCAGCAGGCGGATAAAGTCTGTCGTGTAATAGGCGTCTTCCAATGGACCATCTGTCTCCACGACACGCTCAAGCTGGTGCGCCTGCAACCAGCTTTTTCCAACAGACTCAAAAGCTTGCTGGAATGCAGGGAAGTCATCGGCGCGTAAGGTCAGGCCCGCTGCCATCGCATGACCGCCGAATTTTTGTATCAGGCTGGGCGCGTGTTTTGACACCAGATCAAGTGCATCGCGCAAATGAAAGCCAGGTATCGAGCGGCCCGAGCCTTTGATCAGGCCTTCACCACCAGGTGCAAAGGTGATGGTCGGACGGTAAAACTTATCTTTCAGACGCGACGCAACAATCCCGATAACGCCTTGATGCCAGCTTTCATCAAACACCGTAATGGTATTGCTATCCTGTGGCTGGAAATCATCAAGGTGCAGCAGGGCTACATCCTGCATCTCGCGTTCTATATCTTTGCGATCAGCATTGATGCTATTCAATTCCTGTGCGATTTGCCATGCACGGCCCTCATCATCCGTGGTCAGGCATTCTATGCCCAAGGCCATATCAGCCAGGCGGCCTGCAGCGTTGAGTCTGGGCCCTAGCGCAAATCCAAGGTCAAATGGGCTGGCATTGCGTGGTTCACGGCCAGCTACGCGGAACAAGGCCGCGATCCCGGCGCACATGCGGCCAGCGCGCATGCGCTTCAGGCCTTGCGCTACCAGGATACGGTTATTGGCATCCAGTTTTACTACGTCGGCGACTGTACCTAAGGCAACCAAATCCAGCAAAGTATCCAGCTTGGGTTGATTTTGCTGGTCGAATACGCCGCGTTGACGCAATTCTGCACGCAAAGCCAGCAGTACGTAGAACATGACACCAACCCCGGCCAGGTTCTTGCTGGGGAAGCCGCATTCAGGCTGGTTAGGATTGACGATGACAGCAGCATCCGGCAAATGATCACCCGGCAAATGGTGATCGGTGACTACTACGGCAATCCCTTGGGCGTTGGCTGCTGCCACGCCATCCACACTGGCAATGCCATTATCGACCGTGACGATGACGTCTGGCGACTTTTCTTTTTGCGTCAATGCGACGATTTCTGGCGTTAAGCCATAGCCATATTCAAAGCGATTCGGCACGATGTAATCAACATTTGCCCCCAACATGCGCAAGCCGCGCAAACCGACTGCACAGGCAGTGGCACCATCACAATCATAATCGGCCACGATGACCAGTTTTTTATTTTGCGCGATGGCATCTGCCAAAAACTTTGCAGCCTGGTCTATATGCAAGAGCCCGGCAGGCGGCAGCATGGCATTCAATTCGGTGCTGAGTTCTTTCTCTCCTGTTGCACCGCGCGAAGCATACAGGCGTGCAAGCACAGGGTGCAGGCCACTTTGGCGCAGCATTTCAGATTCACGGAAAGGGCAGGGGCGTACAGTAATACGTGTCATGAAATCGAAAATAAGTGATGTAATGAGGGTTTGATCCAGAATTTGCGTAGGGACCAGGGCGTCAGGTCAAAGCTGGCTATTCTGTGGGCATCGCTGAAGTTCAGTTTCAAACTGGTGATTTGTTTACTCTGCAAACCTGCCAGCAAAGGAGAAAACCAGTTTTTTTCCAGTTCATGCATATTATCCAGCCATAGCGCCCAGTCGTTATTGATTGCAGCTTCACATAGACTACCGAGTAAAACAGGTATTTGTTTATTTGCTGCTTGTGACTGAGACAGATGTTGCGTGTAGGCAGTCGCCATACTAACTTGCTTCAGGTCCGGATTCAGACTCTGCGCGCCTCCTGATATCCAGACAGAATTGATGACTTTGGCACCGCGCATCTCGCGCTGGGCATTGATGTCTTGGGTAAACCACTGCATTTGTATTTCATTTTGCAGTTTGCGCCATGGGCGTTCAAACTCGCCTTTCGGCATCCAGATGTCAATATTATGGCCGCAAGCGGCATCTACCGTGGCTGTTTGCAGGTCTGCCCAGTCGTCAGCGCGCAAGAACCAGGTCTGCGCGTCGCCGAACAAGAGTTGCAGCCCCATTTCTTCGCAACTCGCTTTAGCCTGTTCAAACAAGGCGCGGGATTCAGCTTCGCTGATATTCAGGCGTCGCTGATCTGTCAGCACCAGATGATCACGAGCAATATGGATGTGTACGGGCTGCAAGATGAACCAATGACCTGCCCCAGGTGTCAGACCATACGTTTGCATGCGGTTCCAGGCACTGGATGGGCTATTTGCGTTTTCTTTGGGAGGAAATTCTCCGGCAAGCCAGTATTCGTAGCTCAGTGCACGTGAAAAATCGTCAGCAGACTGCACCTTCGCTTTGCCTGCGCAGGCGATTAAGCCTGCCAAAGCAGGGGTATGCATTTCTTTTGACAGGTCTTTGGCAAGGCTTGCTGGTGGTATCCCGAATGGGATTATCAATTCTAAATGGCTCATAGTGCTGTATTGTAGGGCAAACGTATGGCAAACTGCTGGCTGCCTTCACAACAAGTGTAAATGCAGTGAAAAATCTCTCTTTTGAATGGCTGGTCGGCTTGCGTTATACACGTGCCGGGCGGCGTAGTGGTCGTAATGGTTTTATTTCTTTTATCTCGCTGATCTCCATGGCGGGCATAGGGCTGGGTGTGGCAGCCATGATTGTTGTTATTTCAGTCATGAATGGTTTCCAGAAAGAAGTACGGGACCGTATGTTGTCCGTACTGGCCCATGTTGAAGTCTTTGACGCTAGCGGTGCCTTGCCTGACTGGCGTGCAACTGCGCTTGAAGTGCAAAAAAATCCTGCAGTAACCGGTACTGCTCCCTATGTTGATGGCCAAGCCATGATCATTCGTGAAGATGTCATGCGCGGCGTCATCTTGCGAGGCATCTTGCCGGAAGAAGAACCCAAGGTCTCGGATGTTGCCAGCAAGATCAAGTATGGGAAATGGGCTGACCTCAAGCCAGGCGAATTCAATATCGTGCTGGGTTCTGCACTGGCAAGCAGCTTGAGGGTGCGCATAGGTGAAAAAATCACTCTCGCCGCACCTGAAGGACAAATGACACCCGCAGGTGTCGTACCCCGCCTGAAAGCGTTCAATGTGGTCGGTATATTTGAAGCCGGTCACTATGAATATGACTCAGGCATGGCGTTTATGCATATAGAAGATGCGCAAAAATTCTTCCGTTTGAATTCTCCATCTGGTCTGCGTTTGCGTATCAAGGAAATGCTCAAGGCCCCTCAAGTTGCGCTTGAGCTGTCGCGTACCTTGTCCGGTGATTTGCTGATACGTGATTGGTCGCAGCAGAATAAAGTGTATTTTGCTGCAGTAAAAGCAGAAAAAACCATGATGTTCATCATCTTGACCCTGATCATCGCGGTGGCGGCCTTTAATCTGGTTTCTACCTTGGTCATGACAGTGACGGACAAGCAGGCTGATATTGCTATCTTGCGCACTTTGGGTGCGGCACCTTCATCCATCATGAAAATATTTGTGATACAGGGGACGATCGTTGGTTGCCTGGGTACGCTTTCAGGCGTGGGTATGGGTTTATTAATTTCCCTGAATATTGATGTCATCGTGCCTTTTATAGAAAGCCTGCTGGGTATACAGCTGCTTTCCAAAGAGGTGTATGTCATCAGTAAGTTGCCATCTGACGTGCAATTATTCGATGTATTGACTATAGGCAGTGTTGCCTTAATCCTGGCCATGCTGGCCACCATTTATCCTAGTTGGCGTGCTTCACGCGTGAAACCTGCGGAGGCATTGCGTTATGAGTGATCAAGTATTGAATAAAGAAGACAGAAAGCAAGAAGCGGTTTTATCTTGCAGTGATCTGGGTAAGACATTTTCGCAAGGACTGGAATCTGTGAATGTCCTGAAAGAAATCAACCTCAGTATCTTCCGGGGTGAGCGGGTTGCCATCATAGGTGCTTCTGGTTGCGGCAAGTCCACGCTGCTGCATTTGTTGGGTGGGCTGGATACTCCGAGTAAAGGTACAGTGACACTGCAAGGCAAGGATTTTGCCAGCTTGAGTGAAACTGCCCGTGGTACTTTGCGTAATCATGCGCTGGGTTTTGTTTACCAGTTCCACCATTTGCTGCCTGAGTTTTCAGCATTGGATAATGTCGCCATGCCACTTATCATTCGTCGCATGGCGCGGACTGAGGCGCAAAAAATAGCGCAAGCCATTCTGGAAAAAGTCGGGCTCGGTCACAGACTCAAGCATGTGCCCGGTGAGCTATCGGGTGGTGAACGGCAGCGCGTTGCGCTCGCGCGCGCCTTGGTTACACAACCCGCTTGCGTGCTGGCAGATGAGCCTACCGGTAATCTGGATGGCAGTACGGCACAACAAGTATTTGCGCTGATGCTGGAATTGTCGCGTACTCTGGGTACCGCTTTTGTTATTGTTACCCATGATGCAGAATTGGCCGGGCGCTGTGACCGTGTTTTCCGTTTAACTGATAGTGGCCTGCAATTACAATAGAGATGGCATGCAAAAAACCAGCAAAATGAATTTCAGGAAACGTCATCGTGCATTTTCCGTAGCTCATTTTTCTACCAAATCAGGTAGCTGGCTGGTGCTTGGCTGTTTATCCATATTGACCCCATCTGTATATGCGGCAGATACAGTGGAGCTGGTCTTGCAACTGGAAACTTCGCTGACCAGTGACAGTAATCCCTTTCGTTTTTACGAACAGACAGCCAAACCTGGTCAGCCTGATCTAGTCGATCAGCCTGATCAACCTGTCCTTGCACCCGATAAGCAGTTTCGCGACCGTGACACCGTTACTGGTACTGATATACGGGCAGGCGCCATTATTCCCATTTTATCTGACCGCACACGTCTGATTTTGACAGGTTCACTTGGTAAGCGATACTATAAAAATTATAAGGACCTTGACCACAATTTGAAGGCTGCTGATGCCACCCTTCAATGGGCAGCCGGAAAAATTATCAATGGTCAAATCACTGCCGGTAAAGAAGACCGATTATTCCAATACATTAACGGCAGCCTGACAGATAAAGATATCTCGCACCAAAAACGTGCCGCTGCCAATGTCAACTTTAAACTGACTGATGAATGGTCTTTGAATGTCAGCCTGGACAGGGCTGGACTGAATTACGATTTACCCCTGAATCAGCTATATAACTTTGATGAACGTGGCAGGCAATTGAGTGGGCGTTATTATTCACCGACTGGTTCCAGTGTTGAAATCGGCAGTCGTTTGTCAGAAACCAGTTTTCCGGACAGGAATGAGCAGGATATTGCTGACCTCGATAAGGCATATAAAGAGTCGGAAGTATTTCTCGATGCGGAATGGCGCTACAGCAGCAAGTCCGTCACCAGCGCACACCTTGGCGTCATTAAACGTCAGTATGATGTACTGACAGAACGGAACACCAATTTGTCTAATATTCTGCTGCGTGGCACCTACCATTATTCTCCTAAAGTGCGCCTTGATTTGCAGTTGTGGGACCGGCCTTTTACCATTGTTGACCGCACTGTCGTCTATGTGTTGAGCAAGGCTCTGCGCTTCGATGCACAGTGGAAGTATTCAGACAAATCGCAAATGAATTTCTCCACGCTTTTTCAAAATAGCGATAATGTATTGGTGCCGCGTCTGGCGACACTGGCTGACGGTACCTCGCGCAAAGAAAAATTGATACGCGTCGGTTTGGGTGGTGCTTATGAGTTTGAACGGGGCTTCCGCTTGGTGCTTGATAGTTTTTATGAAAAAGTCCAGCGGGAATCTGACGGCGTGAATTTGAAGCAGGCCGTGATTAAACTGGGCCTCGAATATACCTACGAAAATTTACCGGGGAGTAATTCGCGTATGGGTTTGAAACGCTACCAGCATTCCTTGAGTGCCTCGGATAGTTTGCGCTGATTATGGGGTTAACACAAAAATTAAACCGCTTCGCGGCACGCCATACAGCAAATCGCTGGTTGCCATTGAATAAGGGCAGGGGAGTAGTCAGTTTCAGTTTTGATGATGTCCCAGCCAGTGCCTGCCATCAGGGTGCCATGCTGCTGGAGTTATATCAGGCACGTGGTACTTTCTATATATGTGGCAGCCTGACTGATGGTGTCGAGCAAAATCAGCCTTGCCATAGCGTAGAAGATTTGCAGCGCTTGCTACAAAACGAACATGAAATTGGTTGCCACACCTATTCGCATACCAACTGCGCCAATGCTACTTCCCATTTTTTGCTAGAGGACTGGGAGCGCAATCAAGTTTTTTTTAAACAGCATGGCATCATTAACCATGGCTTTGCTTTTCCTTTTGGTGCCTATGATCTGGGTAGCAAACTGGCGGCCAGCAAACGATTTTCATATAACCGCATTACCGGTGGAGGTACCCAGACGGGACGTGCCGACCTGTCTGCATTGCGTGCGCAAGCCCTATACTCGGGCAACAATAATGCCGATGAAATTGCTGCCTTGATCAAGCACACTGCCTCGGAAGGTGGCTGGTTGATTTTATATAGTCATGAAGTCAGTGAAACACCTGGCCCTTGGGGGGCAACCCCAGCTTTGTTGGAAAGCGTCTTGCAGACGGCAACGCAGGAAAGTTGCCAGATATTGCCAGTTCATAAAGCAATTGATTTTTTTCTTTCCTGACGGTGTACATGGTTTTTACTCAATTCAGACTTGGGTAAGTTACAATTCTTGCGGTTTTAATCTTAATTTCTAGGTAGCAGACAATATCCATGAGCCAACATAGCCAGTTTACCCTGCTGTCACAGCGCCGTTTTGCCCCTTTCTTCTGGACGCAATTTCTCGGCGCATTCAATGACAATGTGTTCAAGACAGCCTTGCTGACCATACTGACGTATGACGCACTGTCCTGGACGGACATGAAAGTTGGACTGCTCAATAACTTGATACCAGGCTTGTTCATTTTGCCTTTCGTGCTGTTTTCTGCGACTTCAGGGCAATTGGCTGACAAATTTGAAAAAGGCAGCATGGCCCGCAAAGTCAAGCTGCTCGAAATTGGCATCATGCTGGTAGCTGCTGTCGGCTGGCAAACGCATAACTTGTGGCTCTTGATTGCTGCCGTTTGCGGCATGGGTATACATTCCACTTTGTTTGGCCCGGTCAAATATGCTTATTTGCCTCAGCATCTGAAAACAGATGAACTGGTAGGCGGCAATGGACTGATAGAAATGGGTACCTTTGTTGGCATCTTGCTTGGTGAAATACTGGGTGCCATGCTGGTCGTGCATAAGCCATGGGGTACTGAGCTGGTGGCCGGTGGTGCGATAGTCGTTGCCATCATGGGCTATCTGACGGCATTGCGTATTCCAGATTCGCCAGCTCCCGCGCCGGAATTGAAAATCAACTGGAATCCAGCGACTGAAACCATCAGGAATATCAGCTTCAGTAAGCAAAACCGCCCGGTATTTTTATCTTTACTTGGTAACTCCTGGTTCTGGTTTTATGGTGCTATCGTCCTGGCGCAATTTCCTCAGTACGCCAAGGATTATCTGCATGGTGATCACAGTGTCTTCGTACTCTTGTTGACGATTTTCTCTTTTGGCATCGGCGCAGGCTCCTTGTTGTGTGAAAAACTCTCCGGTCATAAAGTGGAGATTGGTCTGGTGCCATTTGGCGCCATAGGCTTGTCGGTATTTGGTTTTGATCTGTATTTGGCCAGCATCAGCTATACCAATATCGTTACCGTGGGTGCTATGGAGTTTGTCAAACAGACGGGCAGTTTGCACATTTTGTTTGATATCACCATGATAGGTGTCTTCGGTGGTTTATATATCGTGCCATTGTTTGCCTTGATACAGACACGTTGCGATCCCAAACATTTGTCGCGAACGATAGCAGGCATGAACATCCTGAACGCTTTGTTCATGGTAGTTGCCTCATTGTCTGCAGTAGCCATGCTGGAAAAAGGTTTCACGATACCGGAAATATTCATGGCAACCGCCGTCCTGAATGCCATCGTGGCGATCTATATATTCAGCCTGGTGCCAGAATTCTTGATGCGCTTTATTGCCTGGCTGCTGATACACACCATCTACAAGGTCAAGACCATCAACACTGACCGCATACCAGATGAAGGTGCGGGCATCCTGGTCTGTAATCACGTCAGCTACATGGATGCCATCGTTATCATGGCATCAAGCCCGAGGCCAGTGCGCTTTGTCATGGACCACAGGATATTTAAAATACCTTTCCTGTCCTGGGTGTTCCGTACAGCAAAAGCCATTCCTATTGCACCCGCTAAAGAAGATCCGTGGTTGATGGAAAAATCATTTATCGACGTTGCCCAGGCTTTGCATGAAGGTGATCTGGTCTGCATTTTTCCGGAGGGTAAATTGACTGCGACAGGTGAGTTGAATGAATTCAAAGGTGGCATCATGAAGATACTGGAGCGTAGCCCTGTTCCGGTCTATCCATTGGCATTGCGCGGGTTATGGGGTAGTGTCCTGTCGCGTGACAAGAGCAACACCTTTGAACGTGCATTCCGTCGCGGGCCGTTTTCCAAGCTGGAACTGGTGGTGGGTGATGTCATGCAGCCGCAGGATGTGACGCCTCAGGTTCTGCAGGAAAAAGTTAGCGAGTTGCGTGGGGAGTGGAAATAAAATCCAACTCTCAGCTATATCTTTAAGCTTAGCTTAGTTAAGTTAAGTTTAGTAAAGCTTATCCAAGAT
This sequence comes from Burkholderiales bacterium, assembly GCA_016200895.1. GTDB lineage: Bacteria > Pseudomonadota > Gammaproteobacteria > Burkholderiales > Burkholderiaceae_D > Undibacterium. The sequence goes on from JACQDX010000150.1 coordinate 40,609, forward strand.
AAAAAATGGCGCATTCAATATTGAATGCGCCATTTTTATTTACTGCGTTTTTTACTACGTGAGTCCGATTACAAAATCTCGCTCGCGTGATCTGCCAAACGAGAACGTTCACCACGTGCCAAGGTGACATGGCCGCTGTGCGCCCAGCCTTTGAATCTGTCTACAACATAAGTCAGACCGCTGGAACCTTCAGTCAGGTAAGGCGTATCGATCTGGGCGATATTACCCAGGCAGATGATCTTGGTGCCTGGGCCTGCGCGGGTTACTAAAGTCTTGACCTGTTTCGGCGTCAGATTTTGTGCTTCGTCGATGATGAGGAATTTGTTGACGAAAGTACGGCCACGCATGAAGTTCAGGGACTTGATCTTGATCTTGGAGCGTATCAAATCCTGAGTGGCGGCACGACCCCAGTCACCAGCATCATTGTCGGACTTGTTAAGCACTTCAAGGTTGTCGTCAAATGCACCCATCCAAGGCGACATTTTTTCTTCCTCAGTGCCCGGCAAGAAACCAATGTCTTCACCGACCGGCACAGTAACACGCGTGACGATGATTTCATTATAGGTTTTGGTTTCCAGCACTTGTGCCAGACCAGCAGCCAGGGCCAGCAAGGTCTTGCCTGTACCGGCCTGACCGAGCAGAGTGACGAAATCGCATTCCGGATCCATCAACAGATTCAATGCAAAGTTTTGCTCGCGGTTGCGTGAGGTAATGCCCCAGACACTATGCTTGATGTGGCCATAGTCACGCAAGGTTTGCAGTACCGCAGTTTTGCCGTTGATCTGTCTGACCTGGCCATAGAAAGATGCTTCACCATTCTTGGGTTCCAGATAAACGAACTGATTCACCAGCAGGGAAGGGATGACTGGGCCAGTAATGCGGTAGAAAGTCGTGCTCAGGCCATTGCGGTTTTCTTGCCAGGTTTCTATGCCCTTGCCATGCTTGTTCCAGAAATCATCAGGCAATTGCACGATGCCTGAATACAAAAGATCTGAATCTTCCAGCACATGGTCGTTGAAATAGTCTTCAGCTGGTAAGCCCATAGCACGCGCCTTGATGCGCATATTGATGTCTTTCGACACCAGCACTACAGGGCGGCCAGGCATTTCTGTTTCCAGTGCACGGACCACGCCAAGTATCTGGTTATCTGCCTTGCCCTTGGGCAGGCCGACTGGCAAGTCGGCACTTTGCAGCTTGGTCTGGAAGTACAGGTGACCTTTGGCGTCCTTGTTGCCCAGTTTGGATAACAAGATACCTTTTTCTATATCGTGATGATCAATATCGCCTACCAGTGCGTCCAGTGAGCGCGATACCTGACGTGCATTACGGGCGACCTCGGACATACCTTTTTTATGATCATCCAGTTCTTCAAGGGTGATCATGGGTAGGTAGACATCATGTTCTTCAAAACGGAACAGTGATGAAGGATCATGCATCAAGACATTGGTGTCGAGTACAAACAGTTTGGTGGTGCCGGATTTGTCCGCGGCACGGCTGGTGCCGGATTTGACGCGGCTGTCATGGGTTTTGGCCTTGCTTGCAGCAGCGACAGGCAAAGCTTTGGCGATGACTATCGGTGTCGTTTTTTCTGCGACAGGTCTGCTGACGACTGCTGGAACAGTTGCGATTTTCTTTCTTTGTGGTGCCGGGGCGACATCAATGGCTTTGATTTTCTCTGGCGTTGCGGATTTTATTGTTTTGGCTGGTTTGCCTTTTTCTGCCTTCGGATAATCCTTGGGGGAAAGCAGTGCTGCTGGCTTGGTCGGCATTTTTGGCAATGGCATGAAAACCTCAATCAAAAAGTGAGAGCTGAAAAGTTAAAAGCCGCTAAGGACATACCAGCATCGCTGCTGGCAGTGTCTTTCACGGCTTTTATCAAGAGTAATTCTGGAGAGTTCAATTAAGTTTGGGCGCTCACAAATTCGAGTACTTCATCTACGTGTCCTGCTACTTTAACTCCACGCCATTCTTTCACTAATTTACCATTGCCGTCAATCACAAATGTGCTGCGCTCTATGCCGCGCACCTGTTTGCCATACATGTTCTTCATTTTCATGACATTGAACAACAGGCACAAAGTTTCATCAGGGTCAGAAATCAGCTCGAAAGGGAGGTCTAATTTACTTTTAAAGCCTTCGTGTGAGCGCAGACTGTCACGGCTAATACCAAAAACCATGGTATTGGCTTGTTGGAATTGTGTATGCAAATCACGGAAGGCGATGCTTTCCGTCGTACAGCCTGGGGTATTGTCTTTTGGATAAAAATAAATAATAATATTTTTACCAATATGATCACTTAATTGAAACGCTTTGCCGCCAGTCATGACGGCAGAAAATTCTGGTACCTGGCAATTTAGTGCGGAAGGGGTCTCAGCCACTTTCATCTCCTTGGTTAGGGGTGGAGAAATGTTGCTGACGGACTAGATCAGGGCGACCAGCTCTCCAGAACGACCTGGCAAGCTTGCCCAAGACAATGGGCGTGTCGGTAAGTCACTATTCTTGATGGACGCATAGTAGTCCGCCATGGAAATACAACGATAACCTTGCTTGTGCCAGCCTGTCAGCAATTCCTCGAATATGGGGGCGAGTTTTTGTCCTTCAAGCTCTGCATGCAAGGTAAATACATGATCTCTTGGATTTGCTGTCAGTTTCAGTATGCTGTCAGCGATATTTGACTCGCTAATGACATTGCCAGCGATGTCGCGTCCCAGCAACTCATCCAGAGTCGGCAGGGTAGTTGGCATCTGTATGCAGGACATGGTCGTATTGCCTACTTGCAGGCGATAAGGGCCCGCATCTGTATTGGCGAGGCTACCATCATCATTGAGCATGGCGCGCCCGTCAGAGGCGTATTGCATGCCGAACTGGTCAAGCTGGGCAAAAGCGTGATCATTCATTTGCCAGCCAGCCGCACCATGGGTTTTTGGTGTTGCGCCAAAGATTTGCTGGAAGCGTTGATGGGCTTGCTGCATTTGCTTGCGGGTCCAGTCCAGATCGCGGACGCGCACATTGTCTTGCCAGACTACGTGGTCCCAGGTATGGATGCCGCACTCAAAACCGGCATCACGCACTGCCTGCATTTCAGTCGTGCAGCTACCTATATCAGGTGCAGGCAAGAACACACCATACATTAGTGTCTTGAATCCATAATGTTCCAGGACCGAGGTGCGCGACACTTTTTGAAAAAAACCAGGGCGAAACGCCCTGCGCAAGGCCCAGCCTGTGTGGTCCTTGCCCAAAGAAAACAGGAAAGTTGCGCCTGCATTGTGTTTTTTAAGAATGCGCACCAAATTAGGTACGCCTTCTTTAGTGCCGCGATAGGTATCGACGTCGATCTTGAGAACGATGGTAGGCATGTAGTCCAGTATCAGTCCATCAATCCATCAAGGCGCGTGCTTCGGCTACCTGGCTGCGGTAAGCGTCGAAAATATTGCGCATGGTGTCTGGCATGGTCGTCACTGGCTTCCAGCCCAGCTCTTCACAGGTGTTGGTGATTTTTGGTACACGGTTTTGTACGTCCTGATAGCCTTTGCCGTAGTAGGCTGCAGAAGTGGTTTCTGTCAGTTCTACTTTTTTGGCTGTTTCAGCATACTCTGGATATTCAGCCGCCAGATCCAGCATCATGTGTGCCAGTTCGCGGATGGAGAAATTATTGGTCGGGTTGCCGATGTTGTAGATCTTGCCGCTGGCGATGCCGTTTTTGTTATCAATAATGCGCATAAGGGCATCTATGCCGTCATCGATATAGGTGAATGCACGTTTTTGCGCGCCACCATCAACGAGGGAAATGTTTTCGCCACGGACGATATGACCAAAGAATTGCGTCACGACGCGTGAACTGCCTTCTTTTGGTGTGTGGATATTATCAAGGCCAGCACCGATCCAGTTGAATGGACGGAACAGGGTGAAGTTCAGGCCTTCCATGCCATAACCCCAGATTACGCGGTCCATCAATTGTTTGGCGCAAGAATAAATCCAGCGTGGTTTATTGATAGGGCCGCAAATCAGTTCAGATTCTTCGGGATCAAATTCTTCATCATGGCACATGCCATAGACTTCAGAAGTGGAGGGGAATACCAGATGCTTGCCATATTTTGCAGCAGAGCGAACGATAGGCAGGTTGGCCTCAAAGTCCAGCTCAAACACACGTAAAGGCTGTTTTACATAAGTCGATGGCGTGGCAATCGCTACCAGAGGCAGGATGACATCGCACTTCTTGACATGGTATTCAACCCATTCTTTATTGATGGTGATGTCACCTTCAAAGAAATGCATGCGCGGATGATTAATCATGTCGCCCAGACGCTCGGTTTGCATGTCCATGCCATACACTTCCCAGTCTGTCGTTTCCAGAATGCGCTTGGACAAATGGTGGCCGATAAAACCGTTCACGCCGAGTATGAGGACTTTTTTCATAATGAATTCTTTTTAAAGTAAATGTTGATTGCCAGTTCAGATGCACAAAACAAAGGCTTATGCCGCTTGCTTCAATATGACCGCCAATTCCTGCGCGCTCACGATTTTGCCATCCGTTAACAATTCAATAATATGCAGTGCATGACCATCGCCACACACGCCAAGGACGACATTATCTACTACATGTAAGCCTGTCGGCAAATTTGCCGTATCAGTTTTGGATAAGCGTGCTTTTCCGATAACAAAATGCTGACCAGCCTGGTCTGTAAACGCACCAGGGTAGGGCGGGGCAACCGCTCTGTGCAGGTTATACACTTGCTGGGCAGTTTGTTGCCAGTTGATACGTCCATCCTCCGGTTTGCGGCCACCGAAGTAACTGCCTGCAGTTAAATCATTAGGCAAACGTCTGGCCGTACCTGCAATCAAGTCTGGCAGTGCATTCCAAAGGCATTGTTCTGCCGCTACAGTCAGCTTGCCAAATACCTCATAGGCTGTGTCATCGGGCAAGATGGGTGCAGATACTTGAGCCAAGATATCACCAGCATCGGGTTTCAAGGCCATTTCATGCAGGGTTGCACCAGTTTCAGTTTCACCATGCAATACAGCCCAATTGACCGGTACACGGCCACGGTATTTGGGCAGTAAAGATCCATGCAGGTTATAAGCACCACGTTTTGCCAATGCCAATACATCCAGCGGTAGCATGTGACGGTAATAAAAGCTGAAAATGAAATCTGGCGCTATAGCTGCTACCTGCTCTTTCAACTCAGCTGATTTTGGATCATCAGGTGTGATGCAGGGTATGCCTTGCTCACGACAAAGATCAGCCACTGATTCAAACCAGATGGTTTCTGCCGGATTGTCAGTATGGCTGACGACCAGTTTGATGGCTATGCCGCGCGCCAGCAAAGTCTTGATGCAACGCACACCAACGCTATGATAGGCAAAAACCACTGCTGTTGCAGGGGATGCTGATGTAGTCATCTCTGCTTTCTTAATTAACTTCAGGTAAATCCGGAGTGGATTGTTCAAGTATGGTTTGCACCACATAACGTGGACGACCGCGTACTTGTTGGTAAATGCGCCCTACATATTCACCCAGTAAACCTATACCGAACAGAATGACGCCCATCAGGAAGAATGCAATGGCAAACAGCGTGAACAGGCCTTCAGCCTCTGCGCCCAGCACAAAGCGGCGTACCAGCAACAACAAGACCAGGCCACCAGACAAGATCGAGAGCACCATACCCAGCATCGAAAACCATTGCAAGGGCATGATGGAAAAACCGGTCATCAAGTCAAAATTCAGGCGTATCAGGCTATAAATCGAATATTTTGACTCTCCTGCAGATCGTTCCTCATGTTCAACGATGATTTCTGTCGGCTTGCGCGCAAAAGTATATGCCAGGGCAGGGACGAAGGTATTCACTTCGCTGCACTGATTGATCAGGTTAATTACATTACGGCCATAGGCGCGCAACATATTCCCTTGATCTGTGATCTTGATACGCGTGATCTTCTCGCGGAAGCGGTTCATCGCCTTGGATGCATAGGTGCGCCAGGCAGAATCCTGACGTTTGCGGCGTATTGAGCCTACGTAATCATAGCCTTCACGCATTTTATCGACGAGGGCACCGATTTCTTCTGGAGGATTTTGCAAATCGGCATCCAGGGTGACAACGATCTCACCTCGTGTAGCTTCAAAGCCAGCCAGAATAGCCATGTGCTGACCGTAATTGCCATTGAACAGCACGACGCGCGTAACATCAGGGCGCAGGCGATACTGGTCAGCCAGCAAGACAGGCGTATTATCGCGGCTGCCATCGTTGACAAAGACAACTTCATAGCTGATGCCGCGTGCTGCCAGCGTATCAAGCGCCGGATACAGGCGTTCAAACAGTTTGGCCAAGCCAGCTTCTTCGTTATATACAGGTATGACAACAGAGAGTTCGGGTTTCATTGGTATTGTTCTGCCGATTTCAGAGAAGGCAGGATTTTACCGCAGACACGACTCTTTCGACATCTTCTGTATTCATTGCTGGAAATAATGGCAAAGTAACAATCTGTTTGCCTATGTGCTCTGCAATCGGGAACATGCCATCAGTAAAGCCGCGCTCGCGGTACAGACTGAACAGATGGATGGCGCGGTAGTGATAACCCAGGCCAATTTGCCGATCCAGCATTTGCTGCATGAAGGCTGCACGGTTGACGCTTTCTGGCAAGACCAGGTGGAACATATGCCAGTTACTGTTTTCAAAGTCCGCAACAGGCAATTCTGCACCTGTCTTTTGCTCAAAGTCAGCGCCAAAGCTTGTGAAGTAATGTTTTGCCAATGCCGCGCGCTTGGCATTGAACTCTGCCAGGTGCTTCATTTGCCCCAGGCCTATGGCTGCGGCAATATCGGTCATATTGTATTTGCCACCCAGCACATCAACATCTATACCGTCGAGCCCGCTGCGAGTCACGCCTTGTAGCCTGTATTTTTCTGCCAGGCGTACTTCTTCTGCATTATTCAAGGCAAGGCAGCCACCTTCGCCTGTCATGATGTTTTTATTGACCTGAAAGCTGAATGAAGCAAAATCACCGAAAGAGCCTATGCGCTTACCTTTCCAACTAGAACCTATAGCTTGCGCGGCATCTTCTATGACACGCAGTTTATATTTATCTGCAATCGCATACAACCTGTCCATATTGCAAGGCAGGCCGCACATGTGCACGGGAATAATCGCCTTGGTACGAGGCGTGATCACTGCCTCGACTTTGTCCAGGTCGATATTATGTGTTTTGGGATCAATATCGGCAAACACAGGCGTCGCACCTGTCTCTATGATGACATTGGCCGTCGCTACCCATGAATTTGGCGTGGTGATGACTTCATCGCCTGAGCCTATGCCAGCAATGCGCAGGGCAATTTCCATGGTGCAGGTACCGGAATTGAAGGTACGTACAGGGCGGCCACCAAAATATTCAGACAATTGCGCTTCCAGCGCCTGTACTTTGGGGCCATTGGTCAGCCAGCCAGAGCGCAAGACTTCTGTGACAGCAGCGATGGTTTCTTCATCGATAGTTGGTTTGGTAAAAGACAGAAATTTGGATGCGTCACTCATGGTGAACCTTTCTATAAAACGAAACTATTCTTGTGGAATATGAGAAGCGGGCCAATGAAGCGATTCAGCTTTTTACCAGCAAGGCCACGCCAATGATGATGACGCCAATTGCCACCATCCTTTGTATGGAAATGACCTCCCCCAAAAGATACCAGGCACCGATGGCGTTGACGATGTAGCCTAAGGATAGCAACGGGTAGGCAATGCTGACATCAACACGCGACAAACCTATGATCCAGACTACAACTGAAATCACGTAGCAGGTCAGGCCACCAATAATGGGGAGTTGAGTCGCCAGTTTGATGCCGATCGAAAACCAGTTCTCCGCTGTCAGGTGAATTGCCCCAACTGCATTGGTACCCGCTTTCAGTAAAAGCTGGGCAACAGCATTGAGCATGATGCCGGTAAAGATAAAGCCAAAGGTGTTGATATTCATAATTATTTATTTGTTTTTATTGACCAGATTGGCGACGATCACGCGTCGAGGATCTTTGGCAATTATTCGCATTGGGAAATCAGTTTTTTTCAAGTCTTCATAAATATCATTACGCAAGATGGCAACCGCAGCTTCGCCCTTGTCTTGATGCGACTGCCATTTTTTGACAAAGTCTTCGCGCTTCGGTATCCACAATTCTGGCTGCTGCTCAAGTCCAAATTGCATTTCGTCGGGGAACTCAACCAGTGTTGTAGTACGTTCCAGATAAAACGGCAATGCCTGTTCATAGCGGCCAACTGCATAGAAAGGGGTCGCGGGCGAAATCAATTCAGCCTTGATTGCAGGTATGTATTCGCTGCCTGCCATATATTTACCCCAAGAATTGTGTCCCAGGAAGCCAATTTGCCCGACCAGATAACCGCTGGCAGCCAGACAGATGATGGCCCAATCTTTCCCAGTTGTGCCCTTGTTTGCCAGTAACCAGGTGGACAGGCCGCCCGCTATAGACAGCACAATGACAGCAATTATCCACGGTGTATAAGCGATCGCCAAAGGACGGTCAAATTCATCAGCAGCATCCAACTTGCCCAGATAAGTTATCAAACCAACGGCGATAGCTATACCAAATACAATAAACAGAATGCCAGCAGTTTTTACCGGACGACTATCGGTCTGTTCCAGGTGGCGGGCAATCAAGAGAGCCAGGGCAGGAAATATTGGCAGGATATAGCCTGGTAATTTAGAGCCAGAAATACTGAAAAAGAAAAACAGGAAAGCAGCCCAGATAAACAGCATCTTCCTGGGTTGAAAGCCTGGGGCTTTATCTTTGGCGCCGGACCAGAGTCCTTGCAACAAGACGCCTATCCAGGGGACGATACCCAGAATAAGCAAGGGAATAAAGTAATGCCAAGGTCCGCCGCGTTTGTGTACAGTACTGGTAAAACGCTGAAAATGCTCGTGGATAAAGAAAAAATGAGGATGCTCAGGATTTTTTATCGCGATTAAAATAAACCACGGTGCTGTGATAGCAAAAAACAGGACTAAACCCTTACCCATGTGCAGGCGTTTCCATAAACCCCAGTCACGCGTCACCAGGGTGTAAATAACCAATACCCCCCCTGGCAATACAAATCCGATCAAGCCTTTTGACATCGTCGCCAACGCCATACCCGCCCAACACACCAGCATGGCATTGCGTTCAGTCTTGCTGTTGGCACCTGCCATTTGCGCGACCAGCAAGCCACATAAGGCCAGAGTCATCATGCCAGACAAACCCATGTCCAGAGAATTGACATGGCCCATGCCAGCCCACCAGAAACTCGAGCCCAATACCAAGGCAGCAACGATGCCAACGCGGCGGCTGAATATCTTGTTACCGGTATAAGCCACGGCGGCAACGCCCAGCAAACCGCTCAAACCAGTCCACAAGCGCGCTTGCCAGTCACCCAGGCCGAATAAGGCAAAGGTCAGGGCATTCATCCAGTTTTGCAGGGGAGGTTTTTCAAAATACTTGATGCCGTTCAGGCGCAAGGTGATCCAGTCACCTGAGGCCAGCATTTCGCGCCCCATTTCGGCGTAACGGCCTTCATCGGTCGGCACCAGGGTCCTGGCACCCAGCATATAAAACCAGACCAACAAGAAGGCGATAGTCAGCGCCCATAATGTACGTGGTGAATCGTAAGGGGAGGTCTTGGTCATGCAGCTTCCATAATCAGGGCCAGCGCAACCTTGCGGCCTTCAGCCATAAGAATATTATAGGTACGGCAGGCAGCCTGATTGTCCATGCATTCCACGCCTATGCGTTTGGCGGCCAGTGCAGCAGTCAGTTTGGGATGAACAAAGCGCTGCTTGTTACCAGTGCCCAAAATGACAACATCGGGCACAGTGGCTTCGATTTGCGCAAAGTCGGCATTGTTCAATTGCTCAAAACTGATGGCCGACCATTGCTGAGGTTTGGCTTCTGGCAGTACGATCAGGCTGTGGGTATAAGTAATTGCATTAATTTCTACACTGTCTTTTTCATAAGCAGTGATGGTCTGGTATTGCTGCGTAGGAGTAGAGTGCAACTTCATCGATATAGCTCAAGTGTTAAGACCGTAAAGAGGCGCATTGTAACGTTTTTTATCCACTTTCATGGGATGCTTAAAGCTACGGGTCTATTTTTTTGACCATGCATCCCAGCCAACGCGGGTAATTTTGGCGATAGTTAAATTGCGGGACGCATGGGGCGCCTTGCTATCCGTCAAAAAAACGGCCACCAGCATATGATGACCATTAGGCAAAGTAACAATGCCTACGTCATTATGGGCTGCGGTCAGACTGCCATGGGTCGGTGAGCTGCCAGCTTTGTGGATCACTGGTGCGCCAGCAGGCAGTAAAGCCTTGATGCGGGCAGCGTTGGGGTTGGGAGTGGCGCTGGAGTTGGCACTGGGGCTTGGGCCAGTTTCAGTATCCGTCATCCATTTCACCAACAAGTCGTGACTTTTAGGACTCAGTGCTTTGCCTTGTTGCAAAGCTTGCAGCAATTTGATCATAGCTTTGGGTGTGGCCGTGTTGCGGTATTGCATATTCCAGGATTTTGCCATTTCCTTTTCTGTATCCAGGACTTTGATATCTTTTATGTCCAGCTGCGCCAGATATTGCATGACCGCAGTTGGTCCGCCCAGCAGGCGCAGCAAGGCATCGCTGGCCGTTCCATCGCTGTCGACAATGGCGTGATGCATCAATTCCTTGACGGTAATCTTGAAATTGCCGTCCGGGTGTTCGTCACGTAGAGGGCTGGCTTGTTCTGCCGCCATCAAATCCTCTTTGCTGACGGTGACTTTTTGATCCAGCTGGAATTTGTTTTTATCGGCTGCGGCCAATGCTGCCATAACGATAGGCAATTTACTGACACCCTGCATGGGAGCTGGCGTATCAGGCAATATCCACAAGCTTTGCCCGGTTTCCAACACCAAAAGACTGGCGCTTAGCCTTCCACCACTGTCCATGGCGATGGATTCGATCACATTTTGTGCAAAGGCCGCATTCACACTGACCATACTGAACAATAGGGATAAGAGCAGTTTTTTCATGGTAGTTTCTACTGGATTAAGTACATACTCTATATGTGCGCCTGGGGTTGATAGTCAATATTAATTCAATATTCAATATGTAATATTCAGACCCGCAACATGCGTTTTTGTTCTCGATCACATATATGTCCAAGTGCATTAGGTTGTAAAACCATCATTTACGATACATGATGCGACTCTATCCATGCAAATCTCTTCTGGAATTCAGCTTTTGCTAAGTTCTGATTGATAAAATTCGGCGCATTGTGCAGAATGGAACGTTTGGCAGTGCAGCATTTCTGTGTTGCAGCTTATCATGCGCTTTCATCCAATTTCAGCTTAGCTCTGAAGCTGGATGCAGCCAACTTATGAATATTATCAAGGATTGCAGCGGTGCGACCCATACAAAAATCACTAAAACTAGCAGACGTTTGTTATGACATCCGTGGCCCTGTCATGGAAAAAGCCAAACAGATGGAGGATGAAGGTCACAAGATCATCAAACTAAACATCGGCAATCTGGCGGTCTTCAATTTTGATCCGCCCGATGAAATCGTGCAGGATATGATACGCAATATGCAAAATGCAGCCGCTTATACCGACTCCAAAGGCATGTTTGCGCCGCGCAAAGCGATTATGCATTACACCCAGGAAAAGCATATTCATGGTGTGACCATAGAAGATATTTACATCGGCAACGGTGCTTCAGAACTGATCGTCATGGGCATGAATGCCTTGCTCAATAGCGGTGACGAAGTATTGGTGCCTGCGCCTGATTATCCATTGTGGACAGCAGCCGTCAGTCTGTCTGGTGGCAAGCCTGTGCATTATGTCTGCGATGAAAGTGCAGACTGGATGCCAGATATCGATGATATCAAGAGCAAGATCACGCCCAACACCAAGGCCATCGTCGTCATTAATCCCAATAATCCTACCGGTGCCTTATACCCGGTCGAGGTCTTGCAGCAGATAGTTGAGGTGGCACGCCAGCATCAGCTCATCGTTTTTGCAGATGAAATTTACGACAAGACTTTGTATGATGGCGAAGAACATACTTCCATTGCTTCACTAGCCGATGATGTCTTGTTCCTGACACTGAATGGACTTTCTAAAAACTATCGTTCTTGCGGTTATCGCGCTGGCTGGATGGTGGTATCCGGTGAAAAACGTCATGCCAAGGATTATATTGAAGGCCTGAATATGTTAGCCTCCATGCGTTTATGTGCAAATGCACCTGGGCAGTTCGCCATTCAGACGGCGCTTGGTGGCTATCAGAGCATCAATGATCTGGTCGGGCCTGGGGGACGTTTGCTCAAGCAGCGCGATCTGGCGCACAAATTATTGACGGCAATTCCTGGTGTGACCTGCGTCAAACCCAAGGCTGCGCTGTATATGTTTCCCAAACTGGACCCCTTGATGTATCCCATCAAGGACGACCAGGAGTTTATCCACGAACTGCTGACCGAGCAGCGCGTGTTGCTGGTACAGGGAACGGGATTTAACTGGATCAATCCCGACCATTTCCGCGTGGTGTTCTTGCCCAATACGGATGATTTGACTGATGCTTTTGGACGTATTGCCAGTTTTCTGGAGTCATACCGAAAGCGTCACGGCACCAATTAGCAGTACTTGCGCAAAACCGCTCCAGCGGCGTTATGACTCCTAGTCGTACAATTTGTACTGCCTTCGTCGTCATGCCTTGCTGGAACAATTGTGCGCAAGTCCTGAAATTTTCATTTTTTACTGTTTAGAAAACTTATGAAACCCATCAAAGTAGGCCTGTTAGGCATAGGCACCGTCGGCTCCGGCACTTTCAACGTTTTGAAGCGCAATCAGTTAGAGATTACGCGTCGCGCAGGTCGCTCGATTGAGATTGCCATGGTGGCAGACTTGAACGTTGAGCGGGCACGAGAGTTGACCAATGGTGAATGTGAAGTCGTGAATGATGCCAATCTGGTGGTTACCAATCCAGATATCGATATCGTTATCGAATTGATAGGCGGCTATGGCATCGCCAAAGACCTGGTCATGAAAGCCATTGCCAATGGCAAGCATGTTGTGACGGCCAATAAGGCTTTGTTGGCCACGCACGGCAATGAAATATTCAAGGCAGCAGAAGAAAAAGGCGTGATGGTCGCATTTGAGGCTGCGGTTGCTGGTGGCATTCCCATTATCAAGGCTTTGCGTGAAGGCTTGACTGCCAACCGCATACAGTGGATTGCTGGCATCATCAATGGCACGACCAATTTTATCTTGTCTGAAATGCGTGACAAGGGGCTGGACTTTGCTACCGTGCTGAAGCAGGCGCAAGAGCTGGGTTATGCAGAAGCTGACCCTACTTTCGATATCGAAGGTGTAGATGCTGCACACAAAGCCACCATCATGGCTGCGATTGCTTATGGAATCCCCATGCAGTTTGATAAAGCCCATGTGGAAGGCATCACCAACTTGCAAGCCAGTGATATCCGTTATGCAGAAGAACTGGGTTACCGCATCAAACTGCTGGGTATCAGCAAGCGCACTGAAGCCGGCATAGAGCTGCGCGTGCACCCAACTCTGATCCCTGAAAAACGCCTGATCGCCAATGTAGAAGGTGCCATGAATGCAGTGCTGGTACATGGTGATGCAGTCGGTGCAACGCTGTATTATGGCAAAGGTGCAGGCTCTGAGCCTACCGCTTCTGCAGTGATTGCCGATCTGGTGGATATCACCCGCCTGGCAACGGCAGATCCTGAACATCGCGTGCCTTACCTGGCCTTCCAGTCTAATTCCCTGAGTGATTTGCCAGTCTTGCCTATGTCGGAAATCGTCACCAGCTATTATCTGCGCATGCACGTGGCAGACAAACCTGGCGTTTTGGCTGATGTCACACGTATCCTGGCAGATTTGACGATTTCCATCGATGCCATGCTGCAAAAAGAACCAGCAGAAGGCGAAACGCAGACAGATATCATCATCCTGACACATCAGACCAAGGAAAAAAATATCGTTGCAGCCATAGAAAAAATTGAAAAACTCGATTCAGTGTTCGGTGCAGTGACAAAGTTACGCCTGGAAGAGCTGAGCTAAATCTTCAGGCTTCAAACCAAAAAGCGCGATCATGGAATAATGATCGCGCTTTTTATTTTCTGAAGACAGGATGAACAGGACGACATGCCACGGTTCCCCCTAATGCAGTTACTGCCTTATGCCATGTTTGGCTTTCCTCTGGCGATGGTGGCTTTACCCATTTATGTCTATGTGCCACAGTTTTATGCTGACCGCCTGGGCATGTCTTTATCAGCGATAGGTACGGCATTATTACTGACCCGTATCATGGATGCCTTCATTGATCCCCTCATTGGGGCAGTAATAGACCGCAGGCCGCAAAGCCGCAGTTACGCACCCTATATAGTTCTGGCATTGCCATTATTGATTGCCGGTTTCATCGGCCTGTTCCATCCTCCTCACTTGTCAGGTAAGCCAGCGTTTTTCTGGTTCTTTGTGACACTGGTGGTTGTGTATGCCGGATTCAGTCTGGCTAGCATTGCCTACCAGAGTTGGGGCGCTGCACTGACACAAGAGCCTGGGCAAAGAGTAAGGCTGACCAGTGTGCGTGAAGCATGTGGTTTGGTTGGTGTGATCGCCACAGCAATCATCATCCAGTTTGGTAATGTCACGATTTTGTCTGGCATGCTGAGTTTTAGCCTGCTAATAACGGCATGGTTTTTGATACGCCATACACCACGAAAGTCGGGTGTGACAGAGGCAGGTCATGTCCCACTGTCTTTGCGCAATCTATTTGCCAACCGCAGTTTCCGCGTTTTGTTTCTGGTATTTGTTGTTAACGGCATTGCCGCCGCAATACCGGCAACCCTGTTTCTGTTTTTCACCAAAGACCGTTTGCATCTGGCACATTTGTCTGGCGTTTTGTTGTTGATGTATTTTCTGGCAGCTGCTTTATCCATGCCGCTGTGGACTCGCCTGGCGCAAAGAAAAGGGGAGGTCAAAGCGTGGTTATTAGCGATGCTTCTGTCGGTGCTTAGTTTTGTTGGCGTGCTGGCGTTGAATGCAGGCGATGCCTTGGCTTTTTCCGTGATTTGCATTTTTTCAGGCATGAGCCTGGGAGCGGATCTGGCTTTGCCACCAGCCTTGCTGGCTGGCGTTATTCATGCAGCGGGGCATAGTGAAAAAAACGAAGCCAGTTACTTTGGAGTCTGGAACTGGGCCAGTAAGATGAATCTGGCCGTGGCCGCAGGTCTGGCATTGCCAGCGCTGGAATATTTGGGTTATGTGCCAGGAGTGACCAGCGACAATGGCTTGCAGGCGCTGACCTTGGCTTATGCCGCTTTACCCTGCATATTGAAGTTGCTGGCTGCGGCTTTGCTGTGGAAAGCCAGGCTGGAAAAAGTATGAAACCCGATCAACAATGCATATTGGTCGGGCCAGGTATTGCATGCTATTCAGCGCAACAGCTTTTCATGGAATTCCGCCGGATAATCCTTATGGATTTTGATAACCGTAGAAACTCGCGTGCCATACGAGGGGGAGACTATGCAGGGCGAGGATAATAAGCGCTCCATCTCGAAAGAAACCCCGGTATCAGGCAAGCGACAATCTGGGGCAGGGGTGGTGTTTGCCAATACTTCGAAATAGGCATCTACGGGCGCGCGCTGGCATATCATGCTGGCAAATTCTGCCTTGGTCCTGACAACTTTGGGCCAGGGCGTATCCAGCGATGCATTGGAAATGCCATAGATACCTGGAGGCAGGGGCTGACCATTACGTACATCTTCCTGATTACGGTTGGAAAACCAGATCAGGTCCTCCTTATCGCCTATCAATAAATTGAAACCATTATACTCAGCGACAGTATCGCGGATGCTGGCAACATACTCTTGCGCGCTCAAGTCACTCTTGAGGTAATTGGCAACAAGTTCCCCACGCGATGGCGCATCTTCACGTTTTTCCGACGGTGCGCGGATATTGGTAATGGCGGCAAATTTGTTCGTCAGGCTATCCGCACCTTCCAGCGTAGTCATGCCCAGCCAGGTGCCGCCCGATTGCAAGTCGCGCCCCGCATATATTCTGGGGTTGTCTTGCCACCAGTCAGCTGCTGTTGCTGGCCGGTCATAAAATTCGTCGCGGTTACCTGCAAACACGATAGGTGTGCAGGGTATCAGTTTCCAGGCAAAGACGATCAGGCACATAAGTTTACATCCATGAAATATTCCATATGTCGCTCGCCAGACTGTAATTGCTGCAACCCGGTTTGCGCGTAAGCCAGCTCAAGACGCTGTTCAAAATCAGACGTGACCTGATGATAGATCTCCATCCAGGTATGCATGCCATCCTGTTCTGCCGGACGTCTCTGCAAACCTGAGCTTTGCTGATCAGTCTGACGCATCAGGCTTTGCAACAACTGTTCCTGCTGCAGCACTTCAGCTTCTTTGTCAGCGCTGGCTTTAAAATAGATATAGCAATTCATATGCCTGCTTTTAATTCTGATTCATCCGACTTTCCTGTGGGTTCCTGAGGCAGGATAAAGTTCAAGCCCTCCACAATGGAAATAGATAGCGATCTTGAAGTTATCCCGGTTTCTGAATCCACAGGCTCGTTTTTGTACTGTTGCAATTTTCGAATTCA
>JACQDX010000012.1 GCA_016200895.1 Burkholderiales bacterium
AAACCATTTCCGAGAAATACCTGTCGCCACCGCTGACGACGGATTTCGCTATTCTGTTTTTGCCGACCGAGGGCCTGTATGCGGAAGTCATGCGCAGGCCTGGCCTGGCTGATGAATTGCAGCGCACTTGCCGCGTCTCCATCTCTGGCCCATCCACCTTGTCGGCATTGTTGAACAGCCTGCAAATGGGTTTTCGCAGCCTGGTGCTGGAGCAGCGTTCGTCCGAGGTCTGGCAGGTATTGGGTGCAGTCAAAACAGAGTTTGGCAAATTTGCCGATGTATTGACGGCCACAAAAATCGCCTTGGAAAAAGCAGCAAAAAATATCGATCAGGCAGAAGTCAGGACGCGGCAAATGACGCGCAAACTCAAAAGCGTGGAGGCTCTGCCTGCTGACACTGCGCAAAGCCTGCTGGGTACCAGCATTGATACTGGTGATGCAGATGCTGAATAAAAAAAATCGGATTGATCAAACCAGGTCTGAAGATTTATCCCCCATCAAATAGCGCGGCCCAGTACCTCTGGTATTGGCAATGTCTTGTGGATTGTATAGTGCGCAGGATTTGAGCGACAGGCAGCCGCAACCTATGCAGGAACTTAACTGGTCACGCAAGGCTGTCAGTGCCCTGATACGTTCTTCTATCAGGGTATGCCATGATTTTGAGAGCCTTTCCCAATCCTGTTTTGTTGGCGTCCGCTGGCCTGGCAGACTGGCAAGAGAGTTTTCTATTTCTTCCAGTGCCAACCCTGCTGTTTGCGCCGCCTTGATAAAAGCAACGCGACGCAATACTTCACGTGGAAAGTGGCGACGCTGCGCAGGACTGCGTACGCTCGTAATCAAACCCCGGCTTTCATAAAAACGCAAAGCGCTGGCAGCGATGCCTGAGCGTTTGGCAAGTTCGCCAATGCTGATAAGAGTGGTGTTGTTTACATCAACCATCATTTCTCTCCCATGCGTGAAAAAAGTGTTTGACTTCAAGTTAACTTGAACTTGCATACTACAACAAATTCAATCACCGATGGAGAGTGCAAATGACGGCTTCAACAACTGCAATGTGTAGCAATGTGCTTCTCCAGGACTTGCTGGACAAGAACCGGGACTTTGCCCTGAATGGCAAAGGGACCACCAATCACTGCCCCATGGCCTTGTGCGCGCTTGCTGGCATGGGGGCGAGTGACAGACGTTTGCAGGAATTCTTTGCGCATTGGCGCGATACTTATGCTTTGCCTGCCTTGCCAATCACAGAGGCGATCAGGTATGAAGATTTTCAGACTTATCTTGGCAAGAGAGAAAACTTTGCTGATCTGCAATCCTGCTTTGCAATTCGTATTGCCGAGCGCGGTAAGAGCGAAGTCATCAGGGAAGTATTTGCCCTTGTCCCATTCGCTCCTGCGACTACGGCATTCCATGCACTGATAAGACTTGCCTATGGTTTGCAGGCTGAACATACAGGGGAAATAGCTGCCAGCCTGGCTGCTCTGGTAGCAGCCAATTTTGATATCGATATTAACATGCAGGGCAGACAAGCTGCAAATTCAGTCGCAGCAGGTTTTCAAAAATTATCGCAAAGTATGAGAGGGAAAATCTATCCAGGCAGGATGATTGCAGAAAAAATGCGGGCAGTTGTCAATGACGAACAATTTCTCCAAAACTTGCCGGGCATGCCTGTCACTGAAAATTTGCTGGATGAACTGGCTCTGTGGGCGATTTCAGCCTATGGGCAGACCAGGGATTTTACGATTTTGCATATTGTTACGGGTGTCAATGCGGCGAGGCAGATACTGGCTTATCTCGATCAAAAGACGCTTGCCAGTAAATTGCAGGAATTATGGATAGCGCTATGTGCAGCCTATGTCTCAGTGGGTGCACCAGCCGTAATTGATGCCGCCATTTATGAAAGCAGCATGCGCATAAAACACTGGCAACTCAGTTCCTGGGCCGAGTTATTTGCGATGGCAATCGAGAGTAATGATGATCACATCATCAAGCTGACCTATACCTGCGCTCTGGAAATCAGTGTGCGGCCCAATCTCCTTTATCAGATGGTGGTCATGGAAATGCTGGATGCTCAAATAGAATCCGCTGCTTGCTGATTTTTACTGTCATCAAGATGCACGACACGATAAGCATTTTTGCCGCTGCGTTTAACTTCATACATGGCGGCATCTGCTTGTCTGAGCAAGTCATTGACATCGAATTCATTTGGGCCGGTATAGCTGATGCCTATGCTGGCACCGATTTGCACGGATAGATTTTCATTGATGATGATAGGTTGACTGGCCAGCGTAATTATTTTTTGAGCAATCTCTTCGGCTTTTTCAAGATGCGTTAAATCTTTTAAGAGAATAATGAATTCATCACCACCTAACCGGGCGATAAAGTCCGATCTTCTTACCGTGTTGCTGACCAGCCCGGAAAAATGTATGAGCACCTGATCGCCAACAGTATGGCCATGACTGTCATTGACTTGCTTGAACTTATCCAGATCTATCATGAGCAGGAAGAAACCATGTGCATTGCCGCTGGCATATTCCTTGGACAGGCGGCTGATTTCTTTTTCAAAACCCAGGCGGTTATTAATACCGGTTAAATGATCCGTGACAGCCAGTTGATTGGCGCTTTCTTCCTGGGATTTGCGTTCGGTAATATCATTCACCAAGCCTTGCAAAATGCCATCTTCTGCCGGGCTGATGACGAGGTTGATCCATTTCTTGTGACTCGAGCTTGCCAGCTGTATGTAAAAGTCATCAGACATGATCCTGGCTTCGTTGATGGCTGCATCTATCATCAGATGCAGGCGCAATTCCTGGCCTTCCAATAATGATGTCAAGGCATTGGCAATAATGGCTTTGCCGCCATGATCATCAAGGCTGAACATGCGTAAAAAGGCTGGATTATAAGAAAGTAATTCACCAGAAAAATTGAGTTGGAAGATACCGGTTTCAGCATTTTCAAAAATGGTCTGGAATTTTTTCTCACCGATTGCATGCTGAATACGTAAGGTCCGCTCTTCATTAAGTGTCTTGAGCAAACTGGCGACCAGGGTGTTGACGTCACGCACCAGTTGGCCGATTTCATCTTTCTCGTTGCCATCAGGCAGACCTAGTTTGTCACCTGATTCAGGTGCCAGCGTATGCAGTCTGTCCGAGATGTTTTTGATTGGGCGGGTAATCATGGTCAGCACGACATACACCACCGCCGAAGCCATTGCCAGAGCCTGCAATAGCAAGAGATAGACGATGAAGCGGGCCTTGGCAGTACTCTGGTCCCTGATGAAATCCAGATTCGGGTCCAGGTGAATTTCGCACACTTTTTCTTTGGGATTAAATGGCGAGTAAACTTCATGCACCAGTTGATTGGATGCACTGATGCCCGGCAGTATGGCAAGTGTAGACTGAGCACTACTTTTGTTGGTTTTTTTGTCAGCCTCAGCAAGGATTTTGCCTTCCGAGAATATTTGTACCCGGCTGATATCACCGTTTTTCAATAAGCCGCGCGCCAGTTCTGCCGCCAGATTCTGGTCCAGTACAAAGCAGGCTATGCTGGCCGTATTTTCGACCGTACTTAAAGAGGCCAGCATGCGTTGGCGTGCCTGCTCTTGTTCGGATTGTGCAGATAAGTGATAGCTGAGCAGTGCGAAAAATATGCCTACGAGCAGTGCGATGCCAAGCACAATGAATGCGCTACGATAGACGATGCTGGTACGTAGTAGTCTTAACATGCAGGGATCATTTACTGTGTAGGGTCGTAGATCATTTTCACCCGCTTATCCAGTTTCTTGCGTTCTATGTAACCAATTGCTGCCTTGTTGCTGCTGACTATCTCCAGAACTTCATCCACCGATTCTATTTGCATGGGTGGGGAGCCCTGACCAGAAAACATCAATCTGGCCCAATACGAGTTAATTTCAGGCAAATTTTTATTGACCAGCAATGCGTAAAATTTCGCCTTCTCAGTATTCGTTGCTGCCAGGTCCAGTGGCATGGCGTTGATGCCGGATGCCAATTTGCGATTTCTTCCCATGTACAAATTAATGACTTCATCCTTGCTTAGTTTCTCTATCCCGCTTTGCGGATTGGCAATTACTACCAGGTCTGCCTGCGCTGCCTGACAACAACCCCAGACGCTGAGGTATAAGAGAAGGTGGCATACGGTTTTCATCATTTTCTCTTAAAAGATGAAATTGTAGGCAATACTGATCAGCCTGGCCTTGCCATTCCACCCTGGCTGATTATTCCGGACCAAGAAATAGTCATCGGTTTTTATATCGTCAACTTGCAATTTCACATTGCTTTTCTCAGTCAGGTCATAGCGTACACCAACAGAAAAAGTAGTCTGGCGATTGTATTGGTTATTAATCGCGCCGTTGAAAGCGGCTGCCAGTATGTCCAGATCGGGGCTGAGCCCTGTAGGTAAGCGACTAGCCGTATTTTTATTAACTGGTCTGGATGCCGAGTAAGTGAAATAAGGAGTCCATTGAACGATACGATAACCCACGGTCAGATAGGCAGCTCTGTTGGTAGGGAAGAGCAGGGATTCTGAGCTGAGCTGATTAAGCATCAGTTGTGCCTGCAAAGGCCCCTGGTCATAGGCAATACCAGCCGATAAATAGGTGAATTTCTTGTCTGTCAGAGATAAGTCATTTGCCAGACCAGCCGCGCTGGGGACAAATGCGTTCAGGTAAGGTGAACGCAGACTGTCCAGCAGTGTCTGTAAAGGTGGAAATTCATTTTTGAATTTCAGTTCGCTATAACCCAGGCGATATATCCAGTTTGAGGTTTGGTACTCAAGATGACCGCCAAGCAGGCGTGAACGGTTCAGGGATAAAAATTCATCGGGGCTGCCTGTCGAAGCCTTTTCTCTTGCTACGCCTGCAAAAAATTTCGCACGTAATAGACCAATGCCCAGTGGTTTGGAAACCACCATATCTGCGCCATCGAAATAAGAAATAATCAGACTGCCAAAGAAGTCTATGGGTGGCCTTACCCATTGGTAGGTATAGCCTACATTGCGGGAGTCAGCCAATAGATAGACATCAAATCCCAGCCGGCCTGCACGCAGTTGCAGATTGTCATTGGGAAGGTAGCGGGCATATGCCCAGGTGATTTCTGGCTGAAATTTATTTGCAGATCGACGGCTGACAACTTGCAAAGCTGCGTCGATATTGTCATTGATGTTTTTGTTGACCTGGATGCCGAAATTGGAATCCATGCCAAAATCAGTTTGTCTGGTAAAACCCACACCGTCATTTTGTGTCAGGTCGCGGACTATGTCGACATTGCGGGTGTCACTGTGCACGACACCGAGTGTGCCAAAACCACTAATGGTGAAAGGCTTACTGTCGTCTGCTGCATGCACCCGCGTTGCCAGAGTGAACATGCTGATGCATAGAATGAGATGTGAAAACCTGCTTGACATAGAACCTCACTGCCACGGCAAAGTGCTACACGATCAAAGGCAAGCTATTTTGTGCAATGTCTGTAATCAGATTTTACAGACACTACACAGGTTTACATTTTTATTTTTTCGCTGCAGTTTTTTGTTTGGCGATCACTAAATCTTTTATGCCGTTATATACATCTTCAGGTAATATTTTTTTGCTAAGCAATTCATCCTTGCCCTTATATGGACGGCCTTTGATAATCGCGTCTGAGCGTACATCGCCAATTTTAGGCAGGGTTGCCAATTCTTTTTTTGTCGCACTATTCAAATCCATGAGTTCGGTTTTGGCTGACGCTGACGCCGATGAGGAGGCTGAAGCCGAAGCTGAACTTGAAGCAGAGACGCTCGCTGTTGCTTTTTTAGACGCATCTGCGGCAGTTGCTGTGCCCATTGCCATTGCTGTCAGCACAGTAGCCAACAAGATTGCCTGCCATTGTTTTTTCATCTTTACTCCATCCCAAAAGTAAAACAGGAGCACGAGGCTCCTGTTGGTAACAACGTTCATGAGAGCTGCTAAGTGCAGCATAGCATGTTATTGTGTTTGTACCATCGAATTAATCAATACAGGTGTTACAGGCACATCAGACATGCCACCAGCTGTTGTAGTTGGCACGACATTGATCTTGTCCATGATATCCAGGCCAGTCACAATTTTGCCAAATACTGCATAACCAGTGCCAGCTGTCAGGCCATCAAAACCAGTATTGTCAGCTGCATTCAGGTAAAACTGGGCTGTCGCAGAGTTGGCATCACTGGTGCGCGCCATGGCGATAGTGCCGCGCAAATTGCTGAGACCATTTGGCGTTTCCAGCTTGATAGCTGGCAGTGTAGTAGGTTGTTGCAGATCAGATGTGAAACCACCACCCTGAACGATGGCGCTCTTGATGACGCGATGGAAAATTTTATTTACATAGAAGCCATTTTCGACATAGTTCAGGAAATTGTCGACAGTAATCGGAGCTTTAGCTGGGTTCAATTCCAGAACGATTGTACCCAGGCTGGTCGTCATGGTGACTTGTGGCTGTGCTGGCAGCGTCAGATTGACTAAGCCCGAGAATAGTGTTGTGCCATTTGCTGCTGTAATGGAGTAGGTTGTTGAACCAACGTTGACCAGTTTACAGGATAAAACGCGCTGTGTAGCCGTACCGCCAGCCAATTCAGTAATTGTCAGACAGGCAGGAATACTGGCGTTATAGCCCTTGTCCAGATTTTGGCCGGTAATCGTGAAATTGGTGACCTTGCGATAAACTACCTGATCAGTCGTGACTTTTGTTACGGAAGGTACTACTGCAGGTGTGTCCGACTTGGAACCGCCGCAACCACTAAGTAATACGAGAGATGCACAGGCACCCAAGAGCCATGTTGTCGCTTTCAAACTGTTCTCCAAAATTAAGTAAACTGTCGTATTTTACTTTGCTTGCGCAGATTTTGAACGCCAAGTTGGCAGCTGTTACTATTTCTATACAATTGTGACCATATTAAAGAAATGAGTTCTACTCAAATCAGGCCTTCAAACTGCAAAATACTGACTTTTTCACCAGCAGCTACGCTCCCTTGATCATGATGCAAGATGATCATGCAGTTCGCTTCTGACATGGAGCGCAAAATGCCAGATCCTTGTGAGCCGGTAATACTGACTCCAGGTTCGCCATCGTTGCGCATGGCAAGTATGCCGCGCTGGTATTCCGTACGTCCAGGGCGCTTGCGTATGTCTGCGTTCGATTTAACACTAAATAGCGGCAAGGGCGGGACATTCGCTCCCATCAATTGTTGCAATGCCTGGCGGGCGAAAAAATAAAAAGAAACCATTACGGCAACGGGGTTGCCAGGCAGTCCGAATAAATAAGCGCTCTTGCCTGCCGATGTGATTTTACCAAAAGCCAAAGGACGGCCGGGGCGCATGGCGATGCTCCAGAAAGCCACATCTCCCAGGCGATGCATCATTTGTCGGGTGTGGTCAGCGTCGCCGACAGAGACGCCACCTGAGGTGATAATCGCATCGGCATTTTCGCAAGCGCTGCGCATGGCGGCCTCCAGTGCCTCAGGATTGTCCTGGACCACACCCATATCCAGCACATCGCAACCCATGCGTGTCAGCATGCCGTATAAGGTATAACGATTGCTGTCATAGACACAGCCTGCTTCCAGTGCTTCACCCAAAGAGCGCAATTCGTCCCCGGTAGAAAAAATGGCGACTCGCAAACGCCGCTGTACGTTGACCTCTGGGATACCCAGAGAGGCCAATAGACCCAGGTCAGCCGGGGTGAGTATTTTCCCTTTGTGTATGGCGACTTTGCCTATTGCCAGGTCTTCGCCTTTCAGGCGGCGGTTATCTCCTGCGCGCAAATTGTCTGCGCTTAATTTGACTTGGGTATCGCTGGTTTTATTTGTGAATTCCTGTGGTACGACCGTGTCACAACCTGCGGGCATGACCGCACCCGTCATGATACGTACACATTGTTTGTGTGTGACTGCACCCATAAACGCTGCGCCTGCCAGGGCAGTACCTATGATTTCCAGGTATAACTCTTGTCCGCCAGCCAAATCTTCGCCCCGCAAGGCATAGCCATCCATGGCAGAATTATCGTGGGAAGGTACATTGATGGGGGATATGATGTCGGTCGCTAGCACGCGCCCCAAGGCTTGGCGTATGGTAAGTTTTTCCATGCCGCAAACGGGCTGGATATATGCGCGCATGATATCTTGCGCCAGCTGCACTGAGAGAGCTTCGGGATTGTAGTCAGACATGCATCCGGTGATGCCCTGCAAGTCTCTGTCAGATGCTGGCGAGGTATTCATATCAGTTTTCAAGTTTCCGTAATTCTTCCAGTGTATTGATATTGCGAAATACCGTATTGTCTTCAAACAAGACTTCGCACATTTGCAGACTGGCATGCCACGCTTGCATTTTTCGCCCATCGTTTTCCAGATAAGTTGTCAGTCCGGCTAATACACTGGTTTTCATCATAGCAAATACAGGGTGGCTTTGCTTTTGCTGGATGCCATCCCTGTTTTCCCATGTTATTACCACGGCCAACTCAGCATTGCTCTGCAAAAGCGCAGATGATAATCGGTCAGCCAGGTCGGGTGGCAGAAATGGTGAATCGCAAGGCGCACAGAGCAGGTAAGGTGTTTGGCAATGCTGCAGGCCAGTTTGTATTCCAGCCAGAGGACCGGCAAAGCCTTGCATATGATCTGGCCAGACTGGAAAGCCAAACTCCTGATAGGTGGCTATGTTCTGGTTGGCGCTGATCATCACAGTGGCGGTTTGCGCTGCCAGCCTTTGCAGAACATGCAAAGCCATGGCTTTTCCATGCAGGCATTGCAGGCCTTTATCTACCTCACCCATGCGTGTGCCACGGCCGCCAGCCAATACCAGGCCAGTGATGAGGTTTTTGTCTAAGATGGTGTTGGAAACTGACACGAAAATTGGCTTGCTGAAATCTAAAGTACTTATGATACTGTTATCAGCCGCCTATGTAAGACATTTCTATTTTCTTTCTCTCTTGGCCAGGCGTATTTTGGCTACGCATTTCAGAATAGCGGTCTGTACGCTGTTGCCAGATTTGAGATATTACGTTGGCGATGGCCAGGTCTGAGTGCTGTTGAGTATCACGTAATAAGGCACGCAAATCATGGCCATTGCTGGCAAACAGGCAGGTATAGAGCTTGCCTTCTGTTGACAGCCTGGCCCTGCTGCAGTCATGGCAAAAGGTCTGGGTGACGCTGGATATAAAACCGAGTTCACCGCTGCCATCAGCATGACGCCAGCGGGCAGCAGTTTCGCCAGTGTAGTTGGCATCCATGGCAATCAGCGGCATGCCAGCGTCCTGTATGCGTTGTACTACTTGTGAGGAGGGAATGACCTCGTCCAGCTTCCAGCCGTTGGAAGCTCCTACATCCATGTATTCTATGAATCTGAGTATATGCGGCTTGTCCTTGAAATAACGGGTCATAGGAATGATTTCGTGATCATTCAGACCCGCTTTGACGACCATGTTCACCTTCACCGGCCCCAGGCCAGCGGCTTCAGCGGCAGCGATACCTTCCAGCACTTCATTGACAGAAAAATCCACATCGTTCATGCGTTTGAAAATCGCATCGTCCAGTGCATCCAGTGAAACTGTGACGCGGGTCAAGCCAGCATCCTTAAGGCTTTGCGCTTTGCGCGCCAGCAGCGAGCCATTTGTCGTCAGTGTCAGGTCCAGCGGTTTGCCATCAATGGTCCTGAGCTTGGCCAGCATTTCTACCAGGCGCTCCAGATGCTTGCGCAATAGCGGTTCGCCGCCGGTCAGGCGTATTTTCCTGACGCCATGCGCCACAAATATGTTGGCTATCCGTGTGATTTCTTCAAAGCTTAGCAGTGACTTATGCGGCAGGTATTGATAGTCTTTATCAAACACCTCTTTAGGCATGCAATACACACAGCGGAAGTTGCAGCGATCAGTTACGGAGATACGCAGATCATGCAGGGGGCGTAACAAGGCATCCTGCAATTGGCCATCGGGTGTTTTCAATGCTTCTGGAACAGACAATGCAGGACTAAATCGTTTTAATTCTGATAGCGGAATGAATTTTTCCGTCATGGCTAGGGCAAGTAATTTTAGGCTTAATAATGAACAATAGCACGACTTGAAATCTCATGTGACTGTTAAGATTTTTATTGAATTTAAGCTAATAGTGAGAGGATATATCCGGCAAGGGCGCAGGCAGCCAGCAGTCTGGCAGTAGAAAGCTTGAATTTGAATGCGGCGATACTAGCCAGGGCAGTGATTGCTATGGCTTGAATATCCAAGGTTGCAGGATCTTTAAAAAAGACATGGCTGGCAAATAACCAGGCCAGGCTGACAATAACGCCAACTACCGCCGCTGATATGGCATTCAGAGGTGCACTCAAATGCAAATTATTCCTGCTGGATTCAACCAGTGGACCACCTGCCAGAATGAAAATAAACGACGGTAAAAAAGTGAAGAAGCAGGCCACGTTGGCCCCCAGGCTTGCTGCCAGCAGTAGATGATCACCTCCTAAAAAAGCATGGCTCCAGCCGCCTATGAAACCGACAAAAGCAACGATCATGATTAATGGTCCGGGAGTAGTTTCACCCAGTGCCAAACCATCCATCATTTGGGCTGTATTCAGCCAATGGTATTGTTCAACTGCTGCCTGCACCATATACGGTAGCACTGCATAGGCGCCACCAAAACTGAGCATGGCTGCCTTGGTGAAAAAACTGGCCATATCAGTTAAGGGGTGAGGCAGGCCAAAGCTGAGTGCCAGCAACAGCCACACCGCAGCGGCAAACAAGATACCCAAGCACAGCGTGATGAGCAGTTTTAACCAGGAAAAGCGTGCATGCTCTGGAGTTGGTGTGTCGTCATCAATAATCGCGGGCAGATGTTGATGTGTAGTTTGTTGGTGGGCAGATTGTGCTGTGTTGCAGAATTTTCTAAAAATCAGGCCTGTGCATGCAGCAGCAATGATGACCAGAGGGAAGGGGAGATGTAGCCAGGCTATGGCAACAAAGGCCGCGAGTGCGATTGCAATCAGTACGCCGGTCTTCAAGGTGCGCTGAGCGATGCGCCAGGCCGCAGCCAGAACGATGGCGACTATCGCAGGCTTGATACCATTCATAAGCCCTTGGACGACTGTATTGTCGCCAAAAGCCATATACATCCAGGACAGCAAGATCAGTATCAGGAGCCCAGGTAAAACAAACAGCATGCCCGCCATGATGCCGCCCCTGGTTTTGTGCATGAGCCAGCCTATGTAAATGGCGAGCTGGGTCGCCTCAGGTCCTGGCAAGAGCATGCAGTAATTCAGGGCATGTAAAAAGCGTGCTTCGGATATCCAGCGGCGTTTTCCCACCAGTTCTGAATGCATCAGCGCAATTTGCCCTGCGGGGCCACCAAAGCTGATGAACCCCAGCTTGAGCCAGTAAAGAAACGCAGCTTTCAGGGTAATCTCATGCGTAGGCAAGGTGCTGCTTTCGGTGTTTTATTTGCGAATATTGTGCCAGCATATTATTGCTGATTTAATGACATACAAAAAAACCGGCAATCATAAAGAAAACCGGTTTTTTGTTAAGTCTGTATTGAAGACAGCCTACAGGCTGTCAATCAATATCATGAGCGACGTGTTTCCACCATCACCAAAGGCTCATCGGTAGTGGTTGGTGCAGGTTTGCGTTCACGTGGAACGCGTACTGGTGTTACCAGCTTTTCTGCTTCTGCTTTAGCTGCTTGCAGCTTGGCAGGGTCGGTGCTGGCCAATTCCAGTCCGGCTTCTTTCAGCATGCTATGCAGGGTTTCCAAAGGCATGGATGCATCCAGCGGTATTGCTGCTGGAGTGCTGGCTACCTGAACTGGGGCTGCAGCGGCTGGCGTCACAGGAGCAGGAGCTACCGGAACTACCGCTACTTCAGCAGGCGCAACTTGAGAGGCCACTTCTGCAGGAGCAGAAATGACAACTTCAGGTGCTGGTGTTGGCTCAGTTGTAACTTCTACAGGTGCGGCTACCTCTACTGTCACTGGTGCTGTTTCAGCCACTACAGGCACTTCAACAGCGACTGGTGCGCTGATGAATTCCTGCGGAGCAGAAGCTATTACCACAGGCGCAGCAACGACAGGTGCAACAACATCATCAGCTATATTTGCGACAGGTGTTGTCACCTCTGGTGCTACAGCTACTGCTGTTTCTACAATAGCGACAGGCTGACTGACTTCTGCATCATGGTTTATTGTATTGTTAGTCACTTCTTGTACCGCAACTGCTGGTGTGGCTACCAATGCATTTATTACTGCCTCATTGCTGGCTGCATCGGCATCAACTGCTTCGCTACCATCAATTGGCAATTCACCTTGCTCATTGACTATCTCGTTACCATCACGGTCGCGTCGATTGCGGTTGCGGCCACCACGACGGCGACGGCGACGGCGTTCTTCACCTTGCTCGCTGTTGTCGTTTTCAACACCAGATTCCAGTGCTTCCAGTTGTGGTGCAGCAGGCATGACATCGACAGGCACGGGATCTGCATGCTTGTGGATAGGCTCTTCCTTGGTTTCCTGCGCCTGGTTATCCTTGCGCTCGTCGCGTTGACGTTGCTGACGTTCGCGGCGGGTTTCCTGGGATTCACGCTCTTCACGCGGTGGCTTAGGTGCTTTTGGTGGGCGTGGATTTTCCGCTGCAGCAGGTTTGACTGCATCTTGTTGCTCAGGCTTTTCTGCCTTATCTGCCTTCACTGGGCGGTCTTCGCGCTCATCACGATCGCGGTTGCGGCGATTGCGGTTGCGCTGACCATTGCCATTGCGTGGGCCACGGGCAGTACGGTCGCGTTCACCAGCTTTTTCTTCTGCTGGTTTAGATGCTTCTACCTTGGCTGCTGGTTCAGTCTTGCCAAACAGGAAGCCAAACAGTTTGCCAAAGAAGCCAGGTTCTGCCGGGGCCGCAGCTGGTGTAACGATAACTGGGGCAACTTCCTTGCGTTCAACGGTAGGAGCGGTCTCAGGCGTGATGCTCTTGACCATGGCTTCCTGGCGTGGCTTGACGTCTTCTTTCTGACGCTTGCTGTAGCCAATGTCGGTGTCAGCTTGTTCAGCCATGGCATAGCTGGCGTGGTGATCTTCAAGGCGTGGATCATCTGTTTTCAGGCGGTCCAGCTTGTAATGTGGGGTTTCAAGATGCTTGTTAGGGATCAGGATAACTGTCACGCGGTGACGCGTTTCTATCTTCAGGATCTCGCCACGTTTTTCATTCAGCAGGAAAGCGGCAACGTCGACAGGTACCTGGACGTGGATCGCTGCTGAGTTTTCCTTCATTGCCTCTTCCTGGATGATGCGCAGGACTTGCAGGGCAGAAGACTCTGTGTCGCGGATATGGCCAGTGCCGTTGCAACGTGGGCAAGTGACATGGCTGCCTTCAGACAGCGAAGGGCGCAGGCGCTGACGTGACAACTCCATCAGGCCAAAGCGGGAAATTTTGCCCATTTGTACACGTGCGCGGTCATAGCGCAGTGCATCTTTGAGGCGGGTTTCAACTTCGCGCTGGTTCTTGGCGTTTTCCATGTCGATAAAATCGATCACGATCAAACCACCCAAGTCACGCAGACGCAATTGACGGGCTACTTCTTCAGCTGCTTCCAGATTGGTATTGAAAGCGGTCGTCTCGATATCGCCACCACGCGTGGAGCGGGCTGAGTTAACGTCTACAGACACCAGTGCTTCAGTATGATCGATAACGATCGCGCCGCCAGATGGCAGTGGTACGGTGCGCGAATAGGCAGTTTCGATCTGGTGTTCGATCTGGAACCGCGAGAACAGCGGTACATCATCGCTATAGCGTTTAACGCGATGCACCATGTCAGGCATCACGTGGCTCATGAACTGCTGAGCTTGTTCGTAAATCTCGTCGGTATCGATGAGGATTTCACCAATGTCAGGCTGGAAATAATCGCGGATAGCGCGGATAACCAGGGAAGACTCTTGATAAATCAGGAAGGCACCTGGAGACGATTTGCCAGCACCTTCAATGGCACGCCAGAGTTGCATCAGGTAATTCAAATCCCATTGCAATTCGTCAACATTGCGGCCTATGCCGGCCGTCCGGGCAATCACAGACATGCCACCAGGCAAGTCCAGTTTGTCCATGGTTTCGCGTAATTCCTGACGGTCTTCACCTTCAACGCGGCGGGAAACACCACCACCGCGCGGGTTGTTGGGCATCAAAACCAGATAGCGGCCAGCCAGGGAGATGAACGAGGTCAGGGCAGCGCCCTTGTTGCCACGTTCTTCTTTTTCAACCTGGACCATGATTTCCTGGCCTTCGCGCAGCGCTTCTTTAATCGAAGCATTGCGTACATCCACACCTTCTTTAAAGTAGGTGCGGGCAACTTCTTTGAAGGGGAGGAAGCCATGACGTTCTTCGCCGTAGTTGACGAAACAGGCTTCAAGGGAAGGCTCGATACGAGTGATCACGCCTTTGTAGATATTGGACTTGCGTAGTTCGCGACCGGCAGTCTCGATATCAATGTCTATGAGTTTTTGCCCATTGACAATGGCAACGCGCAACTCTTCTTGCTGCGTCGCGTTGAACAGCATACGTTTCATGTTTTACTCCGTGACCTGGTGGTCATCTTGTGTTGCCATCCATTGAAGGGGCAACTGTACTGATACGGGATGTATGCGGGAGCGGAGTGTTTGAGGGGGAGGGAAATGCCTGAAGCAAAACAGGGCGGAGCCTATATGGCCATGAAAAGCCAAATAGAACTGATGATATGGCGATACGGCCATCTGTTTTGCGTTGGGCGCGGACAATCAAGATAATTCAAGTTCGAGTGCACATGTCCCCCGCGTTGACTGACTTGCTTATTGATTGAACAAGCAAGTACAACGCCAGGCGATGCGCAACTTTGGTGCCAGACCATCTTATTTTGTTGTGTCTGGCGGAATCGACCCTATTACCTCAACCATCAACCGGCAAGCTCACTGGTTCATATTTAAACCCGCGCCTCTTGCCAGACTAATATCCTTACAATTCAAACTCTCTGATCCAACTTCATTTGTCTACGCCCGATAACAACAATTGGCTGCTACCTTGACCTGCAAATGACGCTGCATACACATCTTTTCCATCAAATTTGCAAACAGGCGAGGCCGATGGACATGCCCCTGTGTAAAATAGGCGTTTATTCCTCTTACACTGCTAAAGCATAAAATGCCGAAGCGAAAATGATTATATATTCAAAATGAAGGACTTAGCGACAATTAATAGGGGAGCACATCAAATTCAGATGGAAAATACTCCCCCTCAGCAGCCTTCGGCCTCACAACCCAAAGTTCAGATGCTCACGATCTCAGAAGAGGAGGCAGGGCAGCGCATCGATAATTTCTTGCTACGCATCTGCAAAGGCGTTCCAAAAAGCCATGTTTACCGGGTTTTACGTTCTGGCGAAGTGCGTGTCAACAAAGGACGCATAGACCAGTTGTATCGTCTGGTGGAGGGTGACATTGTCCGTATCCCTCCAATCCGTATGGCCGAAGTTATCGAGCAGGTAGTACCCAAACATGAATTTCCCATTTTGTTTGAAGATAATCATTTATTGATTATTAATAAACCGGCCGGCGTAGCGGTGCATGGCGGCTCTGGCATCAGTTATGGCGTGATTGAACAATTGCGAGCATCCAGGCCAGATGCCAAGTTCCTTGAACTGGTGCACAGGCTGGACCGGGAAACCTCAGGAATACTCTTGCTGGCCAAAAAACGCAGCGCATTGACAAATTTACATGAGCAAATGCGTGACGGTGTTACTGATAAGCGTTATCTAACTCTGGTGCATGGTGACTGGAAGAATGCCCGCCAGCATGTCAAACTGGCATTGCATAAATATACAACGGCGGAAGGTGAGCGCCGTGTACGGGTGCAGGCCGATGGCATGGCGTCGCATACGATATTTACTTTACAGAAAAAATATCGCGATTACGCTTTGCTTGAGGCCGAACTGAAAACGGGACGCACCCATCAAATTCGTGTGCATCTGTCAGCCAGTGGTTTCGCTATTGCTGGCGATGACAAGTATGGTGACTTTTCCCTGAATCGTGCCCTGCTGAAGGCGGCAGAGGGGCGTGGTGCACTGAAGCGCATGTTCCTGCATGCCCACCAGATCAGCTTCGTTCATCCTGAGACAGGCAAAACAGTCACTGTGAATGCTGGCTTGCCCAAAGAGTGTGAAGATTTTCTGAAAAGCCTGGCTTAACCCAGAAAAGTCTTAATGGTTTAGTAATGGTATGATGCCGTTATTGATGAGAAACATGTCGCGCATGCTTGATATGTGCGCGTTTATTGAATATATGGCAAAAAAGCAATTTGATTTAATTGTATTTGATTGGGACGGAACCTTGATGGACAGCACAGCTGCCATCGTCAAATGCATGCAGTCTGCAGCGAAAGACCTTGGTTTGCCGGTTCCCAAAGAAGATATCGCTTCTTATGTCATAGGCCTCGCCTTGCCTGAAGCAATACAGGTGGCAATGCCTGGCATAGACCCCAAACTCTATCCCAGGGTGGTTGAGCGTTTCCGCCATCACTTTCTGACCAGGGACCATGAGTTGCCTCTGTTTAAGGGGGTCAGGGAAATGTTGGCCGAACTGGCGCAAGAGGGCTATTTTCTGGCAGTGGCAACAGGCGCGAGCCGAGTGGGCCTTAGCCGCGCCTTGCATACTGCCAAGCTGACCTCAGTGTTTGACGCGACACGTTGCTCCGACGAGACATTTTCCAAGCCACATCCCGCCATGTTGCAGGAATTGACGCGTGAACTGGGCCAGGATATGCGCCGCACTGTCATGATAGGTGATACCACCCATGACTTGCAGATGGCCAATAATGCTGGTGCTGCTGCGATTGCGGTTGAATATGGCGCGCATGATGTGCTTGCACTGCAAAACATGCAGCCTCTGTTTTCTGCAAAAGATGTTGCGCAATTGCATGAATGGCTGCGTAAAAACGCTTGAATACATGTGGCAGATAAGCGGCAAATAAGAGGTAGAGATGAAGTCAATTTCCGTATGTAAATCAGATGAATTGATCGAGGGAGGCAAAGGTGTGCGCTTCCCTGTCACCGCTGGTAGTGATGACGCAGTTGGCTTCGTGATTCGCTATGACGGCGCAGTACATGGGTATTTGAATCGTTGTGCCCATGTACCTGTGGAACTGGACTGGAACCCAGGTGAATTCCTGGAATCCAGTGGTCTTTACATCATGTGCGCCACTCATGGTGCGATTTACCAGCCGGATACCGGCTATTGCGCGGGCGGGCCTTGCCGTGGCGGTCGTCTGCGAAAAATTAATGTCAGTGAAGAAGAAGGGCAGATCTACTGGCATCCCGATGATTATATACAAGCTGTCATTGCCTGATTCCTGGGAAAATTATGAATGAGCAATTTCCGAGTTCGCCAGCGAGCGAAAGCGACAAAAAAGAAACAGGCTGGGAACGTCAGCTTTTGGAAAAACTGGCGACAGATTCCTTGCGTGAGCAGCGCTTGCGCAGACGCTGGAGTATCTTTTTCAGGTTTGCATTTTTATCGGTGATTATTTTCGCGTTTTACTATTTTAGTGATTATGCAAGCACTGAAATGGAAAACTTGGGACATCATACCGCCCTGATAGAAATTGACGGTACCATAGAGTCAGAAGGCGCAGGCAGTGCTCACTCGGTAATTCCGGCATTGAACCGGGCGTTTGCTGATCCAGGTTCAGTTGCTGTCGTCGTGCGTATCAATAGTCCTGGCGGCAGCCCCGTACAAGCTGGCATGATCAATGATGAAATTGGCAGGCTGCGTAAAGAATATCCAGACAAAAAACTGTATGTCGTGGTGGATGAGATTTGTGCATCCGGCGGTTATTACATTGCCGTTGCCGCAGATAAAATTTTCGTCAATAAAGCCAGCGTCGTTGGTTCTATCGGGGTCCTCATGGATGGCTTTGGTTTTACCGGCCTCATGGATAAGCTGGGTGTAGAGCGTCGCCTCATGACAGCGGGTGAAAACAAGGGCTTCATGGATCCATTTTCACCGCAAACAGAAAAGCAAAAAGCATTTTCGCAAACCATGCTTAATGAAATTCACCAGCAATTCATTGATGCCGTACGTGCCGGGCGCGGTCAGCGTTTGAAAGAAACACCGGAAATGTTTTCTGGTCTGTTCTGGATAGGCAGCAAGGCTGTGCAAATGGGGTTGGCAGATGATTTTGGTTCTGTGGATTCTGTCGCACGCGATATCATCAAGGTAGAAAACATCGTTGACTACACTCAAAAAGAAGGCTTGCCAGAGCGTGTCTTGAAAAAATTTGGTGCTTCCATCGGTGCCAGTGCGGCGACCACGATCTTGAAGGGAAATACTCCTAGCATGCGCTAAGTAGAACTCATCTCATCAATAGGAGCGAGTGCGAACAAGGCGATTTGGGATGCAGTGCAAGGCGTGACGCGCAGCTAAGGCTGGTGCCTTTGCAAGCGGCGCAACGCTGCAATGCGCCCAAATCGTCAGTTCCCGAAGGGTTTGCCTCATAACGCGCGCTGGACTGCGTTGGACTCGTTATCAATAGCACCGCTATTGACTGCCTCGTCCGCCTTGCCAGCCCGCGTTATGAGGTAAACGCATCTCGCTCCTATTGATGAGATGAG
>JACQDX010000020.1 GCA_016200895.1 Burkholderiales bacterium
AATAGCGGCAATGTCTATCGGTCCAGTCGAGCATTGGAGCTACACTAATGGTACGCGGAGAAAGTTTGGAGAATTTCATAAATCTAAAATTAGGGTCAGAGTCGAATTAATTTAAGAATTAAATTCGACTCTGATAATCATCTAGCCGTCCTCCTCCCTCCGGTATGAGCCGATGGGATAAAGTACAGGTGCAAACCAACTTTATGAAGGAGAACGGCATGTTATTTTGCGGCATAGACCTACACTCGAACAATAGTTTTTTGGTGATAATAGACGAAAGCGACAAAGTGTTGTATTCAA
Organism: Burkholderiales bacterium; assembly: GCA_016200895.1. GTDB lineage: Bacteria > Pseudomonadota > Gammaproteobacteria > Burkholderiales > Burkholderiaceae_D > Undibacterium. The sequence goes on from JACQDX010000020.1 coordinate 301, forward strand.
AACGTCTCCCTAACGACTTGCAAGAGATACGTGCAGCACTTTCGCCGTATCAAAGCGAGCTTTTTGGTATTGTCATCGAATCCACGTTCAATTGGTATTGGCTGGTTGATGGTCTTCAAGAATCTGGTTATTCCATTCACTTAGCCAATACCACTGCGATTAAACAATACGATGGATTGAAATATCGCGGCGATGAATCTGATGCCCGGCATTTGGCACACGTATTGCGCTTAGGTTTATTACCGGAAGGTCATATCATGCCCAAACCCTTGCGTAGCGTTCGTGACTTGGCACGCAAACGAATGCAATTGGTGCAACACAGAACTACCCAAATTTTATCGATTCAAACGTGTTTTGCACGGCAAACAGGTTCCAGCATCTGCAGCAATGATGTCAAAAAATTAAACGATCAATTGGTTGATGAAATGAATTTGGGCAGCTTAGAAGGACTGGCACTTAAAGCCAACCTTGCGATCGTGCACGTCTTGCAAGCGCAAATTCATGGCTTAGAAACGGAGCTTTCGAAATACTGCCGCGCCGATTGCGCATTCTCACTGCTTAAAAGTGTAGCTGGGATTGGCGATGTTCTGGCCACGGTGATTTTATTGGAAACGGGCAATATTTCCCGTTTTGCCGATGTTGGCAACTACGTTTCTTATTGTCGTTGTGTTGGCAGCAGCCATATGTCGAACGGCAAGAAAAAAGGCGCAGGCAATACGAAAAATGGCAATGCCTATCTCGCGTGGGCGTATGTTGAAGCGGCCAATTTTGCGATTCGCTATAGTGAGGCGGCGCGCAAATTTTATCAACGCAAGAAGGCCAAACGCAATAACGTGGTCGCGATTAAAGCGGTTGCGCACAAACTGGCGCGAGCTTGCTTCCATATGTTAAAAACAGGGGAGGTATTCTCGGTGGAACGTTGTTTCACCTAAACTTGGCAACAACACGTGAGCCAGAATTGGGGTTGGAAAATTAGCCACTAGAACTGATTGGACACGGGTTGTTTGCCATGACTTACCGTTTGCAAACGATGAATCGTCCGGATTGTGAGCCACAAAGGGTTGGAATTGCGCAAGCGATAACCACAGATCTGTCCAAACACTTGGACACAAAACGGAACTGAGATGCTTCTGGGACGGCGTTGCCGTCAGGGCAGTGAGCCAAGTTGTTGCTGCTGCTTGATCCACATGGGTGACTGGTACGATTATCGTAACCACACGAGAAGCAAAAGGCACGAGGGCGCGTGAGTGAGCCAATGATCATGGCTAAAAATGAGATAATCTATCGCAAAGGGAACTAGAGTGTGTTGCCGTCGTACATACACAGGCACCGCATTCTTGGCACTACCACCCTTTCAGAAGGGGGAATCCCCGTCAAGCCTGCGCCTTCGGCGCACCGCTACGCGGCAAGGGCTTGACCGGAATCCCCTCTTCTGAAAACCGGCTCCCATGCCAAGAATGCTCTCGTCTAAGACGCTGTGTTCTAGGCTAGGACGCATAGATTATTGGAATAATTTTTTATCGTATTTTTTTACGAGGAATTCATTTATTCACTTGACTGAGGACAGCTAATGGGTGACCCTAATTTATGCGCGTGGCGACTTTGGAAACTTGGGTAAAGCCGGATCCATAGTATCCCAATGATTCGCGCTGGCAGTGAAGATATCTATCTTAGGCTGAAAATGCTGCGGCTCGTCTAAAGTGCCTGCACGCAAGCCAATAATGCCTGGCATGAGTTCTAATTTTGCAAACAGTTGCGATCCGCAAATGGGACAAAAGGCGCGGCTGATGCGATTCCCGCTATCAGCGATATGATCATAGTAAGTCACATCCCCTTGGATGGACATGCTTGCCTCGG
>JACQDX010000016.1 GCA_016200895.1 Burkholderiales bacterium
CCTGGTCTGGATACGCCTCACCGACATTGCTCGAACTACCAAACAAACCGCTTATCGCATTAAACACGGCCTTCTGGATCATTACTTATGTCAGCAACTTAGAAATCCTTCTATTTCTATGCGCTTTGCGTAAGTCCTATTTAAATTAGTTCACGAAGCGACAATAATATTGCCATATTTAACGGATATTGATTTTAGTGAATTTGAATATGACAATTCAGGCCCTGCGCCCTCTAAAAATTCTTTTAGTTTTCTCAGCAGAACTAACTTTTCACAACGCGAAACAGCATAAATTTGTTTTGCTGTTTCAAGTAATTCACCAACTTTCGGGCCCGCAGGAACATTTAAATTCTCAATAATATCCTTTCCTGATATTGGGAGAGTTTGATTTGTCTCTGATAAAATCGAAAATTCAATCAATTTTCTCGCTTCATCCTCAAAAATGTAATCATCATTTAAACATTCAAGAGCACGATGCCAATCTGCATAGTATTTTGAACGTAATCGCATTGGATCCATTTGCGCCCTACCAATATCATCAAGAATCGAAGGAATCAAGGAATCAAACGCATGTGGCGGATGGTACCTTTTCAACTTCAATGCCCATTGCTGAAAAACTATTTCCATGGATTCATCAACTTCGATCTTTTTTACACAATCTCTTAAAGTTTTTAGAAATTGAATAGAATCAGCCAATAAGGCTAATAATAAAGATCGCCAGTGCTCTTCAATATTTGGATCAGAACTACCACATCTCGGTTTAAACCATTGCTGGCAAGAAGCAGCTATTTGCTGATCATGTCTTGCACTCAAATCTAGATTGTGAACAATGAAAGTCCTCATTCTCTGAACCAATTTGAAATGATCTTTTTTTTGTCCGTCGGCATCAAGATCATATACCTCTAAGTACCTTATCAGAAAATTGACTCCAATCTTACCTGCCTCATAATAAAGCCCGTATAGCCAAGACACCGTGCGAATGAAGCCCAATTCCGATGGATCGAATTTAGGTAAAGTCAGCGTCATATCATCAAATATTTTGCCGATGCTATCAACGGATAGTACCAATCTATTTAGCTCGTCACGAAGCGCTATCAATTGATACATCAGATTTTCTGGCATTTCAGAATTGGCTATTGAACTATTGCTTGACATGATGGAGAGGGTCCGCAATAGGGCCGATGTAATTAAATGAAATACAGAAATTACTTACCGCTTGACCATCTCGCGGTTCATTAACTCCAAAATCTTTAGGGAAAAAATTTATTTTTTGTCTAATCCCCTCGACAAAAATTTCTCCCCTATTCCCATCTTCAGCTATCCATTCGATTGTGCCGTTATATAAAATTGGGCTGCCGTTATCATTACAAGAGACATATGTCTTTGCTACTCGACGGCGACCGGTCACAGACTCCGATACCCGTTGCAGATCTTTCCATAACTCCTCGGCGTCGTCAAAATAACCAATGCTCCAAGTTGCTATTGCCCTTAGATAGCTATTTGATGGCGTTTTATACACAGCATCAAGTGACATTAATTTATCGAGCAGCGCTATTAAATACTGCCATTGCCCTCTATTAAACGGTAGCAATTGCCTTTCTCCGCCAAATAGCGGTTTTCTTGCATTCACAATCCACCAGTATCGAAGCAGGAGAAACAAACATCTTCCATCTTGTTCAATTTTCTCAATGTGCCCCTGAAGAAAATTGAGGGCATTTGTATATCTCGCTAATACCTCGTCAGTTAAGGGCTCATTAGACCTCTCTTGCGATAGCATCAATGCATTTAAATAATATCCTGCACAAGATCCCATAGCTTCCAATCTCTCTAACGCATTTTCTTTGAGAGAATCGTTTTTCAAAATATTGCCTAGTTCGACCCTTCTTTTATTGAATATCTCTCTATCTCTCATATTCATAGACTGCTCATCACATGTCTCAAGAGTGCTCATCAAGTCAACAATAATATCTAGGCGGCTTGCCTCATCAATTTTCGCACCTTGAATAAGATCTTTTGTACTCCAAGATATGACATCAATTGGGAAAAAATCCTCTGGCTGAAGTGTTCTTGCTTCAAAAGCCACTCTTCTCGCTTCAAAGAAAGTTTCCATTATCGAATTTGAGTCGGTCTTATTGGTTATAAGTTCCCGAACTTTTGTACCTAGAGTCGACGCTAACTCTACAAGTAGCATTGCTCTTAAACGGCGAGTTTTAAAATTAGCGCTTATCTCTTTAAGTGCAGTTCTTAATGTATCTGCGGCTCTCTCCAACAATTCCAAACGTCTATTTATTTCATCACCAACAACCGGTATCGCAACAACTGCTTCTCTGAGAAGCGAGGCTTCTTGAAGCATGAGACGAGGATTTGCAATTCCGCGTTCTAATCTGAGTTTAAGCAAGCAATCTGCAATATCCTCGTATGAATTTGCGTAAAGTTTTCTCTCTGGACCATTAGGGCCCATATTTCTAAGAAGATCTGCAGCAAATTGAATTTGAGTGTTTTCAAATCTATCTTCAGAGTCACTTATTTCAATTAATAATTTCTTTGCAAATTCTACTTCTTGCTTAGGACCACCTAACCTCGCTTGAGCAATTAGCTTTGCTTCCAAAGGGTGACGAGTACCAATAAAAAGATTTCCTTGATCGTCAGAATGCCATCTAAAGATATCAATAGATTCAAAAATTTTATGAAAATTCGCTGCTTTCGCACTTCCTAAAGTCCGTACTACTAGCTCAATTGGAACCTTCAAACCAAATCTACCCGGAACCATAATTAAGCCTACCAATTCTTCTGTATCAGAAAAAATCTCACCTCCAATTTCTTTTTTTCTATCGGATAAAAATGCGTTCTGATTCAGAAACCCAATCTTTTGAAATGCTGTTAACAAAGCTCCCCCAGTCCACTCAGGTGAGATTTGGGAGGCTTGTTCTTTTAGAGCAATTTCTGCTGCCCCAGTTTCACGTTGCAGTCCATACTTAACTTGACCACGAGTATCTGGTAATAGTCGATACAGTGCGACTAAAAAAGTATTGTCTTTCTTTTTTAAAAGATTATCTAATTGCTCCCCGAGTGAAGGCTCAAATTTGCTGAGCAACACTTTGAATCTAGTGGACTCACCCTCACTTAAGGTGGGAGGCGCAAATATAAGAGATTCAGAATCAGCGTCAGTCAAATCTAGTTTATAGCTACTCCCGACTATTACGACATTTCGACCGCGTCCTGATAAATATTTTTGGAGGGTACTGTATTGCTCAATCTGCCCCATTGCATCCCATACAAGCAAAGTAGCTGAAAATCCATTATCTTCAGCCCATTTACAAAATTGATCCAAATCTGTAGCTATCGGGCCATATGGACTACGTTCAATGAACAATACTGCATACTGCTTTTCTAGGCGTATTTTGTAAGCTAAAGCACCTAAAGCGACACTTTTCCCTGTTCCGGTTTGACCATGAAGAATTATTGGATCGCTTCCAAAGGATTTCCTTTTAAACCGATTATGCACATAATTGTGTAGGTCCTTTTCGAAATCACGCTCAAGCGCAAAACCTAACGGATAAGCTTCCCAAACTGGACGTGTCCCAGATTCAAATAAGAAGTTTTTGAATGCTCGATAGCGCCACTCATCTGATAAATTTTTCGGTGAAGTAAATAATGAATCATCCAGAATAGTAGCTAGTTTGTTTGTTATGGCCCATATGTTTTCTGGGATTTCAACTGCAGTTACACCTAGAGTAATGTAATGACCATCGCGTCTAAACTCTTTCCTGGGTTCAAAATTTATTTGCCCAGAAGTCAAACCTTGATTCAAGAATGTGGCTAGACTTTCATCATGCAAAACTATTCTGCTCGACTTAGATAACCGAATAATCATCGGATCAGATTTAGTTTCCTCGCTAGCACTAAATAGATGAATCTGATCTGCATCCATAGATAATGCAAGTGTTGCTAAATCTCTTGCTGTCAACCAGTCGCGTTCACTGCGATAACCTTCTATAAAAATTTTTCCAAACGGAGTTGTTTGTTCTTTCAAACGAGAAAGTAATATTGTCGAGTCTGGAAGTCTTCGAATGTAATCAAATTCATTTAATGGAGACCTCTCCTCTTCGTTCTCACGCTCAATGCAACCAAATAAATATGTAACATGAAGATTTGTTCTACTTCTTGGATCTGGCTGTGAAAATTTCTTAGAAAAAACTGGTTGTACACTTCTCCAACTATTTCGAAAAGCTCGTACAAGCAATGTGTCTATTGATGAAGAGTAAACTCCACTCCAAGGCAAGTTCGAAACAACATCTAACCAGGTAGGTGAAACTAGTCGAAGTGCAATATTACTTATCCAATTGCGAGCATATTCTTGATCTTCGAAAGAACAGTTTTCTAGTAAGGCGGGATATGAAAACTCACTGGCGCTCGAACGAGTGGCTTCACTTGTCCCATATTTCTTAACTATATTGGCCAATAAAGCATCTATACCAGTTTCAAGTCGCAGATAATCTTGTCCCAAAAAAAGATAAGAAGGCCTATTAGACATCAAGTGCGCATATAGATTTTGATTATCTGTATTCAAAGAAACCTCGACTCAATCATAGTTAAATAAATAATTTTTTATTTAATCCTACTCGCTGAAATTGCTCTTTTACCAGCGAATTTTTAGAATATTTTGTTTTTATTTCAATTCTTAACAATTCACTGTCTATTTATCATTGTGTTCGTGTAGTAGCAAATATTAGCCTCCAAAAAACAAACCCCTCATACAGAGGGGTTTGACATCGAGCTAGGGTCAGCAAAGGCTTAACGCTCTATCGCCAGCGCCACGCCCATACCACCACCGATGCACAAACTCGCCAGGCCTTTTTTGGCATCGCGACGTATCATTTCATGGATCAGGCTGACCAGGATGCGGGCACCGGATGCGCCGATAGGGTGGCCAATCGCAATCGCGCCGCCGTTGACATTGATCTTGCTGGTATCCCAGCCCATTTCCTTGTTGACGCCGATTGCCTGTGCGGCAAAGGCTTCATTGATTTCCATCAGGTCCAGGTCCTGGTGTGTCCAACCGGCTTTTTTCAGGCAAAGCTGGGCGGCAGGTACCGGACCCATGCCCATGATGGTTGGATCGACACCGGCAGAAGAGTAGGCTTTGATACGGGCCAGCACTGGCAAACCCAGTTGCTCTGCTCTTTGTGCTGTCATCATGATGACGGCAGCAGCACCATCGTTGAGGCCGGATGCGTTACCTGCAGTGACTGTGCCATTCTTGTCGAAAGCCGGGCGCAGGGACGACAGGGATTCCAGAGTAGTTCCATGCTTGATGAATTCATCGCTGTCAAATACTGTCGTGCCTTTTTTGCTGACCAGCTCAAAAGGAATGATTTCATCCTTGAACTTGCCCGCTTTTTGTGCGGCTTCTGCCTTGTTTTGTGATGCCAGGGCAAACAGGTCTTGCTCTTCGCGGGTGACGCCATATTTCTTGGCGACGTTTTCTGCCGTGATACCCATATGGTATTGGTTGTAGACATCCCACAGACCATCAACGATCATGGTATCGACCAGTTTGGCATCGCCCATGCGGAAACCATCGCGTGAACCATTCAATACGTGCGGCGAAGCACTCATGTTTTCCTGGCCACCGGCGATGATGATGTCAGCATCACCAGCTTTGATGGCTTGTGCTGCCAGGTGAGTAGCTTTTAAACCGCTACCGCATACCTTGTTAATAGTGAAAGCAGGCACCATGTCTGGCAAACCGGCTTTGATGACAGCCTGGCGTGCAGCATTCTGACCTACGCCAGCCGTCAGTACCTGACCCAGGATGACTTCACTTATCAGGTCACTGCTAAGGCCGGTTTTCGCCAGCAGGGCCTTGATGACATGTGCGCCCAGGTCGGAAGCAGCCGTTTTTGCCAAAGAGCCACCAAATTTGCCTACTGCAGTACGGCCTGCAGCTACGATTACCACGTCTTGCATGTGAATTCTCCTGGTTTTGTCCCTGAGGGTAGGGAATGATCAAATGAATGCTGCTGAATTATTGCAAATGCGCCTGCATATAGAATACATGCTCTAGCTTACCACTGCTCGCGCCCGGCTGAGTTCCCACGCTTTAAAAAAGATGGCGTTTTGCCATGTATGCTGCCTCATGCGAGACAAAATTGCCGCCATTATGCCTTTACACATGGGCATCGACTTTTGCCAGCACCAGCTCTGCCATCGGCGACAGGCTGCGTCTTGCCAGACTGACCACACCAATTTCTGCATGAATGGCTTGCCAGCCATCGACTTTCAGCTCGACCAGGTCACCGGACTTGAGTTCTGTAGCTACCGCCGCATGGGTGCACAGGAGGATGGCGTCACTGTGCATGACCACATGCTTGAGAACATAAATATTGTCGCAAGTAGTGACCATAGGCAAATCCTGGCCTGGCTCCAGGCCAAAAGCCTTGCGCATGGATGACAAGAAAATATCCGCCAGATACACACTGGCATAGCTGGCGTTTTGCAAGTCGTGCAGATTCAGTAAGGCTTTTTTCGTCAGTGGGTGCTCACAGCGACAATAAAGGCCACCAAATTGTCGCGTCAAAGACCTGGTGTTGACATGCTTGTTGGGAATCAGGGTACGGGTGTCGGCGATGAAGAATTCCAGCTTTTCTGCCAGCAGGTGCTCCATCAGGGTGTCGCTATTATTTACTTCCAGCACAGCACGCATGCGTGGGTAGGCGGTTGCCAATTCCGTCAAGACACCGGGCAAAAAACTGGCTGCAGGAAAAGGCCCGGCACCAAAAACGATCTGGCCACTTTCGCAATCGCGCAGTTGTGCCATTTCCTGTTTGAGGTTATTTGCTGCATACAACAAATCACGGGCACGCATAACCAGCTGCCTGCCAGCGGCAGTGGCTGTAGCACCGGCCTGGTCGCGGTCAAACAGGCGCATGCCCATTTCTTCTTCCAGACTTGAAATACTGCGGCTCAAGGCAGGCTGGCTGAGATTGAGTTTGTCTGCTGCACGGGCAAAATTGCCTTGCTCTGCCAATACAACAACATGTCTGAGCTTGTTCAGGTTCATGTACAGACCATAATAGACCATACCTTTTAGGTATCAATACGATGATTATAATGCACTGGACGTATGCAATTAAGTGTCCGACACTGCGTTGTATCAGATCGTGTTATGGAGAACATATGGCAGATCAGTCAGGCAACATCAGTCGCAGAAAAGTATTGGCAGCAATGGCAGGGGTAGGCCTGGGTGCGGCCATTGGCGACGTGGCCGACAAACAACACAGGCCGCGCAGTATACCCAAAGTGCCCGGGGCCATGTCAGTTGCAGGCTTGCGCCAGTGGCGACCAAATATCTTGCTGATCGTCAATGATCAGTTACGCCACTGGCAAGACTTGCCGTCTGGCCTGGGTTTGTCTGCTCTTGAAATGTTACTGGAGCAAGGCACCGGTATGATGAATTTCCATGCGAATACCACGCCTTGCTCGCCTTCGCGCTCGAATATGTATTTTGGCCAGCATACCCAGCACACACAGATGACGGCGAATGTTGATGCGCCTCCTTCTTTCCCCAAACTGGCAGATGGCTTGCCCAGCCTGGGGCATTTATTAAGGGCGCAGGGTTATTACACTGCCTATAAAGGTAAATGGCATTTAAGCCACCTGCGCGCCGACCCTGGTCTGGTGTACGGGCCTTATCCCAGTACCGAAAATGCGCTGGAGCCTTATGGTTTTTCTGACTATAACCTTGATGGCGATCCGCACGGCTCAACCTGGACCGGCTACCGCTATGACGGGCAGATCGCCAGCAATGCAGTGCAATGGCTGGGCAGCAAGGGACGCGATATGCGCGGTAAGCAGCCCTGGTTTCTGGCCGTGAATTTTGTCAATCCACATGATGTCATGTATGTCAGCACTGGCGATAAACAGGTAGCCAGCCGACAACAGCGCAATATGCTGTCGCCTTTGTCCACTCCACCCATCGGCGGCGTTTACGACAAGAACTGGGATTTGCCACTACCGGACAGTTATTACCAGGATAAATTAAACGACAAACCCTGGGCCACCAGCTCTTACATAGAAATGTGCAACTGGCTGTATGGTCATATAGATCCAAATGATGAAGCTGCCTGGCGTGCCTATCAAAGTTATTACTTCAATTGCGTGCGCGATGTAGACAGCCATGCTCTGACCGTGTTGCAGGCACTGAAAAAACTGGGCATGGATAAAGACACCATCGTCATCTATACCTCGGACCACGGAGAAATGGCAGGTGCCCACAAGCTACGCCAGAAGGGTCCCTTCATGTACAAGGAAAACATGCGCCTGCCCTTTATCGTGCGCCATCCGGATGTCGCTGGTGGCAAAATGACGAATGCATTGGGTTCACATATAGACCTGGTGCCCACTATCCTTGGCATGGCTGGTGTTGATGCAAGTGCGACTGCAGATAAATATCCCTATTTGAAAGGCCTGGATATCAGCGCCGCCATCAGTACAGCTGGCACAAGCACGGCACGCGATAAAAAAGGTATTTTGTTCAATTACGGCATACCTCTGTACATGGACCCGGAATTCTCACGCAAGGGTGCAACAACCGGCAAGATATACAGCAAGCTGAGCTCGCTCTTGATCGGCTTTGAAAGCGGCCAGTTTTTACCCAGCCTGGACAACCCGGCCCTGTTCCGTGGCATCCATGATGGCCGCTATAAATTTGCCCGCTATTTCAAGCCAGCCGATCATCACCAGCCACGCGACTGGCAAAATTTGACGACACGCAATCAGCTTGAACTTTATGATACGCAAACCGACCCGAATGAAATCACCAATCTGGCAGCAAACCCTGAACAACATAAAGATTTGTTGCTGGACTTGAACAGTAAATTGAATACACTGATCACAGCTGAAGTAGGTGCCGATCTTGGCAGGGAATTGCCGGGACCGGCATTTTTATATCATCGTGGAACCTGAATAAGTGGGGAGAACATGCAAGAAAAAACAATAAGCAAAATCCTGTACGTCAGTGGCACAGTCACCATGTTGGCGGGCTTGCAATTTATTGCTCCCACCCTGTTCTTGCAGGCTTCAGGCATGCAGGTAGGTGATGTCACTGGCCTGTTCTTTGCCAGGCACTGGGGTTTGATGGCCTTTGTGCTTGGCGCGCTGATCATCTATGCGGTGAGGCAGGTGCAGGCAAGAAGGGCGATTTTACTGGCGGCGGCCTTTGAGAAACTGGGGCTGGTGATGATGGTGGCCATCAACTGGGCTGAGCCAGCTTTGCAGGGTCTGCATATTGCGGCCTTATTTGATGGCGCTTGCGTGGTGCTGTATTTGATTTATTTATTGGCTAAATTGCCAGCACCACCAGCGCGGACTTGAGTTTTTTGGCTGCCCATGAAAAAATCCCCTCATGCGAGCATCAGGGGATTTTTTTACTGCAACTCACCGCAGTGAGTCTGAATCTACAATTGCTAAATTACTTCTTTTTAGCAGTTGCTTTTTCAGCCGCTTGTGTGAATTGCTGGGTAGCCTTAGTCAGGTTTTCTTCCAGAGTTTGCACAGCTTGCTTGGTTGTTTTGGACAGTTGCTCGTAACCTGCGTTGATGTTGCCAACAACAGATTTCAAGGCTGTTACAGCTTGTTCGGAACCAGCCGGTGCATTTTTAGTTACTTCGTCGATCAGGGAAATCACTTTAGTGTTTGTTTCAGCGATGTGCGCTTCAACTGCTTTAGTGAATTCTTGCTGAGTTGCTGTCGTGATAGTTGCCAGGTGACGGCCATAAGCCAGGGCTTTTTCAGCGTTTGGCTGAGCTTGAGCAGCAGACAAAGTGAAAAATTCTTGTGGGTCTTTGGCGCCCATCAATTGTTTGGCAGCAGCAGTACCTTCTTCGAAACTTGCCTTGGCAGCATTGACGTTCAGGGCAAACAACTGCTCCAGGCCTTCAAATGCTTTTTTGTTCAGGGAAGTCAGGGAAGCGAATTGGGCTTCCAGGTTAGCTTTAGTCGTAGCGATAAATTGTTCTGGTGTATTGGTAGTCATGGCATTCTCCGGTAGATGGAATTAAGTGGCTTTAGTAATCGGCAGCGCTTTCCATGAATTTTGAATGGTGCACCGCAACAATTACGATTCTACACGTAGAATTTAAAACGTCAAGCACTTTTTGTGCATCGCACCAAAATTAGCTAAATGATATTTTCAGATATCTATCTGCTTTTCCTGAAATTACCTGCTCTGCCTGTTCTTTAGGCACACGTCTGGCATTGCCATGATCCAGCAAGCTTGCTATTTGGCAAATTTTCTTTCCAGCATCAACAAGGCTTCCTTATTCTGCAAACCGCCAGCATAACCAGTCAGTGCGCCATTACTGGCGATTACCCGGTGGCAGGGGACGATGATGGATAGAGGATTACGCCCATTTGCCGCCCCCACTGCCCGCACCGCCTTGGGTCTGTCTATCCCCTGCGCCAGTGCCAGATAGCTGCTGGTCTGGGCAAAAGGTATGCGACGCAAGGCTGCCCATACCTCTTGCTGGAAGTCTGTGCCAGCCGACAAATCCAGCGGCAAATCAAAATCCTGGCGCTGACCGGCAAAATATTCCTGGAGTTGCTGGCGCGCCTGTATCAGGATGGGGTCAGATTCATCTTCTTGCCAGCCTGCACTGCCTTTAAAGTGTTTGTGGTTTTCAAAATACACCCCGCTGAGACCATGCTCACTGGCGGCTAAAAGTAATTGCCCTACCGGGCTGTTGTAATTAATGTATTTCATGATAGTTCCCTCATTCCTTATTTAGTCCGCATTTACTCTTTACTTAATGATTGCCATAGCAGCAGAGCCGCATACGCCCGCCAAGGTGCCCAGGGCTGGGCGATGTTCAGTAATTGCTTTTCAGTCAAACGCTCACTTACCGGGGTCGCCAATAAAGCCGCCGCTTTTTGCAAGCCCAGGTCACCTGCGGGGAAAGCATCCGAGAAACGCAGGGCGCGCATGACGATGTATTGCGCTGTCCACTCTCCTATGCCTTTGACTGTCTTCAGTTTGGCCACCATGTCATCAGAACTGGCGACCAACTGTCTTTGCAAACCGCCATCAAGTGCAAACTGGGCGATGTTTTGCAGGGTGGCAGCACGGGCACCGGGTATACCTATGCCTGCCAGTTGATCTATCGATAAGCCAACGATGGTTTGCGGGCTGGGGAAATGATGGGTGACAGCAGCAAACGGTGTAAGCACAGGCTGACCAAAACGAGTCACCAGCCTGCCCGCCACGGTAGTAGCACCGGCCACGCTGACTTGCTGGCCCAGCACGGCACGGATGGCCAACTCAAAACTGTCGAAGGCACCCGGCACACGCATACCGGGCGTACGCAGGATTTGTCCTGCCAGCAAGACATCACCCTGCAAATGACTTTGTATGATGGCAGGATTGGCTTCCAGGTCAAACTGCTGCCTGACCCTGGCCATCAAGGGCATGAGTATGGGTGCCAATGAAGGCGAGACTTGCAGGCTGAGTTGCTGTTTGGCGGGCAGATGGGCGACTTTGAGCCAGCCTTCAAGCCCATCCATCCGCACGCTGCGCACATAGGCCTTACCGCCTTTTTCATCGATGACGGCTTCCAGCCCCGGCATGGCGCGGCCAGCAAGGTAAGTAATCACTGCGCCCCAGGCATAGGGTGGTCGGTAAGCCAGTTTCAGGCTGACGCCTTCACCAGCGCTATCCGCCGAGCGCCTTATCGATCCCGGTGCCATTTGATAGCGTTCCGAGAACAGGGCATTAAAACGCCTGACACTGCCAAAACCGGCAGCAAAAGCGATCTCGGCCATGCCCAGCTGGGTTTCTTGCAGCAGTTTTTTTGCAAATAACAGGCGCTGGGTTTGTGCCAGTTCTACCGGGGTCACACCAAATTCCTGCAACATGACGCGGCGCAACTGCCGTGACGACAAGCCTATCTGGTGGGAGAAATTTTCTATATCCATTTCATTCAAGGCACCGTCAGCGATTCTTTGCCAGATGGCATGCGCCAGGTTTTGTTGTATGGCATAAGGTGCCAGTTCGGGGCGGCAACGCAGGCAGGGGCGAAAACCGGCGGCCTCTGCTGCAGCAGCGCTACTGAAAAACTCACAGGACGATTCGCGTGGTGTCTTGACGCCACACACCGGGCGGCAATACACGCCCGTGGTTTTAACACCAGTAAAAAACACACCATCGAAACGGCTGTCCTTGGCGGCCAGGGCGCGGTAATAGCATTGCTTTTGTGTCAAACCATCACTAGCCTCGGTCAGCATGAGGCTGGTCGCATCAGGCTGCATCGTTGCCTGATGTTTGCCAGTAACTGTCTGTATCTGCTGTCCCATAGCCGCCACTTTCTTGTATTCAATCAATTCCGGGATAGTTAAAATTATGTACCCAATATGCAATCTGCATTACTATCTTCAGGAATCGTTATACGCGAGTGCCAGTCACTCTTCTAGCCATTTTCGGACAAACAAATCGGGAATCATGCGCCAGGCGCTGAATTTGAATCGCAATTTACATCGTATCGTCAAGACCGCGCGCAGGCATCCGCGGCTGGCGACTTGTTTACTCGGCCAATTGAGCCAGCAAGCTGTAGCAGCCGGACAAACTGGCTTGCAGCTTGACGCCTGTTACCAGCGCTACCTGATACTGGAAAGGCTGGGGCAGGCGCATTCCATGCAAAACGAGCTGGAACAGGGTTTGCACATCGCCGAACAACAACAATTGACACGACCGGCTGGCCTGATGCTGCTGGCACTGGGTCGTATCAGTTATACCCAGGGTGCCTACCGTGACGCCCTGATGTATTGGACGCGCTGCGTAGACCTGAGCAAATTCAACCGTGACCAGGTCACACTGGTAGAAGCCCACATAGGGCTGGGGCAAATTTACGATGCCCTTGGCGACAGGAAAACCGCTGCACGCTTTCATACCGATGCGGGCATTTTGCTGGAGCAACTGAATGAGCCGTATCTGCTGTGCAAGCAAATCATCAACCTGGGCGTCAATGAACTCAATACGGGTGAATTGCTAGCAGCAGAAAACTGCTTTCTGAAGGCCAAAGTATTAGCCGAGCAGCATGCTATCCATGAATACCTGGCCGAGACTTACTGGTATCTGGGTCTGGTCGCCAGCAGGAATACGCAACTGGATACGGCAGAAAGCCATATCCGCACTGCACTGGATCTGGCCAATGCCTGCAACTATGTCTGGTTGAAAGGTGCAGTGCTGGATTCGCTGGCCGACATATTGCGCGCAGCAGGACAATTCGATGAGGCGCTGGATGCCTATGGCAAGGCCTTGAGTTATTCAGACAAAGTCGCCTCACGCCGACAAAAAGTACGCAGTCTGGCTGCCCTGTCAGAAATCCATGAGCAGCAGGGCAACTGGCAGCAAGCCCTGCATTTTGCCCGTCTGCATCAGCAAACCACGAGCGAGCTCAGTGAACTGGGCACGATGGACAAGTTCCATGAATTGCGTGCCTATGATTTGTCACATAAATCACCAGTAGAAATCCTGCTGGAACTGTCATCGAATCGCTTGCTGGAAGAAGGCCAGCAAAGCGAAGTGTTGCAATTGATTGCCGATACTGCCCTGGCAATACTGAATACCGAGCTGGCTGCAGTCTTTTTGGTTGATGGCAATGAAGTAGGCTTGCACTGCCATGCCAGGGCGGGCCACTGCCAAGCCCAGGTCAAGGCAGAAATGCCTTGTCAGAACCTGCCACTCTTGATGCATATGCTGCAGCAGGATGAAGTGCCATTGGTAGGACATGATATGCGCCTGCATGTGGTGGCGACAGAAATGAAAACATTGCTGGGGCAAGAACAATTGTATTCAGCACTGGAAATACCCTTGCGTTTGCATGGCAAGAGCGCGGGACTGATCTGTTTCGCACATACAAGCGGGGTCAGGAACTGGTCACGTGAAGATGTCTTGTTTGGCCGCCATCTGGGCAACCTGATACAGCAAGTACTCAGCCATGCTGAGCATGCGCAAACCCAGAAACAACTCGAAGCCCGAGTGCTGGAGCGCACTGCCAGCTTGCAATTACAAACCGAACAATTACAGCAGGCACACAAGCATATCTACCGGCTTAGCGAAATAGGCAGGGAAATCACCTCCAGCCTGGACCGCGATACCATCATGGAAATCGTCTATCGTCATGTGCATGATTTGATGGGAGCAGAGGTGTTTGCCGTGGGCCTGTACCGGCCAGAACAGGAAACCATAGAATTCCCCTGCAATATCTTGCGTGGCCACCGCATGCTGCCGTATATACGCGACATCCGGGACAAGGATTTATTATCAGCCTGGTGTGTCTCACATCAACAACCTATCTTTATCAGCGACATCTATACCGAATACCAGACTTACATCAGTGAAGCAGGCTTGAACAAGCTGACTGTGGACAGTGCCTATTTTGCCGGGCTGGAAAAAATCATACCCGTCTCCCATATCTATGTGCCCTTGATGATCAAGGGCCGCACCATAGGTATCATCGCCATACAAAGTACGCAAAAAAATGCCTTCCAGCGCATGCATCTGGATATTGCCATGATGCTGGCGGCCTACACTGCCATTGCCGTGGAAAATGCCGAGACTTATCAGCAATTATTAAAAGCCCAGCAAATTCTGATTTCGCAAGAAAAACTGGCGGCATTGGGTTCACTGGTGGCGGGCATTGCCCATGAATTGAATACACCGATAGGGAATAGCCTGCTGACTGCCACTACCTTGCAGGAACAATCAGTTTTGTTTTTACGCAAGCTGACAGAAAACAGTCTGAAGCGTTCTGACCTGAACCAGTTCACGGCCACCATCAGTCATGCCAATGAATTATTGCTGCGCAATCTCATGAGTGCCAGCGACCTGGTCAGCAGTTTCAAGCAAGTCTCGGTAGATCAGACCAGCCAGAAACGCCGCCTGTTCAATTTGCGCAAGACTTCACTGGAAGTCATACGCACTCTGCACAACCTCATCCATAAGCATGGGCATACACTGGAAATTGATATCCCGGAAGATATAGAGTTAAACAGCTTCCCTGGCCCCTATGGACAAGTGCTGACCAATTTCATCAACAATGCCATGCTGCATGCCTTTGAAAATCGTGAAAACGGCAAGATGCTGTTACGCGCCCACAAGACGCCGGACAATCAGGTGCAAATCATCTTCAGCGACAATGGCAATGGCATAGAAGCACAGGATTTGCGCAGGATTTTTGATCCCTTCTTCACCACCAAGCTGGGTCAGGGTGGCAGTGGACTGGGACTCAGCATAGTCCACAACCTGGTAACCACCATCCTGCATGGCAGCATCGCCGTCGATAGTGCGCCGGGTATGGGGACACGGTTTACCATGGACTTGCCACTCGATCCGTAAGAACTTGTTTACGATCTGTAGCGAGCGTGTGTAAGCGGGGTTAGGGTAACAAAAGCCCAACGCAAAAGCGGAATGTACTCAAGTACATGAGCATTTTGAGCAGCACATGAACCCCGCGTTGAATCCTATTGCGCACGCGCAGTAAGATCGTCAACAGGTTCTAAGACTTGAGCAATACAATTCTGACTGCTGCAAGTCACCATACCGTCATGGTGCTTTGGGCAGTCCACATGATTTTCAGGATTGGCATACACTAATTACATTCTTTAATTAGTAGAACGTCTATAGCCATGACAACTCAACGCGCCCCCGACCTGAAAACCGTGCTGCTGGCCAGCGGTATAGTCATCACCTTGTCCATGGGCGTCAGGCATGGTTTTGGTTTCTGGATGCAACCGATCTCGCAGGAACACGGCTGGACCAGGGAAACCTTTTCGATGGCCATGGCTTTGCAAAACCTGATGTGGGGTGTTTTCGGTCCTCTCGCCGGCATGGTGATAGACCGGGTAGGCACGGCCAAGATGATGGTACTGGGTGCCTTTCTGTATGCCGCAGGTTTGTTGTGGATGGCCTTGGTTGACCAGTCTGGCCTGTTCATTGTGGGGACCGGGATACTGATAGGTGCGGCACTGGCCTGTACCTCGTTTGGCGCAGTCAGTGGCATTATAGGCCGCACCGCACCACTGGAAAAACGTTCATGGGCTTTTGGCATATCCTCTGCCGCTGGCTCCTTCGGCCAGTTTGTCATGATGCCCATAGAACAGCAATTGATCGATCGTGCAGGCTGGCAAAATGCTTTCTATGTGCTGGCTGCCCTGGTCGTCCTGCTGATGGTGCCAATGGCGCTGAAGCTACGCGAACCGGCGCTGGAACAAGTCACCGGCCCGCAGCAAAGCATCGCCGAAGCAATACATGAGGCCTTTGCCTACAAGCCATTTTTATTACTGGTGGCCGGTTATTTCGTCTGTGGCTTCCAGCTGGTTTTTATCGGCGTGCACATGCCCGCCTATTTGAAAGACAAGGGTGTCATGGATCCCAGCGTGGCCGTGTATGCGCTGGCGCTGATCGGTCTGTTCAATATCTTTGGCTCCTACTATGCTGGCAAGCTGGGTGGCATGTTCCCTAAACCCTATCTGTTGTCGGCCATCTATCTGGCGCGCAGCATCGTCATAGGTCTGTTCTTGCTGGCACCGTTGACACCGTATTCAGTGTATCTCTTCGCAGCAGCGCTGGGCTTGCTGTGGCTGTCCACCGTGCCATTGACGAATGGTGTCGTTGCCGGGATTTTTGGTGTCAAGTATTTGTCGATGTTGTCAGGCTTTGTGTTCTTCTCCCATCAGGTGGGCAGCTTTATCGGTGTCTGGCTGGGTGGTTATATCTATACTAAAACTGGCAGCTACAATATGGTATGGGGCATCGTCCTGGCGCTGGGTATCTTTGCGGCGCTGGTGAATTTGCCTATAAATGAAAAGCCTATAGCCCGATCAACTCCGGTCCCGGCCTGAGCGACTACTGTTAATTTATGTCCAAACAATTATCTCTAAGATTATTGCGTCTGCTCTGGGGCAGCATCATCGCCATGGTGCTGGCCCTGGTGTTTATCGCCTATCTGCGCCCCTCTTTCATACTTGACCTGGCGAACCGCTTCGTCATGTGCTGAAGGTCAGTTTTTGGCACGCACGTTGTACACGTTGGTACACACTTTTTAGCGCCTCGAGGCGCTTTTTTTTTGCCTGAATTGAACGCGGAGTTGAACGATACATCAGATTTATGGTCTGCTACACTATGTTTCCTTTTGATCAAAGATTTTGGTAAAACTACATGAACAAACATCTGCTGCTCATCTTGCTGGGTACTGCACTGGCCAATCCTGCCAGTTATGCCGCTGCCACATCTACTGCGGAACCTGGTAGCGCCGTCACACAAAAAAAGTCTGCCAGCAAACTGGCGGACAATCCCTTTGCCAGTATCAGCAAACTGCCTTACCACTATCCGGCTTTTGACCAGATCAAAAATACGCATTACGCACCGGCATTTACAGAAGGCATGCGCCTGCACGCGGCTGAAATTACCACAATCGCCAACAATCGTGCCGCGCCTACATTTGAAAATACCGTAGTCGCCATGGAACGTGCGGGCCAGATGCTGAACCGTGTCTCCACCGTATTCTTCAGCCTGACTGGTGCGAATACCAATCCTACGCTGGAAGCCCTGTCGCGTGACCTGGCACCCAAGCTGGCCGCTCACCAGGATCAGATTTTCCTGAACGCCCGTCTGTTCCAGCGCATCTGCAAATTGTATGAAGCACGCCAGGCACTGAAGCTGGATGCAGAATCCGGACGTTTGCTGGAACGCTATTACACAGATTTTGTGCGCGCCGGTGCCAAGCTGGGCGACAAGGACAAGCAAAAACTCAAGAGCTTGAATGCCCAGTTGGCTAGCTTGTCTACCAAGTTCAGCCAGAATGTCTTGAAAGAAACCAATGCCTCGGCCATCGTCGTCGATAGCAAGGCAGAATTGCAGGGTTTGTCTGAAGAAGAAATCGCCAGCGCAGCCGAAGCTGCCAAGACGCGTGGCCTGAAAGATAAATTCGTCATCCCGCTCATGAATACGACTGGCCAGCCATTTGAAGCCAACCTGGCAAACCGTACTCTGCGCCAGCGTCTGCATGAAGCATCAGTAAATCGTGGTAGTCATGGCGGTGAATTTGATAACCGCCAGGTCGCGATAGACCTGGCACGCCTGCGCGCTGACCGTGCCACCCTGCTGGGTTATGCCAACCATGCAGCTTATGGTCTAGAGGATGAAACGGCCAGGACAACCACCGCAGTCAACAAAATGCTGAGTGAGCTGGCACCGGCGGCGGTCAATAATGCCAGAGCAGAAGGCGCAGAGCTGCAAAAAATCATTGATGCGCAACAAGGCAATTTCAAACTGGCTGCCTGGGACTGGGCGTTTTATACCGAACAATTGCGCAAGGCAAAATACAGCTTTGACGACAGCCAGTTGCGCCCCTATTTTGAATTGAAGAATGTACTGGAAAACGGTGTCTTCTTTGCTGCCACCAAGCTGTATGGCATTACCTTCAAAGAACGCACTGACTTACCGGTGTATCACCCCAGCGTCAAGGTCTATGAAATATTTGATGCGGATGGCAAGAGCATGGCGCTGTTTATCGCCGACATGTATGCCCGCGATACCAAGCGCGGCGGTGCATGGATGAATGCCTATGTGGAACAATCCACTCTGTTTGGCACTCAGCCTGTGATTGCCAATCACCTCAATATCCCACAACCGCCAGCGGGCCAGCCAAGCTTGCTGACCTTTGATGAAGTGCGCACCGCTTTCCATGAATTTGGCCATGCCTTGCACGGCCTGTTTTCCAATGTGAAGTATCCACGTTTTTCTGGCACCAATGTGCCGCGTGACTTTGTCGAATATCCTTCGCAAGTCAATGAAATGTGGGCGACCTGGCCTGAGGTATTGAAGAACTATGCCAAACATTATCAAAATGGCGAAGTGATACCGCAAAGCCTGGTCGATAAAATCACGGCAGCCAATAAATTCAATCAGGGTTTTGCGACCACGGAATATCTGGCAGCATCCCTGCTGGATCAACACTGGCATCAACTGACACCAGCGCAGATACCAAACGATGCACTGGCCTTTGAAGCTGATGCATTAAAACAGGCTGGTGTAGACTTTACCCCGGTACCACCACGCTACCGCAGCACTTACTTCTCCCACATCTTTGGTGGTGGCTACTCGGCTGGTTACTATGCTTATCTGTGGAGTGAAGTACTGGATGCCGAGAGCGTGGAATGGTTCAAGGAAAGCGGCGGCCTGAACCGCAAGAATGGCGACTGGTTCCGTCAGCAATTATTATCCAAGGGCGGCAGCATGGATCCACTGGAATCTTTCCGCAATTTCCGTGGGCGCGAGCCAAAGATCGAGCCTTTGCTGATACGCCGTGGTTTGCAAAAGCAATAGGACTAGATGAAGTGAGGAGCTATGCAAATAAGTCTGCATAGCTCAGTTCACTGAACACTAAAGACATTAAAAACGGATCAAAAAAAAAGAGGGAACATAATTCAATGTTCCCTCTTTTCATTTATTTGACTTCAACTGAAGTTACTCAAGCTTCCAGACAAAATCGACCTTTGCCCATAACTGATCTGGTTTGCCATCCTTGGTACCCGGCTTGAATTTGCACTGGCTCAATGCGCCCAATGCAGCCTTGTCCAGGCTTTTGGAGCCGCTGGATTTTTCGACTTTGGATTCAACGACCTTGCCATCAGCACTGATGAGAAAACCCATGGTGACGGTGCCGGTTTCTTCATTCATCAACGCTGCTTTTGGATACTTTGGTGGTTCGCAGGATTTGCTATCCATTACCGGTGAAGTTTCTGCAGCCATGACAGAAGCACTGGCGCACAGTAATAAGGATGAAATGAGAATTGATAATTGTGGTTTCATAGAACTCTTTGTATTCATTTTCTATTCAGTATAAAAAATTTCCAACAGATTTCAAGGCCAGACACTATTCGCAACAATTGACGTGTAATTGTTGCGCGTTCAAGTGCGGATGATCAATCATCACCAGCACTTGACATTGCCTGTGTCAGAACTCTTCCCATTCATCAGCGCTATTTGATGCAGCCGCTTTTTTCGGCGCAGTTCTGGCGGCTGGTAAAGATTTTACCTGATTGCTTCGTGCTTTAGTCTTGATTGCTACCGGTTCTACGCGGCGCACTGGCGCCTGTGCTAACGGAGCAGCGATTTGCTGGGCGCGTTCACCTGTGTGCAATTTAAAGACACTGACCACTTTCGCCAGTTCAGAGGCCTGATCTTGCAGACTTTGCGCCGCAGCAGCGGCTTCTTCCACCAAGGCAGCATTTTGCTGGGTCATGCTATCCATTTCTATGATGGCATGGTTGACGTGTTCAATGCCTACGCTTTGTTCCTGGCTCGCAGCACTGATTTCCGCAATGATGTCGGTCACATGTTTAACACTGGAGACTACCTGGTCTATCGTAACGCCAGCCTGGCCAACCAGCTTGGTACCAATTTCGACTTTCTCTACTGAAGTGCCGATCAGGGTTTTAATTTCCTTGGCAGCAGCGGCACTACGTTGTGCCAGATTACGCACTTCAGCAGCAACTACCGCAAAACCGCGGCCTTGCTCACCGGCGCGGGCAGCTTCTACCGCAGCATTCAAGGCGAGGATATTGGTCTGGAAGGCAATGCCATCAATAACGCTGATGATATCGACAATTTTCTTGGACGATTCATTAATCGAGCCCATGGTATCAACCACCTGGGCGACCACTACACCACCCTGGCGCGCGACTTCAGATGCAGAGGCAGCCAGTTGATTGGCTTCGCGTGCATTGTCGGCATTTTGTTTTACCGTGGTCGTCAGTTCTTTCATAGACGAAGTGGTTTTTTCCAGAGAGCTGGCTTGTTGCTCGGTACGGGAAGACAAGTCCAGATTACCAGTCGTGATTTCGCTGGATGCGGTGGCGATGGTATCTGTGCCATTGCGTACCTGGGCGACGATATTCACCAGGCTGTCGCGCATGTTTTTCATCTCATACAGCAAACTGTCCGTATCACCGGACTTCAGGTCGATAGGTGCAGTCAGGTCACCTGCGGCAATTTGACCGGCGATAGTGGCGGCATAATCAGGCTCGCCACCCAGTTGCCTGAGCAAGCTGCGGCTGATCATGAATGCGGCGAAAATACCAGCAGCCAGTGCCAGGCCACCTAGCGTCAACATCATGGTTGTCGCTGCTTTAAAAGCGGAACTTGCCTCATCAGCAGTCTGGGTATTGAGTTTATCTTCCAGCGTGACCAGTTCATCCAGCGCATCCAGCCATTTTTTCTGTACCGGACGCAGTTTCTTGATCAGGGTAATGGTGGCAGCTTCGGCATTATTTGCCAGGCCCAGTTCCTGCGCTTTGGCAGGCAGGGCGGCAGCAGCAGTTTCTGCATCTTTCAACTTGGCTAGCAAGGTTTTTTTCTCTGTAGAGACATTGCCTTCTTCAGTTGCCATCTTGCTCAATTTTTCATCTGCAGTTGCATACTGTTTGGATTGCTCTGCAATCTTTTTCAGTTCCGGCTCCATATCTGCAGCATCATTCAACAAGGTCAAATTACGCAGTGACACCATGCGGTCATAGACGATGGCGCGCATGTCCAATGCCAGACGAGTCTCGGCATTGCTGATGTTCACGATCTTCTCCAGTCGCCCCTGAATCTGGGACATTCTTGAAATGCCGACGATGGTTACGGCAATTAAAAACGTCAAAACCAGAGCGAAGCCCAGTCCCAGACGTCTACTTACTGTC
>JACQDX010000021.1 GCA_016200895.1 Burkholderiales bacterium
CCTTCTTTTGGTAGAGATAGAAGTTTCAAACCGACCGCCGTATAGGTCAAACCTTGAGGAGTCCCCCGGCAGAGCCGGGGGATTACCTTATTTATTTACGCATTAAGGTGGAAAGAATAAAAAAACCGACAAGCGAACTTGTCGGTTTTTAACTTACTACAAATTTACTGCAGTCTAAAGCTAGCTATTATTTTTTAGCTGCAGGAGAGTTGTCTCCAATATATTGGTCAATGAAGCGCAAAACAGCTTCACCCCATTTAATATTGTTGCTCTCTTTCGACCAACCATGTCCTTCACCGGTAAATACCATCCATTCCACCGTATTTCCTTGAGCCTTCAACTTGTCGCGCATTTTTTCACCATGGATCAAAGGTACACGCACGTCTTCACTACCATAGGCCATCAGGACAGGTGCCTTGATCTTGCTGGCATTTTCTATTGCTGACACTTTATGGAAATAGGCATCATCCGTTTTAGGATCACCATGCATTTTTGCGCCCAAATTATCCATGTAAGGGCCAGACATATCTGACCAGTTCACAGTGAACAACATTTTGACATCTGTCACACCTACCCAATTGATACCGCATTTGTAAAGATCCGGATCTTTTACCAATCCATACATGGTGGCATAACCGCCGTAACTGGCGCCGATGATACATACACGGTTTTTGTCAACGATACCCTGTTTAACCAAGTTTTCAATACCGTCCGTAATATCATCCTGCATGGCAAGACCCCATTGCTTCCAGCCAGCTGTATGGTGCTTCCAGCCAAAGCCGGTGGACATGCGGAACTGCGGCTGAAATACCACATATCCGCGCGACGCCAGCATCTGAGTCATGGGGCTATAACCAAAACTATCGCGCGCATGTGGGCCACCATGGATGTAGGCAACCAATGGCAGATTTTTCGCAGGCATACCTTCAGGTAATGTCAGGTAAGCAGGTATATTCAGACCATCCCTGGCTGCATAGTTAATGACTTTTTGAGTAGACAATTTCTTGCCTTCCAAATCAGGCCTTGCAACATAGATAGGTTCAAGCGTCTTTTTTTCAGCGTCATAGAAATAGACAGATCCAGCATTTTTATCGCCATAGACAACTACAACGACGTTTTTTCCTCGCCATTCGAAAAACACTTTTTGGCCAGGGAAACTTGCACGCAAACTGGCATCCAGTTTGGCGTAGTCTTCATCAAAATAGATGCTTTCTGGTGTCATTGCCTCGACATTGACACCAATCAGCTTCTTGCGTTGCAAATCCAGTTCAAGATCTGACACATCTGCATCAGGGTGATCAGCAACCATTTCACCTACCGTTTGCTTTGCAAAGTCCCAAATATACACTGCAGATTTGTCACGGCCATTGAAGCGCCCACCTACCAGTAAAGTTTTATTATCGAAATCAAATCCCAGGGGATTCATTTCTTTGCCTTCGTCCAGATAAGCCTGATGTATCGTTTTCCAGGGACTGCCTTCACCATCCCGATAATACACAGTTTGCTTGATACGTTTATTGTCCGGATCAACACTATTCGATACACCAATCCGGATAACATTATTATGGTCAAGCACCCAGCCACCTATTTTGCCTGGGTTATCAAAAGTCAGGAGCTTGGTTTTACCAGTTGTGGTATCCAGACGCAATACATCAGATGCACCTAATTGTGCATCTCTGCCACGCTGGTTGTTGACCACAATCAGGTCGTTACTGCCATCAAAAGTACGTGCCAGTACTGAGAAAGGCTTATATGCGACATTGCCGCCCTGCGCTTCTTTCTTGGTCGGTACCAACTTACGGAAATTGGAGCCGTCACTATTGACCGCAAACAGGCCGCCGCCATCATTATCTTCCAGCACAACATCGCTGCCACGGCTCAGGCTGAATACCAGGCGCTTGTCATTGACCCATCGTGGTGAAACGATGTCATAGTCAGCATCTGAAGCAATCACCTTAGGCTGGCGCGAATCCAGGCGGATAATGGCCAATACAAAACGCCCATTACGAGGAGTCAGAACTGCCATACTCTGGCCATCAGGCGACAACACCGGACGTCCATTAAACTGCGCTTTCTTAAAAAAATCCGCCACCGGAATAGATTTGTCTGCATAGGCAGGCAAACTCATTGCACCTGCCACGCACAATATGCTGGCAAGTACAGTCTTACAAAATTGTTTCTTCACGATCTATCTCCCTCAGAAGAATTTGTTTTTATCACTTTGTTTTTATCGTTAAGCATTAAAAAATAACGCTTGGAAAAAATAAATGCCGGAATCAAAGATTCCGGCATTGATCAGCTCATAAGATTACTTGAACTTGTAAGACGCCGAGATTTGGAAGTAACGACCAACGACATCATGCAAGCTGGTGATTGCGGCAACTGCTTGTGCTGATGTGGCACTTGGTGCAAACGGAGGCATACGGTCAAATACGTTCCTGACTGCGAAGCTCAGTTTCAAGTCCTTCATCAAACCAGAATAGCTGCCACCCAGATTGAATGTTGTGAAAGAGGGGATATCTTTACACAGGTTGGCATATCCCTGGGTTTCAAATACGCATGGCTGAGTGAAGTCACCATTGGAAGACATGTGACCGATATGCACCGCATCCAGAGACAATTTCCATGCTGCTTTTTCCCATGCTACACCTGCAGTTGCCTGCACGCGTGGCTGATTGCGAGAACCTGCATACTCAATCGCTTCTGCTTCTGGTGAAGGTGCAGATTTGTAAGAGTGGTTGTAAGTCACTTTGAAGTTAGGTTTCAGACGACCGTACTCACCCAGGTTGAAATTGCCATTAACGTCCAGATCAATACCACGGACTTCTGTGGTTGCAACGTTAGTCAGCAACAATCTCAGGTTAGTAATTTCACCGGCTGTCGCACCAGCGGCTTTGTCTGCTGCAGACAAAGGATCGCGAGTGATGACAGCAGCTGGGTTACCTGCATAGCGGCCAGGATTTGCCAGCACTGTAGTCAGATCAAATGTGGAAATTTCATCCTTGCGTTTGATTTGCCAAAAGTCCAGACTTGCATTCAACCAGGTCGTTGGTTCCCATACCAAGCCAAGAGTAAAGCTGTTTGCAGTTTCTGGCTTCAGATTAGGATTGGAACCACTTTCATAAGCGCTACTCCATTGGCAGCCATTCTTGAATTTATCGTTGCAACGCTCAGGATCACGATAAGACAAGAAAGCCTTCAAAATCTGGGTAGAATTTTCTACCAGAGTCGGCGCACGGAAACCAGTTGCATAAGTACCACGGACCATTAATGTTGGATGGGCATTCCACTTCAGACCAACCTTAGGTGTAGTGGAGTTACCATAATCAGAGTAACGGTCATAACGTGCAGCGACCTGACCTTCGAGTGTTTTGAAGATAGGTATAGACAGCTCAGCATAAGTGGAAGCAATATTGCGGCCACGTTTATAGCCAGGCTGTGACTGGGCACGGTGGTACAGCTCGCCGTCGATGGATAATTGGGAAGGATTGACTTCCAGTGTTTCACGACGTGCTTCAACGCCAACCGCGACAGACAATGGTCCGGCTGGCAATTGCATCAATTCGCCAGACACTTTGCCGTCCCACATATACATGCCAGATTTAAAGCTGTCGGCAGAGTCGGTCACGATTTTCTTGTACAGGTCAGCGTTTTGTGCCGAGCTACCGAACAGGAAAGTACCGTTGTTATAAGCAGCGATAAAGGGCTTGGCCAGCAAACCAGCCGTGGCTTTGGATTCAACTTTGCTGGTGTTGAACATCAACGCAGATTCCCAGTCCCAATTGGCGTAAGTACCTTTCAAGCCTGCCAGATAACGGCCAAAATCAGTCGTATTTTCCAGACCTTGTCCTGGGAAATCTTTCAGGGATGCACGGACACGTACTGTACCGTTACCACCAGCCAGCGTTTTACCTGTAACAGGGTCAATCAACTCTTTAGGGTATTGTGGATGCGTGATTGGCAATGGGCCAGTGTCGAGGCCGTTCTGACCTGCAAACCAGTGCGGCAAACCAGTAACAGTCGCTTTATTCTGGTTGTACATGATTTCAGCAAATGCAGTCGTGTCAGCATTGATTTGCCACGTACCACGGCTAGTCAGACCTACGCGGTCAGTTTTGCCACCAGAGTTAATCGATGCATCTTTAAAATCATCAAATACGCAGGCTGTACCCAGAGTACCGGCTCCAAAGAAAGTATCGGCTGGAACCAGGCTATTAGCCGGGCAATTCTTGTCCAGAGTTTGGGACACAAATTTACCAGTCGCTTTGTCAGTCCAGTAAATATTACCTGGAAAGGTATACAGCGAACGATTGTCTTTATAACCGTACGGACGCAGGTCTTCAGTGCTCAGGTAGCTGTCACGCTTACTGATGAACATAGGTTTGCGCTGGCGGATATCCAGGGTAGCGTAGATGTTGTAGTGATCTTCCACCAGGCTACCGAAACCATAGCTCAAGGAAGTACGGACCTCTTCCCCATCATGTCTTTGCGACTGTCCAAGCGAGCCTGTGATCTCTGCGCCCTGATAATTGTCGCGCAGAATAATGTTGACCACACCAGCCATCGCTTCGGAACCATAGATCGCCGATGCGCCATCTTTCAATATCTCAATACGCTCAACCGCGCCAATAGGTACAGAGTTCAAATCCACAAACGTGGTTTGATACTCTGGTTGCGCATAGGCAGCCAGACGACGGCCATTGATCAGTACCAGCGTAGCCTGGCTACCAATGCCACGGAGATTCAGGCCAGATGCACCTGCGGTAAAGCCGTTGGTACGATTTTCGTCAATACCGCCAGTATTGGCAGAGATGGTTTTGAGTACATCAGTCAAAGAGGTTGCACCACCACGTACAATTTCATCGCGGCTAATCACTTGTACCGGAGACGCAGTTTCGTAGTTGATACGTTTAATTTTTGAACCAGTCACTTCCACCTTCTGGATTTTTTCTACTTTCTTTTCATCCTCTTGAGGGGTGGTGACCTGTGCCAATACGCCTGTAGCGATGGAGAACAGACCGATGCTGGACAATGCAAATGCGAGACGACTCAGCTTCATGAATTACCTTTCTATTTTTTAATTTCTCAGTGCAAGCGCGTACTTCCCGAACCAGACATGCTTCATTTTTACTCAAATTTAATTCGGTACAGCTATCAGTTTCTCCTCTGGAAAATGATAGTCCCCTTACTTCACCGATTAAATTTGCTTGCAAAAACATAAGGTTCTTGGAAAGAACGTTGATTATGGACTGTTACATTATGTGACTTACTTAGTTTTTCATTATGACCGCCATGTCTAAAACGACATGTTTTCATGTATTTGGGAATATTGTTTTCGATTCACCCCCAATTAGAGCGTTTTTTATGGAATTTTCCTGTTTACCAAAATTATGTTTTTAAAAATTAATATTTAAATAATTTTTAAAATATATTTAGACTTGTTGTTTTTTTGACTCACTGCAAGATCTATTTCTTGGGCGCAAGAAAAAATCATGCATTTTTCATTCAAACTTCCCTTTACTGCCGCTACAAACAAAAAACCCGTGCAAATGCACGGGTTTTTGTTACTTGAACTGATCCACTACAAGCGATCAGTTTGACGGCGGGCACGAAAAGAGCCGAGGATTACACCCCTGCTCTTACCAGAGAGGCCTTGAGTACTTCATTCAAAGTTGCCAGGCTTTCAGACAAATGTGCACGGGATTCTGCGCTCATGGGCTTGCCAACTGCACCACGAATTGACACCAACAACTGATTTGCCTGTTCTCTTTGCAAACTGCGGGCATCTGCCGGGGTAGTTGCTGATGGTTTCAGCAGGGCATTCGACAAACGCTTCAGATGTTCACGTTGCAAATTGCGGCGGGCCGAGTTGATGTCAGCACCAGTAGACAACTCGCTCCAGATACTGGATTGCAAACTGCCATACAGCTCGTGCAATGAAAGCACTTTCTTGGCATCACGCAGTTTTTCTGCTGCATTGAGCATACGTTGCGCCACCAGATCAGACATCAATTGATCCAGAGCTGCTGTTTGCAAACTTAACAAACGTGCAGAAATGGAAATGTCGTTACGGTTGCCACGCTGGAAATGATCAACGCCAAGACGACTCAACAACTCAGGTGAGAAGACAAAGCTCTTGGCCGTGAACAGGCTATCAGAAACCAGTTTCAAAGCCTGACGTTGACGTTCAGCAGCGATAGGCGTGAAAGTTGCACGGCCTGTGCCTGCATGATCACGCAAGAAGGTCGTGCCACCGACAAACTTGGTCGCCAATGGGACGGTACGAACAAATTGACCAAAGCCATATTCAAAACTGCGGCGCAAGGTTTCATAACTGTCGCCAGCTTTGAGTTGACGTGTTTGCAATCTGTCCCACAATTCGCGTGAAATCGTCAATCGTTTTTGTATATAGGTCAGCGGGTCTGATCCCAGATCGAAAACGTTGACATCCGGGTCGGATACCATGGTTCCCATGGAATCTTCATCAGTACCATATGCCAGCAATGGTTCCGTAGAACGAGACGCAATGCGAGTCAGCTCTTCTTTTTCCTTATCCGCCTCGACAGGTTTGTAAGCATATTCAATTGCCCAGTAATCATAAGGTCCAAGGGACGACATGACGTATTCGCCCTGAGGTTCGCCTTTGGTTGACAAATTGAAAGGTATATAGTCCATGACGGAACCCGCCAGGCCATTCACCTTGGTAAATGCAGGATCCTGCAATTGCTTCAAAGTATAGATAGTAGAAGAACGGAAGTTATGGCGCAGACCCAGAGTGTGACCAACTTCATGCATGATGACGTCTTTCACATAGGCTTGTGCCAGTGCTTCTGCTTTCGGGCTGTCCATGTCCATTTCGCCACGGGCGTCCAGCAAATCCAGGGCGAAACCCATTTCCATTGAAGCCTCATGAGCAAAGTCGCAATCGCCTTGTCCGTGCTGAACATGAGCTTGCGCCTGAGGCTGTGCGTCTTCACCTATCATGCGGCGGGCACCACGGGCAAACACGTCCGACATACCGATATCGGCATCCAGAATTTCACCGCTACGCTCATCCACACGTGATGGGCCAATGGCGAAGCCGACATCGGCACCGACAAACCAGCGTATCGAGGCATGGCGCGAGTCCATGGTATCAAAAACATCTTTTTCAGTTTGCTGCTTTACAACGACAGCGTTTTTGAAACCTATCTTTTCAAATGCCTTGTTCCATTCCAATACACCTTCAGTAATGGATTGACGATATTTTTCTGGCACGTTCTTATCCAGCCAATACACGATAGGCTGTTTTGGTTCTGACAAACTTGCCGTCGGGTCTTGCTTTTCCAGACGCCAGCGATTGACGAAATGACGAGAAGTCTTGGGTTTGACGTCATCAGTAAAATCATAGCTGGTCGTCACAAAGTGCCCTACCCTGTCATCTGCCAGACGCGGGCGCATGACTTCTGATGGCAATGCAGAAAAGTTGAAGTAAAAACCGACAAAGAAACTGCGCGGATCAGGTGTCGTTTGTGGCGGAGTAGGAATGGCAACAGGTGGTGGCACCAGCGGTGTAGCCGCAATACGGGGAGTTGTAAAATGGGCATTCACAAAAAAACCGGCCAGCGACTCATCCACATTCAATTTGCCGAAACTGGTATTGGCCTTGTCCAGTACATACAAGGTACGGTAAGCATATTCCAGCCTGGTCGAATATGCCGGGATATCATTAAACAATAAAGCACTGGCATCTACCAAGATGCCCTTTGATTCTGAATGAGGGGTACTCAATACATTTGTGCTGCTCAGCAAACTGTCCGAGAAAGCCTGGGCAACTGCATGTGCCTGCGGCGTACCGGGTGTGGCAAAGAATTCAGTATTTTTGGCCAGCAGTTGTACCTGATTACCTATCTTCTTGAACACAGCCTGATAACCACGTCCCATCTGACTGCCATATAGTCCACGCTCACCTATGCTGTTAGGGATATTGTAAGTAAACAAGAAAGGCTTATCGAACTGCTCAGGGCGGATTTCCAGCCAGACTTTGTCGTCTTTCTGATACAGATTAAAAAATCCCTTGAGCTCTTTGGCGTCCTTGATAACATCCTTAAAAGGACGCAATCCAACTGGCGGTGTTGCAACAGGAACAGGGACTGCAGCAGCTGCCACCGCTGGAGTGCCGTTTGCCGCAGATGCGGCGGCAGGAGTTACTGGAGGCACAGGAGGTGTTTGGGCAAGAACAACTTCACTCAATGCACAAAGCAAAAGGAGCATTGTTTTCTTTTTGAAATGTACTTCTTTTGGCAACTTCATATTTTTCCCTGGTTTAATTGAATTGACCGCAAACTAATCACTGAGCACTAATTTGCTGAGTGCATAGACCGCATTTTTGGTTACAAGTTCTTACATATCGCAGGAACTTATTATCAGGCCCAATTTTTACAGAAATCAGGAAATTTGAAAATTTTTTCGCATTTTCAAATTTTGAATTGAGCCAATAAACGACATTAATTTAACCAAAAATCCTTGTAAGTGGTTAATTTTCCGGGGTTTTATATGTATATAACCAAAATTCATATCAAATTAAATGCATTTCCAAAAAGATCACGAAATTCCAATTTCATGAAAATTAGAAATTAAATTTTCATTTCTTGTCGTCGTCAAACAACAAGCTAGCAAAAAAAAGTAACAAATGCTTTCCCCGAAAGGTATTTTATTTACATAATAAAGTTCTGTTTGATTCATTGCCTTTCACTTCCCGCGCGCGTTTATAAAGAGGACGGATTCGGCAGCATTTC
>JACQDX010000023.1 GCA_016200895.1 Burkholderiales bacterium
CTACTTACTGTCATTTTTGATAAATTCATTTGCTTGACTGGTTTGAAAAATGGTTGAGGAAGATGAAAACAAAGATGTTACAAAGTACTACGTCACTTGCTTATCATTGCCGGAAAAATTACCATCAGACCACTTTATCTTATAAATGCATGATGAAGCGTGCATTTATTGAAAGTACGGCAGTTAATCAACGGAAAAGCAATTAGATAAAGTTAGAAATATACTCGAATTTTGCTCAGTAGCAAGGGCTTTTTGCGTGCGTTTTCGCTCAAGGAATTGACTACAGGCGGCAATTTATTTCTATTTAGACAGGTATAAAAGTTTGCTTATTTTTTATGCAGATTAACTTTACCTGCCCCAGTTGTCCGATGACTGAATTTTGTTCACAATTTTCACGATTTCTCCATGGCAACATCGCTTTATTGAAAAATCATTATGCCTCTGAAATAGAGGGAATTATTTCGTTAAAGAAAGAAAATTTATTTTCAATATTTCTACCAGAATAATAAGATTTAAAAAAAAACCCGGACAAGTCCGGGTTTTTTTCTGACTAAAACTTAAATCAGTATTTGTACTGAGCTGTCACATAGAAGGTACGGCCCAGAGGGTCAGTGTAGCGACCATCGTAACCAACCTGATTACCACCACCTGTATTACGGATAGTGAATGGAGGGTCCACATTGAACAGATTGCGGATACCACCAGTGATTGTCAGGTTTTTGATGACCTTGGCTTGCAACTGGTAATCAATCGTCGTGTAGTTGCTGACATCACGATTCATATCTACATAACCACCGACGCTGCCGTCAGCATTGACGGAACGGACATAGCCATCACCAGCAGCTGCCACTTTGTCATGGTAGCCAGAACGGTAGTTCATGGTCAGACTATGAGTGTATTGATCAGATACCTTCAATGAAGTTACCAGTCTGGAGATGATGCGGAAAGTCACGTCGTCATAGGAATCAAAGCGACCGATACTGCTTTCTTTCTTGGCACCTGGTACATCTTTTTCTGCCGTCAGCATATAAGTACCAGACCAGTTCACGTTCAGCTTGCCGACAGGTGTTGCTGATTTGAAGGTCGCATCCCAGTCCAGACCAGAATAACGTGAGCTGGCCAGATTCACAGGGCTACGATTTGCCACCAAAACTTTGGACTTCTGGATAGGATCGTAGTACAGGGAAATGTATTGATCAGCGAGTGAAGGTGTCGTGAAAATCAAATCCTGAGACAGTTTCTGGATTTGGTTTTTCAGTTTCACATCCCACCAGTCCAGACCCAGGGACAGGTTGCTGGTAGGTTCGAGGCGGAAACCAAATGCTGCCTGTTTGGATTCTTCTGCTTTCAGAGCATCTCCACCTGTGCTTGGATTGCCTTTTTTCAACAGACCGTATTCAGATGTACCACGGCAATATGGGAAACGTGGGTCAGTTGCTTTAGTGATAGGGCAAGGGAAGAAGTTCGAAGAACCATCGTTTTTCAATGGATCAGAAATATCATTCAGTGTTGGTGCCTTGAAGCCTGTGCCATAAGAACCACGCAACATCAGATTTTGCATAGGCTGATAGCGTGCCGACAATTTGTAAGTTGCCTTGGAAACGGACACACCCTGAGTACCAGGCTGTGAAGCATTACCATTGACGTCATAGCTGACATTGTCTTTCTTGACAGCGTCGTAACTGTCATAACGTACAGCTGCTGTGACATCCATGTTTTTGATGACAGGCATCAGCAATTCGCCGAAGGTACCCCAGCTCTTGCGGGAAGCAACCAGGCCTTGGGAGCCGGTAGAGCCACCGATAATGACGTCAGTCCAGGCAGGATGCTGAGGACCAGGACCTTGCACAAGTTCGCTAGGTGCGTCATTGAAAGACTGCTTCGTCATATCCGCGCCCAGACCCAATTGCGCCTTGCCGCCGCTCATCTCAAACAATTCTTTGGATGCATGTGCGCTCAGGACATCAATCTTGGATTTGGTTACGCTGAGGTTTTCGTTCAGCACCGCAGGTGCCAGAATGGCAGAAGCGTTGGCATTGATGACGTAAGGATTATAAGCACCGGATTTGACCAGGGCATCAAAACGATTGGCGCTCATATAACCGGAAACAGCATCGTCTTTTTCTGTATTCTCGGAATGGGTATAGCTGGCGCTGACATCCCAACCCATCAGGTTGCTATCCAGACCGAGAACCAGATGACGGGCTTCAGTTTTATAGTCATCAGCACGGCCACCTGCATCGCGCGCGCGGAAATAGAAGAAGGCATCAGTCACATCATTTGGATTGATACCTTGTCCAGCCAGCAGTGGCACGACAGACTTGTTGTAAGCGCCGATGTAATTTGGATTGATGACTTTCTGACCTGTCACCGGGTCAGTGCTGAAAGTAGTCAAAGGCTGTGCTGGCGCTGCATAGCGTGCCTTGTTGGAGAAATTGGACATGACCAATTCACCAAACAAAGTTGTGTCCTTGCCGATTTTTAAATTACCGGAAGCAAAGAAACTATCGCGTTTCAGTTCTGGCAGCAATTGCACGGTAGACGCATAGTCATAGCGGCAGACACCACCACGCTCGAAAGTACTCGGGCCATTACATTTTTTGGTATTCACCAGGTCCGGCGAGAATGTCGCATTATTACCCAGGGAATCATAGATGTCTGCATTGGCAGGTATCGAGTTGATACTGGTCTGCCATGTGGCGTACATCTTGCCATCTTTCATGAACTTCTGGACACCGGAATTGGCGAAGCTGCGCTGAGCGGCTTCCAGAGGTTTTTGTTCATCATGGCTATAAGCGAACAAGACGTTAAACCCGTCTTTTTCAGGGTCGCCAAAACCTTTGGAAATGGAGAAGTTACCGCTACGGCCACCGCTTTGTTGCGGGCTGGTCAGGGTTGCTTCTACATTCAGATCTGTCTGGTTCTTTTTCAGAATGAAGTTGACGACACCGGCAATCGCATCTGAGCCATACAGTGTGGAAGCGCCGTCAGTCAAAATTTCTACGCGTTCAACTGCAGACAAAGGGATACTGCCCAGATTGACGGCACTGCCTGTGCCATACGGTGCCATACGGCGACCATTCAACAATACCAGAGTGTAATCGGTACCAATCGCGTGGATAGAGGCAGACTGGCGACCGGCGCCACCACCGTTGACTGAGGTGGATGCAGTGATAAAGCCTTGCATGGCAGGGAGGGCAGCGACGAGGTCGGCCACATTATTTGCACCGCTTTGTTCGATGTCTTTACGGCTCAGGGTTTGCACAGGCAATGCGCCTTCTTGTGCTATCCGTTTGATCGAGGAACCGGTAATTTCCACTTTTTGTACTGCGTCTTGCGACATCGCTGGCTGTGCCAGCAAACCTGCACCGACCGCGAAACCACCCACAAACATCAGGCGTACGGATCGGGCCAACATTTTTTCTACCATGACTAAACCCCCAAAAATGTAACTAATGAGCGAGGCCGCCCGGACAAGACCCTGATTGGTAACCAAAATCCCC
>JACQDX010000010.1 GCA_016200895.1 Burkholderiales bacterium
GGCACTATCTTGTGCATCGTGTCGAGAAAAACGTCACGTCGTGTCGGTTTGAGATGTTGTTCAAAGCTCGCATTCTGATCTTCTGCCATCGCCAGTGTCTGTTGTTTCATGGAAGTCTAACGTCTTGTTCGGTTGTCAGTCTTTAACGTCAGTCTTTAACGCTTGAGAATAGAAGCCGTTTACTTAATCAGCGTAGCCTTAAAATTTGGTATCGCTTGCTCGCGAAGTGGTGGTAACGATAATTTGGTAAAAAGTTGACGCTATGGCCGGCCCTGACTTTTTAAGGGTTGCCGGGCCATATGCAGAGTGACGGAAAAACAAGATTTATTGACCCAGGTCGTATTGATTGAATTGATTCAGATTAGAGTTTTAAGATCTACCAGATTATTGCATTTCAAGTAATTTTGTTTATGCACCTAATATTGTTTTTAGACATTCTGCTCTAGCGGTAAAGTGGATTAAAAAGAACGCTCGTGCTAAATTGTGCAAAATCTTGATGTTTTCGTTTTATAATCAATAGAATTTACGTATACGTCAATTTGCAGATGTGAAAGCGCAGTAATATAAGGGGTTTAGTTAAGTGCCTGGTCTGTAAGATCGTACTTAATGTAGAAGTTCTGCATGCTTCTCCAGTCTCGCGGGCAAAGTGATGGAACGTCAGGCAACAAATTTTCAGTATCAAGCTTTAAAATTCGTATCAAGTTTCTTATAAATTCGGTATTTCCCCATTAGCTCATAAAGGCAGAACTATGAAAGTCCTGGTACCAGTCAAACGCGTCGTCGATTACAACGTCAAAGTACGTGTCAAATCTGATGGCTCTGGCGTTGATATCGCCAACGTCAAAATGTCCATGAACCCATTCGATGAAATCGCTGTTGAAGAAGCGACCCGCCTGAAAGAAGCGGGCGTAGTGACAGAAGTTATCGCTGTTTCTTGCGGCGTGGCGCAATGCCAGGAAACCCTGCGTACTGCAATGGCGATTGGTGCTGACCGCGGTATCCTGGTGGAAAGCGATGCAGAACTGCAACCGCTGGCCGTTGCCAAATTGCTCAAGGCACTGGCTGACAAAGAACAACCACAACTGATCATCCTCGGCAAACAGGCAATTGATGATGACAGCAACCAGACCGGCCAGATGCTGGCAGCCCTGCTGGGTTGGCCACAAGCGACTTTCGCATCCAAAGTCACGGTTGCTGATGGTAAAGCCACAGTCACCCGTGAAGTAGATGGCGGCCTGGAAACATTGTCACTGACATTGCCAGCCATCATCACTACAGACTTGCGCTTGAATGAGCCACGTTATGTGACTTTGCCTAACATCATGAAGGCCAAGAAAAAACAACTGGACAATGTCAAACCAGCAGACCTGGGTGTGGACGTTGCTTCCCGCGTCAAGACTTTGAAAGTAACCGAGCCACCAAAACGCAGCGCTGGTATCAAAGTGCCTGACGTAGCGACCCTGGTTGCCAAGCTGCGCAATGAAGCCAAGGTTATTGGCTGATTGGTTTCAGCTTTCATAAAGACAGAATTTAAGAATAATTTTTGTTGTCGGGATATTGATCCTGACAACACATCAAGTGGAAGACATCATGACTACACTCGTCATCGCTGAACACGACAACGCTGGCCTCAAGGGCAGCACATTGAATACCGTTACTGCTGCTGCACAATGCGGCGCAGATGTACACGTACTGGTTGCTGGCTACAATGCGGGCGCAGTAGCGCAAGCTGCGGCACAAATCGCTGGCGTCAGCAAAGTATTGCATGCAGATGCAGCGCATTTTGCAGATGGCCTGGCAGAGAACATTGCCGAGCAAGTATTGGCAATCGCCTCTGGCTACAGCCACATCCTGGCACCGGCAACTGCCTACGGCAAAAACATTTTGCCACGCGTTGCTGCCAAGCTCGACGTTTCGCAAATTTCTGAAATCACCAAGGTAGACAGCCCTGATACTTTCGAGCGTCCTATCTACGCTGGAAACGCCATTGCTACCGTGCAATCGACAGATACCATCAAGGTCATCACTGTACGTACGACAGGTTTTGATGCGGCTGCCACTGGCGGTTCTGCTGCTGTGGAAACAATTTCTGCTGTTGCTGATTCTGGCAAATCTGCTTTCGTTTCCCGCGAAGTTGCCAAGTCTGACCGTCCTGAGCTGACCGCTGCCAAAGTGATCGTTTCTGGTGGTCGTGGTATGGGTTCTGGCGAAAACTTCAAGATTCTGGAACCGCTGGCTGACAAGCTGGGCGCAGCCATGGGTGCATCCCGTGCGGCGGTGGATGCAGGTTTTGTACCGAATGACTGGCAAGTTGGCCAGACCGGCAAGATAGTTGCACCTACGTTGTATATCGCCGTTGGTATTTCAGGCGCGATCCAGCATCTTGCAGGCATGAAAGACTCCAAAACCATAGTCGCCATCAATAAAGATCCTGAAGCACCGATCTTCTCAGTGGCTGATTACGGCATCGTCGGCGATTTGTTTGAAATCGTTCCACAACTGGTTGCTGAACTGGGCTAAAAAAAGGAACCCCTGATTAAGCTACTGCGCGACGCTATTTTGGGCCTGCGATGCTCGCCGTACAGTCGTACGACTGCGCTTCCGGGTTGTCAATGAGCCAAACGAACGTCGCTCGCTACGCTTACTCAAGGATTCCATGATCTACGTAATTTTGTTGGTCACCTTGGTGACCTGATTGGGGCAGGTAAGCGGTTTATCGCATTATTTCTAGCGATCTTCCTGACCTGCCCCTTTTTCTTTTTTTGGGATACAAAAATGAGCTATGTTGCCCCTGTCAAGGACATGCTGTTCCTCATCAACGAACTGGCGGGTCTGGCGGAAGTCAATGCCTTGCCCGGCTGTGAAGATGCAACGGCAGAAACCGTAGAAGCCGTACTGGAAGAAAACGCCAAGTTTGCTGGTGAAGTGGTCGCGCCTTTGAATTTCCCTGGTGACCAGGCCCCAAGTTATTGGAAAGACGGCGAAGTTTTCACCACCAAGGGCTTTAAAGAAGCCTTCAAGATGTTTGGTGAGGCAGGGTGGCAGGGTGTGCAGCATCCGCAAGAATTTGGCGGCCAGGGCTTGCCCAAGCTGGTGGCAACGCCGTGTATAGAAATGCTGAATGCGGCCAGTATTTCGTTTGCCCTGTGCCCCTTGCTGACCGATGGCGCGATTGAAGCCTTGCTGACGGCAGGCACAGACGAACAAAAAGCCATCTACCTGGAAAACCTGATCTCAGGCAAATGGACAGGCACCATGAACCTGACCGAGCCGCAAGCAGGTTCTGACCTGGCAATGGTACGCACCCGTGCAGTCCCACAAGGTGATGGTACGTACAAAGTGTTCGGCACCAAGATTTTCATCACCTATGGTGAACACGATATGGCAGAAAATATCGTCCATCTGGTGCTGGCCCGTACACCGGATGCACCAGAAGGCGTGAAAGGTATTTCCCTGTTCATCGTGCCAAAATTCTTGGTGAATGCCGATGGCAGCCTGGGTGCACGCAATGATGCACACTGCGTATCGATAGAACACAAGCTGGGCATCAAAGCCAGCCCGACTGCGGTATTGCAATTCGGCGACAACGGCGGTGCCTTGGGTACGCTGGTGGGTGAAGAAAATCGCGGCCTTGAATACATGTTCATCATGATGAATGCAGCCCGCTTTGGTGTCGGCATGCAAGGCATAGGCGTGGCAGAACGCGCATATCAAAAAGCAGTGCAATACGCCAAAGATAGAGTGCAGTCACGTGACCTGGCAGGCTCCGCTGGCCCGGTTGCCATCATCAATCACCCTGATGTACGCCGCATGCTGATGTCAATGCGCGCCCAGACTGAAGGTGCACGTGCGCTGGCTTATGTGGCCGCCGGTATCAGCGATTTTGCCCATCATCATGCAGATGCAGCAGTACGCAAGGCCAATCAGGCCAAGTATGAATACCTCGTGCCTATCGTCAAAGGCTGGTCGACAGAAATGTCGCTGGATGTCACATCAACTGGCGTGCAGGTGCATGGCGGCATGGGCTTTATCGAAGAAACAGGTGCAGCACAACACTACCGCGATGCCAAGATTCTGACCATCTATGAAGGCACCACAGCTATACAGGCGAATGACCTGGTAGGCCGCAAGACTTCACGTGATGGTGGTGCTACCGCCAAAGCATTCATCGCTGACATGCGTGCGACGGAAGCACAATTGACGGCTATCGGTTCAGTTGACATGCTGGCGATACAGCGCCAACTGACGGCAGGCACTGCTGCGCTGGAAGACGTGGTTGATTATGTCGTCACCAACTTCAAGCAAGACATCAAAGGTGTGTTTGCTGGCAGCGTGTTGTACCTGAAGCTGGCCGGTATTGTTTTTGGTGGCTGGCAAATGGCGCGTGCTGCCATCATCGCCCAGCAAAAACTGGATGCAGGCGAGGGTGATGCAGGCTTCCTGAAAGCCAAGATCGCTACCGCACGTTATTTTGCTGATCATATCCTGTCTGCAGCGCAAGGTTTGCGTTCAGCGATTGTGGATGGCAGCGCTGGTGTCATGGCCTTGTCTGAAGATCAGTTCTGATGTTTGCTGTAACAAATAAGTTGCTTGCTTAAAAAAACGGCTCGTTCAGTGTGAATGAGCCGTTTTTTTATCGCGACCTCCTACCTGTTTACCCTCCTTAGCTTATTTCCTCTAGCTCCTGTGTGCGTTAGCGCATAGAGGCTCATTACGTTTATCTCTACTATCAAAGGCGGGCATCTGTTTACCAGCTGCCAATGCTGCCCGCGCAGATCGCGTGGCCCCGGATGAGGAGAGTTCCATGCAACAAACAGTCGCTGATTTTTTGGTCGCCACTTTATATGACATCGGTGTACGTCAGATTTTCGGGGTGGTGGGTGATGCGCTCAATCCCTTTACTGATGCCATACGCCGCCACAAAGACATGGAATGGATAGGTGTAAGGCATGAAGAAGGCGCCGCCCTCGCTGCTGCAGGGCAGGCCAAGTTGACTGGCAAACTGGCAGTCTGTTGCGGCACGACCGGCCCGGGTGCCAATCACCTGATTGCCGGTTTGTACGAGGCGCATAAAGACCATGCCCCGGTATTGGCGATTTCTGGCGGGGTTCCTGCTGCGCAGCGGGGCAATGATTATCTGCAAGAAAATACGCCTGACTTATTGTTCCGCGATGTTGCGGTGTATACCCAAACCCTGACCAATTCCGGGCAGGCAGCGCATATATTCCACCAGGCCATTGCGCATGCTTATGGCATGCACGGCGTGGCTCACCTGAACATCCCGCCTGACGTATTTTCTGAAAAAACCGATGCCAAGATGAGTAGCCTGGCCACTTTGCGCGCCTCGCCAGAAATGGCGGCGGATCCTGAAGATGTGGCCGTGGCAGTTCATTTGATCAGTCAGTCCAAGAAAATCGCGATTTTTGCCGGTACTGGTTGTCGCTCGGCCATCAGCCAAGTGTTGCAACTGGCAGGGCGTTTGCAGGCACCTGTGATGCACACCTTCCGTGGCAAGGATATGGTGGCTTATAGCCACCCGCTGTGGATAGGCGGAGTTGGTTTGATTGGTGGTGCACCTGGTGTTGATGCCCTGCAAAACGCAGACATGGTACTGATGCTGGGTTCGGATTATCCCTATACCGAATACCTGCCCAAGAACGGTAAGGTAATACAAATTGATGTGCGCGCTGAAGTGCTGGGGCGCCGCACCGGTGTGCAACTGGGCATAGTCGGTGCCATCAAGCCCACTCTCATGCAATTTTTGGAGCAATTGCCACAGCGCGAAGACCAGGATTTTTTGCAAAGTGTGAGTGGGGCCCGTAAAAAATGGGATGAAATGCTGGACAAAAAAGCTGAATTGAAAGAGGGTACCGAGCCCGTCAATCCGCAAGCACTGGCACGTGGCATCAGCAGGCATGCAAAAGCAGATGCTGCCATCATCATCGACACTGGCGTGGTGACACTGTGGTGCGGCAACTGGCTGCAACAATCCGGCCAGCAAAGGATACTCGCTTCATTCAATAATGCAGCAGTTGGCACCAGCCTGGGCCAGGCAAATGGCGTGCAGGCCCTGAACCGTGACAGGCAAGTCATCGTGGCGGTAGGCGATGGTGGCTTTACCATGTTACTGGGTGAGTTCATGACCAGTGTCGAACATCGCCTGCCAGTGAAAGTGGTGGTGTTCAATAATCAGCAATGGGGCCTGGTGCATCTTGAGATGGAAGAGGCGGGCTTGCCTGCGGATAAGGGCAGTACTTTTCCGAATATGGATTTTGCCGCTTTTGCCGTCGCTTGCGGCGCATCTGGATTCGCGGTGAAAAAATCGAGCGAGCTGGAAGACGGCTTGCGCCAATTATTTGCAGCCAGCGGCCCGGCTGTTTTGAATGTGTTTATCGATCCATCAGAGTTGCCTTCAATGCCGCATATACATCTGGATCAAATATGGAGGTTTGGATTGGCGAGGGTGAAAGAAGCCTTGCTGTCCATACGTGGCGGATAAGTCATACATGAGCAAACGCATCAGCACGTCGCTATGGAGAAAGTCCTTCAAAAGTGCTTTGAGCAAGATGACAAAAGCGACGTCGCGGACTGGTATCAGTGCAATCAAAAAGACACTTGCGGTCGTCGTGCCAAAGATAGTTAAACGCAAACCAGCCAAGCTAGCCAAGCCAAAAAAGTCAGTATCAATTTCCAGAGCCAAATTGCCTTCGGGTATGGCGACCGGTATGGCTGGCTTGCGGCGTTATCACTTATACCGGCCACCGGGAATCGGGCGCACTGAACGCCTGCCACTCATGGTCATGCTGCATGGGTGTTTGCAAGATGCCGCTGCATTTTCTGCCAGTAGCAAGATGAATCAGCTTGCCGCCCGCAAGCGCTTTCTTGTGCTTTATCCTGAGCAAGAAAAACTCTCTAACGCCCAGGCTTGCTGGAACTGGTATGACACCCGTTCAGGCCGGGCACAGCGCGAGGCTAGATCCATCGACGCTGTGATTGATCAGGTCTGCTTGTTGCAGCCTGTAGACCCGCAGCGCATTGCCGTCGCCGGGCTTTCTGCCGGTGCCAGTATGGCAGCACTGCTGGCGGTAAGTCACCCGGCAAGGTTTCGGGTGCTGGCCATGCATTCAGGCGTTGCTACAGGGCTTGCGCATTCTTCGGCAACGGCCATCATGGCAATGCGCGGACGCCGCCTGGATGCAGCACAGTTGCCAGCCGGGATAAAGCTGCCTGCATTGCTGGTGTTACAGGGCAGCAAAGACCGCGTCGTCTTCCCAGTCAATGGTGTACTGGTGACGCAGCAATGGGCGATCCAGGCGAATGCGAAAGTGGGCAAGCCTCGTACCATACAACGCGGGGCACGTTATCCTGCGACTATTACCGACTATCGTATTCAAGGCCGAGTTGTTGTCAGCTTGTGTGAGGTGAACGGACTGGGTCATGCCTGGAGTGGCGGTGCTGCAGGTCATGCCTACAGCGACCCTAAAGGGCCCGATGCATCCGGCATGATCTGGGCGTTTGTCAGTAAACAGTTTGCATATCAATCTTGATTATCCTGCTTTCTGTTGTGCAGATGAAATCTGCTGTTTTTATCCGCAAAA
Organism: Burkholderiales bacterium; assembly: GCA_016200895.1. Lineage (GTDB taxonomy): Bacteria > Pseudomonadota > Gammaproteobacteria > Burkholderiales > Burkholderiaceae_D > Undibacterium. The sequence continues at coordinate 7,599 of JACQDX010000010.1, forward strand.
AATATCATTGCCCAGTGTTAAATAACACACAGACATGAAAGTCGGTGCCATCTATTCTGAAGGCGTTCTCTGGTTGTTTTTAATTAAAAAAAACTTGAGATTTTATTTCGCAAATCTTAACCAATTGAAAGCAGATGGATACCTATATGAATAACAATACTACTGAAACAAACATGTTGGTAGTCGCCCAGGAAAATGCATCCCGTACAGGCACTTCTGGTGTGTCCTGGGGCGCGGTGCTTGCAGGTGCCGTAGCTGCAGCGGCACTGTCTCTGATATTGCTGCTGCTGGGCGCTGGCCTTGGTTTGTCCGCAGTATCGCCGTGGTCTTATAACGCGACTGTGATGGGTATTTCTACCATTGCCTGGATAGGGTTCACACAGCTTGCAGCATCCGGCATTGGCGGTTATATCGCAGGCCGTTTGCGTACCAAGTGGAGTAATGTGCATGACAACGAAGTGTATTTCCGCGACACGGCGCATGGCATGCTGGCATGGGCGGTCGCTTCATTGTTGACGGTGGGCTTGCTCGCCAGTGCTGCGCAAAGCATGCTCAGTGGCGCAGCAGATGCAGCAGGTACTGCGGTCACTGCAACTGCGGCAGTAGCTGGTAATGCCAAGCTTAATCCGGTGGATTATTTTACCGATATGCTTTTGCGTACAGAGCAAACGCCAGTTGATAGCGCCAGCACCAGCACCAGCGCTGGTAATAATGCTGGTAATAGCGGCGGTGTACGCATGGAAGTTGCTCGCATCTTGTCGACGGATATCGCCAACGGTTCGCTGTCGCCAAGTGACCGCGATTACCTCGCCAAACTGGTTGCCAGGCGCACCGACATGACACAGGTAGATGCGACAAAACGTGTTGATGCTGTATTTGACCAACTGAACAAGTCGGTTACCGATGCAAAAAATACTGCCAAAGTCGCTGCTGACCAGGCCCGTAAGGCTGCTGCAAACTCTGCGCTGTGGATGTTCGTTGCCTTGTTGCTGGGGGCATTCGTCGCCAGCCTCACTGCAACACTGGGTGGTCGCCAACGTGACGAGGCACATGTGATTGTATAAGTCAGCACAAACGTTTGCACAAACGTCGGCACAAACGTCGGCACAAGCATCTGCATAGAACCTGGCCCTTGCTCCTGAATGTAGCAATGGCAAACAACAAACTATTATTTTCTGGAGCCTGTCATGCGTTCAATCTTACTTTTGTTACTCGGCATACCTCTTCCTATCGTTATTCTGATTGCTCTGTTTGTACGTTAATAAAAAAATGGCTCATTTTTACGATGAGCCATTTTCTTTTGGTACTGCATTAGACAATCATCAGCCGTAAGCTCCACCGGTATATAACAGATCAAAAGTGCGCGCGATGGCGGCAATCAATGCAAACGCACCTACAGCCAATGTCAATACCAGCAGCAGTGCCAGCGGCCAGTTGGACTCGCTGGTCTTGCCGGATTTGCTATTATGGCGGGCATCCCATTTTTCATCTGGCGTCAGGCCCATGACCAGAGCTTCCAGGATGGCGATCAGAAAAGACACTAGTAAAAAACCGTATTGCACAATCTCGGGTTTGCCAAAATAGAAATAGTGGATGACTATGCTGATCGGCAGTGTGATGAAATGCAACCAGCCCCATTTGTCTTTTTTGCCAACCAGGTAAAAGCGGTGCAAGCCTATGGCACCAAATACAGCCGCCAGTAAAGTTGCTAGGGTTTTATTTTTATGTGGTGTTGTATTAGTGGGTGTCATTGCAAAAACCATCAAAGTCGAAGCTGTGATTGTATGCGATGACGGTATAGTGTGTCTCAATAGTCACGCTGATCAATAAAATCACTCTTTGGCAAGGGAAAAGTGGGATAGTCCTTGCGACTTACTCAATAAGCGGGCTATAATCTACAGCTTTTTCCGCGTTCAGACATTTTTTGGAAATATTATGGTCGTTATTCGTTTAGCTCGTGGTGGCGCAAAAAAGCGCCCTTTTTACAACATCGTTGCAACTGATTCCCGTAATCGTCGCGATGGTCGCTTTATCGAGCGCATCGGTTTCTACAACCCAGTAGCTACTGGCAATGCAGAAACAGTACGCGTTGCAGCAGATCGTCTGGCTTACTGGCAAGGTGTTGGCGCTCAATTGTCGCCAGCAGTCGCACGCCTGGTAGCTCAGTCCGGCAAAGCAGCTTAATCGCTGCCAAGCCGTATTCATGACTGCTGAAGTGCATGCTCCTGATGATCTGGTCCTGGTTGGCTATATCTCGGGAGCATTTGGTATTCACGGCTGGGTAAGGATACGTCCTTATTCTGCTGATGCTGACGCATTGATGTCAGCAAAAACCTGGTGGTTGGATAAGCCTGAGTTGCGTGATGTTGACCGTTTGGAAGTCAAAATCCATGGGGAAGACGTGGTTGCGCGATTGGTGGGTGTGCCTGACAGAAATGCCGCAGAAGCACTGAAAGGTGCAACTGTGCAAGTTTCTCGCAAGCATTTTCCTGCTTTGGCATCCGGTGAATTCTATTGGCTCGATCTGATAGGTTTGCAGGTAGATAATCTTCAGTGTGAGAATTTAGGTGTGGTCAGGGATTTGATGGACAACGGTGCGCATCCGATTTTACGGGTGGCGGCAGCGGAGGTACCTGAAAATGAACTGGCGAAACACGAACGCCTGATCCCTTTTGTAGAGACTTTCGTCAAGGAAGTCGATCAAAAAGCAGGCAAAATCCAGGTCGACTGGGGTAGTGATTATTAAGGTGATGAACTCAGAACCTGTTTACGATCTGTAGCGAGCGTGCGTCAGCGGGGTGAAGAGCAGCGCAGAAAGCGGAATGTACTTAAGTACATGAGCATTTTGAGCAGCACATGAGCCCCGATCACGCTCGCGCAGTAAGATCGTAAATAGGTTCTCAGAAGGCATAAGCATGCAGTTCGATGTCATTACGCTGTTCCCCGAAATGTTCGCTGCAATTACACAATCAGGTGTAACGAGGCGGGCTTTCGAGCAACAGAAATGCGAATTAAAGCTGTGGAATCCGCGTGATTTTACGACTGACAGACATCGCACTGTGGATGACCGGCCTTATGGCGGAGGCCCGGGTATGGTGATGCTGGCAAAACCCTTGCAGACCGCAATCGAGTCAGCCAAGGTGCGTCAAGCTAATTTATCTGCTGTGGCACCCAAAGTGATTTATCTGTCACCTCAGGGAAAGCCACTGACGCATGAAAAGGTCATGCAACTGGCGGCAACGCCAGGCCTGGTCTTGTTATGCGGCAGGTATGAGGCAGTTGATCAGCGTCTGCTGGATAATTACGTTGACGAAGAAATCAGCCTCGGCGATTTCGTCTTGTCTGGCGGTGAATTGCCAGCGATGGCGCTGATGGATGCTGTCATACGACAGATCCCTGGCGTCTTGCATGACGATGCCTCGGCAGTACAAGACAGTTTTGTTAATGGTTTGCTGGATTGTCCGCATTACACCAGACCAGAAGTCTTTGAAGACCAGGCTGTGCCAGCCGTGTTAATGGGTGGCAATCATGCCGAAATTGAAAAATGGCGGCGTCAGCGTGCACTCGAAGCCAGTCAGTTAAAACGCCCGGATTTAATCATCGCAGCGCGTGCGGCAGGCTTGTTAAGCCGTGCCGACGAAAAGTTTTTAAGCAGTTTGTAGTATTTTCCTGCTCTAGGGCGGGAATTAATAAGCGTGAATCTTCGATGATTCACATGTTAAACCCCATCCTCTACCGGGCATCAGCCAGAACCAGATTCTGCAGCGTCGGCAAGATGGTCATAGGAGTAAAAAATGGATCTGATCCAAAAATTAGAGCAAGAAGAAATTGCTCGCCTCGGCAAGAGCATCCCTGACTTTGCGCCAGGTGATACAGTAGTTGTGAGCGTCAACGTTGTTGAAGGTACTCGCAAACGTGCACAGGCTTACGAAGGCGTAGTTATCTCCCGTCGTAACCGTGGTTTGAATTCCAACTTCATCGTCCGCAAGATTTCTTCCGGCGAAGGCGTTGAGCGTACATTCCAGTTGTACTCCCCGCTGATCGCTTCTATCGAAGTGAAACGTCGCGGTGATGTACGTCGTGCAAAACTGTACTATCTGCGTGAGCGCTCTGGTAAATCTGCTCGTATCAAAGAGAAATTGCCAGCACGTAAAGTTGTTGCAGCAAAAGCAGAGTAATATCTGTTCTAGCCGTATTGAAAAAGGATGCTCCGGCATCCTTTTTTTATTGCTGAATGGGCGGTAAACGGTCGGCAAATGTTCGTTGCCATACAAGTCAAAAATATTCAGACCAACAATAAAGTTAATTGTCATTGTGAGCAAACCAGTTTTTGATCCAGAAAGCTTCCCTGTACATTCCTTGGGTGAAGAAAGTGCCGTGCCTGCAGCGCATCTTTCGCCAGCTTGGTTGCGCCAACGATTCTTGCAGCAACGTGTATGGACGCCAGAAGTTGTCGATGAGAGTTTTTTCTCGAAAAACCTCCCTTTCCGGCCTGCCTCGGTACTGATACCCATCGTCATGCGTGATGAAGGCCTGACCATGCTCCTGACTGAAAGGGCGGCGCATCTGAATCATCATCCCGGGCAAATCAGCTTTCCTGGTGGGCGCTATGAAGAAGAAGACCTTGATCCAGTGACAACAGCCCTGCGCGAGGCAGAAGAAGAAATAGGCTTGCAACGCGAGTTTGTTGAGATATTGGGACGTCTGCCAGAATACAAAACCGGTACCGGCTACCAGGTCAGCCCTATCGTTTCATTAATAAAGCCCGACTTTCGGGTGCGCACTGATCCCTCAGAAGTTGCCTCGATTTTTGAGGTGCCGCTGGATTTTCTGATGGATGGCAAAAACCACCAGCGCAGGAGCTTTGATTTGCCAGACAACGCAGGCAAACGGCATTTTTATGCCATGCCATACCAGCAGCACTTTATCTGGGGTGCAACGGCTGGGATGCTGCGCAATCTGTTTCATTTCCTGCGTGCATGACAGTTATAGACTTGCCCAAGAGAACAAAGCTTCATAATATGGGCAAATCGGTTTACACTTGCCGCATTTGCAAATTGATTGTTTGCAGCATTGCGCTGCAACATAAGCCCAGTCTACCATGACCTTTATTTCCATCCTGTTAGCGCTGTTGATTGAGCAGCTCAAACCCTTGCGGGCAGATAACCCCATCTATACGCAAATCCAGACACTGGCTGACAAAATCGAAGCATCCTTCAATGCAGGCAAGGTCAAACATGGCCGCCTGGGCTGGTGGATAGTCATCGCCTCGCTGACCTTGCCAACAGCCTTGATTTACTGGTTATGCCTGCGCCTCAATCCCATTGCAGCCTTGCTATGGAATGTACTCATCGTCTACCTGACTCTGGGTTTCCGCCGCTATAGCCATTATTTCACCTCAATACAACTGGCTCTGAGCTCTGGTGATGAAGATACCGCCAGACGTTATCTGGCTGAGTGGACGCATCTGGACACGACCGGCATGGAAGTATCAGAAATTTCCCGTCTTGCCGTAGAGCGTTCACTGATCGCCACCCACCGCAATGTGTTTGGCGTGTTCTTCTGGTTCCTTATGCCTGTGGGCCCGGCTTGCGCGGTCATGTATCGCGCTGCTGAATATCTGTCGCGTGCCTGGAACGAACCTGAGCATATGAAAAACGAAGAATTTGGTATCTATGCAGCCAAAGTCTTTTACTGGATAGACTGGGTGCCAGCTCGCCTGACGGCGGTTGCCTTTGCCGTGGTCGGCAATTTTGAAGACGCTGTCTACTCCTGGCGCAATTACGCCGACCGCTGGTCGGATGAACTGGTTGGCATCATCCTGTCTGCTGGCGGCGGTGCTCTCGGCGTACGCCTTGGCGAGCCAGAAGAAAAAGCCATGGTCTTGCAAGCGGATGCGACAGCTGTTGATGTCGATAGCCTGGAGCTGGAAAGCCAGCCAGGTGCAGAAGCTTCACCACGCGCCTTGCAAAGCGCAGTCGGACTAGTTTGGCGGGCCTTGTTGTTGTGGATGCTGTTGCTCTTGCTCCTCTCCTTCGCAGTCTGGATATAAAAACTGGCCCTGTTAAATACAGGGCTTTTTTTTTGCCTGTTCACTTAATCGCAGCGGACATTGATCAGGCTATACTTGTTATATCTGCATACTAATTATTTATAATGAAAAGAATTACTGCCCCTGGTATTTGCCTGCGTGCTTATGAAGCTGACGATGCTGACATGTTTGCCGCAGTAGTCCGTGAATCAGTAGAAACCGTAGGCCGCTGGATGGGCTGGTGCCACGCAGAATTTAATAGCGACCACGCACGTGACTGGTTTGCTGCATGCGATAAAGGGCGGGAAGAAGGCACGGCCTATGAGTTTGGTATCTTCAGCGAAGATGGCAAGGTATTACTGGGTGGTGCAGGCTTGAACATGATCAGCAAATTGCATAATTACTGCAATCTCGGTTACTGGATCAGGCAGTCTGAACAAGGGAAGGGCATCGCCACCAAGGCAAGCATATTGCTGGCTGACGCAGGCTTCAGGGAATTAGGCTTTAACCGCATAGAAATAGTCGCGGCTGAAGGCAATGTGAACAGTATCGCCGTCGCAAAAAAAGTGGGTGCGCAACTGGAATGCATGGCGCGTAGTCGCCTGATGGTTGGTGGTGTGCCGGTGACGGCAGCGGTGCATTCTTTATTGCGACAAGACTGGCATGCACAGCCAGAATATTTTGTGCAAAAATAGCGCGCCAGATTTTTGTCAGATTTTTGTCAGATTTCGGTCAGATTTAAACAAGGGTTCATTCATCCAGCTTATGTCAGAGCGCAACGCCAGCATCGATATTGCCAAAGGCATAGGTATTGTCCTCGTCGTCTTTGGACACAACTGGATCATTGCTCATGATCATGGCGAGCTATTCCGTATCATTTTTTCGTTTCACATGCCTCTGTTTTTCTTTTTGTCCGGGGCAGTCCTGCATCATGACACAGCCTTCAAAGATTTTCTGGCATTCAAAGTTGATGCTTTATTGAAGCCTTTCTTTGTCGTGCTGTCGGTCTGGGGCCTTGCGCGGATAGTCTTGTCAGGTACTGATGCGCGTACTTATTTGCTGGGTATGTTATACGGCACTGGCAACACCATAGAGTGGGTACCACTATGGTATCTACCGCATTTATTCCTCGCCATATTGCTGGCCTGGATAATCCTGCGTCTGACGAATCACTTACGTCCTGGATTATTGCTACCAGTGTTTTGTGCGGGTATCTTGCTGGCCCTGGGTATCATCACTGCACACTTTTGTGCAGGCTTGGATGCACAGCAATTTGACAGGCTCAATCTTTTGCTCGGTAACCGGCTGCATAATTTCCCAGGTTTACCGTGGAGCCTGGACCTGATAGGCATCAGCACTGCTTTCATCTTGCTTGGCTATATCATGCACGAATATGTCATGCGCTTCAGCTTCCAGCCCTGGATTTTTGCCAGCACCTTGATATTGTTCGCAGCCTTGCATTTCTTTTTTGATGAAACCATAGACTTGAATATGCGCCTGTATGGCAACTGGTGGATATCGACAGCACAGGCTTTGTTGGGTATTTATCTGGTTCTGTCGATATCGACTTGCCTGCAATATGCTGGCAGTTTGGGCACAGCCTTGGCCTATCTGGGCACCAGCAGTTTATTCATCATGATTTTCCATTCATGGATAGAGTGGAAGATATTCGGCATGCTGGCACGCTGGAGTACATCTGAATACCTGAACGCCAGCCTGGCATTTGTCGCAGGATTATTGCTGCCCTTGCTATTACTTAGCCTGGTTAAAAAGAATAAATTCTTGCATGGCTTGCTCTTACCCAAGACTCATATTCCTAAAGTGCGGAATACTCTCGATCCGAATAAATAAAAGTCCTTATTTGCTCGCTTGCCCTAACGGCACCCGAATATAAGTACCACTGAGTAATTGCAATGCTATCGGCTCGCCTGCATCGGCGATAGTTTCATCACTGACATCTTTGCCCGTACCATAATTGATTTGCAGATCAGCTTGTTTGGGTATGCCAATGACGATGACTATTTTACTGCCAGCCTGCATCTGGCGGCTGGTGATGCGCTGAGCTACAAAGTCAACAAGCTGGCGTTTGCCTGGCTGTAGCAACTGACGCTGAGCGCGGTCTTTGGCATAGCTGGCACGACCCAGGTAAGAAGCCAGTTCAAAATAATCTCCATTGGGCATTTGCTCAAACAGTGTGGCATTCAGGTCTACATCTTTTTTATTGACGATGAATTCCAGGTGGCCTGCGAACAGGCCGCTGATTTCTGTCGCTTGTGGCAAGGTATCTGAGACAAAGACCAGCGCATTGCGGGTATTCAAAGTCTTGCTGACGCGTGGCAGACTCTCCTGCTGATTGACGTCATCCCGTTTTGCCATGTCAACAGTCAGGGTAAGCGGGCGCTGCTTCGCTTCAGGTTTTTGCAATAATTTATGTGCTGTTCCTTGCTGTGTGGGTGTGCCCAGATAGTAATCGATATGGCTGCTGTGCATGGCAGACAGGCTGGGAGCATGCTTCCAGATATTTGCTCCCATCACCTGATAATTGACTTTGTCCTTGAGTATCGCTGGTTTGGGCCCGCCTTTGAATTGATAGTCAAACCATTGCAGGCGCAATGCGGCCAAATCCAGTTTTGCTACGTCTTCTATGGTGTAGCCAGACTCGGTCGCTGGTACACCGCCTTGCATGGCAAAATGGTTGTAGGGGCCTATCAGCAAAGTATGGTCAGCAGTTGGCAGATAGCGTGTGTGCTGCTGGAAGTAATACAGCGCACCAACTTGCGCACCATCGAAGTAACCAGTGGTACTCAGGATGGGGATATTAATTTTCGAGAATTCTTGCTGATACGGGATCATGGCTTGCCAATAACTATCGTAGGCAGGATGTTCCAGCCAACGCCTATGTATGGGATTGGCAATGCCATCTATTTTATCGATCTCGCGATATGCCGTGCCTTTTGTGTACCAGTTCTTGTCCAGATTTTTCCAGCGCTGTTCATCGCCATACGCATCGTTGTCCAGGGTTTTATTGTTGGTGACATAGGGTATCCATGGGTATAAAAAATTCATGAAGACATTACCTTCTGCAGGTACATCTATACCCGGCGTAGTACTGGCAGAAACAGCCATGGCTTTCAAGGCGTTTGGTATTTTTTTTGCCGTAGACCATTGGGTGAATGCACTATAGCTGCCGCCATACATGCCGACCCTGCCATCACTCCAGCCCTGTTTTTCTATCCATGCGATGACTGTACGCGCATCTTCACCATCATGTTCATACGGGACGATTTTGTCCGGGCTGCGGCCTTTGCCGCGGGTAAAGCTGACAATGCCGGCATAACCATGCGCAGCCATTTTTTTTGCATCGGCACGACTCCAGTTATCGTCTGCATAAATGGTAAAACTCATTAATGTCGTATATTTTTTCGCGTCAGCGTTTTGCTCTTTGGGACGCACCAGCAGAGTCGCAATCTGTGCGCCATCGGCTGTTGGTATCAGTAACTCTTCTGTGACATAGCGGCGCTGGTCATCTTCCTTCAGCAGAGGTAGGCTTAGAGGGATAACTTTCGAATAGGCCAGCCATGCCAGATACTGGCGGCTCAGGTTTATTGCATCTTTCAGAGGTAATTCTGTTTTACCTGCATGCTCTTTCAATCGCCGCTGAAATTCTCCTTCCAGGCGTTCTACTGAAGTGCCTAGTGCAAAGCTGGCATCTTGTGCAGCGTCACCATTAAGATGAGAAAACACATCCTGAAAAGCCAGCTTATATGCTTCTTCAAAACCTAGCTTACGCTGGGTTTGCAATTCAAGTGTCTTCGCGTACAACTCATAAACGACAAACAGCGTGTCAGTATTATTTTGCCCGCGCTGCTTCGCCTGCGCCCGCCATTCCTGTATCGCCTGACGTGCAGCTTCAGGCTTTGCAGTGAGCAACTGCAAACGGAATAACTGATTGGCGTCCCATTTTTTGCCGTCCATGCCATCGCGTTCGAGCAGGTTCTTTGCCAGTACAGTCATGGATTTTTCCATAGACGAGGCTTGCGTCAATCCTGATCCAGTCAAAGTGACCGGGCTGTCATTCGTCTGTGCTAAAACAGAAGTTTGCAAGCTCAGTGCAAAAACAAGGATAGCAAGATTTATGCAAAAACGCATGTGTCACCTCAGGGCGAATGAAAGGAAAAGTTGCCATTTTAAAAATATCATTAAAGATAACATAATTTATGAGCATCTGAACCAATAAATCAGCTGCTTTACCTGCCGCCGCTGGCACTGGTTTCATCCGGCATTTCTTCAAACTGTGCAATCTTGCTCAGGAACTGGCGCGTCTGGATAATGTCCTTGCCTGCCAACATATCCGTGAATGCCTGGAAGCGGGCAGAGTGTTTTAAACGACCAGACAACAATTTGGACATACCTATCGCCAGCGGGATGAACAGCACACCGCCTATCAGACTGGGGACTATGAAGTTCTCCGTCTTCAGATACAGGTTAACCCCAAACAGGCCTTTGAACAACACCAGGATGAAGGGGATGAACCAGACTATCTGGCCCAGCAAAAACGCCCATTTGAGCAGGTTCAGACGTCGCGCCTTGTGTTCGGCCAATTGTTTTTGTACTGTCACAATGGGCTGTCCAAAATCCATGTCTTGCAAGGCATGACGCAGTTTATGATTGAGTATGGGCATGGCGATGGTCCATGCCAGCAGGGCAAATGCAGGCAGGGCAAATTGCCATGTACTGATGTGATGCGCGAGAAACCAGATCAGGTAAATAAAAACAGGTGTACCAGCGATGATTTCATATTTATCTACCCAGCCCCATTTGGCGATTTCGCGGCGGTGCTGCTCCAGTAAAGACAGGCGCAACATCTGGGTATTCATTCTGACGGCCTGTTCCAGACGCTGGTCCCTGGCTTCCCATTCGGCTTTCAAGAGATCGAGATCCATCTTAGCTACTTTCTGCAAACCGGGTTTGCAATTTCTGTTTGATGCGCGTCATGCGCGTGGCAACGTTGGCTGCACTCAGGCCCATGATGCTGGCGATTTCATCGTTGCTGTAACCATCCATGAACAGCAGGATCAGCGCGCGATTGAGTTCATCCAACTCACTGATGAGCTTGTCCAGCGTGCACATATTGTCGCTCTGGGCACTGTAGAGCTGGTCTGCCTCGGCGATGTCCAGCCCAAATTCTTCCAGCGGCACCGTGTCGCGCACTTGCCGGGTTTCACTGCGGTAGTGCGAGATAGCGACATTCATGGCGATGCGGTACATCCAGGTAGAAAACTGCACACGCTGATCAAAACTGCGGAATGAGCGCCACAACTGCATCACCATGTCCTGCACCAGATCGCGCCTGTCTTCGGCATGACGGCAATAGCTATACGCTACCTTGTATAACAGGCGTTTGTGTGAAGCGAGCTGCTGCAAGAAGAGTTCTTCGTCCATATACTCGTTCATAGACCTTATGCCTGCGCAGGCTGTGGGTGACCAGCATGGCGCTGACCATTCAAGACCTTGCCGATAAAAGTAAACCTGACCAGATAGTGATAACTGAGCAAAGCCACTGCCAGCGTCGCCAGCAAGACTGCTGCCAGCTTGAGTGTCCAATGCCATTCACTGCGCGACACCAGTGCCTGGAAAGCCATCACCAAAGGCAGGTGCACGAGGTAAATCCAGTAAGAAGCATCGGCCAGATAACTTACCGTCAGATTCGCATGCCTCATTAATTTTAATGCCAGTCCAGTCAAGCCAAAACAAAAACTCCAGGCAGCGGCGGCATACAGGCAAGCATAGATCAATTTGCTGTCATCATGTACCGCTGGTACCAGTTGCGGTGCCAGACTCGTCAGATATAGACAAACCCCCGCCAGCAATACAGCCAGCCCCAAGTGCCAGACCCAACGCCTTTGCCACCGTGGCAGCGCAGCAGGCGATTGTTGCAACATCCAGCCAAATCCAAACGCCATGCCAAAACTGACCCAGGCAGCACGGCCAGGATAAAGCGACTGGTCTGGCGTAGGTACACCAAACCAGCTGACCCAGTACGGTGTGTAAAACAAGGCCAGTGCTACAGGCAGTGCCAGCAGTAAAGGGCCCGCCCAGCCTGTTAGAGTTGGCATCAGCATATCTGCAAATTTCTTCACGTGCGGCAATATACCTACTCGCTTGCAGCATACCCAAAGACTGATATATACGGCATACAACAGCGTCAGCATATACAAGAACCATAAATGCGCGAGTGGAAAACTATCCGCCGTAAACACAGGCGAGGGCGGCGGTTTTTTGGGGAGGCTACCACCATTGCGCACCCAGGCGGCCAGCACAATGGCGGCAACGATGGCGGTAAATATCAGCGGCCAGCCGACCAGCAAGGGCAAGACTATGCGCTTGAATCTGTCTCTGATGAAACCAGCCAAGCCCTTCTTTTGCAAAGCCAGGTGCGCAAAATAACCGGCAAGCAAAAAGAACAAGGGCATCCTGAATAAATGGATGACAAAAAACACTGGCCCCAGTAATTCAGTTTTTTGATTGTCGCTGACGACCCAAAAGAATTTTGCACCAGGTAAAAAAGACATGGTCGCATGCAATAGTACTCCCAGCATCAGCGCCCCCGCACGCAAGGCATCCAGGCCATGCAGGCGCTCGCTAGTCGCTTCAGCAATGACTTCAGCCTTCGCATTTCTTGGCGATACACCTGAGACGGCTGCATCGATAGTCAGATCGCTTTGCATGGTCGCTCAATTCGCAACGCGTTGAAAACGGCTGGCCGCAATCACCGGATCATTTTCCACAGCATCCACTACCATGCTCATGCGTTGCGTAGAGCCCTTGGTGCCAATCTCAAAGCGATATGCCATCATCAAGCCATCTCGCAGGCGATAGTCGCTGGTGTACACCTCCAGCTCCGTCATGCGCCCCATGATGGAGCGCTTTTGCAGGCGCTTGATTTCCAAAAAACTGCCCGCATCCAGATAGATAGTTGATTCACCCGTGGCCGGCATACTGACCTTCAACACATGCACGCGCCGTCCGTCCTGCGTTTGTAGTCCGGCATATTGCAAAGGGAAGCCTTGCTTTTGCGCCGCCACCAATATCCCGTCGAAATAACTTTCTTCCAGCATGGCTGGCAATTCTTCCGCAGACAGATCAACGGCACGCTTGCCACTAGGCAGGAAGGGATCAATCTTCCATGCATCCTTGCCGTCATAGCTGGAAATTTGTACTTGTCCCTGCACCTGTACCTCCCTGCGCAAGAGGTTAGGGCGTTTCGCTTCCACCGTCGTCGGGATTTCAAACGGTGCCATCCCTATGATGCGCAACTTGACCCTGCGTGACTGCACCTTGCTGAAATCCCCCACTGCAGCCAGATGGCGCTGCATGACATTGTCTAGTGTCAAGGCCGCTGTAGCTGGCAAGCTGTTTTTAGCAGGCTGGGCAAATGCAACGCAAGACCAGCATGCATAAAATAAGACAACTACAAAACAGCGTAATAGAATCAAACCGTACATGATATCTCCCTGAAGTAATGAGTACATGTTTAGCGTGCTTGATGTAATGCATCGCTAAACTCTTACTCTTTTATTCGCCAGGGACAGGAGAAATTTACAAGTGGGTTAAATTATTTTGACCTGTAATGTGATGCGGATTTTCGCTTGGAGATTGGATGGTGATGAAATGGATATAGGTGTGTATAAAAGGCTAAAAGTTCCTAAAAAACAATTACTACACGGAAATTGAATAGTGTGCAAGAAATTTACAAAAATTTGCATCAAATTTGCATAAAAGATACAATGCGATACATATTTGTAGGAGCTATCCTACTGCAAGAAATCTCCCTCTCTTACACGTTAATCTTCATGATCTCTCACTCTCTAGACCGTAATGCCTGGTTCTGGGCATTACAGGGGCTTTGCGCATTGCATCGCAAACCGTTCTCGCTCGAATTGGCCACCCAGCAGTTTGCCGCCCCCTATACCAGTGATGGTTTGCTGGTGGCCGCCAAAGCCTATGGCTTTCACGCAGACACCCGCAAATGCAAGGCAGGCAAATTACAGCATGAATCATTCCCTCTGATTGTCTGGCTAAGTCCCGCGCCAGCATCAGCAAGCGATGTCACCGATGTTGCATTTAAATCTGAAGAGCGAAGTCCGGAAGAGGCTGAGCGACCGGAAACCCCAGCGCCAGTCCAAACATCTGTCCCTACGCTAGTCCCCGCCCTCATCCTGCAAGCCGATACCAGCCAAGTCCTCATCGTAGAATCCTCAGACGCCAGCCCCCGCTGCATACTGCTGACAGAATTCTCGCAACGTTACCAGGGGCAGATCACCCGCATCACCCCGCAAGCTGATCCGGCGGTTGACCCTGACAGTGACCAGGCAGCAAACCAGCAACGTAAATTTGGTTTCCGCTGGTTTATCCCTGAATTGCTCAAGCACAAAAAGCTCTGGCAAGAAATCCTGCTGGCTTCACTGGTCATACAACTGATTGCCCTGGCCACCCCCTTGTTTACCCAGGCCATCATCGACAAGGTCGTGGTGCATCATACCCAAAGCACACTGATCGTCATCGCCATCGGCATGGCCGTCTTCATGCTGTTCTCTGCGGGTTTATCGTGGCTGCGCCAATACCTCATCCTGCATACCGGCAACCGTGTTGATGCCGTGCTGGGTTCGGCTGTCTTTGAACGCCTGTTCAAGCTGCCCCCCATGTACTTCCAGCACCGGCCTACCGGCGTTATCGCCGCCCGTTTGCATGGCGTAGAAACCATACGCGAATTCATTGCCAGTGCTGGTGTCACCCTCGTGCTGGATTTACCTTTCCTGCTGATCTTTGTTGGCATCATGTTCTACTACAGCGTCACCCTGAGCCTGATTGCCTTGGCTATCTTGACCACCATCGTCATCCTCAGCACCGTCGTCGCACCCTTATTCCAGCAAAGACTGCAAGAACAATTCCAATTAGGTGCGCGTAACCAAGCATTTTTGACTGAATACATCGTTGGCCTTGAAACCGTCAAATCCCTGCAGCTTGAACCACAGCTCAACAGCAAATATAGCGGCTTCCTCGCCAGCTACCTACAGGCAGGCTTCGCCACCAAACAACTCGCCAACACCTATAACACCTTCGCCAACCTGCTAGAACAGATCATGAGCCTGCTGATACTCGCGATAGGTGCCTATACCGTCATGCACGACACCGCCTTCACCATTGGTATGCTGGTCGCCTTCCAGATGTTTTCAGGCCGCCTGTCACAACCCATGCTGCGTCTGGTCGGCCTGTGGCAACAATTCCAGCAAGCCAGCCTCTCCATAGACCGTCTCGGCGATTTGATGAACGCCCCGGTAGAACCTTACTCAGTCATCCCCGCGCGCGACAGCAGCAAGGCAGGCAGCATACAAATCCACAATCTCGCCTTCAAATATGGCGAACACCTGCCCACCGTGTATCAAAACCTTGACCTGCACATACCACAAGGCCAGACCATCGCCATCATGGGGCCATCTGGCTGCGGTAAAAGCACACTCGCCAAACTCATGCAAGGCTTCTACCAACCCAGCCAGGGCCGCATCCTCATCGACAATGTGGATATACGCTACCTCTCTGCCAATGAACTGCGCAGCCACTTTGGCGTCGTCCCGCAAGAAACCACCTTGTTCTCCGGCACCATCTACGACAACCTGCAAATGGCCAGCCCCAATGCAGGGTTTGAACAAATCGTGGCCGCCTGCAAAATGGCAGAAATCCACAGCGTCATCGAAGGCCTGCCCAAAGGCTACCAGACAGAAATCGGTGAACGTGGCGCAGGCCTCTCCGGCGGCCAAAAGCAACGCATCGCCATCGCCCGTGCCTTGCTCAAACGCCCCAGCATCCTCATCTTTGATGAAGCCACCAGCGCCCTCGACACCACCACCGCAGAACACTTTGCCCAAACGATTAATGCCCTCAAAGGCAAAGTCACCATGCTCTTCATCACCCATGGTTTGCCCAAAGGCCTCAAGGTCGATGCCATCTACCGCCTGACTGATAACGGTGCCCAGCAGATGCACCCGGCCCCAGTGGCTGTACCAGCTAGTACAGCCGCATAAGCAAGGCAGAGAAATAAGACAAGCCGGGCAAAATAATCCAAGATTGAAGCAAGTAAAGAATAAGACAGGTAAGCACCCATGCAGCAAGTACCAACACACCAGCCCGACCAGGGCACAGCAGCGTCAGCGGCACAAACCGAACAAACCGCACAAACCGCCGCACCAGAAAAACAGGCACCCAGTACCGCCAAAGTCATCCCCCTGCGTCCACCCAGCCGCTGGCATGACCCTTTGCAACTCATACAAACCCAGCAACCCAGCCACATAGGCCGCATCGTCCTGTGGGCAGTCTGTGCACTCGTCTTCATCCTGCTGATCTGGGCAGCCATAGGTCAGTTAGACATCATCGCCACCGCTGAAGGCAAACTCACGCCCCAGACCCTGGTCAAGATAGTGCAACCCGCAGAAGCAGGCGTACTCAAAGAAATCCTCGTTCAAGAAGGCGACAGCGTCAAAGCCGGACAAGTCCTCGCCAGGCTCGACACCACCCTCGCCAGTGCCGACAAAACCAGTATCAGCAGCGACCTCGCCAGCCAGCAACTGCAAGTACGCCGCATAGAAGCAGAACTCAGCAACCAGCCCATGCTCATCAAGGCAGGGGATGACGCCACCCGCTTTGCGCAAGTACAAAGCCAGTACCACGCCCACCGCAAAGCCTATCTCGACAGCCTCGATCAAGAAAGATCAATGCTCAGCAGGGCCGAGCATGAACGCAAAAGCGCCACAGAAATTTTAAGCAAGCTCGAACAAACCCTGCCGACTTACAAGAAGACCGCAGACGCCTACAGCAAGTTGGAAAAAGAAGGCTATGTCGGCAACCTCGCCAGCGCCGACAAACAACGCGAAGCACTAGAGAAATCCAAAGACCTTGACGCCCAGCACGCCAGCGTTGCCGCACTCAATGCCACCATTGACGCCCAACAAAAAAAGCTCAGCCAGATCCAGAGCAACTACCAGTCTGAACTGCAAAAAGAACTGGCCGACATCCGCGCAAGAATCGCCCAGCTCCAGCCCACGCTCGACAAAAGCAATTACAAAGAAGGCCTGATGGAACTCAAAGCCCCGCAAGACGGCATCATCAAAGACCTGGCGACCACAACCCCCGGTGCCATCGTCCAGCCCGGCAGCGTGGTACTTACCCTGGTCCCCAAAGATGAACAACTGTATGCCGATGTACAGATCAAGAATGAAGATGTCGGTTTTGTGCAGGTAGGGCAAGCAGCACAGATCAAACTCGCCGCTTACCCCTTCCAGCGTTACGGCATGCTCAAAGGCAAAGTGATACATGTCAGTGCGGATGCGACGGAAGTCAACAAGCAGAACGGTAGCCAGAACAATAACGATGCCAACAGCAATGGCAACAACACCAGCATCGCCACTTACAAAGCCAGGGTGCAACTGAACCAGCAGACGCTGATTGATGGGCAGGGAAACAAGCTCAGCACCACGCCGGGCATGCAAGTGGTGGCAGAGATTAATCAGGGTAAGCGTAGTGTGCTGGAGTATTTGTTGTCGCCTGTACAGAAGGCCGTGAGTGAGGCGGCAAGGGAGCGGTGATGGATGGTGAAAAGATAAATACGTAACATGATGATGAAAACGAACAAGGATTTTAATAAAGTAGCAGCACGCGAATGAGATTTTATTCTTGATAAAGAATTGAAGTAGATGTCATATTTTTATTTGAAAAATAAACAGGAGTTTTAAAGAGTGCTTACAGGAACCCCACTTGACTTAACCCCGTTTGGCTCTTTGCTGAAGGGAATAGGAATATTGTATTGGTTGTTTGTATTTGCAATGGTTGGGTTGGCGATTTTTAAGATAAAAAGGGTACTTTTAAAAATCATTGCTGCAATAATTATTCTGGTTGTGATGGTGTCGCCAGTGGCGATACGAGTCGCAGATTTGCAAGAAAAACAGAGAGCGCATCAAGCAAAATTAGACGAAGCAAATAAGCTTTTTGAAAGTCACTGTAAAAACGCAGGGGAACACATATCGAAAACAATTGATGGTGTTGACGGTGTGGTTTGGATGAAATGGCGAAATTTGGAGGTGAATCCATCTGATCAATATATGTTGTATGACCCTTATGGGAACGATTGCAGTGGAGAACATTGTATACAAAATTTACTTAGAGCTACCTTGGGATTAGAGAATGATCCGCAAAAAAAACAACCATATCACTCTGGCTTTGAATATGTTGAAACAGTCGATCCAAAAGATAAACAACTATATCGGTATCGATTGAGGCTGCCCGAGCCACATCCGGCTTTATCTTCATATCCAAGTCCTGTGCTCGAGAGGGAGGCTATCCGAGAGGGTAGTGCCAGCTATGGAATTACATGGGATGATATTTCTACTAAAGAAGATCGTGATAAATGGGTCGCAGGTGGTTCTCTGAAAATTATTAATTTAAAGACCAATGAAGTTGTTGCAGAACGTATTGGTTACTTAATGGATCGTGGGCAGGGAAGTCTAGCTGGATTTCGTTCGCCGTGGGTGCTTGCGGCTCGGAATGCATGTCCTGCCTTCGCAGGCGGAATGGGGCACCCTTATTTGTGGACACGTAGTTTTATTTTAAGAATTTTGACTCCAACTAAATAAATATGACAATTAATAATATTTCTCAATACCTTGTTTTTGCTCAATTGCAAATGGCCGCAGAAACAGTTTATCCATTTGGATTTAAAAAGGGAGACATTGATACGAGATGGCTCACTAACGGTAATGGACATGCTAGCAGGTTTACTGAAACCCAAGCCGAGCAGTTTTCAAAAGAATGGAAGATCGATTCCCATCAGGAAAACACCAGTACTGGATTTAGTGGAACGATGTTTGAGTGCAAGATTGATGATCCATCCAGAGGTCTTTATGTTGGAATGAAGGTAATCAGCTTTCGCTCAACTGAATTCATTGATGATGCAGTGAGAGATAATGAAGCAACGAATTCTTTGGAAATTAAAGAATTTGGATGGGCATTTGGCCAAATTGCTGACATGGAAACTTGGTATAAGTCTTTAGTCAAAGAGTACGGACTTGGAATGGATAATCAGTTTTCTGTAACTGGATATTCGTTGGGTGGGCATCTGGCAACTGCATTTAATTTGCTACATGGTCGAGACCCAATAACAACGTATACTTTTAATGGAGCAGGCGTTGGAAGTGTAGAGAACGGTAGTCTGAGTTCCATTATTGAACGCTTTGATTTGCAGCGAAAAAATGCAGATGGACAACAAATCATATTTGCAGATAAAGCAGTTAATGATGCCTATCAAAAGGTGAGGGATAGTTTGAAGGGAGGGAAATTTCCGTCCTTTACAGACGAAGAGTTAACAATAAGAAATGTTGTTAGCAGCAGTGCAGATAAGGAGATGATTCTTGAAGCTTTCTCTCGAATAAGAAAAATAATTAAGGAAAGAGAACGTATAAGCACGATTACAAATGTAGATGGACCACCTCTGTCAGTTGATTCTGCTTATATTGAAGCGACAAACTTGGATTATCAAATAGCAGTGTTAATCGCTGCTAAGAGCACTGTTGCTCAATATACATCTGTGCCTGCCGGAGGGTGGGCCGCATATAGCGGTCGACATATAGCTGCGGGTGGACCAATCCCAGGGTTTTACGATCTGTACGGTGCTAATTTGCCAGCGGCAGTATCAAATTCCCAGTTGCATTGGGGCGTTGAAACACCTATTACAATTGAAGATCAACCGCTGTATCGTGGATCTGTAATACTTGATGCACTCATTGCGTCTGCAAGCAATGCGGAAGCCAAATTACTTGTAGATAATTTTAAGGATAATGATTTTGGCGATACACACAGTCTGGTGTTAATTATTGATTCATTAACAGTACAAGATATTTTTGCCAGATTAGATCAGGAGTTTACGACAGGTGAATTTGCATCAATATTTGCAGGTTCATCAAATTTGAAAAGCTATGAATTTTCCGGTATCCAAGGTGATGCCGAAGGTGATGTTCTAGAGAATATTGTTAACAGTCTCGCTGACACTTTTGGTCTTGGGTGGAAGGAAGATCAAAGGCTGAAAGGAAATCCTGACGGCGGCACCTGGGCCATTATGGACGGCGATAAAGACTCGAAATATACCGACCGGACCACTTTCTATAAAAAACTTAAAGAAATTCAAAATTCCGATTATTTCAAGCGTTTGGTTGACAGCTTCAATGTGGTCGCGCCACCGAAAGATGGTTTGTTGGCAAAAAATGATTTTGGCGCGTTCTTAAGCCTATATTACCAAACTCCTTTTGCTTTGAAACCAAAGAATGATGACGCAGTCGCACTCTTGAAAGCGGCAAATGGCGATTTAGGTTTGAAATGGGCTGAAGATAGAACATTGAGTAACGCTGATCATGCAGCTGGAAAAGCGAATTTTAGTGATCAATATTTGAAAGATCGTGCAAAAGCCTTATCGTGGATAATTAGTCGCAACGAATCGAATATTAGCGTGGGCAAACCTGTTGGATACAATGGGGAAACTGATCGTTGGACACTTGACGACAAGCAAAGTCAGATTAAGATCAATACACATCCAAATGACAACACAGATGTTGGCGTGGTATTGAGTGCACTTACAACGTCATTACATAATCTTACATTCGGCTCCGACAAGAACGATGGTGATTTAAACGGAACAGATAACGAAGATCACCTCTACGGCGGTAAAGGCAACGACACTCTCAACGGTGGCAAAGGCAACGACTACCTCGAAGGCAACGAAGATAACGACCAGCTCACGGGTGGAGAGGGTAATGACACCCTGCGCGGTGGCAAAGGTGACGACACGTATTTATTCGACGGCAATTATGGCAAGGACACCATTTTCGATAGTGACGAAGGTGGTGCTGTTCAGATCAATGGCGGTGTGCTGACTGGTGGCAAGAAGGTCACTGAAGGTGTCTGGAAAGGCACTGACAGCAATAATGTCACATACCTGTACACAGTGCTCGACGATGGCGCTGGTGGTAAAGAGCTGGTCATCAAAAAAGAAGGCAGTGATGGCAGCAATAGTATCACCATCAAAAAATGGGAAAACAAACACCTCGGCATCAATCTCGAAGGCCCAAAAACACAACCTGACCCCGGTTCAGATATTCTAATTGTCGGCGACCAGGACGTCGTCAAGAATGACGCTCTGAACGATGATACCCACAACGCTCATATCATAGGCGGAGCGGGTGATGATAGTCTTTCCAGCAGTCGAGGGGAAATGGTCGATGGTACCTATGGCATAGGTACAAATGACTGGCTCGAAGGGAATGACGGCGATGACTTGTTATTGAGTGGCTGGGGAGATGACACACTGGATGGAGGAGCTGGTAATGACGTCTTGATTGCTGGTGAGCGTTACGATGCCCGGCAATATGATGGCGTGATACCGCGCGTCAGCGGTAGCGACAACGACGTCGTTAACGGCGGCAGCGGCAATGACCGTATAGGCGGCGACAAAGGAAATGACTTACTCAATGGTGATGAAGGTGACGACATTATTATTGACGGTAATGGCAGGGATACCATCAATGGTGGCGATGGTGACGACTGGATAATCGCAGTCGGGGGTATTATGAATGACGCTCAATTTGGTATTAAGTATTTTGGCGATCGTAACTATAAACTTAAATGGCAAGTGCTCTCTTCAAGTAATAATGGGTACTTGCAATATGACAGGAATCTGAATTGGAATCAAAGCAAGAAAGTGTATACCGGCATAGATGAGTTAACACACAAACCCAAATATGACGAAAACGTGTATGGAGGCACAGATAGAATTTATACCTCAGGTAAAGATGACTATTCGGTCATTTCATTGGACACTATCTCGACGAATGATGGTGTTCATGAGATACACGATATGCCGGGATTGCTCTCGGACCCTGATGTCATAGACGTAGGTAGTATTTCCGACGGTGGTGCTGGCAATGACAAAATTCTTGCTTCCCTTGGCAATGACACGGTAAGCGGTGGCACGGGCGATGACTATATCTGGGGGCGTGGCGGTGCCGACATCTTGAATGGCGATGATGGCAAGGACTATATCTGGGGTGACAGTTCTCCTGCGAATTATATCCAGCTTCTCGATGGCAGCAAAATGGATGTATGGAAAGTCAAATCGTCACTGCATGCTGCTGATCTTATCGACGGCGGTAAAGGTAACGATATTCTGTTTGGTCAGGGTGGCGCAGATACTGTCCTTGGTGGTGAAGGAGATGATGATATCTATGGTGATGATGTCTATGACAATCTGACTCCGCTCAGCGTGCATGGCAATGACTCTCTTGACGGCGGTGATGGTAATGACACGCTCACTGGTGGCGGCCGTGACGACAGGCTCGATGGCGGCAAGGGCGATGATGTCTTGTGGGGAGATGGTTACGTCGACGGTAAAAAAATACTCGACGGGGACCTGCACGGCTCGGACTATCTGGACGGTGGCGAGGGCAATGACACCCTGGTAGGTGGCGGTCGCTCGGACACCTTGCTTGGTGGTACAGGCAATGACCAGATGTATGGCGACGATGCTTTCATCAATATGGATAAGCTTGGCAACAATTATGGTAATGACTACCTTGATGGCCAGGCTGGCGACGACGTTGTTGATGGCGGTGGTGGCAATGATACGGTTATCGGCGGTGACGGTGACGACATGCTGTACGGCGATAATGGCAGTGAAAGCGTAGAAGTCAGTAACCAGGGCGATGACTTGCTGATAGGTGGCAAGGGTAATGACCGCCTTAAAGGTGATGCTGGTGCTGATACGCTGGATGGTGGCCTTGGTGTTGATGTCCTCGAAGGTGGCGCAGGTGCAGATACTTACCGTTTCAATATAGGTGACTCACAGGCCATACAAAACATGACCGACGGCATAGACGACAGTGCTGGCGGCAACACCATAGAATTTGGTGCAGGCATCGGTGAGATGGATTTGAAAGCCGTTGAGTCTGGCACTGGGGATTTGATACTCAATTATTCTCAAAGTGACGCCATCATCATCAAGGGTGGCATGAGTGGCACCATATCCACCTACAAGTTTGCAGACGGCCACACGATCACGAACCAGCAATTGCTTGAGGCTAACCACCTTGGTGGCATTGATGTCGAGTCAAACACAGAAAGTGATACCGTCGTTGGTGGTTTTGGTAATGATCATATTTCTGCCAACGGTGGTAAAGCTACCGTTACCGGCGGTACCGGTAATGACAAAATCACTGGCCGCAATGGTAACAACGCCTATATCTTCAGACTGGGTGATGGTGCTGACGACATCAATGATGCTGGCCTGAGTTCAACAACCCAGGCTGTCATTGGTGGTAACCGCATAGTCATGGGCGCAGGCATAGCTGCGAGTGATATCAGCCTGACGACATCAGGTGGGTCTTTGCAACTGAACCTGGCGTCGGGCGATTCGATCAAGTTGTCTGCAACTGATATTCAGGATTTGCAGTCTAGCCATGCACTTGATACGGTAGTGTTTGCTGACAATAGCAGCGTCACCTACACTGATCTTCTGGCTAAAGGCGTTGATGTCAAACAGGCGACGCTGGTGAATGGCGTAAATGTCTTGCAAGGCACCTCAGTTGATGACCGCATTTATGGCACGACAGGCAATGACAAGATGCTGGCTGGTGCTGGCAATGACATTATGTATGGCGGTGAAGCAGACACCATGGATGGTGGTGCAGGTGACGATACTTACTCTATCAGCCAGTACGGCAATGCTGCAGTCAATGTCTTGATCAATGATGTCAGCGGCAGTTCTGTCTTGAAACTGGGTGCAGGTTTTAGTAATACTGACTTTAGCCTGACAGCGGCAGCTAACCCTAAAGACCTGGTTTTCAAGAGCGGCAACAATACCATAACGATACAAAACGGCGCAGCCAATCTGGGCAATATCAATAGCATCAGCTTTAGTAACGGTGTGGTCTTGAATAAAGATGCCATTGCCAAATTGAGCCTGCCCGCCGCCATTGATGGCACACCCGGAAATGACCAGCTCAATGCCGGTGATGGCAATGCGCGTATTCATGGTCGCGCTGGTGATGACAGTATCACTGGCGGCATAGGAAATGATTTGATTTTTGGCGATGATGGCAACGACACCTTGCGAGGTGGTGACGGCAATGACCGCTTGTTTGGCGGTGAGGATGATGACCTGATAGAAGGCGGCCTTGGCGATAATGTGCTGGGTGGTGACTATGGAAATGACACTCTCATCGATGGCAATGGTAAGGGCATATTGCTTGGCGGTTATGGCGATGACACCTATCAGGGTGGTGCCGGTGATGACAGCCTGGTTGATGATTTTGGCAGCGATACTTATGTGTTCAGGCTGGGTGATGGCAAGGACACGATCGCTGATGGGGCTTACAGTTTTCATGACAATATTTCAGCTGACGTCATACGCTTTGGCGCGGGCATCAATCCAAACGACTTGCAGGTCAGTTTGAGTCAGGATGGCAGGGATTTAATCATTGTCTATGGTAGTGGTGATCAAGTCACTATACTTGGTGGCGCAGATGGTGCAATTGAAACCTACGAATTTGCCAATGGTATGGTGTTAACTCATGAAGATTTATTAGCCAGCAGGACAGAAGTACAAAACCTGAACGGCAATAATGAAGAAAATAGATTGGTGGGGGCCAAGGGAAATGATCAGCTCAACGGCCTGGCTGGCAATGATACGCTCAAAGGTGCTGGTGGTAATGACACTTTGCAAGGCGGTTCTGGTAATGATACTTATATCTACAGGATAGAAGATGGGGTAGATACCATCATTGACGCTGACGGTACCAACACGATCAAGTTTGGCGCAGGCATACAGATGTCAGATCTAAGGGGGCACTTGGTAAAAGATGCTGATGGCAGTTACCTGCAGGTGCAGATAGGCAGCAATGGCGACCAGATTTTACTGAAAGATGGTTTGAGCCTGGCCAATACGATTTTCAAATTTGATGATGAGAGCACGCTCGATCATGAGAAGTTCATGGATCTGTTGTATGCCGATTCTGTAAGTCTGACAGGTTCTGCCAATGACGAAATACTGTATGGCGGCAAAGGCAATGATGTACTTGATGGTGGTGCTGGCTACGACATACTTGTCGGTGGGCATGGCATGGATACTTATTTGCTGGGCCGGGGCAGTGGTCAGGATGTGATTAAGGAAGTGGCAGGTGAAACCAATCTGGTCAGCCTCAAGGCTGGTGTTGAATTGACAGATCTGACAGTGCAGCGTCAGGGTGATAATTTGTATATTGGCCTCACAGGTGATGCAGATGGTTTGACCGTCAATAACTACTTTGCCACCAATATGAACTGGAACGTCAAGACGGCGGCAGGGGGCACGGCCTCATTAACCAGTTTGGCTGCTGCATCAGCGTCTGTTCCTGCAGGAACTACCAGCGCGCAAAAAATTGATGCTTACCGAAACAACTTCATGGACGCGCATAAAAAATTTATGTCTGCCAATCAAAAGGCTGACGGGACTGTTGTTCGGCATTATTGGGACGGCGATTTCTGGGTAACCTCTACGAATACGTCAACTGTGGCGGCATTGACGACGACAACAACTGTGTCGGATGCGGCTGAAATTGCGGCATTTGATCCATATGTGAATGTGCAAACCACGACTATATCTAGTATCACACGCACTCGTAACGTCGTTACGACAGAAGGTACGTACACGCAAGGCGACGCTGCCTTTGTGCGCAAGATTGACTTGGATGAAGTGGCAAAGTCAAACGGGAGCTTCATTACTCCAGTAAACAGTACTGCGGTTTATGTCGATAAAATTGATCCGGCAACTGGTGGCATCAAGAAGGAAGTAGGTTATTTTAATTTGTATCAAAACCTGCAACCTGTTCAAGTCCCTGTCACCAAGACTAGTGTCATCAGTGAGCAATTTTATGAGACCTTCACAAAAATTGCCATGAGTGTGGAAGATATACGCGCTGGTGATTCAAATAATCATATTATGTATGCTGGTGCTGTGGGAGGGGGCAATGTGTATGGCTATCAACATGTTGATGCTGGCGGCGGTGACGATTTTATTGATAGCGGTAATGATAAATTTACATTAGCCTGGGAACCTGTAATGTTTACATTTTGGGATCCAAATATGCGTAGTCGCAATGCCACGCCTGGGGATTTGAAATCAGTGTTTTATCTTAATGATAATGGCATGTCCGGCAGCTTTGTTTATGGCGGTGCCGGTAACGACACTATCGTAGGTACGTATGGCAGGGATGAAATTATTGGTGGAGCAGGTGATGATTTCATGAATGGCACAGCGCAGGGGGACTGGTATCGTTTATCTGCTGGTGACGAGGGTTGGGATGTAATTTATGATTCAGGATTTAGTGCAAGTAGCAAAACTCAATCCCCGGGTGAACAATTTTCTATAGTCGACATCGATCAAAGCACGCTTCCAAAAGACAGTGTCATTTTTGAAGCAGGCATTAATCTGGCTGACCTCAAATTCTCATGGGGCAGGTTCGATGCTGATACACCGCATCAAACCCTGAATATCTCTTGGGGTGAAGGCAAGGGTGTACGCATCGCACTGGCCAATGAGCAGGATGGCACTGGTTTCGGTATTGAACTTTTCGAATTTGCCGACGGTACCAAGCTCACTCTTGCGGATATGATGGCGCATGCACCAGCGAGACCTGCACTTGGTGCCAATACAGCCCCGGTTGCAGTCGGCTCCATCGATTTGCAAAAAGTGATCGAGAACAAAGTCTTCAACTTCACCTTGCCTGATGGCCTCTTCAGTGATGCGGATTCTGGGGATATTCTTACTTATAGCCTGAGCCTTGGTAATGGCGATGCCTTGCCAGCCTGGCTCAAGTTTGACCAGAAGACCGGGAAACTGAGTGGCACGCCAGGACATGCAGACATAGGTGAATTAGCCATTCGCGTAACCGCCAAAGATAGCGGCCAACTGACCACCAGCCTGGACTTCAGCTTGAGCGTGACAGCAGCAGTTGCAATCAATACCGCGCCTGAAGTGAAAGCCAGTTTGGCAGATCAGACACTGACGGAGACGAAAGCGTTTATGCTGGTCATTCCAGATACGCTCTTTGTTGACGCCGATGCAGGCGATGTACTGACCTACAGCGTGACGCTGGCAGACGGCAAGGCCTTACCAAGCTGGTTGACATTTGATGCCCAGACTAAAACCTTGAGCGGCACACCGGATCACGCTGCTGTAGGTGATCTGTCTCTGTCCATCTCAGTCAAAGACAAAGGTGGCCTGATGGCTAAAACAAATCTGAATTTGCATGTGGCAGACTATGTCGCACCAAATACAGCGCCAGTGGCAGCCAAGGTTCTGGCAGATCAAAGCCTGACAGAAAAAGCGGTCTTCAGCTTTGCCTTACCGGCTGGCACCTTTGACGCTGCCACCAAAACCCTGAGCGGCACACCGGATCATGCTGCCGTAGGTGATCTGTCTCTGTCCATCTCAGTCAAAGACAAAGGTGGCCTGACAGCGAAGACAAACCTGAACTTGCACGTGGCAGACTATGTCCCACCAAATACAGCGCCAGTGGCAGCCAAGATTCTGGCAGATCAAAGTCTGACAGAAAAAGCCATCTTCAGCTTTGCCTTACCGGCTGGCACCTTCACAGATGCCGATGCAGGCGACGTACTCACCTACAGCGCTACAATGGCAAATGGCAGTCCGCTGCCAGGCTGGCTGACATTTGATGCCCAGACTAAAACCCTGAGCGGTACACCAGATCACGCTGCCGTAGGTGATCTGTCCCTGTCCATCTCAGTCAAAGACAAAGGTGGCCTGACGGCGAAGACAAACCTGAATTTGCATGTGGCAGACTATGTCCCACCAAATACAGCGCCAGTTGCAGCCAAGACCCTGGCAGATCAAAGCCTGACAGAAAAAACCGTCTTCAGCTTTGCCTTACCGGCTGGCACCTTCACCGATGCCGACGCAGGCGACGTACTGACCTACAGCGCCACACTCGCCAATGGCAGCCCGTTACCAACTTGGCTGACATTTGATGCAACGACCAAAACCCTGAGCGGCACACCGGATCAAGCTGCTGTGGGAGACTTGTCCGTCACTATCCAGGTCAAAGACAAAGGCGGCCTGACAGCCACAAACAAACTGGTCTTGCACGTTGCAGGCGCAGCGCCTGCTGGCCTCACCGGCACCGATGCCGCAGACATTTTGACTGGCACCACTGCTGCCGATGTCATGAGCGGTGGCGCTGGTGCCGATACCCTCTCCGGTGGAGCAGGCAACGACAGCCTGACAGGTGGTACAGGCAATGACGTCTTGAATGGTGATGCAGGCGATGACCAGTATTACTATGCCCAGGGTGACGGTCTCGACTTCATCAGCGATACAGCCGGTGTTGACAGCCTTAATTTCGCCAGCGGTCTCAGCCTTGACAACCTTATTGGTTCGGTCGCAACGGTAGGCAATAAGAAGATTGCGCAAATCCGTGCGATTACTGTAGATGGTGATGCGAGCCAGGGTATCGACTTTGAAGTCACTCTCGATGCACAAGGCAAAGTCATCTCCCCTATCGAGAAATTCATTCTCTCTGATGGTAAACAAGTCAGTTGGGATGACCTGCTGGTCAAACAAGTCACCGTCAATGGTGGTAATGCAGCTGAAGTCATCAGAGGTGGCCGCAACGACGACACCCTCTTTGGCGTTGACGGCAATGACACCCTCTACGGTGGCTATGGCAATGACAAGCTTGATGGTGGCAATGGCGATGACGCCGCGTATGGCGGTGTTGGCAACGACCGCCTGTACGGCCAAAGCGGCAACGATGCCTTGTACGGCGAAGACGGCGATGACCTGCTCGATGGCAGCAATGGCAACGATACCCTCGATGGTGGGAATGGTAATGACACCCTCGATGGCGGTGATGGCATAGACATCCTGTATGGCCGTGCTGGGGACGACAAACTCACTGGTGGCAATGGCAATGATATGCTCGACGGTGGTGACGGCAACGACATCCTCGACGGCGGTGACTATGATGACACCCTCTACGGCGGCAATGGCGACGACACCATCAGCGCCGGTTATGGCAATGACTATGTCAATGGCGGCAGCGGCATGGACACCATCACTCTCGCCAACGGCAATGACATCGCCCAGGGCGGTGCAGGCAACGACAACATCACCGGTGACTACGGCAACAAGCTAGTTGACGGTGGTGACGGCGATGATGTCATCACCATGAACGTTGGCAACCACTGGTATGCCGGTGGCAAAGGCAATGACACCATAGATCCTGGCCAGGGCCTCAATGTATTTGCCTTTAACCGTGGTGATGGTGCAGACATCTACAAAAACAACAAGGTCAATGGCAACACGATTTCTCTGGGCAAAGGCATCAAATATGCCGACCTGTCACTGAGTAAATCAGGTATGGACCTGGTGCTCAACCTCGGCCAGGGAGACAGCATCACCCTCAAAGACTGGTACACCAACCAGGGCCTGCGTGGCGTGGATCGTCTGCAATTCATCACTGAAGGCGGGGATTATGACGCAGCGTCAACGGACAAGACCAAGAACAGCAAGGTCGAAGTATTTGACTTCAGCAAACTGGTCCAGAAGTTTGATACCAGTCTGGCAGCCACACCTGGCCTGAACCAATGGGCAGTCATGACATCCATGCTTGATGCGCACCTGTATGGATCGAACACCGCGGCTATTGGTGGCGACCTCAGTTACCAGTACGGTTTGAATGGCAACCTGACCGGTATTGGTCTAAGCATCGTCCAGACCAGTCTAGCGGCCAATGACTTTAACAAAAATACAGGGCAGACTTTGCATACCCGCCCGCAACTGGAAACGGGGGCTTTGTTGTTGATGTGAGCTTGAGGTAATCCTTGTTCTGAACAAGATATGAGGAGTTAGACAGGAGGGCTGGTTTCAGGATCAGCCCTTTTTGTTTTTTGTGGAGACGCAAACTTGGATGTCATTTGCGCGCATATTTTTTTCATTTATGCGGGTTTTGTTATAATCTGCCCATGCGTATTTCTTCCTCACTCCGGCACCTGACGATATGGCTTGCATGTCTTGCATTGCTATTCAATGGTTTGCTGCCAGCCATGGCTGGCGGGATGGGTGTGGCTACGACTGTTAGCAGTCAGCCTGGCGTCGTAGAGGTTTGTAGTGTTGATGGCGTCAAGCTGATTGATGCTGTGACGGGCAAGTTGATCAAGCTGGTTGCTGGAAAGTCGGCGCAAGACAATCTGCATATGGCTGCGCATTGTGCTTATTGCTTGCCGCATGCGGGTCATGATTTTGTGTTGCCGGGGTCTGTTGCCAGGCTACCGCAGGGCAATCTGGCTGAGGCCGCACCCTTACTGTTTTACCAATCCTCACATACTTTATTCATCTGGACGGCAGCGCAGCCGCGTGGTCCGCCTGCTCCTCCTGTTCAGCTTACTTGAATTCCATCCTGTTTTACCTGGGCTTGCTGATTGTGGGCGGGTAAGACGATATCAATCCATCATCTCATTGGCACATTACTTTTAGTGACGATGAATGAAGAAAAGAAATCGAAATGAAACGTCGTTCTGTATTGACGCTGCTGGGCAGCATGTCATTGCTGGCTTGCAGCCGCACGCCTGTGACTTTCACCGGCATTGATATTAGCGGTGCCACCTATGCCAATGATTTTCACCTGCGTGGACATGATGGCAAGGAATATAGCCTTGCCAGTTTCAAGGCCAAGTGCGTGCTGATCTTCTTTGGTTTTACCCAATGCCCGGATATTTGCCCTACAGCCTTGAGCCGTGCTGTACATATACGTAAATTATTGGGGGACAAGGCTGAGCAATTGCAGGTCATTTTCATTACCATAGACCCGGAAAGAGACACGCCTGAATTGCTGGCACAATATATGAAAGCATTTGACCCTAGCTTCCTGGGCCTGTATGGCGACATGAAGCAAACGCAGGATGTGGCAGCTGCTTTCAGGGTGTTTTACCAAAAGGTGCCCAGCGGCAGTTCTTATACCATGGACCATAGTTCCATCAGCTATGCATTTGATACCCGGGGCAAGATACGCCTGGCCTTGAAGCATGAGCAAACTGCAGAGCAATGTGCAGCAGATTTGCGTGCACTGATGAATACTTAAAATACGTTAAGGAAAAAAAATGAACACATTCAATAAAATCATGATGGCTTTGGCTGCATCTGCTTTGGCAATATCAGCCCAGGCACAAGTCACTGTCAGTGAAGCCTGGGTACGCGCTACTGTTAGTCAGCAAAAAGCTACGGGCGCTTTCATGCAAATCAAATCCGTCAAGGACGCGCGCTTGCTGGAAGTGCGTTCGCCAGTGGCGGGTGTTGCTGAAATCCATAAAATGGAAATGGCCGACAATATGATGAAGATGCGTGCAGTCGATGGCGTGGACCTGCCAGCTGGCAAGATGGTAGAACTTAAACCCGGTGCTTACCACGTCATGCTGCTGGATTTGAAAGCTCAGGTCAAAGAAGGCGATGTGGTGCCGGTGACACTGGTGGTAGAAGGTAAGGACAAAAAGCGCGAAACCATACAGGTCAAAGCGATAGTCAAACCCTTGAACCAGGCAACGCAGCAATGAGCGGGCGATATGATAAAACCAAAAGAAGTGGATTTGGTAGTCTCATGAAGCTGTTGCAGTGCTTCAATATCGCAGCGATTTGTGCACTGGCGGTGTGGCATGCCTATGCATTTTATCTGCATCAGGCAATGTCACGTGAAGCCAGGCCAGCAGTGATTGAATTTCAATTCCTGCCCGCTCATCAACAAAATACCCTGAGGATAATCACATGAAAAAACTATTGTTCATCAGCCTCTTCGCCGCCGGTAATATGCTGGCGCATGCTGCCCAAGCTCATGTCACGCTGGATCAGGCCACTGCAAATGCGGGTGCTTACCATAAGCTGACATTTAAAATTGGCCATGGTTGCGAGGGCAGTGCAACTACTGCAGTAAAGGTGAGCATCCCTGAACACGTCAGTGGTGCCAAACCGATGCCTAAAGCGGGCTGGAAAATCGATACCAGCATACAGCCACTCAGTCAGCCATATAACTCGCATGGCAAAACCATCAGCCAGGATGTGCGTGAAGTGAGCTGGACTGGTGGCCCTTTGCCAGACGCTTATTACGATGAGTTTTCGATACAGGTGAAATTGCCAGAGAAAGCGGGCAAGGTTTACTTCAAGGTGACGCAGTTGTGTGAACAAGGCAGGATGGACTGGGTGGAAATCCCTGCAGATGGCCAGACTGCCAAGGGCTTGAAAGCACCAGCGCCAGTGTTGGATGTGTTGGAAAAAACAGAAGCAGCGCATCACCATTAAGTTTTTTTGTGCGCTAAAAAATCCCCAATCGTGAAATCACTATTGGGGATTTTTTTCTTATTCAATTGCTGGTGCCTGATTTGTCAGGCGAGTCTGGCACCTGAATTTACAAGATATTCAAAGTCACTTCAATATTGCCGCGGGTAGCGTTGGAATATGGGCAAACTTCATGTGCCTTGTGTACCAGCGCTTCTGCTTCGGCACGGTCCATGCCTGGCAGGCTGACGTTCAAGGTAACAGCCAGACCAAAGCCGCCTTTGCCATTTGGGCCTATGCCAACCAGGCCATTGATGGACACGTCAGCGGGCAGGGCGATCTTGCCAGCAGCGGCAACAAATTTCATCGCGCCGATAAAGCAGGCGGAATAACCAGCAGCAAACAATTGCTCAGGGTTGGTGCCTTCTCCACCTGCGCCACCGAGTTCTTTTGGTGTTGTCAGTTTGACGGAAAGTTGATTGTCGCTGGAAACGGCGCGGCCATCACGACCGCCAGTTGCTGTTGCATTTGCTGTGTAAAGTACTTGCATGATGAACTCCTGATTTAAATTTACTGGTTTATTAAGTTCGACTGCTGAGTCGATGGATGAACTATAGCGAACAATTTAATTGTGTGCAATCTAAATTGCGATTGTCTTTTTCTATCGTCGCGATAGCATCAGTCACCCAGATTAGTGCAAACGATGAGAAATGTTAAGTATTTGGTAATTTATGGAGTTGTTAGCTCAAGAATTACTAATTCAAGGATTTAATAATTCATTGCGCAAATCACTGAGCTTGCTGCGCAATTCCATCAGGGTTTCCTTGCTTTGCCCACTGGCACAAAGGATTTTTTGCGGGATGTCGAGGGCGGCGTTTCGCAAATCCCTGCCTGCTGGTGTCAGGGTGATCCTGACCTGGCGCTCGTCGGTCTCATCTCGGTGACGTTGCAGCATGCCATTGGCTTCCAGGCGTTTCAGCAAGGGGGTCAGGGTGCCTGAATCAAGGAACAGGGCATGGCCTATGTCTTTCACCAGCACATCATCCTGTTCCCACAAGACCAGCATGACCAGGTATTGCGGGTAAGTCAGGCCCAGGGCTTCAAGCATGGGCTTGTAAGCCTTGGTCAGGGCCAGTGAGGATGAATACAGGGCAAAGCAGAATTGATTTTCCAGTGCAAGCATGTTGACGGGGGTTTCTGCGGGTGTTTTCATTTTGGCACTCTGGCAAATTCGTAAATGGATGATATGCAGGCATGATAAACAGTTTTTGCCAGCGCCGTGCTGAACTTGCTGACATGCAGGCGAACTCCACGAGTGGTGCAAGGTATAATGTCGCCCATTGCGCGTGCGCCGCCACGCCCCACTGTAAGAGGTAAACCGTGACTTTCATAGAAAAACTTGCCGCTGCCTGGACAGCCAATAATTCCCTGCTGTGCGTAGGCCTTGACCCTGATGTCAGCCGCTTCCCTGCTGAGCTGGTCGGCAAGCCAGATGCCATTTATACATTCTGCAAAACCGTGATTGATGCAACAGCAGACCTGGCTTGTTCCTTCAAACCACAAATTGCTTACTTTGCCGCCCTGCGCGCAGAAGACCAGCTGGAAGAAATCTGCCGCTATATCAAGTCTGTTTACCCGCACATTCCGGTGATACTCGATGCCAAGCGTGGCGACATCGGTGCGACGGCTGAGCAATATGCGCGAGAAGCTTTCGAGCGTTATGACGCGGATGCAGTCACAGTCAATCCTTATATGGGTTTTGATTCCGTCGCACCTTACTTGGAATGGAAAGACCGTGGCGCCATCGTGCTGTGCCGTACTTCCAATGCGGGTGGCTCTGATCTGCAATTTCTTGATGTAGGTGGCAAGCCCCTGTACCAGCATGTGGCGCAACTGGTGGCGGACAAGTGGAATACCAATGGTCAATGTTCGCTGGTGGTCGGTGCTACCTTCCCTAAAGAGTTGGCGCAGGTGCGTGCAGTCGTAGGTGATATGCCCTTGCTGGTGCCGGGTATCGGTGCCCAGGGTGGTGACATAGCGGCGACTGTGCAGGCAGGTAAAACAGCAGCAGGCACAGGCATGATGATTAATTCTTCACGCGCTATTTTATATGCCAAGCCCGCGGCTGGCGAAAGTGCTACTGATGCCGTTCGCCGTGTGGCGCTGGAAACACGTGACACTATCAACGCATACCGCTAATAAATGATGCTCACCGGGGTGTAACGACATCCCGGTATTTCTTCAATATCGAATCGTAGTAACCATTTTGCTTGAGCAGTCTCAAGACCTGATCCAGTTCATCCCTGAGTGATTCAAGATGTGCCTTCCTGGCAAAACCGAAGAAGGTTTCCTGTTCCTGAATGACTGGGTAAAGAACTTTAAAGTCATTCAACAGGCCCATTTTTTTCATTTCATGAATCGCACCAAAGTGGTTGCTGATCAGTATGTCGAAACGGTTTGCCAGCGCCATGTTGATGGCATTGGTCTGATCGCTAGCCAGTTCGACGTTTAACAAGCCGCTCTTACTGAGCTCATCAAATTTACTGCCATAACTGATGCCCCTCACTGCACCAAACCTGTACTGCGACAGGCGGCTGAGGTCGCCATCAAAGCTGATATTGCTGTCATTTTTTGCCCACAGGCTGATGGTCAGTAGTAAAACTGGTTCATTGGTGTAGGTGATGAATTTTTCCCGTTCTGGTGTTTTGAAAGCCGTAAAGATGCCATCGACTTCGCCACTTTTTACCATTTCCAGGCTGCGCCGCATGGGGTAAATATTGATGACGACCTGATGCCCCATCAAGCGGAAAGCTTCTTTAACGATATCGACGGCTAAGCCTTTGACTTCGCCTTGTTCTACATACTCGTAGGGCGGGTAACTCAGGCTTGCCAGTTTGAAAGTAGCTGCAGTACTATCAGGAGTAAGCAGCAGGGCCAGCACGATTGCCAGCAGGGATAGAAAAATGGTGCGCATCTTGTTGCCTCTTTCAGATGCCACACTCATCAGGTGTGCTTGCACAAAACCGCCCCAACTGCGTTGTAACTCCTAGCCGTACTAAAGTACTGTCTTCGTCGTTACACCTTGTTGGGACAATTTTGTGCAAGCCCAAACATGCGCTGAAATTTCAGAGACAATGCATCTACTCGGAAGAAGTAAACTCATTGCCTGCAGCAAAGTCAATTCATTGTGTCGCTTGATGATGTGCGATCTGCATTAAAAACTGTGACGTATACCCACATGCAGGGCACTGTCACCGGAACCGGCTTCAATGGCGCTGCCTACTGTGTAGCCAGCACCATTCTTGTTGTCTATCTTTGCATATGCTGCGTACAGATCCGTTCGCTTGGACAGTGAATAGATATAAGCCACAGCCAACTGGCTGGCGTCCTGGTTTTTCACGGTCTTGTCGTCTTTGCGGATGTAAGAAGCCAATACCTTGCTGCTGCCAAATGGCACCGTCACACCCAGCAGAAAATCGTTGGAATCCGTGGATGCCGTTGGTGCAATCAGGCTGCCAAAAGGATTGGCTGTATTGCGCAGAGGTGAGCTGTTCAGGCCCTTGTTGACGCCATAAGCAAGGTGGGCTTTGGCTACACCAAAGTCATAGGTGGCAGCCAGCAAAGTGGTTTTGCCGTCGTCGCTATTTTTCAGTATGGCCGTGTCATTGTTACGGTTGTGGTAGCCCAGGCGTATTGCAAACGGGCCAGAAGTGTAGGCAACCGCAGCGCCGATTTGACGACCGGCAGAATTGTCACCTGCAGTTTCACCAAAACCGTAAGCCACCTCACCAGTCAGGCCATCAAAGGAAGGCGTGACGTATTTCAGGGTGTTGTCCATGCGGCTGGAACCAGCGCCAGAGTTAGGCATGATATTGGCTGCGTCCCCTGCAAAACCGGTAACGAAAGGATCAGCAAAAGCCAGTGTCAAATATTCTGGTGTGTACTGACGGCCAGCAGTCAGCGTACCAAAATCGCCCTTGACACCGACATAGGCCTGGCGTCCAAACATCAGGCCACCCTGGCCCGATGAGCCCGTGTCCACATTGATGCCGCTTTCCAGCAAGAAGAATGCAGACAGACCGCTACCCAGATCTTCAGTGCCTTTAAATCCCAGACGCGATCCAGAACCTATGCCACTGGTCAGCTTGCTGACCGAGCCAGCACTGCCGCCTCTTTCTAAGGCGATACCCGTATCGACGATGCCGTAAATGGTGACAGAGGATTGTGCCGATGCAGAACCGGCAAAAGTGCCGATAGCGCCAAGTACAGCTAAAGCAAGGAAAGTCTTTTTCATGTGGTTCTCTCAAAAATAGTAAGGAAACGATAGCGCTGTTAAAAGAATCGCCTTTGCTAAGTAGCTTCACCGTATAGCTTCACAGCATGCATTAATGAGCTGTGCATTCACGTTGTCTGGTGCGAGCGATAAGGGCGATTCCCGACCGGCTTTGTTTTGATTGCAGTCGGTAATTTATTATCGATGAAAAATAAGATGTTTACATATAACTTAATTATAAATCGTTGATAAAAAATCGATGATGCGTTGTTAAAAAGTTGAAATTGCGTAAGGAGAAATATTTGTGATGTGGATTTTTGCCCGAAAATTTTCAGGCTTATGTTTAAAAAATAGCCAGTGACGGCATGTCACTGGCTATTTTCTCTTAGCCCATGTTTTCGCCGTACCTGCAGGAATGAGGAATGATATAAATCATATAAAAATCAGGCCTTGCCATAACCGCCACCACCCGGCGTTTCAATGACAAAGATATCACCAGGCTGCATCTCGGTGCTGGCAACAAAACCCAACTCCTCAGTCTTGCCATCATTCCTGATGACATAGTTTTTACCGCAGGCACCAGCGGCACCTCCGGCGGCACCAAAGGGCGCATACACGCGGTTATTCGAGAGTATCGAAGCTGTCATGTTTTCCAGGAAGCGTATCTTGCGCACGCCACCATTACCGCCATGCCAGCGGCCTGCACCGCCTGAATCTGGCTTGATTTCATAGCTTTCCAGTCTGACGGGGTAACGCCATTCCAGAATCTCTGGATCAGTCAGACGCGAATTCGTCATATGCGTTTGCACCACGTCGGTACCGTTGAAACCTTCGCCCGCACCAGAGCCGCCAGAGATGGTTTCATAGTATTGATAGTCATCGTTACCAAAGGTGAAGTTATTCATGGTGCCAGGGGAAGACGCCACCACACCCAGCGCGCCATACAGCGCATTGGTAATGCAACTCGAGGTTTCCACATTGCCGGATACCACGGCCGCCGGGTAGCGCGGATTGAGCATCGAGCCTTCAGGGATGATGACCTTCAATGGCTTGAGGCAACCGGCATTGAGCGGGATGTCATCATCGATCAAGGTCCTGAATACATACAACACGGCCGCCATGCAAATCGCACTCGGTGCATTGAAATTATTATTCAGTTGCGGTGATGTACCGGTGAAATCGACTTCTGCAGAACGTGATGCATGGTCTACGCGAATGGCAACCTTGATGATGGCACCGTTGTCGAGCTTGTATTCATAGCTGCTGTCTTGTAAAGCCGTGATGACGCGCCTTACCGCTTCTTCGGCATTGTCTTGCACATGGCCCATATAGGCTTGTACGACATCCAGGCCATAGTGCTGCACCATCTTCAGCAATTCATCGACACCTTTCTGGTTGGCGGCAATCTGCGCCTGGAAGTCAGCCAGGTTTTGATGGATATTGCGGCAAGGGTATTTGCCGGAAGAGAGCAGGGCGATAGTTTCTTTTTCCAGCAACTTGCCCGCGCTGACCAGTTTGAAATTATTGATCAGCACGCCTTCTTCTTCTACTACAGTGCTGTCTGCAGGCATGGAACCAGGTGTGATGCCGCCTATGTCAGCATGGTGGCCGCGTGAACCTACATAGAACAACACCTCGGTTCCTTCTGCA
Source organism: Burkholderiales bacterium (assembly GCA_016200895.1). Taxonomy (GTDB): domain Bacteria; phylum Pseudomonadota; class Gammaproteobacteria; order Burkholderiales; family Burkholderiaceae_D; genus Undibacterium. The sequence continues at coordinate 45,963 of JACQDX010000010.1, forward strand.
TTAAAGGCAGGCGTAATCACCGTTACGTCAGGCAGGTGTGTGCCGCCGTTATACGGGTCATTGAGCATATACACGTCACCCGGCTGCATGCTGCCTGCATTGGCGCGGATGATGGTCTTGATACTGTCGCCCATGGAACCCAGATGCACAGGAATATGCGGTGCATTCGCAATCAGGTTACCTTCCGCATCAAACAGGGCGCAAGAGAAATCCAGGCGCTCCTTGATGTTGACCGAGAAAGCAGTATTTTGCAGGCGCAAGCCCATTTGCTCGGCGATGCTCATGAACAGGTTGTTAAATACTTCCAGCATCACAGGGTCAGCTTTGGTGCCTATGGCCTGGCGCTTAGGGCGAGCTTCCAGGCGGGTGAATACAAGGTGATCCAGTGCCGTGACTTCTGCCCCCCAGCCCGGTTCTATGATGTTAGTGGCATTTTTTTCTGCAATGATGGCCGGACCCTTGATCTTGTCACCAGGGCGCATATCGTCACGGTCGTACAAGCCTGTGTCATGCCATTGCCCGCCTGAGAACAGCTGGACAATTTCTACAGGCTGCAATGCCTGATTATTTTCTCTTGGCGGCTGGTAGTCTGGGCTTTCATTACCTTCACCAGAATGTCCTATGGCTTCGACAGAGATCGCTTCTATAACGAGCTGCTTGTTGGACATCAGGAATGAATAACGTTTTTTGTAGGCAGATTCAAATTGATAAATCATGCTGGCAATATCCTGCATGGCCACCACGATGACAGAGTCAGTACCTTCATAACGCAAGTGCACGCGTTGTTTTACGCTCAGATTTTCAGACACTACACCCTGGCTCAGCAAATCATTGCTGGCTGCATCGGACAAGCGTGCCAGTTCTTTTTCCAGCGCGGGTATTGAGGTAGGTGCCAGTGGTAATTCCATCGCAAGTTCGCGCATGGCAGTCTGGTCTGCCAGGCCCATGCCATAAGCAGACAAGACACCTGAGAATGGATGGGCAAATACCTTGGTCATACCCAAGGCATCTGCCACCAGGCAGGCATGCTGACCGCCTGCGCCACCAAAGGTGGTCAGGGTATAGTCAGTCACATCATGGCCGCGCTGTACCGAGATGAATTTAATGGCATTGGCCATATTGCCGACCGCAATTTCAATAAAGCCTTCGGCTACTTCTTCCGGTGACTTGCGTATGCCTGTGGCTTTTTCTATTTCTGCTGCCATGGCAGTGAATTTTTCCACAACGGCATCCCTATCCAGTGACATGTCAGCTTTGGGGCCAAACACTTTGGGGAAGTAAGTTGGCTGGATTTTACCCAGCATGACATTGCAATCAGTCACTGCCAATTGACCACCGCGCCTGTAACTGGTGGGGCCAGGATTGGCACCTGCACTGTCAGGGCCGACACGATAACGGGTACCGTCAAAATGCAGGATGGAACCGCCGCCAGCAGCAACGGTATGTATGCTCATCATCGGCGCGCGCATCCTGACACCGGCAACCTGGGTTTCAAATTCGCGCTCGAACTCGCCTGCGTAATGGGATACGTCAGTCGATGTGCCACCCATGTCAAAGCCAATGATCTTGTCAAAGCCCGCAGTCTGGGCGGTACGTACCATGCCGACGATGCCGCCCGCAGGGCCAGATAATATGGAATCCTTGCCCTGGAAGCGGTGGGCGTCTGTCAAGCCGCCATTACTCTGCATGAAGAACAGACGCACGCCATCCATCTTGCTGGCAACCTGGTCAACATAGCGCCGCAGGATAGGGGACAGATAGGCATCCACTACGGTCGTGTCACCACGCGAGATCAGCTTCATCATGGGGCTGACCTGGTTGGAAATCGAAATTTGCGTAAAGCCAGCTTCAGCAGCCAGTTTGCCTATGATGTCTTCATGCTGGGTATGTCTGTAGCCATGCATGAGCACGATGGCAAGGGAGCGGTAGCCATCTGTATATAAGGCAGCCAAGTCTTTCTTGACCGCTTCTTCATCCAGGGCTTGCAAGACATTGCCATGTGCATCTATGCGTTCATCGACTTCCACGACTTTTTCATACAAGAGTTCTGGCAAGACGATATGCCGGTCAAACAGGCGAGGGCGGTTTTGATAAGCGATGCGCAGGGCATCGCGAAAACCTTTGGTGATAACGAGCGCAGTCGGGTCACCCTTGCGTTCCAGCAGGGCATTGGTGGCAACGGTGGTGCCCATTTTTACTGCAGACACAAGTTCAGGTGAGATATTCTGGTCTGCTGTCAAACCCAGCAGACCTTGTATGCCTGCAACGGCTGCATCTTTATATTGTTCAGGATTTTCTGACAGTAGTTTATGGGTCAGTAATTTTCCATCCGGGCGGCGCGCCACGATATCGGTAAACGTACCACCTCTATCTATCCAGAATTGCCAGCGTTGATCTTCAACGAAGTCATTGTGTGCCTGTTTCTGTTCGTTCATTTTGCAACCACCTTTCATAAAGAGATATTGCCGTTTTGCCGGCAAAGTCTTATCTCGGTCTGGAGCCATTCCTGCCTGGGCCTGCAAACTTTGTGTCAAAAATCAGACAAAAATATTTGTTTGCATTTTATGCCCGGAAATATCAGAAGCAATGGATACCCAATATTAAAAAAGCAAAAAAGTTCACTGTTCTTGTGCATCGCCGCCACAGCGTGGTGCAGTTCTTTTCATCTTGGTTTTCATCTTAATAACGACAAGGAAAAAAACTTTATAAACATCTTGTAGATTTTTCCTTTGATGATATTGTAGTAGTTATTGAGATTAAATGTAAGATATTTTATTGACGTTTTATCGATAAAACGTTTACGATATAAAACATGAAGGGAACAAATGATGTCGGATTCAATTCGCAACAAGCTGAGTTTTTCCTGCATATCTGCTCCTTCTCGCAAGAGATTTGTCGGTATTTATATGTTGGTGGCAGCAATCATCACTGCACATGCACAGGCTGAGGCAGTGGATATACGTATCGCCACCGCCTATGCTGCAGATAACTTCCAGACGATGAATTTGCAACAGTTCGCCAGGGAAGTAGCAGGTGCCAGTAATGGCCAGGTAAAGATGACGGTGTTCCCTGCAGGAAGCTTATTAAAACCGGCAGAAATATTTCCTGGTGTTATTAGTGAAAAAGCAGAGGCGGGAGAAGTCATCATGTCCAGCCTGGCAAAAGAGATACCGGTGTTTGGTCTTGATTCTTTGCCATTCACCGTCAGGGGTTACGAAGATGCGCATAATCTGTGGATGGCTTCCAAAGCAGAAGTGGAAAAAGCACTGGCCAAGCGTGGTTTGAAGTTACTGTATTCAGTACCGTGGCCACCGCAGAATCTGTATTCGAAAAAGCCGCTGAGTTCACTGGCAGATTTCAAGGGTATGCGTATGCGCAGCTATAACCCGGCCAGTGAGCGTATTGCCGAGCTGGCAATGGCGACTGCAGTACCAGTACAAGTGATAGACCTGGAAAAGGCGATCGCCAGCGATAAACTGGACTTGATGATTACCTCAAGCTGGACCGGGGTAGAAACCAAGGCCTGGAGCAAGATGGCGTATTACTACCAGGCAAATGCATGGATACCAAAAAATATCGTCTTCATCAGCCAGAAAGTGTTTGCCAAGTTGGCTGCTGATACACAAAAGAAAATGATGGATGCAGCCCAGGCAGCAGAAAAACGCGGCTGGAATATGAGCCGTGACAGTGATGCTGGTTTTGAAAATCAGTTGCGCAACAACAAGATCAAGGTTGACCGGGTAGATGCACTATTAAGAAATAACCTTGACAGGCTAGGTGAGCAGTTTGTCAGGGAGTGGTTGAAAACAGCAAGCAGTGAAGAAGTATCGATTTTGTTGAAATACACGACTGAAAGGTCGATGAAGTAAATCTTTGGCTGACAAATGCAAAAAAGTTTCAGGCAAAGGCAGGAGTAGCAGCATAGGAAAGGGCTCTCATCAAAGTATTAGCAGAGGGCTTACATTTAATTAAATTGGAGCGTTTAATAATGTTTACAAATACCATCAAAAAAATTGCCCGCGCCGGTCTTCTGGTCAGCTTGGGTCTCAGTTTTTGCTATTCTGCCTATGCGCAGCAAGAAATCAAGATAGGCGTTATCTATCCATTGTCCGGTGCAGCTGCATCCTCAGGCAGTGAAATGAAAAACGCACTGGAACTGGCTGCTGACATCGTCAATAACGGTGCCAAAAGTGTCCCCAATCTGCCATTCTCTGCTGGCGGTGGCTTGCCCAACCTGAAGGGTGCGAAGATCAAACTTGTTTTTGCTGACCATCAGGGTAATCCGCAAATCGGTGCGACAGAAACCGAGAGACTGATCACCCAGGAAAAGGTGGTCGCCGTGGTCGGTGCCTACTTCAGTAACGTGACGGCAACGACCAGCCAGGTGGCAGAAAAATACAAGATCCCCTATGTGAATCCTGAGTCATCTTCATCGACTCTGACACAGCGCGGCTTCAAATGGTTTTTCCGCACGACTGCCCATGATGATTTGTTCGTCCATAATTTCTTTGAATTCTTCAAAGAGCTGGAAGCCAAAAAAGGCATCAAGGTCAAGCAACTCGCCACTTTCAATGAAAACACTTTGTGGGGCAATGAAACAACGAAGCTGGAAACCAAGCTCGCAGCAGAAAAAGGCTACAACCTGGTGAAAACCATCGTCTATCCAGCCAAGAGCACACAGCTGACTTCTGAAGTGCAGCAATTGAAATCAGCCAGCCCGCAAGTCGTCATGCAGTCTTCTTATTTGGGTGACGCCATCATGGCGATGAAAACCTATAAGGAACTGGGCTTTTCACCAGACATGATTTTGGCGAACAATGCCGGCTTTACCGATACAGAATTCCGCCGCACGCTGGGAAAAGACGCTGATTACGTCATCACCCGTGAAGTCTGGTCACCTGATCTCGCCAAAAATAATCCTCTGATCAAGCAAGTCAATGATTTGTATAACAGCAAATATAAGGCCGACTTTACCGGCAATTCTTCCCGCACTTTTACGGGTCTGATGACACTGGTTGATGCCATTAACCGCGCCGGTTCTACCGAGCCAGAAGCTATCCGCAAAGCACTGACAGAAACCAATATCCCTGCCAATAAACTGATCATGCCGTGGAAGGGTGTGAAGTTTGATGAGCATGGCCAAAACGTTTTGGGTTCCGGCATCCTGGTACAGATCATCGATGGCAAATACAACACGGTATGGCCTTTTGATCTGGCGACTAAAGATGTGGTCTGGCCTATGCCTAAGTGGGATCAACGCAAGTAAGCCACAAATCAGAAGTTCAGCAGGACATGAAGCAAACTTGCCCGGTCATTACCGGGCAAGGAAACCAAAAAGTAAAAAAATGCCGGGCGATACCTGACGTCGGTTTTACATAGCTATACATAAGAGGAAGTGCGAGGAGAAATATGTCCCTTGAAATTATTATTCAAACCCTGGCGTCAGGGATCTTGATCGGTTTGATCTATGCGCTGGTGGCGATAGGATTGACTCTGATCTTTGGCGTCATGGATGTCGTCAACTTTTCCCATGGTGAGTTTCTGATGTTCGGCATGTATTCCAGTTTCTGGATGTACTCGCTGTTTGCATTGGACCCCATATTTACCCTGCCTTTAACGGCACTGTTCTTGTTTGCGCTTGGCGTGATCCTCTACAAACTAATCATCAAAAAGATCACCAATGCGCCGATGCTGTCGCAGATTTTTACTACCTTTGGTTTGATGATGCTGTTCCGTGGTCTGGCGCAGTTTTTCTGGAAGCCAGATTTTAGGACGGTTGATCATTCCATCGTATCTGGTTCGGTACAGATATTCGGTATACAGGTGGGCATGCCGCAGGTGACTGCGGGTGTTGGAGCGATCCTGGTGACCATGGGGATTTATCTTTTTCTCACCAAGACCCGCGCCGGTGCAGCACTGGAAGCGACCGCTGCTGATAAAGAAGCGGCACAACTGATGGGCATCGATTCACAAAAAATGTTTGCCATGGCCTGGGGCATAGGTGCAGCTTGCGCCGGTGTCGCGGGTGCATTGTTGTCGACATTCTTTCCCATCTTCCCAGAAGTGGGCGCGAACTTTATCTTGATTGCCTTCGTGGTGGTAAACCTGGGTGGTTTTGGTAGCGTGATTGGTGCCTTGTTTGCCGGGATTATTGTCGGTGTCATTGAGGTCATGGGTGGTTTTCTGATCGGGCCGCAATATAAATTGGCACTGGTGCTTGGCTTGTTCCTGGCGGTGTTGATGTTCCGTCCGCAAGGGCTGATGGGTAAGCAATAGCGTAGAAAAAGGTAGAGATATGAACATACAAGATAAAACCGTGATCTCGGCGCATGAGTTGCTGGCGCCAGATTCACATGGCAATTCCTCGGTGAAATACATACTGTTGGCTCTGTGCCTGGTTGCCGCGTTGCTGGTGCCTGTGGTGGTTAAAGACCCGTCACACCAGAATCTGGCGATATTGATTTTGATGGCGGCACAACTGGGTGTAGCCTGGAATATCGTCGGTGGTTATGCGGGCCAGGTCTCGCTGGGGCATGTGGCTTTTTACGGGCTGGGTGCTTATACCTCGACACTGCTGTTGACGCAATTTGGCCTGAACGCCTGGGTGGCGATGATCTGTGGTGGCATATTGGCGGCGGCAATCAGTCTCATCATAGGCTGGTCATGCTTTCGTCTTAATGGGCATTACTTTGGCATGGCGACCATTGCGGTGGCTGAAATCATCCAGATCATTTTCACCAACTGGGAATATGCTGGCGCTGCCGTTGGCCTGACCATACCCATGGACCAGCAAGGCTGGGGCAGCATGATATTTACTGACAAGGCACCGTATTACTACATTGCCCTTGGTCTCTTGCTGATAACGCTGGCGGTGAATTACTGGATAGAACACAGCTATCTCGGTTACTACTTCCGCGCCATCAAGGATGAACCAGATGCAGCACGCAGCCTGGGTATCAACCTCAGTCGCTATAAGCAAATTGCTTTTGCCGTCAGTAGTTTCTTTACCGCCATCGGTGGCAGCCTGTATGCACAGAAGGAATTGTATATAGACCCTGGCTCAGTCCTGCACACAGGTCTGTCGATCAAGATGGCATTGGTATCCATCCTCGGCGGGGTAGGCACGTTGCTGGGGCCAGTCATCGGTGCGGGTGTATTGACTTTCATTGAAGAAGGCACGCGTGCCCTGTTTGGTGGCTCTGGTCGTGGTACTGACCTGGTGATTTATGCGGCCTTGATCGTGGTGATTGCCGTGTATTACCCGACAGGTGTACTGGGCTGGATCAAGCAATTTTTTGCGCGCAGAAAAGCAGTCAAGGCGCAAAAAGAACAAGATGTACAAGAGGCAAAAAGGGAGGCAGCATGAGCTTGTTGCGAGTAGAGAGCGTCAGCAAACGCTTTGGCGGCATCACCGCCAACCAGGATGTCTCATTTGAAGTGGGCGCAGGCAAGATCGTTGGCCTGATAGGCCCGAATGGTGCAGGCAAGACGACGATGTTTAATTGCATTGCCGGTTATGCGCCACCAACTACCGGTGAAATCTGGATGAATGACATCAAGGTATCCGGCATGAGCCCTGAACAATGTGCCCGCGCCGGCATAGGCCGTACCTTCCAGGTGGCACGTACTTTCACCAGCATGACAGCGCTGGAAAACGTCATGGTCGGTGCCTTTTTGATCAACAAAAATGTGGGTGATGCGAGACAAAGCGCAGCAAAATTGCTGAGCTTTGTCAACCTGGGCCAATTCAAGGACAAGCCCGCTGGCAGCATGACCATCAGTGAACAGCGCCGTCTTGCCGTTGCCCGCGCGCTAGCCGTCAGGCCGCGTTTGTTGCTGATGGATGAAGTCATGGCGGGTTTGAATCCGACGGAAGTCAAAGAGACAGTGGACGTGGTCTTGAAAATTCGTGAGGAGGGTATTTCCTGTCTCATCGTTGAGCACGTGCTGGAAGGCATAATGCCGATTGCGGATGCCATTGTTGTGCTCGATTATGGCAAGAAGATAGCCGAAGGTAGTCCTGAACAAGTCTCTAACGATCCCAAAGTGATCGCTGCTTACCTGGGAGATGAATGATGCTGCAAGTAAGAAATCTGAGAGTCAGTTATGACGGCGTGCTGGCCTTGTCCAAAGTCGATATCGATGTAGAGAAGGGCAAGATCGTCGCCCTGGTCGGCGGTAATGGCAATGGCAAGACCACCACTTTGCGGGCCATCGCCGGTTTGAATGCGGCGGATGCTGGCCAGATCGTATTCGATGGCAAGCCACTGGAAAAAATCCCGGCCAGCAAACGGGTGGGACTGGGCTTGTCGCTGGTACCGGAAGGGCGGCGCATCTTTGCCCGCCTGACGGTGGAAAGGAATTTGCAACTGGGTGCCTATACCCGCCGTGATGATGACGAAGTAGCTGAGTCCATCGACACCATGTACACCTTGTTCCCCATTCTCAAGGAAAGGCGTTATCAACTGGCAGGCACCATGAGCGGCGGCGAACAACAAATGCTGGCGATAGGCCGTGGCCTGATGGCGAAACCAAAATTGCTGTTGCTGGATGAACCATCCTGGGGTATCGCTCCGAAGTTTGTCACCAAGGTGCTCGACACCATACAACTGATTAATCAGCAGGGTATGTCGATACTGCTGGTCGAGCAAAACCTGCACAAGGCGCTGGCAATTGCGCATCACGGTTATGTCATTCAGACAGGTCGCATCGTCATGCAAGGGACAGGGCAAGAACTGCTCAACAATGACGATGTCAAGAAGGCTTATTTGGGTGTCTGATATTGCGTAAGCGGTAATGTACTGAAGTAGGTAGCAGCAAGTGTTTTCACTTGCTGCTCTCCTGATTCGCCTGCGAATTTAGTAAAGAAATGCATTTTGACTTTAGGGGCTAGCCATGCTGAACAAGTACATCAGGAACTGGAAGATAGGCCATAAGCTGGGTCTGGGTTTTGCGTTTGTTATCTTGCTCATGCTGGCCCTGACGGTCACCGGGTACACGCAACTTGGGCGGGTGAACCAGGGCGTGAACCTCGTCGTCAAGGAAGTCTATCCAAAGACAGCGACAGTCAACCGTATCAAGTCTGACCTTGATCATATCGCCCGCAGCATGCGCAATCTCTTGCTGCTATCTACGCTGGATGAAAGAAAGCCTGAGCAGGCTGCGATAGAAAAATCAGGCAAACAGATAGAGCTTGATCTGGCGCAGTTTGGTAAACAGGCCAGCTCAGCAGAAGAGAAAAAACTTTTGCAGGCCGTGCTGGCAGCAAAACAGCGTTACCAGCCTGTACTCGACAAGTTCCTCAAGCTGGTGGTAGACAATGAGGTGGAGCAGGCCAAGGACCTCGTGTTACCGGAGATCGCTCCTTTGCAAGACCAGTATTTTGCTGCACTCGATCAACTGGTTGTATTACAAGCCAGCCAGATGGAGCGCAGCGGTAGCGATGCTGCATCTATCTCTGGAGCGGCACAAGTGCTGATGATCATCTTGCTGGCTTTTGCTGGCGTGGTGGCAGTCCTGATCGCCATCCTCACCACCAGGGCGATTACTTCTTCGCTGAAGGCAGCTATCCTGCTTGCTGAATCAGTTGCCGGTGGCGATTTGCGCGCTGATATTGAAGTCAGGAGCAATGATGAGACAGGTCAATTGCTGGCATCGCTCAACCAGATGAGCCAGAGCCTGATCAGCACCGTGGGCCAGGTCAGGCAAAGTTCAGAAAAAATTGGCATAGCCTCGCGCGAAATCGCCAATGGCAATATGGATTTGTCTAATCGCACAGAACAGCAGGCATCGGGGCTGGAAGAAACCGCGGCGTCGATGGAACAACTTACCGCCACGGTAGGCCAAAATGCAGAGAACGCCGCCCAGGCGCATGAATTGGCTGGCAAGGCTTATCAGCATGCGGGCAAAGGTGGCAAGGTGATCGATCAGGTGGAGCTCACCATGGGCGCGATCAAGGCGAGTTCCAATAAAATAGTAGATATCATTGGCGTCATTGATGGCATCGCTTTTCAAACCAATATCCTGGCACTGAATGCCGCGGTGGAGGCTGCGCGTGCCGGTGAAAACGGGCGTGGCTTTGCGGTGGTGGCGGCAGAAGTACGCAACCTGTCGCAAAGATCGGCCAGTGCGGCGAAAGAGATCAAGACTTTGATTGCCGATTCAGTCGGGCAGGTGGATGCCGGTGGCAAGCTTGTCAATGAAGCTAGCCTGACCATGCGCGATATCGTCAGCTCAGTCCAGCATGTAGCCCAAATCATCAGTGAAATCAGCGCGGCCAGTCGTGAACAAAATACCGGCATAGTGCAAGTCAACCAGGCCATCAGCATGATGGACCAGATGACGCAGCAAAATGCGGCACTGGTAGAGCAGGCGGCTGCCGCAGCCAGGAGCATGCAGGATGAAGCAGAATTACTGGTGGATACAGTGGCAGTGTTCAAGCTGGAAAAAAATATACAAGCTGCACCAATACGTGCTAAGGCAGTGCCGGTATTGGCGATTTCCAGGAGTAACAAGACAGTAAATGGCTAAAGCGAGCTGGATGCCAGGCCGCGTATGCTGTGGATAAAAACATAAAATATCGATTTTTTATTGATAAATCAATGCGAAAAGACTGACTTTTTGCTCAAAGAAGATAAAATCAGGCTATGAATTACGCCAGTTTTTATTCAATTTATCTTTAAAGAGTCCTTATGTCCACGACCAAGCCTGCTAAGACAGTCACGAAAACCGGTCTTAGCCCAGCAGCTTCCAGCGCCACACCCAGAGTACCTATCGTCTCCTCTTCCCATCTGGCTGAGGGCAGGAGTGCAGAATTGAGTGAATTTGAGTTTGGAATGATTATTGCCAGCAATGCCTTCAACCGATGGGCGGTCAGGTGTATGGCTGCAGTGGGCATGAAAGACATGACCATTACTGACGTACTGGTGCTGCATCATATCAACCACCGCGCGCGTGAGAAAAAGCTGGCCGATATCGCCTTCATACTGAATATTGAAGATACCCATATCGTCAATTATTCTCTCAAGAAATTGCAGGCATTGAAACTGGTACAGACTGAGAAGCGCGGCAAGGAAATTCTGTATTCAACCAATGAGGCTGGCCGTGATATCTGTCGTCGCTATTCTGAAGTTCGTGAGCAGGTACTGGTATCTGCCCTGACTGGTGACGGCACCGAGAGTTTTGAGTTAAGTGAGTTGGCGCGTTTCCTGCGGGTATTGTCTGGCTTGTATGAGCAGGCGGCCAGGGCTGCGACATCCTTGTAGAAGCTGTCCTATCCCCCAAATTGGGGAGGTCGTCATTTTACTGGTCCTGGTGCAATTGCCTGGCTTGTTTCTGGTTCTTTTTAAGATTAATTGCCAGCAAGACGACGATGAGCTTGAAGATCATGAAGGCGATGAAGATACTCAAAGCCAGGGGCAAGATCATCAGGGCAACAGCAATCGCCAGGCAGATTGCCAGCAAATGTGGCAGTGGCAAGGCCATCATGGCCAGGAATGCCTTGCGGCAAAAATAATAAAATTCATGAGCTGCCTGGCGCATCAGTACGAATAATTGTTCGGTTTGAGCAGATTTCATTTGATTCCCCTTTGCTTTCTGGTTTTGTGATGTTGCAGCGATGGTTCAGAATAAGTCTTTACTATCTGGCCTGCAGCCGCTTTGCGACGAACTGCATGAATGCGGGATTAAGAGGTCCTTAAAGCTTGTCAAAGGGGTTTCTCTGGCTCTCTTGAAGGAAGCCAGACTGATACAATTGATAATTCATGTAAGCAGTCTTTTCCAAGACTGCATAAACAGGTTTCCCAAGGTACAATAAAAAATCGTCAGCGTCCTTATTGCTATCATGACAGACCAAAAAAGTACCGAATTCGCTTTCCTTGAAGCCTTCACTGCGGAATTGTCTGCCAAAAAGCTGATATTCCCGACTTCTTTAGGGGCAACCATGAAGATCAGGAAGGCGCTGAGCCAGGCGGACATCTCCACCGACATGGTGACGCGCATCATAGGTACTGAGCCGGTTTTGTCTGCCAAAGTACTGCACCTGAGTAATTCTGCCAGCTTTAATCCCCAGGGTAAGAAAATCACCGACTTGCGGGCCGCGACCAATTTGCTGGGGTTTTCTGCAGTACGCAATCTCGCCATTTCCATAGGCATGAAACAATTGGCGGAGAATAAATACAATGGCAGCCTGTCAGCACAAATGGATGGCTTGTGGCGGCGCAGCCTGCGTGTGGCAGCCCTGGCTATGGTGATTGCCAGAACCTATACCCGCCTCAGTGCAGACAAGGCCATGCTGGCTGGTTTGTTGCACGATATAGGTAAATTCTATATTTTGAACCGGGCCAATCATTATCAAGAGTTGTTCAGTTCCGAGCAGGTGCTATGGGATTTGATCGATCACTGGCATGCCAGCATAGGCAGCGCGATACTGGAAGATTGGGAAATTTCTGAAGATATCCGTGTCGCTGTGCTTGACCACCGTGATCATCAGCCTGGCCCTACTCATAAAGTTGGCCTCATTGACGTAGTGACCGTAGCAGATTTCCTGGATGCGCATTTCGTCAATGAAAGCATAGCCGAACTCGACTGGAATACCGTACCAGCCAGTTTCAAAGTACTAAATATCGATAAAGATAATATCGATGCCCTGATGCAGGAAACCAGGACTGAACTGGCTTTGGTTTTGAAGGCTATTAACTAGAGTTGCAATTCTGGTTTCAATTCAACAATGCTCGTATACGTTCGTTACCAGCACGACTAACCGGTATTTGCGCGCCATTCTTCAGGACAGCAACCTGGCTGTCCTTGCTGGTCTTCTCAATCGCTTGCAATGCACTGATCTGTAACAGGAAAGAACGGTGCACGCGCACGAACTTGCTGGCGTCAAGCTGCGCTTCCAGATCGGACAGGCTCTGGGTTTTCATGTACGACTTGCCTGCTGCATGGATAAGGATGTAGTCATCCTGCGCTTCAACATAATCTATGCTTTCCATTGGCACCACATGCACCTGGCCACGGTCACGTATCAGCAGACGTTGCAGTTTTTCACTTTGCTGTGTCACCAACGTTTGTATGGATTGCGTTGACGACGGGATTTGCTCTGCGAGCAGCTTGCGTGCCTTGCTCAGTGCCTCATCAAAGCGTTGTTGTGAAAAAGGTTTCAATAAATAATCGACCGCATGCAGATCAAACGCTTTCAATGCGTATTGATCATATGCGGTAGTGAAGATCACGCCGCCGCGTCTGCCAGTTAATTCCAGCACTTCCAGTCCTGACAGTTGTGGCATCTGTATATCCAGCAAGACCAGGTCAGGATTGAGTTTGCCTATTGCATCCACGGCTTCCAGCCCGGTTTCGCATTCACCGATGACTTCTATATCAGGATGAGAGCGCAAATATTCCAGCGATAATTTGCGGGCCAGTTCTTCGTCATCGACGATCAAGACTTGTAAGCGCTTATTCATACTTATTCATGATTATTCTGCTCAAAAGGCAAAGCCATTTCCAATGTAAATTTTTCATCTGAGCGCTGCCAGCTGACGCGTGCCTGTTCACCATACAAGGCAAAAAAACGCTGGCGCAGATTGCCCAGGCCCAGGCCATTGCCCGTGCTGCTGCCCGGGGTGGTACTGACAGGGTTTTCTACTGCGACATGCAGCCAGCGGTCGCGTTGAAATATCGTGACCTTGATGATGCCGCCCTTGGGTAAATTACGTATGCCATGCTTGATGGCATTTTCCAGCAAGGGTTGCAAGATCATAGGTGGGATTAGCGCAGTTTCTGCTTCTGTAGCAACTTCAAATTCCACGCCCAGTTTTTTGCCAAAACGGATTTTCTCCACTGCCAGGAAGTTCTCACATAAAAGTAATTCTTCTTTCAGGCTGATTTTTTCTTTCTCGGCTATCGCCAGGGTTTGCCGGAAAAAATCAGCAAGCGCTATCGTCATCGTGCGTGCGGCGACGGCGTCAATGGCAGTCAGTGCACTGATGGAATTGAGACTATTGAATAAGAAGTGAGGATCAATTTGCGAACGCAAGACTTGTAGTTCAGCATCCCTGGCCAGCAGGCGTGATGCTGCTTCGCGCCTGTCAGCTTCACGTATATTGTCGAAGGCAATATACACATCAAAGGCCAGCAATGCCAGCAGGTAGACTGCAAAACCGGTGATGAAGAACAGCACCGATAAATGGCTGCTCAGGTGCAGCACTTCCACTTCATCTGAAGCCAGTACCAATACCTTGTTCCAGCCATAGCAAAGCCCCAGCCAGCTTATGCCGGAAATCATGGATGCACTGGCAAAAACCAGGGCGGCTATGCTGAAACTGCGCCGATTGAAGGGTAGTGAGCGACAAACAAAATAAGCCGAAGAAGTCAGGAAACTACCAAACAAGGCCAGCGGCAGCGAGAAGAGCAAGGCAAACGACCAGTTGACTAAATCAGCCGCCACCAGCAATCTGGCGATCAGCACGCCTGTCATCATCCAGGCAGTGAGATAAACCAGAAAGCGGCGACGGTCTGACAAAATAGGGTGCATGTAGTGGCTTCTTAGTTCGTCACTTCTTAGTTATAGGACTTACGCAAAACCGCCCCAGCTGCGTTGCAGCTCCTAGCCGTACTAAAGTACTGTCTTCGTCGCTGCGCCTTGCCGGGACAATTTTGCGTAAGTCCTAAGTTAGTGACTTCTTAGTTAGTGATTTCAACACCACCCATGACGGCATAACCCTTGATGTAAAGCTTCTTCGCATTCAACATGGGCGGGACAGTTTTATCATCGAAACCACCGAGTATGGGCGAGCCGTGTGAAACCACAGTCCAGTCATTTGGTACTTTCAGGACGATGCCGCCCCACATGGCAAATACATTCAGGGTCGCTTCCGACTGCATGGATGCAGTACGTAAATCCAGTTCCACGCCACCCATGATGCAATTGATTTCCCCACCACGAAATTCCTGCGAACTGTTTTGTAGCTTGTTGCCACTCATGACCGCAACAATATTGCAGACAGCATCCTGATTCGTGCCATTGTTAATCATTTTTTCATGGTCACCGATCTTGCCCTTGAATATCACCATCAGACCAGCAAAGATCAGGAAAACCGGCCACCAGTCACGCATGCGGAAATAGATAATGCCCATGTGATGCAGGATCAGCAAAGCACCCAGACCAACAAAGCCGCAACCGATGATATAGCCAGCAGTAGTATCGCTTTTTGATATCTTCAATGCGCCGATGAAGATGAAGACCATGGGCCAGAAGTGAAAGATTTCACGGGCATTAAACAGATTCAAGTTGTCTAACAGTGCCAGCGCACCAAAAATCAGGAGCATGGCTCCGATCAAGATGCGACCCTGAGGATTATCGTTTTTCATGATAGTGATCCAAAAATTGTGAACGTTAATTTTTATTTCTGTACTTCTCTGGCTGCCAGCAAACCACCTACCAGATGCTGGATTCCAAAGGCAATCAACAGCAAAGGCCAACTGGTGCGGAAGTTCCAGCCCCACAGCTGTTCTATGGATATATACAGCCATAGTGCAAATACCAGGCTGAAGCAGCCTTTGGCAATATGCTCAGGTTTACCGGGACTGACAATATCAACCAAGCCGCCGATGGCGATCATGGCTGGCAGTAAAAACCAATAGTCAAACGCATGAATCATGTCCATGCGATCCATCAAAAAGACGCTGCCCGCGACGATCAGGGTCAGGCCAAAAAACAAATTCCCCTTGCTGTGACGCTGAATTTCAGAATTGCCAGACATATCTTATCCTTTCATTCGCCAAAAACTTCTGTGTTTTTGTTCTGTGATTCAAGATACTGAAAACGCAGACGCTTGTCGCTTCAATTTCGGCGAATGACGGCGCTTCGTCGGTGATTGACGAAAAGCTGGTGAAGACTAGGTAGAAATCGGGGAATGGCAGCTCTGTATAAAGAGCTGCGTCAATATGGTTTAGCTCAGCAACTGTATGAAATGCTCTGCAGTACGCACGATGCGTTTGGATTCTGTGCCAAAGACATCGTGAGTTTCTTGCACGATATATTCATTGGAACCCTTGGTGCAATACAGCAAACCACGGAAATTCGTACCCAGGTAGGCAAGCGGTGTCAGCTTGGTCTTGACTGCTACATCGCTGCCTATCAGGGTGCGCAGTTTGCGCTCGACATCGTAAAGGCTTTTTTCATCCAGGGTAACTGTTGTTCCCTTGGGCGTAGGGAAAGTCGATTGAAACGTCGGGTTTTGCCCCATGGGGTTTCTGAACGTGATTTTAATGCCCAGCTTCAGGAACTTGGATACTGCAGTGAAGTCGTTTTCATCGTACATGGCAATGTCCCGAATAACCGTGCTGCCAAGTATGTTGGCAACACTATATGATGTAGAAAGATTGCCAGAAATCAGTCATTTATACAACTTTTCTTGTACATAGCATGAACTAAAACAACTAAGTTTTATATTGCGTGCCCCTTGGCCATGAGTACTGCACCTGCCAGAATGAAAAGGATGCCAGCCAATTCCAGCTTTAAAATCCTTTGTATGGTCTTGGCCTGACCCGTGGGAAGTTCTGGCAACTGGTTTTGTTTGACAGCCTTGCCCCAGCCCAGGAATACTACCGTTGGGTAGGCCGACAGCAAGCCGACCAGGATGAAGGCCGTCATCTTGAGCATGAAGGCATGATTATGCAGATAGTAATCCTGGCCTTTTTCAAAATACATGACGCGCAAGACACCCAGCACGATGATGAGCATGGCGCTAACGCCATAGATGCTGTCGATGAAGCGCAGGCTCTTGGCCGATGACAGAGTAAGAGGCTGACGTATCAGGGCGAGTTCTGCCAGCAAGGTGCCGACCAGGGTAAAGGCAGCGATGTGATGCAGCAAGGCGACGAATATATTCACGGTATTGACTCCTGTAGGGTATGCAGGGAAGTACAGAAAGTCTAAGCCATTTGTGCCTTGCTTGCTTTAAAAATAAGATCAAGGCCGTGAATTTTGTCGCCAGCCAGAAAAAATCCGGCGCGAACGGTGTTATTGCTGCAGCGTCACACATAAGGGCAAGCTAAGCGCTTGCAGGATATTGCCTTGCTTATCCTGGGCAAACGCCAGCACCGACAGGCTCTTGCGTTTTGCATTGACAGGCAAATTCAGTTGGGCGGCAAAATTGGCCACCTTGCCAGCAGTGAGTTGGTAAGCCTCGCCCCATTCCCTGGCGACAAAATCATGCTGCAAAGTGGCACCGCGATTTTCACCCGCCTGTATCTTGCTGATCAGGCCTTGCTCGACCAGGGCAAAATGCAGTTTCGCGTCTTGCATACTATTGCCTTGCAGATTGAAATACAGTTTGTTATCCGCCAGTTTTTCTATACCCATACGCAAGGATGCTGCTGCAGGTTTTTGATTGATGCGGCGGATGTCATCTGCCATGCCATTGCGCCAGCTGCGTAATTCTTTTCCGGCCATAAAAATTTCTGGTGTATACACCGAGCGGGTATTAGCCAGTTCGGCCAGATTTCTTTGTCTGTCGGTGAACGTTTTTTTGGCAAATACATCTTTCCAGCCCAGGTAATCCCAGTAATCGACATGCAGGGAGACGGGAATGACTTGCTCACTGTTCAGGCCAGTACTTTGATACAGGCGGCTGATAGTTTTATCGGCGGGCGGGCAACTGTCGCAACCCTCAGAGGTGTACAGCTCCAGCAGGGCGACGGTGTGTGCAGGGCTGGATTTACTACAGATTTCGGCGGCTTGCGCACTGCTGGTTGTATAGGAAAAAACGCTAAGCAAAATAAGGGCTTTCATGGACTATCCTCATAAAGTCGATACCTGTTGGTCGGACCTTGCCTGTTTTGCTTACATCATGATGCTTTTTTATTAGCCTACCTGCTTTTTCCAGTCCGCATAGTTTTGCGGGACATTGGCATCGGGCACCATGATAGTCGCCAGGCTTAGTTTGAGTGCAGCCAGTTCTTCTTCTGGATCAGCGTAATCGGTAGACAAGGGGAGGCTTAATATTCGGCTTTGTAGTTCATGGAATTGCAATGCCGGATGCTCGACTGACAAAGTTTTTATTGCATGCTCATCAGCCTGATTCAATGCACCCTTGATCGCATACACGATGAGGTTATAGCTGTCAGGTGAACGCGTCCAGCTGACCTGGTGCGCAAACTGCAGGCGCAGGCGGCTGAGCATGCCAGCCAGGGCGCTGGGCTTGCCCCAGACATTCGCGACCATGATGCCGTTTGCCACCAGATTGGCATGGCAGATGGCATAGAATTCTGCCGTGTTCAAGTCAGCTACCAGGCCGTTTTCATCATAGGCATCCAGCAGCAGCACATCGGCATCGTAAGTATTGGTCTGCAGGTGGGTCACCGCATCGCAATGTATGACTTGCAGGCGATCATCATCTGGCGGCAGCACGAACAAATCACGCATGGCGATCACGTTGGCATTGATTTCCAGCACAGTGATGCGGCAGTCTGGCAAATGGCGATAGCAGTATTTGACCAGCGAACCACCCCCCAAGCCTATCAGCAAGATATGGCGAGGTTGCGGGTGGAATATGAGCAGGCCCATGACAGTACGTGAGTAGGCGCACACCAGCTCATCTGGCGCATCCAGCTTCATCGCGCTTTGCATGCATTTGGGGTTCAGGTACATGATGCGCAGATTGCCATCATCGAAATGAAAAGGGCGGCCCTCGTGCTTTTTTTGTATTTCTTCCAGATGGCGGATATGTTCGCGCTCAGCCGCTGGCACCTTGTTCAGGAACAGGCTGGACAGGCTTTGCCGTGGTTTTTTCATATCTGCCACCTTCCAGTGTGTATTCAGCCTGCCAGTTGCGCTTTCAGCGCAGCAATCTGGCTCTGCAATTCACTGTTCTCAGTTTGCAGGTGCATAACTTGCTGGCGCAGGCTGCTGAGTTCATCTGTATTACTGCTGCTGGCACTGTCATGCCTGCCTTCGATAGCTGCAGGTGCAGCGGCTTCATAGCTAACAGCGGCAACCGCCTTGGCCGGGGCTTTTTGCTCGCGTACTTTTTCCCTGACCTGGCGGGCGGCTTGCTGCAATTCCTTGCGGCCACCGGCTACAGCGGCGACTTGATCTTCATTGGGCAGGGAGGCAATTGCTGCTGCTGCACTGATGGAGATAGTACCGTCGCGCACGGCCTGCACCAGTTCAGGTGCTGCCGCTTTCTGGATTTTTTCTATCTGCACCACGGCATTGCTGCTGATGCCTGCCAGACGGGCTATCTCCTGGCGGCTTTGCGTGGGTTTGACAACCGGGACGGCAACATCGCTTTCCGCGTTGTCTGAAGGCGACTGTTCTTCCTGCGCCTTCATGCGGGCCAGGACGATTTCTTTTTTGCGCAAGGCCAGCATGCCGCGCTGGAAGTCAGTGACACTACGGCGACCCAGATGATTGTCTATCATCCACAATTGCACGTCTTCGATATTGCTGAAGTTGTCGTTTTGAACAATATTGTAGGGCAGATTATGGCGCTGGCAAATCGCGTAGCGGTTATGACCGTCAATCAGGATCTCACCCCAGCATACCAGGGCGTCACGGCAGCCTTCCGTCAGGATACTGCGTTCCAGAGCAGTAAATTCATGCTCGGTCAGGGGGTCTATATAGGCGCGCAAGGCCTCATGGATGATGATACTCATACAATTATATCCAGGCTGGAATTTTTCGGGGAAGGCGGCATTGTAGCCGAGAACAGGCGCAACACCGTTGTCAGCGGGTAGCACGTGTACAATACTGGTCTTTCGGCGTAATCTTTCAGGCGTAGTGAGCATAATGAGCGCTATAGGGTAGGCCCAATGAGTACGCCCATTTTATTGACCATATTCGTTACAAAGATTGCCATGGATGCAATGTATCCACAGCCGCAATTTCCAAACGCACTTCATGACAGACAGGAAAAACCAGCATGATGACCTATGAAGAATATCTGGATGAAGTCACTACTTTAATGACAGAGAGATTTGACCTCAGCGATGATGAAGCCATCAAACATGTGATGCGCGCCCAGGCCGCTGAATTTTTTAGCAAGCATGACGATGTTCCTGAAATGCGCACGCAAGAGCGGGCAGAGCAGGATGCCAAGACGATTTATGACATGCGCAACAAATCGCGCGGGCATGCACCAGTCAAGCTGGTAAAAACTGGCGGCAAGCCACGTAAAGCCTGAGCCGTCGCCATCAATGAAAACACCAAAACGACTGCAACCCCTGCAGGAAGAAGGTCTGATCGACGAAGTCATGCGCCAGCTCATGAGTGGCAAGGAAGCCACAGTGTATGTCGTGCGCTGCGGCGAAGAAATCCGTTGTGCCAAGGTCTATAAAGAAGCCAGCCAGCGCAGCTTTAAAAATGCTGCCTCTTACCAGGAAGGCCGCAAGGTCAAGAACAGCCGTCAGGCGCGCGCCATGGAAAAAGGTACGCGCTATGGCCGCAAGATGCAGGAAGAAGTCTGGCAAAACGCTGAGGTTGATGCCCTGTATCGCCTGGCTGCAGCCGGTGTCAAAGTTCCCAAGCCTTATATCTGTTTTGAAGGCGTATTGCTGATGGATCTGGTGACAGATGCCGATGGCAATGCCGCGCCTCGCCTCAACGATGTGGAATTGACCCCGGAACTGGCGCGCCTGTACCATGCCCAGTTATTGCATCAGGTTGTGCTGATGTTGTGCGCCGGTGTTATTCATGGTGATCTGTCTGAATTCAATATCCTCGTTGATGAAGAAGGGCCGGTGATCATCGATCTGCCGCAAGCGATTGATGCTGCTAGCAATACCGAGGCAGGTGTTTTGCTTGAAAGAGACGTCAATAATCTGGCGACGTATTTCGGCCAGTTTGCGCCAGAGCTCAACGGTAGCAAGTTTGGCAAGGAAATCTGGAAGCTGTTCACCGCAGGCTTGCTAACACCGGAAACCGTATTGACAGGCATCGTTGCACAGGATACCCGACCAGTTGATCTGGGTGCCGTCATCGAAGAGATTGAATCCGCCATCTTTGAAGAAAAAGAACGGCAAAGGCGTTTGCTGGAAACTTAGGCATTTTTTCTCGCGATAATTCCCTGCAATCCAGGGAACTCTTGCCTTCTGTCTTTGTCCATCCTGAACACTGGTGAATCCATCATACAATTGTTTAGCACAGGAGATTCTGCATGATCAAAGGAAGTTGCTTTCACCTTCGTCACGTCAAAAAAGAAGATGTCATGACCCTGCGGGACTTGATGAATCACCCTGATGCCAAGGGTGATTTTTTATCCCAGGAATTGATGTTGCCAGGTGTGGCAGAGAAAAAATTTGAAGATGAATCACGCTCCAAAGAGCAGTTCGAAACTTTTTTGATCATCGATGAAAATGAAAAAATGATAGGGCGCGTGTTTCATTTCAAGACCGTGCCTTATTTCAATTCCCGTGAAATCGGTTACGGCATGTTTGTCAAAAACCTGCATGGCAAAGGCATCATGACTGAAGCTGTGAAATTGCTCAGAGATTACCTGTTCAATACCATGCTCATCAATCGCCTGGAAATTCACATGAACATCGACAATGTCGCTTCAGAAAAAGTGGCAATCAATTGTGGTTTCCAGAAAGAAGGCATTGCACGCGGTGCCACATTCTCTCGTGGCAAACACCGGGATATCGCCATGTACGCCTTGCTCAGGGATGAGTGGGAAAAGCTGTTATAGACAGGTTTACTGATTAAGCTCTATTTTCTTACCGGATAAATCTTGAGCAAAGCCGTATTGATCTTGCGCATTTGCTCGGCACTGACATCCTTGCTGCAAACGATGTAACGGTTCAAGCCTGCAGGCATGCCTTGCAAATCCATTTGCGTGGTCTGGCTCAGGCTTTCTTCCTTGTCCTTCAGGTATTCCCAGTCTTCCCTGTCTATCAGCATATAGGATGCGCGGTTGGCGGCTACCATGCGTGCCATGATCATGGGCAGGGTGGTGCTGCGTTCCACCTTGTTCCTGGTGGTCGCGAACATGGCATCCAGATCAGGGCCGTATGAAACTGCATCGACTACACCCAGCGTCAGATTGGTATCAGACATCAAGGACTTCAGGGTACGATGTGCGGCAACCTGTTTCGCGGCAGCAGGGCTGACCAATAAGGTATGTGGCGGGTCAGTATGAAAAATCTCGGAAAACTGCACCAGTGCTTCTCTCTCGGCAATTCTGTACCAGCCGAATGAGCAATAATTTTTAGCGCCGCCAGAAAAATTACTCCAGATGCGTTTTGCCGGTTCTTCTACAAAGCGGTGAGGGATTTGTGCGGTGCTGAAAACCTGTTTGGCGCGCTCCAGCAATATGCCTTTCTCCACACCATTTTCCAGGTATTGATGAGGTGGCTTGATACGCCAGGCAACTGTGATGGCTTCTTGTGCAAGTGCGTTTTGACTTATTGTCAATATGGCCGCCGTGCACACAGTGCCCGCTAACTGGTAATGATTCATTTTATTATCGCTGAATGTTTAATTCATTCTAAGCGATCAAATGAGACTGCAAGAGGATTTCGGACCTAAAAGACCGGGAATAAGCGTAATTTTTTGCTTCAGAGATACATTTTTCATGGGGCTGCGATACTTGCAGGCCACCGTGTCACTCGTTGACGTCAGTGAGTGACTTGGTCAATGATGCTGTGGCCTGCATTTCAACTCTTCCTTCAGCCCTTTCTTGCGTTCACAACAAAGATCAAAATCGACCGAATACAAGGCTGGCATTGACGCCGCCAAAACCGAAACCGTTGGAGATAGCATAGTCTGTCGCTATTTTTCGGGCCGATCCGATGACAATGTCTATGCCCTCTGCTGCCGGATCTGGTTGTGCCAGGTTCAGTGTAGGCGGTGCTAACTGATCACGCAGGGCAAGCACGGTGAAAATTGCTTCCACACCGCCAGCCGCTCCAAGCAAATGTCCTGTCGAGGATTTGGTGGCAGATACTGCAGGGCCGCGACCTGTTCCGAATATCGCCTTGATAGCAGCCAGCTCGCTGATGTCGCCGACCGGCGTGGATGTTGCATGGGCGTTCAAATGCCCGATCTGTCCGGGTGTAAGCTTCGCCTGCAGTATCGCCAGTTCCATGGCGCGCCGGCCACCGTCGCCGTCGGCGGGTGGAGATGTCATGTGATATGCGTCGGCGCTGGTACCATAGCCTAGCAGCTCTGCAATTGGCATGGCGCCGCGGCGCAATGCGTGCTCCAGTTCTTCGATGACCAGCATACCTGCTCCTTCGCCCATGACAAAGCCGTCACGCTCGATATCGAAGGGGCGTGATGCCTGCGTGGGATGCTCATTGAAGCTGGTGGACATGGTTCTTGCGGCAGCGAATGCGCCAAAACTAACGCGATCTATACAGGCCTCGGCCCCGCCACACAAGGCAATATCGGCTTCGCCAGCACGTATCAGGCGCGCTGCGTCGCCAATGGCCTGTGCGCTGGCTGCGCATGCGGTGACAGGTGCACCTAGCGGGCCACGAAAGCCGTGGCGAATGGAAATGTGTCCTGCTGCCATATTGGCCAGAAAACTGGGGACGGTAAAAGGAGAAAGGCGTTTTGGCCCACGGCCATCTGTGGTTCTCACTGCTTCTACGATAGCACCGAATCCGCCCACGCCTGAGCCCACGATGGTGGCTGTCCTTTCGCGTTCGCTGTCAGTACCTGGTTGCCAGCAGGCCTGGTTCAAGGCCTCCTGTGCTGCTGCCAGCGCAAACAGGCTGAACCTGTCCATTTTCTTGTGGTCCTTGGGTTCCACGGAGAGGGCAGGGTCGAATCCCCATGGGCGGTCCGGCGTCAAGTCGGGCACGACGCCAGCAACTTTGGCTGCAATCCCTTCCGTGACTTCCTCAGGCAGTAAGGCCAATCCTGAATGACCATTCAAGAGTCGCTGCCATACAGCTTCGACGCCACAGCCCAGGGGCGACACTACTCCCATGCCAGTCACAACAATTCGTCTTGTATTCAAATCATGCTCCTCTTTTGATCAATGAAAATGTGCAAATAGCGATAGGCGAAATACGCCATGCAGCGGCTAAGGCACACATCAGGTGTCGTAGAAAATCAGGAAACAGTATAGAGCGATGGTGAAGGGGGAATTGGCACATCACGCCAATGAATATGCAAAATGCGCCATAATGAAAGCACTATGACGCTATCCTGGCAAAGCACACTTACTGTTTCGGCCCACTTCCTGCACGGCATGCTGCACTTCGTACGCACCCATCATGGAGAAAAAGTGGCAACGCAGGTACTCGTGAGTGCGGCTATCCCCCAGACCCTGCTCCATCAGCCTGATGCACGGCTGACGCGTCGGCAATACGTCGCGCTGTACAGGGCAGTCGCTGCGACACTTGATGACGAGATGCTGGGACTGTGGTCACGGCCTATCCGCACTGGTACCCTGAAATACCTGATGCTCAGCCTGCTGGACGCGCCGACCGTGCTGGTAGCCTTGAATCGTTTCGTCCGCTTCTGGAATTTGCTGCTGGATGATTACCGCTTGCATATTTCAACAAAAAATAATCTGGTAAGGCTGGCTCTGGTGGAAAGAACATCTGGTACGCAGGTCACGCCACTCGGACATGAGTTGATGATGAAGCTGATACACGGCATCGCATCCTGGCTGCTTGGCAGGGAGATCAACCTGCAGCGTGTCGAGTTCAGCTTCGCCAGGCCCAGACATGCGGAGGACTATGCCTTCCTATATCCCGGCGAGGTGGGCTTCGATGCTGGCATGACGAGCATTTATTTTTTTTACCAGGATTGTGCTGAGTTGTTCAAACGCGAGAAGCACGAGCTATGGGCATTCTTGAAACGTGCGCCGGAAGACTGGACCTTCAGTGCATTCCATCGTGCTTCGATTGTTGCCAAAGCGCGCGAATATCTTGAGCAGCACATTGCACAGCCAGTGACGATCCAGGATCTTGCAAATGCATTGCACACTTCCGTGCGCACACTCAATCGTCGATTTGCAGAAGAAGGAACGCATTTCCAGGCAGTGAAAGACGGACTGCGACGGGATATTGCCGTTCATAGACTGACAAATTCGAACACAGGAGTGGCAGCGCTGGCCTTTGATCTTGGCTTCTTCGACGCCACAGGTTTTTGCCGCGCATTTAAACATTGGACCGGCAGTAGCCCTTCTGATTATCGAAAGGGCAGCCGTCAGGATGAATGACGATGGGAGAAAGCCACTACTCTCAGATATGACAAAGCCGCAGTGCCGATCAAAGCTGATCAGCACTGCGGCTTAAGTTTTATTGCTTACTTTGCGTACTTTGATTACTGACGAACTGGCTTCTTGGCACCTGTGGCAGCACTGGATTTGGCCTTGTAGGATGGTTTGCCGTTATTGGCTGGAAACCCAGGGCCTTTCTTCAAATTGGCTGTGGCTGCAAATGGGAACTTCACAGCAGATTTTTTCTCAGTGCTGGCGGAGGGTTTGCTGTCTGCTTTAATTGGCGCTGCATTGTCTGGAGTGACAGTTTTTGTGGCTGGCTTTTTAGCCGGAGTGGTTTTCTTTTCCAAGGTTTTTTCTATCATGGTAGTCGTTGCTGCTGGCAATGGCGCTGCTGGTGTAATCACTGGGACAGGTGCGGCTGGTGCTGCATGTGCTGCAGGCGCAACAGGTGCAACATCAGCTGTCGTTGCACTGGTTTTTAAAGGTTTTTTTGTGGCTTCAGTTTTGGCAGGTTTGCTTGATTTTGCAGCTGCTGGTTTGATTGTTTCTGGCTTGATTTCAACTGCTTTCACTTCAGCTTTTGCTGCAACTGCTTTGGTCACAGGCTTGGCCGCGACTTTGCTTACTGGCTTTTCTGCAACTTTAGCAACAGCCTTAGGTTTTGCTGGTGCTTTTGTCGGTTTGACTTCTGGCTCGGCCAGCAGGGTCAATTGTTTAGTTGCTGCTATCGGTTTGGCAGCGAGTTTCTTGACAGCTGGTTTTGCTGCCGGAGCGGGGGTAGCTTTAGGGCTTGGGGCTGGTGTTGCAGCAGTAGTTGTAGCCACTGTTGCTGCAGCAACGGCGGCGCTTTGCTTGCTGACGATTTGCCACAATTCTGCCCTGGTGTCGCTACTGATGCTGGCAAGTTCGCGGCCATAGGAAAGGATTTTTTCCAACTGTGGCTGACCATGGGCACGGCTCAAGTCCAGCAATTCTTGCGCCTGTTTGACGGCAAACAATTCATGGGCGACATTATTCGCATTTTCCAGTGATTGTTTGGCGGTATTGAAATTCAGGGCGATCAGTTTTTCCAGTCCACCAAAAGCCAGTTGTGACCATGCTTGAAAGACGGTAATTTGTTTTGCCAATTGATTCTGGGCAGCAGATGATAATTGTTCAGTAAGCAAAGACATGAAACTCTCCAGAGTAGGGGAATTGTAGCGTCAAGAAGATAGACGCCAATTGAAACAGCATATTGCTTAAAAAATGGCGCAATGCAGCATTATTTGTTAATAACGCATTCTATCGCTAGCCTGCTTAATTTGTAAGCATTATTTTTGCATCGCAATATTTGTTTGGAAAATATTGCTTTATTGACGAAAAATTAAGAAGGGATTGTTTATTCTAGTCTGCTTTGCAAAGCTGTCAAACTGGAAAGCGATCAGAATAAATAACTGGCGCTGAATACCAGGCTGTTGCGGGAGTTGTTCTGGTACTTTCCTGTGTTGTAACTGTGCTGTGGCCTGGTGATGCCATAAGCCAGTTGCAGCTTCCAGGAGGAAAAATTGCTGCCCACCCCTACGCGCACGTCCACACGATTGCGATTGATCTGCCCGATTTTACCGTCTGGATAAACCAGCCAGCCTATGTGGGAAAACAGGTCCAGGCGATCCTGTAGTTGATAGTCTGCATTGGCTTCCAGATACATGGTCTTGCTATTGATCCCTATGTAATTTGGAGAGTAGTAAACCCTGGCACTGAGATTGTCGAACATCAGGCCGGTAAACACTTCGCCGTAATTGAGATCGGTAGATTTTGGGAAAAGGGCTGCAGTAGCGCCAGCTTCCCAGATCATGCCTGAGCGCAGCCGTCGGGAAAATCCCGAATACAGCAAGATTTGCTCGCCATCGCTACTGCTACTATTGAGTTTTACTTTTGATCCAAATGCACCGGCATACCAGCCGTCCGGGGCGTCATATACCAGGTTTAATTGCGCCACTGGCTGCTCATTACTCAGTGAGATGCCGCGATAGCTATAGTCTGATGCAAGCGTGATACTGCCACTGACTTGTGCATATGCCTTGCCTGTAAAAGCAACGAGAGAAAAGGCCAGAATCACACAAAATTTAAGCAATACCATTCCTTGATAAATGCGCATACATGAGATGCATCTTATGCTGTTATGGCTGATTTGCCGTTGCTGCTGCTTTTGCTGATGGGACAGCCAGCTGGCAAGAGCAGGCACATTTATTGGTCAGTCTGTTGAGCGTGGCGCACAGGTTGACTTGCCCGCTGACATTGGCGTCACTCTGGTCCACTGGATTGACCACCAGATCCGCCCGGATTTGCGCCAGACTGGCAGATGGCTTCAGTTCACTGAGCAAAGCCATCATGCCTGAGATATGTGCAGCTGAGTAAGATGATCCAGAGACGAAGCTCCAGCGCGCCCCGGGCGCTGTCGTCGGTATGTCACGGCCAGGTGCCACCAGTATGTCATTCGCCAGCAATCTGGTTTTGCTGTCGGCCACCGCAAATACTCCGGGATGAGAAGCCGGGAAGCCGCCATCTGCCCGATTGGGGTCCATGGCACCAACTATCTTGATGTTGCGGGAAATAGCGGCATCCAGCAATTGCTTCAGCAGGCGGTCCGGCGGGCCAGATAAACTCATATTAATCACTTGCACACCTTGTGTCAGGGCGAAATTGAGCGCCTTGCCCAAGGTAAAGCTATTGCACCTGGTTTTGTTTTCTGGCTCTTGCCAACAGGCTCTCAGTGCCATGACATGGGTATTCGGGGCGATACCCTCGATGCCCACGCCATTGCCAGCGCGCGCCGCGATAACGCCAGCCACACCGGTGCCATGCGTCTCACCTACATAGGGATTGCCATCGATGAAATTTTGATTGAGCGAGATTTGCCCTGCCAGATCAGGGTGCTTGATTTCTACCCCGCTGTCGATGACGGCGACCACTACATTACGGCCAGTCGCAATCTTGCGTATCTCATCAAGCTGCCAGTATTTGTTCGCAGGCTGGACCGGGAACAGCGGGTCGCTCCTGGCTTGTGCGTCAAAGGTATTGATGGTCTGCACCCAGGCCACGCGGGCGTCCTTGCTCAGGCTGGCGATGGTTTGTTCTTCAGGTATGGCATCGCTTTCTTCCATGACAAAGCAATCCACGTTCAGGACTGGCATGGGCCAGTCTTCCAGCAGTTTCAAACCATGCGTGCGTGCCAGTTCTTCAGCGATACGACGGCGTGCGGTGCGGCTGACATCATTGCTGTATCCACCGCTATAACTGACATCCGGGCGAAAATGCGGTGCTGGCAAGTGCAGCATGACCAGTATCCGCCGTTTGGCTTCGGGTTCTTTTGCTGTGTTCTGTTCCTGATCAATGACGGTGTCGGCGCTGGCCAGCTTGGTGCCTGACAACGCTGTCAATGCGAGGAAAAGGCAAAGGCCGAATTTACTCAGGCTAATGCTCCAATTTATACCCCAGCGTGGATTCATTTCGCCTCTCCCGAACCCAGAGATTCAACCAGCTCTATCCCCGTCTCTGTGCGTAGCTCCTTGATGCTCTGCGTCAGTCTGGTATCGGGCACATTGAGCAGATAGGCATTGGTGACCGTGGGGCCATCAATGATGCGGGCGTCGTTCATAGCCATGATGCGTTGTATGTCTTTGACTGTCGTTTCGGGTTTGAATACGACCACAATATTACCGGAAGAACGCTCACCGCTGCCAAGTACGCGATAATTACTGTCGTCCTGTTTAGGCAGTGCTATAAGCGCGATCAGTCCGACAATGACGGCGCTTTGTGCTGCCATTACTGCCGTTCCCCAGCGCGTGGAAGTCTTGCCATCCGTTTTGAACATGGACAGCAAACGCGCCATGAAGTTATTGTCAGTTTTGGCGCGATTTGGCTGCACCTGCGCATCCAGCCTGGGCAACAGGCGGGCGAGGGCTCGCTCCACATCTGGAGCTGTGCTTGCCACCGGTTCACCAGTCTTCAGCTTCAGTTGCCATTGCAGATCATCCTGACATGCAACGCAGGTTTGCAAATGCGTTCGCACCAGTTGCTGCTCATCAGGCTGCAGGGTATTGACGACATACCAGGGTAGCAAGTCTTGCACCTGGCTATGGGTAGGCTCATCAGGCTGATGAACCTGGTTTGTTTTTGTGTTCATAATATTTCCTCCATGCTGTCGGAAAGCATGAATCTCAAACGCTGTCTGGCGTGGAACATCCGGGTCTTGACGGTATTGACAGGACATTCCATGGTTTCAGCAATTTCCTTGTATCCCATCTCATGATAATAAGTTAAGCTGACGACAACGCGTTGTTCCATGGGCAAAGCACGCAGGGCCCGGTTCAAGTCAGCATCAAGCTGCTGGGCTGACATCTGCTGTTCTGGTTCATACCTGGTTTCTGCAGCATGATGCTCAAAATTGGATTCGACGGCTTCGTCAAAATGATGTATCGCCTTCAAAGCCTGGCGATAGGCTATCGCAAATATCCAGGTGGATACGCGGGAAGTATGGTTAAAGCTGGATGCTTTTTGCCAGACTACCAACATCGTATCGTTGACTATTTCTTCTATCAAATGCGTGTCACGTGTCATCTTGTCCAGAAATCTGGCCAACCTGCCAAAGTACGCGCGATACAAAGCCTCAAACGCCTGGCGATCGGCGTTTGCAATCAAAGTGATCAATTCTACTTCCTGTGCTTCCGGGGTATTTGGACGTTTCTTGTCTGTTTTACCTCGCCATCCCCAATTCTCAAACATGCCTGCACTCTCCTCGATTAGCTGTTAATACATGCTCAGGTAGAAAAGGTTCATTACAGCTTAAAAATATTTGACATAAGCTTGATGAGGGATTGTTGTATAAATGACATCGCTCAGTATCGTTGGACTGCATGCAGGATTCCGTCGAGGCAAGCCCCCCAACTTAGTAGCTGATTGTAGCGCATCACCATGATGCTATTTTTTATCTTCTTCCGCCACATTTTCCCTTTCAAATTTTCGTCGCAAAAAAGTCCCCTGCAAGTTCGCAAACGAGTGATGTTTTTTCTCGCGTCAAAAAAATATTTAATTTTTCTTTGAACCAATTTCAATTATTGGCGCATTAACCGCTTGAAACAAACGGAGAGGTCTATTTTTTGTGCGAAAAAAAGAAAACCTCTTTCTATCCACCAGCATTGCTTATCGATGAACCTCATCTCTCCTCTTTTTATTCAACAAGCGATGTGTGGAAAACAGTTGTGGGCAGTGGATGCGACAACCATGCTGCGGCTCTTGTTGTTGGCACCGATTCTGGAAGAGTTGGTCGTGCGTGCAGGTTTGCAGCAATACCTGATAGGCCGGTTTTATCAGTCGGGCATCAATGCAAAGTTAACGCCAGTGTTGCTATCTGCAACGGCGTTCAGCGTTTTGCATATGGCATCAGGTTGGGTAGTAGTACTGGCAGTTTTTTTGCCCGGACTGTTGCTGGCGATGATGTACCAAGCTACGCGTGACTGGCGCTTGTGTGCGTTGACTCATGCCGTATTCAATGGAATGGCTCTTGGTGTTTGCATGCAGTAAAAAATTTTAATCATTGAAGGGAAACTATGATGAACATGCATTTTCGTTTTACGCGCTTGCTGCGGCAGGTCGGTGTGCAGGGTGTTGTGCTGGGGGCTACTTTGGCTGCGAGCATATCGGCAGCCCATGCTGCTGATGCCCTGAATGGCAAAAGCCTGTACCTGAACGGACCGACTGCTGGCGGCACCAGCTGTACTGCCTGCCATGGTGCCAGCCCTGCCAATAACGTGAATGGTATTTTGCGCGGAGCGAATAATCCCACGGAAATCAGCAATGCTTTTGCACAGAACAAAGGTGGGATGGGTAGTTTATATAACAATAAATTCAGCCAGGCTGAAATTGCTGACCTCGCTGCATTTATCGGTAACCCTGCTGTAGTAGCCGGGCCTATTGCCACAGTGTCGCCAGCGAGCCTGGTGTTTACCGGAACCACCATAGGCCAGACCAGCACTGCCTTGAGCACCACGCTCAGCAATACTGGATCTGCAGCCTTGAATATCACTTCGATTGCACTGACAGGCGGATCAGCTACGGACTTTAATCTTGCTGGCGGTAGCTGCGCAGGTGGCAGTTCACTGGCACCAAGTGCCAGTTGTACCGTGTTGTCCACATTCAAACCGACAGCGCAAGGAAATCGTACCAGCAGCATCAGTATCAACCACAATGCAACAGGCGGCGTTAGCCTGGTTACGCTGAGCGGCACTGGTAATGCCGTTGCCCAGGCTGGCCTGACAGTGTCAGCCAGCAGTCTGAACTTTGGTACGCTGCTGGTGAATGCTGCTTCAGTTGCGCAGACCATTACCATTAGCAATAGCGGTCAGGCAGCATTGAATTTCAGTTCCATTACTTTGAGTGGTGCAAATGCAGGTATCTTTGTTGTGGGTGGCACCTGTAGTACACAGACGGCGGTTGCCGCAGGCGGCCAGTGCACCATCACCTTGCAGGCAACACCAGCCACTGCAGGTGCTTTTGCGGCAGCATTGAATATCGCCAGCAATGCCTCGAACGGCAATGCTGTCGTCAGCCTGGCAGGCAGTGCAGCAGCAGCCACGCCAGCCATTACCGCAACACCCAGCGTGCTTGCCTTTGGCGCACAGACGGTAGCTGCCGCAGCATTGACACAACAAATAAGTTTGTCCAATACCGGCAACGTCGCACTGACACTGACAGCTATCAAAATCAGTGGTGCATCTGCAATTACTCTGGGTGCAGGTAGTACTTGTGGCAGCAGTCTCGCAGTTGGCGCGAGCTGCAATGTACCTGTGGTATTCACACCAGCGGTCGAGGGTGATGTCAGCGCCAGCCTGGCTGTGACATCAAGTGCTGCGCCATTGCAAGTAGCTATTACTGGCACGGCGACCAAGCAGGCGGTTGCGAAACCAGTCTTGTCAGATACCAGCACAGTACAGTTCAGCGACACCCAAGTTGGCACCAGCTCTGCCAAACATACGACGACGCTGAGCAATACCGGTACTGCTGCACTGAAAATCACCAGCCTGGTATTGAATGGCAGCCAGCTTAATGACTTTATATTGGCTGGTACATGCGTTGTGAATGGCACGCTGAGCCCGGCAGCCAGCTGCACCATCGATACCAGCTTCAAGCCTGGCAGCGCTGGCAGCAAGGCAGCAAATGTCTTGCTGGTGACCGATGGTGGCGCGCAACTCAGCCTGGGTCTGGCAGGCACTGGCATAGCCATCCCTGTCAAGACTGTTACGCTGAATATCAATCCACAATCTTTTGATTTTGGTTCGACTGCGATAGGTAGTGCCAATTTGGTGAAACGCTTCACGCTGACCAATCCGGGCAGCACAGCCATAGCACTGACAAATGCGGCCTTTAGCGGTGTATATGCAGCGGTAGTTGATAGCTCATCCTGCCCACGTTTCCCGTTCAGCCTGCAGGCAAATACCTCCTGCGAACTGGCAGTCAGTTATGCACCAGCAAATGCGGGTACCAATAATGGCAACGTCGTTATCAGTTCTTCTGATACCAGCACGACTTGGAGCATCGCCTTCTCAGGAACTGCCGTGAATGCTGTCACCCCAACGGTGACAGCCAATGCGCCAAGAAATGAAGGCGGCGGTGGTTGCTCAGTTGCCCGGGATGGCAATGATCCTATGTTACCTATCCTCGTGATACTAGCTGCTGCAGTCATCATCTGGCGCAGGAAACAAGCGCGTCAGGCTAGCACACAAGATTGATCAATAAAGCCGGACTGCGGTCCGGCTTTTCAAGTTTCAGGATATGAAAACTATAGGGCCAAGAATATGAAATTCTCTATGAATATATACAAAAGACACTTTGCATCTGGCATTGCTGCACTAGTCATGACAACCTCAGCAATGGCGCTGGATAAAGGCAGTAACGCCCCAGCATTTGACCTCAAGGGCTTGGAAGGCAATATCAATCTGGCCAAGTATCAGGGCAAGTTGGTATATCTCGATTTTTGGGCTTCATGGTGTGGCCCTTGCCGCCAGTCTTTCCCCTGGATGAATGAGCTGCAATCCAAATACGGTGCTCAAGGTTTGCAAATCATTGGTGTCAACCTGGATCAAAAAAATGAAGATGCCCGCCAATTTTTGACTACTACGCCAGCCCGCTTTGTCGTGGCTTTTGATCCAACTGGTGCGACTCCCCGCAGCTATGGCGTGAAAGGTATGCCCAGTAGCGTACTGATAGGCCCGGACGGAAAAATCATCTTTGAGCATGCAGGCTTTAAGGAAGCGGATAGGGCTGCGCTGGAAGAAAAAATCAAGTCTTCTTTGGGAGCAATCAAATGAAGCTCATCGTAAAGAAAACCACGTCTTTGTTACTGATAGCCAGTGCTGCATTTGCGTTATCTGGCTGCAGCACGATCAAAGCCGTGCAGCCCTGGGAAAAAGGCAATCTGGCGAAATCTGCCATGACTTTTGAAAACGACAGGCTCGAATCCCGCTATGGCGAACACATCTACACCAGCCGCGAATCAGCTTCTGGTGGTGCGGGTGTGGGTGGCGGCGGTTGTGGTTGCAATTAATCAGAGAATTTCGACATGACTAAAATTATTGAAAAAACTTCGCTTCCCCTTATTGCCTCGACCGTATCTGAAACCTTGCCTGCTTCATCCGACATGCAAACCATAGGCGCAGCATTGCTGACTGCCGCTTTGCTATTACCCGGCGTGGTCAAGGCAGAAACGCCACCTGAACATGCCAGCCTCAGCCTCAAGTATCTGAACTATGAAGAAAAACAGGCGGGTCTGAAACGCATTACTGCAAACTCACCTTCGCTTTCGCTGATTACGCCCCTGGGGGCAGACTGGTCGCTGGATGCCACCCTGACTTCGGATGATGTGTCAGGTGCATCGCCGCGTTACCATACCGCGATTTCTGGCGCATCGCGCATGAATGATCAGCGTACTGCCGGTGATGTGGCGTTTACCCGCTACTTCCCCCGTGCCAGCCTGTCTGTAGGTACGGCATATTCAACCGAGCATGATTACGAGTCACGTGCCTTGTCAGCAACCGGGAATTTTTCTTCAGAAGATAAAAATACTACTTGGACTGTTGGCCTGGGTGGCAGCCATGACCGCATCAATCCTACCAACCTGATCGTCAAGAACGAGACCAAGAAGACCTTGAGCATCATGGCAGGTATCACGCAGATACTAACTGCAGAAGACATCGCTCAATTGACGCTCAGTCATAGCAGGGGAGAAGGATATTTTTCTGATCCCTACAAGGCGCTGGACCGCAGACCAAGGGAGCGCAACCAGACTACCCTGTTAGCCCGCTGGAACCACCACTTCCTGGGCACGGGTGGTACAGGTCGCTTCAGCTATCGCTATTACAGCGACACTTATGATGTCAAGGCACATACCGTGACGGCAGAATATGTACAGCCATTTTCACAAGGCTGGACAGTCACACCATCGTTGCGTGTGTATACCCAAAGCGCAGCCAGTTTCTATTTTGATCCTGTCTATGATGCACAACTTGGTGCACCATTCCCGCCAGGTTATCAGTTTGCTTCTACCCAGCCCACATCTGCTGACCAGCGTCTGTCAGGTTTTGGCGCATTGACCTTTGGTTTCAAAGTAGCCAAGCAACTGACGCGTGACTGGACAGTAGATATCAAGCTGGAAAACTATGAGCAACGCGGTAGCTGGCGACTATTCCACAAGGGTAGCCCAGGTCTGGCAGCGCTGAAGGCGCAGAGCATACAACTGGGTATCAGCAAGCAGTGGTAACAGCTTTGTCGTTGGCTTGTCGCTCAAAAAATTCAGGAGTTCAAATGAAGCATCATATTTTTTATAAGTGGTTCTCTGCATTGCGGCTGTTGTCGCTATTGCCGGTATTGTTGATAGCGAGCTTATTGCATCCGCTTGCCCATGCAGATGATTTTCTGGAGCCGGAACGCGCATTTCAGTTGCAGGCAGAGTTGACTGATGCCAGTGGAGCGAAAACTTTGGTGCTTTCGTGGACCATCGCCAAGGATTACCATCTCTACAAGGAGCGCCTGAGTTTCAACGCAGTAGAGCAGGGTATCGCTCTTGCTGAGCCTCGCTTGCCGGACGGAATACGTAAATTTGATACTACCTTCAATAAAGAAGTTGAAACCTACCAGGATAAACTGGTGGTGGAATTGCCCGTCACCAAAGCGGACAAGGTGTTCACTTTGAAGGTCGGTTATCAGGGCTGTGCCGATGCAGGGCTGTGTTATCCACCCGCAGAACAACACTACAAGGTTGATACTTCTATACCCGGCAAGTTGAGTGTTGTGCCCGCAGAGCAGCTTACGCAAGTTGCAGCAGCGAGCATCTCTACTCCATCTGCGCCTGCCGTGGACAAGGATGCCAAAGATGCCGTGCATGCCGAAGATGACAGTTCGCTGGCGCAGCGCACCTTGCAAAGTGGCAGCTTGTGGCGCATAGGCCTGGCCTTCCTGGTATTTGGTTTATTGTTGTCTTTTACTCCTTGCGTATTGCCGATGGTGCCTATCCTGTCGTCCATCATCGTGGGCGAGGGCAATGTATCGCGTGGCCGTGGTTTCATGCTGGCGCTGTCGTATTGCCTGGGCATGGCCATGGTTTATACCCTGTTGGGTGTCGCCGCAGGCCTGGCCGGTGAAGGCCTGGCCGGAGCTTTGCAAAAGCCCTGGGTATTACTGACCTTTGGTGCCTTGCTGGTCGGCCTGGCTTTGTCCATGTTTGATGTCTTTCAATTGCAATTACCTGGTGGCTTGCAAAGTCGCCTGAGTCAAACCAGTGGCAGTTTCAGTGGTGGTAAATTCCTTGGTGTGTTTGTCATGGGAGCTTTGTCTGCATTGATCGTTGGCCCCTGTGTGGCCGGGCCACTGGCGGGTGCCTTGCTCTACATCAGCCAGACCCGTAATGTGATGACAGGTGCCTGGGCTTTGTTCTCCATGGCGGTGGGCATGAGTGTGCCTTTGCTGCTGACGGGTATTTCTGCTGGCAGCCTGTTGCCGCGTGCCGGAGCGTGGATGAACCATGTCAAGAAATTGTTTGGTCTGTTGCTGATTGCTGTCGCCATCTGGATGGTGTCGCCAGTATTTCCTGTCAAGGTCATGATGGCTGTATGGGGTGCGTTTGCCATACTGTGTGCTGTGTTTTTGCATGTGTTTGATCAGATACCGGCAGGTGCCAAATTGCGCCTTTACTTTGCCAGGGCCTTGGGCATTACTTTCCTGCTGGTGGGGATGTTCGAGTTGATCGGTGCCGCCAGTAATGGCAAAGATGCCTTGCAACCTTTGGCGCATCTGCGTGCGACAGAAAATGCTGCACAGCTGGCTGGCGCTACTGCCGATTCGGCAAATCATGCTGAGAATAAATTCACACGCATACAAAGCGTGGCTGAACTTGAGGCCGCTCTGGCCAAGGCAGACGCTCCAGTGTTGCTGGATTTTTATGCAGACTGGTGCGTGTCCTGCAAAGAGATGGAGAGGTTTACTTTCTCTGAACCCAAGGTCAGCGCACAACTCAAGCAACTGCACTTGTTGCAAGTTGATGTGACCGCCAACAGCGATATGCAAAAAGCCCTGATGAAACGCTTCTCCCTGTTTGGCCCACCAGGCATCATCCTGTTTGACCGTAACGGCAAGGAAGTGCCAAACAGCCGCATCATTGGTTACCTGGAACCTGAGCGCTTTATCCAGCATCTGTCGCGTCATTTTGCGCTCTAATTTCGCGCACTCATACAGTATCGTCACAATATTCTATTCACTACTATGTCCACACCCAAACATGCCCGCGTATTAATTCTTGGCTCTGGCCCTGCAGGTTATTCCGCAGCTGTGTACGCTGCCCGCGCCAATCTGAAACCTGTTTTGATCACCGGTGTAGAACAAGGCGGCCAGTTGATGACCA
>JACQDX010000025.1 GCA_016200895.1 Burkholderiales bacterium
CACAATTCCCCGTTCTTCCATCATTTCTTCGATGTGACGAAAACTCAGAGGGCAGGCCGCGTACCAGCGTACACAAAGCATCATGACTTCCAACGGATAATGAAGTCGTTTGTGAACCTTGCGGAGAGTGCTTTTGATGAGGCTTTTACGAAAATCGTCCATACCAATCTTTATCAGATCCGTTTATTGCGACACAACCCTATTTGGCCTGTCGCGGCGAACCTACACTACAAGCCCTGGAATAAACGGAGTAATGATGTCCATCGCCATCAAAGATATCAGCAAACCAAATATGCATGCGGATGATCCGCTCAGCGATTTCACGCAACACCTGATCAATCTCAATGACGTGGACAAAATTGTCCATGTCAGCGGCAGCGGCTCGGCTGTCATCGTCATGACAGAGATGCCCGGTATCAGCCCGCATGTGGCGCGCTTTGCACGCAGGGTACTTGATGCCGGCTTTAAGGTGTACATGCCCTCGTTGTTCGGGCGTGACGGTATCGTGGTCAGTGCAGAAGAGGATGCTGCCGTTTTCCAGAAAGCCTGTGTCAGCGCAGAATTCCACGCCTTTGTCGGGCACAAGGGAAGTAGCCCGGTCACCTTGTGGTTGCGCACCCTTGCCAGGCCCGCGCATGAAGAATGTGGCGGCCCTGGCGTTGGCGCCATAGGCCTGTGCTTCACCGGTCATTTCGCCCTGTCCATGATGCTGGACAAAACCGCACTCGCCCCGGTCGTTGCCCACCCTTCATTGCCACTGGACGATCCTGCTGGCACCGGCATGGATGCTGCTGATCTGCGGACCGTGCGCGACCGGCTGGAAAGTGAAGACCTGACAGTCATGGCTTACCGGTTTGACGGCCACAGCTTTTGCCGCGCCCAGAGCTTTGCCGCATTTTCAGAAGCACTGGGTGAACACTTCGTCACCAGGGTGTTGCCAGACAGTGCTGCTAATCAGAACACTGCCCCTTTATTAAGCGCTATGTCAAAACTCCGCATAGCGTGATGACAGCGCATCTGCTTGATGAAGCGGGGCAACTGACCATGGCGGCGCGGGATGAGATATTGCGATTCTTCAGAACCAGGCTGATAGAGAGCTAGACAGACAGCCCTTTGCTCGCGAAATAGTGTGCCGGTGAATCACCAAAATTGCGCCGGAACATGGCAATGAAATTGCTGGGGGTTGCATATCCCAGAGACTCGGCTACGTTGGCAACCGGCTCACCTTGCGCCAGCCGCTCTAGTGCCTGGGTGAGTCTGGCCTGCTGGCGCCATTGCGCGAAACTGGTCCCGGTTTCTGCGCGAAACAGTCTGGTAAGAGTGCGTGCTGACAAACCAGCCCAGGCTGCCCATTCTTCCAGCGTACGATCTATATCCGGTTGCTCAAAAATTGCGGTAGTGACTCTTAGCAAACGACGGTCTTGTGGCATGGGTAGATGCAAAGACTCATGCGGCGCCTGACGTATTTCGTCGAGCAATACAGCGATCAGACGTTCCTGTTCTGGTGCCAGGTCAAGTTGTCCTGACCAGGAGACGGCGCGACGCACCAGCGACCTCATTAGCTCGGTCACACCCATCACGCAGGGCTGGTCAGGCAAGCATTTGGCCGCTTCGGGTGTGATCATGACACTCCACCCGCTCATTGCACTGTTGACGCTGACCTGATGTGCTTCGCCAGGGGGTATCCAGCCTGCGCGATTCGGTGGCGACAACCAGGACCCTCGCGGTGTGCGCATGTGTACCAGACCGCTTTCTACACAAAAAATTTGTCCGCGCAGGTGGCTGTGCCAGTCATATTCACGGGTCCCCAGGCGGAAGCCGCTTTCTGCACTGTCGTCACCCCAAACGGCGACAACAGCAGGTCCATCACTGCGTTCACTGAAATCAAAAGTGGGATTTTCTAATTTTTTTTCAGACATGGCCTGTTCTCACTATTTTTTGTCTAAACAACGTTATCAGTTTTTACATGAACTGTCCAATACTGTGCCATGTGTTAAAGCAAATATTACATCTCAAATTTCGTCAACTAAATATTCAGGAGCTCATCATGAGTGCTTCTCCTTCTGTGCCGGCCATGTCGGTCCCCTCGCTGATTCATCCGCATATTCCCTTATGGGTGGCGGTGGTCATCGCTTGCGTTTCTTCTTTTATGGTAGTGATGGATGGTGCCATCGTCAACGTTGCCCTGCCTGCCATGCAAACCGATTTGCATCTGTCCAAACTGCAATTGCAATGGGTGGTTGACGCTTATCTGTTGAGCCTGGGCGGCTTCATGCTGCTGGCCGCACGCGCGAGTGATTTGTTTGGCCGTAAAGTCATACTGCAATCGGGCCTGCTGATTTTTACCCTGGCAAGCCTGGCTGGTGGTTTTGCTGAAAATGGCACCATGCTGCTGGTTTCGCGTGCGATTCAAGGGTTTGGCGCATCGGCCCTGGCTACGTCCACGCTGGCCGTGATTATCGCCGTTTATCCTACTGGTTCGGCGAAGGCAACCGCCATATCCATGTGGGCTGCATCGAGCTCGATTGCCTCCGCGCTCGGTGTCGTGATCGGTGGCTGGCTGACTACCTCGGCCGGGTGGCGTTGGGTGATGTTTGTCAATGTTCCCATTGGTTTTGCCTTGATCCTTGGGGTCGCCACATGCATGGCGCCAGTCAAGCCAGGTAGCACGCGCCCAAAACTTGATGTATGGGGCGCAGTAACGATTACCCTGGGCATGGGAGCGTTGATACTCGGTATTTCCCAAAGCGCGAACTTGGGCTGGAATTCAACCATCGTGCTGGCAGCATTGTGCGCAGCGGCGCTATTGCTGGTCAGTTTTTTTACCATACAAGCCAAGACCGAGCAGCCATTGATACCGCTCAGTATCTTCTCTCTGCATAGCGTACGCATGGGGAATATTGTTGTACTGGGACTGGGTGCTTCGCTGACGGCTTCCACGTTCTTCCTTTCCATTGTGCTCCAGCAGGTCGCCGGTTATAGCGCACTGGAAACCGGCCTGTCGTTGCTGCCCATGGGTATCACACTGGCCATTGCAGCAATAGTTTCGCGTCCGCTGATGGACAGTGGTTTGCGTCGCTTACCGTTTTTTGGCGGTTTGATCAGTGCGGCCGGTCTGATCTGGCTGACCAGGGTGCCTGCAACGCCAGATTACGTTATCGACGTACTTGGCCCTACATTGCTGGTCGGCCTGGGTCTGGGTCTGATGTTGATGACTTCTGCCCACACTGCGCTGGCAGGTGTGCCACCAAAACAGGCAGGTCTGGCGTCCGGCCTGTTCAATACTTCACGCCAGCTGGGCGCTGCACTTGGTATTGCTTGCCTGTCGACGTTGGCGCATACCATTACCCGTGATTCCGTACACCTGGACATGCCACTGCTGGCCCAGTTGCAGGGTTATCACGCTGCTTTCCTGGCGACAGCAATATTGAGTGCAATCGCTGGTTTGACGTCACTGACCTTGCGTCCTTTGGAAAAGAGTTAAGCAGGTCGATAAAAATAATAAGGAATCTCTGATTAAGTCCAAAATCGTAAAATTAATCCTCGAAAAATCAATAACTTGCGGTTGGCATGTGGCACTTAATCAGAGGTTTCATAAAAAAATAAGCAGCCTGATCAGATGCCGGCGTCTGTCGGCCAATTGACGGCTGCTCAGCACGACTGGGATGGATGTGTCTTGTTCACACCATCCCAGCCTGAAGGCTGTCGCACGTCCTTCTGATTTGCTCATCTTTGCTGCAAATCAAGAACCGTGGAAACCGCAAGGGAGGACGACATGTACCCTCGGGCCATCAGTTAAAAAATTTCCATTCCAGAGCACTCTGCGTCCGTCATGACCAGTGCTGACAAACTGTTTTTCTTAGAAAGAAAATGCATCATGGAATCCATACAATTACACCCTGTCGCCAGGGCATATCATATGCCGCATGTTGAACATGCGCAGTTATTTCGGGTATTACGTACACTGGTCTTGCTGAGCCTACCCATGCTGGGCATGTCCGCTTGCAGCAAGCATCAGGGAATTGCTGTTGCAGCAGAACATGAACCGCCGCCCGAGGTGAGCAGCATGACCATACATGCAAAGACCCTGCCGACTGATTTTGAATATGTGGGCCAGACTGCGGGTTCACGCGAAACTGAGGTGCGGGCCCGCATTTCCGGCATCCTGCAGAATCGTCTGTACGAAGAAGGCGTGAACGTCAAGGCAGGACAGGCATTGTTCCAGATTGATCCTGGTGCTTACCAGACACAACTGGCTTCGGTCGAGGCAAACGCGGCAGTCACTGAAGCGAAATTGAATCAGGCCAGGCGCGAACTGGAACGCCTGACCCCTCTGGCGGCGGAAAAAGCCATCAGCCAGAAAGAGTTTGATGATGCCAGATCCACACTGGAAACGGCCGAGGCCGGCGTCAAGCAGTCACGCGCACAAGTGAATGAAGCAAGACTGAACCTTGGCTATACCAAGGTACTGGCGCCTATCGGTGGTGTTACTGGTGTGGCCATCAAGTCGAATGGCAGCCTGATCACCCAGACAGACAGCCTGCTGACGACGATAGTACAGACTGACCCCATGTACATCAGATTC
Organism: Burkholderiales bacterium; assembly: GCA_016200895.1. Taxonomy (GTDB): domain Bacteria; phylum Pseudomonadota; class Gammaproteobacteria; order Burkholderiales; family Burkholderiaceae_D; genus Undibacterium. Next base: position 4,586 of record JACQDX010000025.1, read on the forward strand.
AGCGTGCCGGAATCCGATTTCCTGAAATTGAACAAGGATTTGAACAGCGGCGCACTCAGTCTTGACGGCAAACGGGCTGCTAACGGCAGTCTGGGTTTTAGCGTCAGTATCAAACTTGCGGATGGCAGCATTTATCCAGTCAGTGGAAAAATGAATTTCTCCAGCGAACGCATTAATCCGGCCACTGGCGGTTTTGATGCCCGTGCACAAGTCGCCAATCCCAATGGCAATCTGCGTCCGGGGCAATTTGTCCGGGTCATGCTCAGTGGCGCCAGTCTCAACAATGCCATTGCCATTCCGCAGCGTGCTGTACTTGATGCACCTAAAGGCAAGATGGTGCTGACGGTCGGTCCGGAGAATAAGCTGGTGCCGCGCCCGGTAGAGCTCGATGGCCTGAAAAACGGTACATGGATAGTTACCAAAGGCTTGCAGGAAGGCGACCGTATCGTTGTTGACGGCCTGTTCAAGGCAAAGCCAGGCATGGTGGTCAATCCGGTAGAGGCGACATTGACAGCAAAGACGTCTTCGTCAGCGCCATCGCTGGCCGCACCGACTGCGGGAGCAGCACGTTAATGATAAGTCCTTGCCAGATTCATGCCAACCCTTCCATAACGGGATAATCCAATGTTCTCCAAATTCTTTATCGACCGTCCTATCTTCGTGACGGTGTTGTCGCTGGCGATAGTGCTGGCAGGGCTGCTCGCGCTCAAGGCCCTGCCCATCTCGCGCTACCCGGATGTTTCTCCACCGGTGGTCAACGTGGTTGCCAATTATCCGGGCGCCTCCGCAGAGGTTCTTGAGCGCACCGTTGCCTCGCCCATTGAAGATCAGATCAATGGTGTGGAAAAAATGCTGTATATGGATTCGACTTCCTCTTCAGACGGACGGGTTTCCATCAATGTCACTTTTGAAGTCGGTACCCCGCTCGATGTGGCGGCAGTCAATGTGAATAACCGGGTCCGCCAGGCTGAAGCAAAACTTCCGGCAGAAGTACGACGCCAGGGGGTAGTGGTCAGTAAGAGCTCATCAAACTTCCTGGTGGTTGCGGCTGTGTATTCACCGGACGATCGCTATGACGCGTTATACCTGTCAAACTACGTGACCCGCAACATGCTCGATGCCTTAAAACGTACACCAGGGACCAACAATGTACATATTCTGGGCGCACGCGATTATGCGATGCGTATCTGGCTGCGACCAGACCGCATGGCACAGCTCGGCGTGACGGTGGCAGATATTTCCAATGCCATCAATGAACAGAGTTCGCTGTATGCGGCGGGCAAGGTGGGGGCGCCTCCCAACAATACCGAAGAATTGACGATGACGGTGACGGCCAAGGGTCGCATGCTGGAGCCGGAACAGTTTTCCAATATCATCGTCAAAAGCTCGGATGAGGGGGCAAGCATCAGGATCAAGGACATTGCGCGCGTAGAGCTGGGATCGCAAGACTACAATGTCTATGGCCGTGTGAACGGGCACCCTTCTGCCAATATTCGCATGTTTCTCGAAAGTGGCGCCAATGCGCTGGAAACCCGCAAAGCCATAGAAAAAACCTTGCAGGAATTGAAGGCAAAATTCCCTGAAGGCATGACCTACAGCACACCTTATGACACGACCCCGTTTGTCATGGAATCGATTACAGAAGTGATCAAGACCCTGGGTGAGGCGATGGTGCTGGTATTTATTGTCGTCTACCTGTTTTTACAGAGTTGGCGTGCAACCATCATCCCGACACTGGCGGTACCGGTTTCCCTGATCGGTACACTGGCGGCCCTGCATTTACTGGGATACGGCATCAATACCCTGACTTTGTTCGGCATGGTGCTGGCAATCGGTATTGTTGTTGACGATGCGATCGTGGTTCTTGAAAATGTCGAAAGGCTGATCAATGAACATGGCATGTCGCCGAAAGATGCAGCACTCGAAGCCATGCATGAGGTGACCGGGCCAGTTGTCGCCATCGTGCTGGTGCTGGTTGCGGCGTTTGCACCGGTGGCGTTTCTTGGTGGACTGGCTGGCGAACTGTACCGCCAGTTCTCGGTGACGATTTCTATCGCAGTGATATTGTCCGGCTTTGTTGCACTGACACTGACGCCGGCGCTGTGCGCCATTCTGCTCAAGCCTTCAGCGCAGCAACCGCATCGTTTCTTCGTCTGGTTCAACGCAGCATTTGCGCGTTTCACAACACGTTATACCAGTGGTGTCAATTTCCTGATCAAGCGCTCGGTTCTGGGAATCGTGCTGTTTGCCAGCATGGTCGGTGTGACTGTCTATCTGTGGAATGCGGTACCCAGAGGCCTGGTTCCCGATGAAGACCAGGGGTTTTTCATCAGTGCTGCAATGCTGCCCGAAGGCGCCTCACTTGAACGCACCAATGCGATGATGAAGCAGGTTGAAAGCATAGTAACCGCCAATAAAAATGTAGACACGACACTGACCATGGTTGGCCTGGATTTTCTTGGCGGCGGCGCCATCAAGTCCTCGGCAGCCACCATGTTCGTACCGCTTAAGCCATGGAACAAGCGTGACCAGTCCGCGCAGCAACTGGTATTGGAAAACTTGAAGAAAACCAAGCCTGTCAAGGAGGGTATGCCCTTGTTTTTCAATCCACCGGCAATTCAGGGGCTGGGTCAGATTGGCGGCTTTGAATTCTATATGCAAAACCGCGGTGAGGGTGGTGTCAGACGCCTGGCAGAAATATTGCCAGCCTTTATTGCAGAAGCCAACAAGCAGCCCGAACTGGCCGGTGTCAAGAGCCTGTTCCAGGCCAGGTCGCCACAGGTATTTGTCGATGTTGATAATGACAAAGCCAGGGCGATGGGGGTAACGCTCTCGGAGGTCTATAACACACTGGCTGCGACACTGGGCAGTTATTACGTCAACGACTTCAATAAAAATGGCCGTACCTACAATGTCCTGCTGCAGGCGGAAGGGCAATATCGCGCCAAGCCGGAAGATATAGGCAGCATGTACGTGCGCTCAGCGAAGGGGATGATGATACCGGTGCGTGTCTTTACGCGCATCAGTTATGAAGCCGGTCCTGATTCCGTACTGCATTTCAATGCGCTGCCGGCGATCAAGATACTGGGCGCCGCCAAACCAGGTTACAGTTCAGGCCAGGCCCTCGCAGCCATGGAACGTGTGGCTGCAAAAATCCTGCCGGCTGACACCAGCTATGACTGGGGCGGTGCATCCTTCCAGGAAAAGCGCAGCGCCAATGCCGGCAGTCTGGCTTTAGGGGCTGGTGTACTGATGATTTTCATGATCCTTGCAGCACAGTACGAGAAATGGTCGTTGCCTTTGTCTGTGTTGCTGGTGATGCCGTTCGGGATATTCGGTGCCTTGCTGGCTGTGTATTTCAGGGGTTTCAACAATGACGTCTACTTCCAGATCGGCCTGGTAACCTTATTGGGCCTTTCCGCAAAGAACGCCATTCTGATTGTCGAATTTGCGGTGATCAAGGTTCACGAGGGATATACCCCTGTTGCTGCTGCGCTGGAGGCCGCACGCCTGCGCTTCCGTCCTATCCTGATGACATCCATGGCGTTCATACTCGGCGTGACACCGCTCGCTTTCTCACATGGAGCCGGTGCAGCTGCGCGTCAATCCCTCGGTACGGGTGTGCTGGGTGGCATGCTAGCAGCAACTTTCCTGGCGATCTTCTTTGTGCCCTTGTTCTTCAAACTGATTCAAGAGTGGCGTTTGAAAACAGGCGCGCGATCCGCAGCGACAGCAAGTAATGCAGGCCCTGTGCTGCCCTATCCCCAATCTTTGACTGTAAAGGAATAGCCGATGCCTGCCTTAAAGTATAACGGCGCACTGTGCGCCCTTGTCACCAGCCTCATACTGTCTGCCTGCACTTCGGTTGGTACGCCCTACCAGGTCCCCGCCATGGAGACACCGAAAGGACTGACGACGCAGGGAAAGATTGGTCCGGTGGACTGGCAACACTGGTGGCGATCTTACGATGAGCCAGTGCTGGAGTCGCTGCTCAACGAAGCATACGCTAACAATCAGGATCTGGCGGTTGCGGCAGGGCGTGTAGAGGAAGCCCGGGCCAATGAAGCGGCAACACGTGCTGCCAGCTTCCCAGCAGTCGATGCCATCGCCGGGGCGACCAGATCACGTGCCAGCCGCAATACCGGGAAAAGCAGTGCCGGTGCAAATCAGTTCGGTACAGATATACAGCTTGGATTGAGCGCCTCCTATGAAATCGATTTTTGGGGCAAACTGGCTTACGCCAACCAGGCGGCAAGAAGCAGATTGCTGGCGCAGGAAGCCGGCAGAAATATTGTGATGAACACTTTATACGCAGGTGTTGTACAGGCTTACTTCATGATGTTAGCCAACGATGATCAGGTTGAACTGTCCAAGGCGACGCTTGCAACCAGACAGGAGAATTTGCGTTTGCAGCGCAAGCGTTTTTCAGCCGGCTCCATCGGTGAACTGGATTTGCATGTGGCTGATTCCGAGGTGTCTGCTGCCGAAGCCATACTTAGCCAAGCCCGGCAAGCCCAGGCAATTTCAGAATCAGCGCTGGCAATTTTATTGGGACGATCTCCTGATGCAATCGCCAGACCGGTTATCGTGCGCGGAAAAAAAATTGACGAAATTTATCAGCATACGGTGTTGCCAGGTGATTTGCCATCTGACTTGTTGAATCGTCGACCTGACATCATCGCTTCCGAACAAGCCCTGATTGCCGCGCATGCCGACCTGAACCAGGCAAGGAGTCTGTACTTCCCACAGGTAAAGCTGACCAGCGGCCTTGGTTATGAATCCAGTGTCATGCAGGATTTATTCAAACCCGCTTCCCTGTTCTGGAGTCTGGCCGGAAACCTGGCGCAACCTATTTTTCGCGGCGGTGCCATCGATGCCGTGGTCTCCGGTGCGAAAGCAAAGGAAAAACAGGCTGTCGCGCTTTATGTGCAAAGTGTGCAAGGAGCATTTCGGGATGTACACGATGTGCTCGTCAATTTGTCGGCAGAACAGGAAGTAGCTGCGTCGAGCGAGCGTCGGCTGCTGGCTTTGAAAGACAGTCTGCGCCTGGCAGAAGTCCGTTATTCGAATGGATATAGCAGTTACCTGGAAGTGTTGAATGCTCAGCGCGACTTGTTGCAGACCCAGGCCAGCCTGATAGCAACCAAACGTGCTTATCTGGCTGCATCAATCAACCTGTACAAGGCAGTTGGTGGTGCCTAGAAGCAAGCAGATGTAGTAGTAGTGCGGTAGTAATCATGTAGCAGCAATCTTGAAGAAGTAGCCATGTAGTAAACAAATAATAGAGTCAATATAGACATAGCCAAACTTGATAGAGGGAATAATGAATTTGACAGACATCCATGTGGTAATCATAGGGGCCGGGCTGGGGGGACTCAGTCTGGCCCAGGGCTTGAAAAAGAGAGGTGTGCGTTTTGATGTGTATGAAAAAGATACGACATCGTATACAAGAAGCCAGAGTTTCCGCTTGAGGATAGATCATACCGGGCAGGAAGCGCTGTCGCAATGTCTCTTAGAAAGCCATTACAAACTGTTTGAAAATACCTGTGGTGAGCAGTGTCAGGGCATGCATCGCCTGAATTCAAAACTGGAAAACACGGCTGACGAATGGATAGAGTCCTGGACACCTCCCGCAGAGGAAAGAGATCAGCAGATAAAAGAAGACCTGGCTGCCAATCGCCTCACCATGAGGGAGGTTTTGTTATGCGGCCTCAAATATCATGTGCATTTCGATAAAGTCTTTGTTCAGTATGAAGAAAGAGATGATGGCAAGGTGGTTGCTCATTTCTCTGACGGCAGCACTGTCGTCTCAGATGTCCTGATTGCAGCCGATGGGGCAAATTCCACTGTCCGCAAACAGAGATTCCCCGAACTGCAGACTTATGATACAGGGATCGTCTGCATATATGGGAAGACCTATCCTGTTGGTCGAGCCAAAGAGTCTATTGCAAAAATACTGCAAAGCGGTACATCCGTGATCATGGATGATGATCTGGTTGCCGTAGCTGAAAATGTCCATTTCAAGGAGTCACCTGCAGTATTGGCGCCAGCGCTTGATCTGGACTATGTGGTCAATCCTGTTGATGACTATATTTACTGGGCGGTATTGGGCAAGCGAAAGACTTTTGGTTTGGGTGATAGCGAGAATATCACGTTGAGTGTCGAAGACATCAGCCGTCATGTTGCCAATGTGGTGGAGACCTGGAATCCTTCCCTCAAGGCCCTGTTCTCAAATGTTGATATGAATGCCCTCGCTATTGCTCCGATGCGCAGCGCCAGGCCGCAAGAACCCTGGGTCAGCAGCAGAGTCACCGCGCTTGGTGATGCGGTCCATCTGATGAGCTTGATTGGCGGCCTGGGTGGCAATACAACCTTGTATGATGCTGCAGTTTTGGCGGACAAGCTGGCAGATGTCCAGTCTGGAAAACTATCTATGCTTGACGCGATTGCAGACTATGAAGAAAAGATGCGTGCGCAAAGTGCAGCCTCTATTCAATCTTCATTGGCAGGTTCTGAAAAATTGTTCCCGGTTTGATACAAAAAGCAGTGTCTGAGAACTGGTGGGCGGTAATGTTGAAGCTGGCGCGGCAGGTGCGCAGGTTTGAATGTTGCGGGTCCACCGGTTTTTTCCGCGTTTGGTCACGAGAGAAATCGCAGAGAGAATCATAGCTCAAAGCACAGACAGGTTATGACAAATAAAAAATGCCCGGCCTTGTGAGTCGGGCATTACATTTCATGGTCAGGCTGGTTTGCAACCGTAACAGGCTATCTCATGGCCATAATATGTTCTGTTGCCAGTTAACTCCTGTTTTCTGATAGCGCAAACGCGTGAAGCGGCGCTGCTCACTGGATTGCCAGAATTCGACAACATCGGGTGACAATGCATAGATGGACCAGCTCGGCGAAATAAGGCCAGGCTCATTCGCCATGCGAGCAAGCTGACTGGCTATCGCAGCATCCAGGTCGCCCTGGTTGTCCATGACCTGGCTTTGCTTTGCCGCCAGTATGGAAGCCCTGGATTTCTCAGGACGTGACATGAAATCACTGGCGCCGGCTTCATGCCCAAGCTTTCCAATCTTGCCGCGCAAGCGGATCTGCTGCCCTGTTGCCGGCCAATACCAGGTCATTGCTGCATGGGGGAACCTGGTTATTTGCCGGCCCTTGGGGCTGTCTGAGTTTGCGGCAAAATGCCAGCCTTGCTCGTTGACATTTAACAGTACGACAGAGCGGGCGTCAGGCAGACCATCGCTGTCGACAGTTGACAGTGTCATGACATTTGGCTCTGCAATCTGTTCGTTGATGGCTTCCTGCATCCAGCTCAGGAATAGGGAATGTGGTGTGGCAGGAGCATCTTCGGTATTGAAATTGCTCAGTTTTCCTGTCAGTGTCTTGATAGATTTCAGTGTTTGATGCACATTTTCCATGGTAATTGCCTTGCATTAAATTTGAATCATGAAATACCGAACTGGCTTGCTCTGGCAAGCAGACGACGTGCCGCCAGGTAGTCTGGAACTTCAACCAGGAAGCCATCGACTATGGCGCCGGGGATCCTCCTTTCACCGGCTGCAACGCGGGCTTCATCAAAGGTCTTGACGATCTTGTTTGCCAGCCCGACTTCAGCGCGAGTAGGGGTCAGTGTGCGATTTACCACGTCGACGAACTGTGCATTGACGATGGCCTTGGCCTTGTAACCGAGATCGCGGGTTATCTGCATATCGAGTTCGGCGCCTTCATTGTCGACATAGCTGTAGGGACAGTCAATTGCCGAGACGCCAACGGCTGCGCATTCGACGATGAAACGCGAACGTACATAGTCAAGTTCCCTGCCGGCACGGGTGCGCTGAGACCCTATGTCAGCCACCATGTCTTCGGTAGCAACCAGCACGGCGGTCACACGCGGACTGGCTTTGGCAATTGCCATGGTATTGATCAATCCCAATGTCGTTTCTATATTCGGCACCAGTTCGGTAGATCCTGGTTCTATGCCGTATTCCTTTTCCAGACGGGTGACAATTTCATCCAGAGCGATTACTTGCTGTGGTGTTGCGACCAGGGACATCTGAATGATCTCTGGTTTGGCTTTCATCACGGCTTGCAGGTCATCCACGCCACCTTTCTCCAGTGGATTGACACGTATGGATGTAATAATTCCCGCTGCACGCCATTCAGCCATGATACCGGCACAGATGCGGTAAGCCTGGGGACGTCTTTCAGGAGGAGTAAAAGTTTCCAGTTCCTGTACCAGTACGTCTGCGCCGCTACGGCAACCGTCCGACAGTGCCTGCTGATCTGCGCCTGCAAGAAACAACCAGGAACGACGAAGTTGTGGAGGAAGCCTGTCTGCTGATTTCATTTGTCTGCTCGCTATTGATAAATTGAACGTGTCTGCTGTAAAACCTGCAGGCGCGGGATCATCTGGACACCGCTACCTGTTTCCGTACTCAGAGGGTGTGTTGGTATGCTTCTACACTGGACTTGAAATAATCAGGAACAGTGGTGGTTCTTCCTGTACCATGATCGAAGGACACATGGGTGGATGCGCCCTTTGCCATCAAGGTTTTAGCGCTGTCATTACGGTAAATCTCATATTCGATTTCAAAGCTCTTGCCACCGAATTTTGTCACGCTGGTCTCCACAATCAATTGTTCGCCCAGTTTGGCGGGAACCAGGTATTCACAAGAACTTTTCACCATGATCTGCGGCACCTTTTCAGTGTAGGGAAGCTCCAGTAAGGTATGCATATACTTCACATAGGCATGCTGCATGTATTCATAATAAACAGGGCTGCTGACATGGCCCATGGAATCCGTGTCGCGATATTTGATCTCGATATTGAGGGGGAAGTGTCTTTTTGACATGTGTATCTCCGGTTGGTTAAGACGTATTCCTTCAAATTCCCGGCATTGGCCGGACGGCATTATCAGGAATCATATCCACTGCAGCGCAGCGGTTTTTTAATCACCCCAGTTTCTAGACAGACTGGCGTGACATTTGATTGAAAATATTTTTCCTATGCATTTCTTCCGTACCACCTACGCTGGAAAACCCCAGTGCGTCGCGTGCCAGTGCAGTGACACCTCCTTCGTGGTAACCGACACTGCCATGCAGTCTGATCAGGCTGAGTGCGCTATTGATCAAGTCTTCTGAACCGACAAGCTTGGCTATGGAGCACATCATCAACGCATCAGGGTGGCCATTGAGTAACTGGCTCAGCGCCGCATAAGCCAGCCATTTGCTGCGCTCCATACCTATCTTGATATCTATCAGGCGTTTCTGTATATATTGATTGGTATCGATGGCCAGCTTGAAGCTGCGACGGCTACGGCTGTAGGCAAGAGCATCGGTCAGGAAAGGGGTAATCACATTGGCGGCAACCAGTCCGTAATACAGACGGCCAAGTGAGATGATATCGATCAGATCGTGCAGACCTTCGCCTGGTACGCCGAGGACTTGACTGGGTTTTATTTTGACAGAGTCAAAGCCCAAGCTACCAGTTGGCAGATCTCTCATTCCCAGTTTATTGTCTGGCTGGCCGTAAGTCACGCCTTGCTGGCCGCGATCCAATAAAACCAGCGTCGTATTTTTTTTCTCAAGATCGGCAATGCGCGTAACTACCAGAATGAAATCCGCAACGGGTGCATGTGCGATATTGAATTTCTGACCGTTGAGTTCATAGCCTTCTCCGTGACTCCTGATGGTGGTTTCTATGCTTCTGACATCTGTGCCAGTGGTTGGTTCGGCGATTGCAGTGGCACTCAGGTCGCCGCGCAGGATGGCGGCAAAGTAGCGGTCTTTCTGTGCTTCGCTACCATACAGGTTAAGGGCACGCACCATCCCTGCCTGCGCAATGATGGAAAGCAGCAAGGCTGGGGCGCGTATGGTGGTTGACAGTCCTTCCAGTGCGGCAGTAAATGCCCACCAGTCAGCGCCCGATCCGCCGTAAGACTCCGGAATTACCAATTTCCACATACCTTCGCTGCAAAGTGTTTTCCATCCGGCTTCATCAAATTGATCCAGCGAATTGCCACGGCGAGCGTTGAATCGCTCCCCCAGATGTTGATAGCGTGCACGCAATGCTTTCTGTTCTTCTGTCCAATCTAGTTGCATCTTCCTGTTCCCCGTTGTGATGACAATTGCTGCAATCCATGCACGGCGCAGTACGGATGAACCGTCCTCTTGCCATGATCAGCGCAGATGATAAGGTTAGCCGCCATCAAAATAGAACTATCATTCGTGTTAGTTCTGCAGCGCTGAAACCAGCGCAATTTCCCTTTGCTATCAACTCTATTAGTTCTCAAGCAGTCAACTCGGTAGTAGCCTTGTCGCGCTGCAAGACGGCAGATAAATTGCATTTATCAATAGCTTTATCCACGCTTTTTTTGGGGGTAAAGAAAAATGTCTGCACCATATAGTTTCCCTTCAATAATCACAAACACCCTATCCGGAATGAAGCATGATGAGCAAGTTCGAGGCACAGGCACTGCACCCCGTCGAAGGTTTCGGCATCGATACGCAACTTGTAACGCTGGGGCGTAGTCCGGAATTATTTAACGGCTTTGTTAATACACCTGTCTATCACGGGTCTACTGTTCTCAGCTCAACGGTGAAAGAACTGCTGGGTCGCACCCAGCCGTATATCTATGCAAGACGCGGTACGCCAACCAGTGCTGCGCTGGAGCAAGCCATCTGCGGCCTTGAAGGCGGTGCTGGTGCGGTGCTCTGCCCATCCGGGCTTTCTGCCTGTACGACAGCCTTGCTCTCATGTCTGAAAACTGGTGATCATCTTTTGGTGAGCGATGGTGTCTTCGGACCGGTTCGTCATGCGTGTGAAACCGTATTAAGCGCGCGCTTTGGTGTGGAAGTCACATACTACGATCCCATGGCAGGTGCAGACATTGCCTTGCTAATCAAGAGCAATACCAGGGCGGTGTATGTCGAGGCGCCGAGTTCCCACACTTTTGAAGTGCAGGATGTCAGGGCGATTGCGGATGTGGCGCACCAGCATGGAATGATGGTGTTGGCAGACAATACCTGGGCAAGCCCCTTGTTTTTCCAGCCGCATGCACATGGTGTCGACCTGTCCATACAGGCAGGGACCAAGTACCTGGTGGGGCATTCTGATGCAATGCTCGGTACGGTATCAGCTTCGGCTGCTGCCTGGCCGGCGCTCAAGGCATTGCACGGCGATCTTGGTCTGTGTGTCGGTCCGGATGACATTTACCTGGCACTGCGCGGTTTGCGTACTTTGGGAATGCGTATGCGGACGCACCAGGAGAATGCACTCGTCATTGCTGGTTGGCTGAAATCCCGTCCTGAAGTGCACCGTGTATTGCATCCTGCATTTGATGACTGCCCTGGTCATGCCAACTGGCAGCGTTATTTCAAGGGCTCTTCCGGGCTTTTTTCAGTTGAATTACAGGATTTTTCACAAGAAGCAGTAGAGGCTTTTCTTGATGGACTCAGCCTGTTCGGGCTCGGCTATTCATGGGGCGGTTTCGAAAGTCTGGCCCTGCCATTTGATGTCAGCGCAATTCGCACGGCGACGCGATGGCAGGCGGCGGGTCCATGCATTCGTTTCCACATAGGGCTGGAGAGCGTAGCGGACCTGATTGCTGATCTTGAAGCCGGCCTGAACCGCCTGGTGGCGACAGATGTACGGAGGCGTGCATGAAGCGGGACGCCATGATGCCGCAACTTGAAAAGCATGCTGATATAGCGCCGGACTCGCTGACTATCTGGGGACGGCGTGATTCCTTCAATGTGCAAAAGGTCATGTGGCTGATTGGCGAGCTGGCCATAGAACACAAACGCATTCCTACCGGCGGTGAGTTTGGCGGGCGCGATACGCCTGAGTTCCTGGCCATGAATCCGCATGGTCGCATACCCACAATTGCGATCGGCAGCAACATTGTGTGGGAGTCGCACGCTATCTTGCGTTTCCTGGCGGCGCACACTAGGCTTGCGCCGTTCTGGATTGATGGTGCCTATCAGCGTTCGCTTTCTGATCGCTGGATGGACTGGTCGCAAACCGTGTTGGAGCAGGACCTGATGATAGGCGTGTTCTGGGGCATGGTGCGAGTCCCGGAAGCGCAGAGAAACTGGAACGCGATCAATGAAAAACTGGCACGTTGCACAGCCCATTTTGAGCTGTTAAACCGCATCCTGGAAAATCGTGATTTCCTGCTTGGTGATGCGATCAGCCTGGCCGATATTTCCATTGGCGCTACCTTGTATCGCTACTTCACACTTGATCTAGAAAGGCCGGTGATACCCAATGTGGAAGCCTGGTATGCCCGCCTGAAGGATCGGCCTGCCTATCGCGAGCATGTCATGGTCTCATATGAAAACCTGCGTGGTCGTCCGGATGGTTGATCTGTGATCCTGAAGCGGAGCGGGGTGGTGCCAGATATCTGGCACCAATTTTTGCAAGCATTATGCACCAGCACCAGATGATGGGACTAGACAAACTCTATCAGTGATTTGTTGCTGATGTCCTCATGTATATGAGGTGCTGAGATCAGGCGCGGGTCGCTTGCCAGCCAGTGATCAAGAAAGCAGTTCAGCCAGACCAGGCCATTGCGGTCGTGTGTCTTGCCGTCCTGCAGTTGACTCTCGCGACTCTGGGCGCCCAGCCAATGGAGTTTGTGTGCCCCCATGGTGGCCCAGCGCCGCATCATCTGGTAGCTGATTTCAGGATGGAACTGCACGCCATAGGCGGATGGTCCGTAGCGTACTGCCTGATTTTCAAAGCGGGATCCCACCGCCAATTGTTCCATGCCACTGACACATTCAAATCCTTCGCTATGCCAGTGATAGACACTGCCCGGCCAGTTGAACAGGGCACGACCAGCGGCAGTTGGTTTGATTGGCCAATAGCCGATTTCCACGTAACCGTCTTTGTTGGCTGTTACCTTGCCGCCGAG
>JACQDX010000024.1 GCA_016200895.1 Burkholderiales bacterium
AACGGCTGTGGTATACATGACTACATGGGCTTTCATGATGCTCTCCTGCTTTACTTTACTGTTGGCAAGCCTTGCGACTTCCAGGAATCTATACCACCATCAAGGCTGAAAACCTGGGCAAAGCCAGCTTTGCTGAGCAAACCAGCAGCGCTGGAAGAGCGCACGCCTGAAGCACAAACAGTAATGACCACATTGCTTTTTGACTTTTCTATCTCTTTCAGACGGTCGTTCAGCTCTGGTAATGGGATATGCTTGGCATTTTGCATATGTCCGGCTGCAAATTCCTCAGCACTGCGCACATCCAAAATCAGGGTTTTAGCCTGATTCATGTATTGTGTAGCTTGAAAATGCGACACCTTGGCACCACGTCTTTGGAAAGCAGGTATCAGCAATGCACCGCCAGAGATGATGGCGAGACCTATCCAGAATATATTGTCAATAATGAATTTCACAGGATTCCAGTAGTAAGAATGGTTATCAGAAGCGCGTCATTATAAAATAGATGCCGCAATCGCATACTAAATCACTCATCTCATCTTATCTCACCCTCTAGCACACTATGTATAAAATCGTTTTAATGCGCCACGGCGAATCTACCTGGAACCTGGACAACCGCTTCACCGGCTGGACTGATGTCGATCTGACAGCAAAAGGCGTGGCTGAAGCTACCCAGGCTGGCAAGCTATTGAAAGAAGCCGGTCTGACTTTTGACCTGGCTTACACCTCGGTACTCAAGCGCGCGGTTCGTACACTGTGGGGCACACTTGATGAAATGGACTTGATGTGGTTGCCAGTGATTCATGACTGGCGTTTGAATGAACGTCATTACGGTGCCCTGCAAGGCTTGAACAAGGCAGAGACAGCGGCAAAATATGGTGACGAGCAAGTGCTGGTGTGGCGTCGCAGCTACGATACGCCACCTATGCCACTGGCAGAAGATGACGACCGCACTTCTTTCAATGACCCGCGCTATGCCGGTCTGGATCGCAGCCAGATCCCATTGACCGAATGCCTGAAAGACACGGTTGCCCGCGTCATGCCCGCCTGGGATGACAGCATCGCCCCGGCAATACGCTCGGGCAAGCGCATCCTGATTTCTGCCCATGGCAATAGTCTGCGCGCCCTGATCAAAATGCTTGATGGTATCAGCGACGACGACATCGTCAACCTGAATATCCCTAATGGTCAGCCACTGGTGTATGAACTCGATGCCGACCTGAAGCCGATCAAACATTATTATCTGGGTGATCAGGACGCTATTGCAGCAGCTTTGCAAGCTGTTGCCAGCCAGGGTAAATCCAAATAAGCATTGAATGCCATTTAAAACCAAGTCTTCACCGTTTTTCATAGCAAGCTTGCTATGCCTGTCTCTGGCAGGCATAGCAGCGTCGGCACCATCGGCAATGGCTGCCAGCAATGCCCGCGCCCAACAAAAAAACAAGGCAGAAGCAGACCGGGCCGAGCTGCAAAACCGCCTGAAGGCATTAAAAAACGATATAAACAAAACTGAAACTGCCAAGGACAATGCCAGCGATGCCATGGCTGAATCAGAAAAATCCATCTCTGAAGCCAACCGTTCCTTGCGTGACTTGCAGGCCGAACAAGCGCAGACAGAAGCAAAAGTCAAACAACTGACAGAGCAACAACAAGCCCTGGCTGATAAAGTTGAAAAACAAAAAACACAACTATCGAATTTTTTACGCCGCCAATATATGCGCGGCGACAGTGACCGTATTAAATTGCTGCTCTCTGGCGACAATCCCAACCGCATCAATCGTGAACTGCAATACATGAGCTATGTATCGCAAACCCAGGCCAAACTGATCGATGGCTTGCGTATCAGTCTGCTGGCGGTTGAAAAAAATGCCGAAGAAGCGAAAGAAGCCAAGGCTGAACTCGATGAAATCGCCGATGAAGAAAAAAGTCATAAGCAGGCGCTGGAAAAAGAGAAAAAACGGCATGCCACATTGCTAAGTCAGTTGGCAGAAAAACTCTATGTACAAAAAAAACAGGCAGATAGTCTGGAAAAAGATGAACAAAGACTCTCCAATCTGGTCTCACAATTAAATAAACTGATTGAAGAGCAAGCCAAGGCAGATGCAGCAAAGGCAGCACTGGAAGAAAAACAACGCCAGGAAAGAATTGCAGCAGCGCAGAAAGAAAGAGCAAGGCAAGCGGCACAGGGCAAAAAACCAACGAAAATCACCAATCCTAATGCAATTGATGATGACGAACCGCCCAAGCAGGCCAAGGTGGCAACCCCGCCTGCAGGTGAATTTGACAAGTTGAAAGGGCAATTGCGTTTGCCGGTGAAAGGTGAAATTCTTGCCAGATTTGGCAGCAAACGCACTGATGGCCCTAGCTGGAAAGGCATGTTCATCAAGGCGAATGAAGGTGCAGAAATCAAGACCATCGCTCCGGGCAAAGTGATTTTTGCTGACTGGTGGAAGGGTTATGGAAATATGGTGATTGTTGATCATGGCGGCAGTTACTGGAGCCTGTATGGCAATAATCAGGCAGTATTGAAGCATGTCGGCGATGTGGTAAAAACGGGTGATGTCATTGCCAGTGCCGGAAACAGCGGCGGTAATGAAGAATCAGGTTTATACTTTGAAGTACGTCATCAAGGACGTGTATTTGATCCTCTCAACTGGATCGTTAAATAGGCTTTAGGTGAATCACATGGGCAGCAAATTCAAGAATTTTGGTTTAATTGGCCTCGGCATGGTTGCCGGTGTGGCAGTTTCCATGCAGTTTTCGGCAGTGGCGCAAAAAACCCCGGGCAATTTCCTGCCGGTAGAGGAATTGCGTCAACTGACAGAAGTTTTCGGCATCATCAAGAGTGAATATGTCGAACCAGTGGAAGACAACAAGCTGCTGACGGAAGCGATTTCCGGCATGGTGGCTTCACTGGACCCACACTCAGCCTATCTGGACAAGAAATCATATAAAGAATTAAAAGAAGGCACTCAGGGCAAGTTTGTCGGCCTGGGTATAGAAGTCGGTATGGAAGATGGCTATGTCAAGATCGTCTCGCCAATTGAAGACTCGCCAGCCTATCGCGCAGGTTTGAAACCGGGTGACCTGATCACCAAGCTGGATTCCCAGCCTGTCAAAGGCCTGACGCTGGATGAAGCGGTCAAGCGCATGCGCGGTGAACCCAATACCAAGATCACCCTGACTATTTTCCGTAAAAGCGAAGATAAACCCATCATCGTCACGATTACCCGCGAACTGATCAAACAGCAAAGCGTCAAGGCCAAGATTGTTGAGCCTGGCTATGCCTGGTTAAGAATTGCCCAGTTCCAGGAACCGACCGTCGAAGACATGGCAAGGAAAATCCAGACCCTGTATGCGCAAGACCCCGCCATCAAAGGTCTGGTACTCGATTTGCGCAATGATCCAGGTGGTGTCTTGCCGGGTGCCATTGGTGTCTCGGCCGCTTTCCTGCCCAAGGATGTACCGGTGGTCTCCACCAATGGTCAGTTGCAAGATTCCAAAGCGACTTTCTATGCACGCCGTGAATTCTATTCTGGCCGCACTTTGAGCGACCCGCTGGCAAAATTGCCAGAAGCGATCAAAAATGTGCCTATGGTGGTGTTGATCAATACTGGCTCTGCCTCTGCTTCTGAAATCGTCGCAGGTGCCTTGCAAGACTACAAACGCGCTACCATTATTGGCACCCAAAGCTTTGGCAAGGGTTCGGTACAAACCATACGTCAGATTTCTGCCGATACTGCAGTCAAGCTGACTACGGCCCGCTATTACACACCGAATGGTCGCTCTATCCAGGCCAAGGGCATCGTCCCTGACCTGAACGTTGAAGAAACCGCAGACGGTGATGGCATCAATGGCTTGCGTGCCCGTGAAGCGGACTTGCAAAAGCATTTGACGAACGACAAGGAAAAAGAAGTCGCCCGTCCTAAAGTCGATGAAGCGGAAGAAGAACAGCGTGTGGCAGCATTGGTGAAAAAAATCAAGCCGCTCGAATACGGCAGTGCAGAAGACTTCCAGCTGGCGCAGGCTTTGAATCACCTGAAAGGCTTGCCAGTCAAAGTCACAGAAGCCAAAGTAGTCGATAAGGAAGGCAAGGACAAAGACGGCAAAGACAGCAGCAAGGACGCTGACAAACCGGCTAAAACTGATAAAGCCGATCACAAAACCGATATCAAGAAAAAATAACCCTTGAATAAACCTTAACAAAAAGGCCGCTTACTTCAACAGCGGCCTTTTTTACGACGATGAACGACCAGCAACTCTTACGCTATTCCCGTCACATATTGCTAGACCAGATAGGTATAGAAGGTCAGCAAAAAATTACCGAGGCGCGCGCCCTTATCATCGGTGCCGGTGGCCTGGGTTCCCCTGCAGCCCTGTATCTGGCCAGTGCCGGGGTAGGCCACATCACCCTCGTCGACAATGACAGCGTGGACCTGACCAATCTGCAAAGACAGATCATGCATACCACGGCAGCGGTGGGCATGGCCAAGGTCAACTCAGGCAAGCACACACTGGAAGCGATCAACCCCGAAATACGCATCATCGCCCTGCAAGAGCGGGCTGCAGATGCACGCCTGGAAGAACTGGTCAGCCAGGCCAGCATCGTCCTTGATTGCTGTGACAATTTTGCCACCCGCCATGCCGTGAATGCTGCCTGCGTCAAATTTGGCGTACCGCTGGTGTCCGGTGCGGCCATCAGCTTTGATGGCCAGATCAGCGTGTTTGATAGCCGTGATGAGGCATCCCCTTGTTATGCCTGCCTGTTCCCACCTGACCAGCCCTTTGAAGAAGTACTGTGTTCCAGCATGGGTGTGTTTTCACCGCTGGTAGGCATCATCGGCAGCATGCAGGCCGCCGAAGCCCTGAAAGTCATCATGGGCATAGGCCAGGCACTGTCAGGCCGCCTGCTGTTGCTGGATGCCTTGCGCATGGACTGGACCAGCATAGGTATCAGCAAGAATCCACAATGTCTGGTTTGCGGACAAACGCACCAGAATTAAAGCCATACTATTAAAGCCATACTAAAACCCCATCAAGGATAGCCATGTACACCCTGTATTACTGCCCCGGCACAGCCAGCATGATCGTTCATCTGGCCTTATTGGAAATTGGTGCCGACCATGAATTGAAACTGGTCGATGTAGAAAAGAACCAGCAAAAAGATCCAGAGTATCTGCGCTTGAATCCAAACGGTGTCGTGCCTACCCTGATCATTGATAATCGTCCTTATCTCGAATCAGCTGCGCTGTTGATGCTGTTGGCCGAACGGCACCCGGAAGCGAGGCTCGTGCCAGCGATAGGCAGCGTGGAACATGATCAGTGGCGGCAATGGATAGTGTTCATCAGCAGCAGCCTGCAATCGGCTTTCCGTGCCTGGTTTTATCCTGCTGAACTTGGCTTTGAAGAGCATAGTGTAGCCACCAAAGCGGCTCTGCAAAAACGCGTCGCCGCCATCTGGGATCAGTTGGACCTGCACCTGAGCAAGAATGGGCCCTACCTGCTGGGTGAGACTTTTTCCGGAGCCGACCTGCAACTGACCATGCTAATGCGCTGGTCACGCAATATGCCACGCCCGGCGACTGAATGGCCTGCGCTGAGCAAACTGGCACAGCTGATTATCGCCCGTCCAAGCTGGCAAAAGATGGTGGCAATCGAAGGTCTGGAAACATGGCCAAAAACCCAGGCTTGATACCTGCAATGAATGCCTGGAAATGCGTATTTAAAAATTCGTACTTAAAAAATTAATGCAAAAGATGGGTTTAAATTTATACAAGGCAAATCAGGCGGCCAGTACAGAGCTGCCTGACGTCAGCATTGCCGAATACCAGGGCGTGCGTACCCTGCATCTTTCATCTGATGCCATCCAGGGTGCCATGCGCATGGCCATGCCTGACCAGATAGAGCTGGAATATGTGCAGCAAATGATGATGTGGATGTTGTTCAAACACGAGCCGCAACATATCGTACAGCTAGGCCTGGGTGCCGCATCGCTGACCAAGTTTTGCTACCGTAATTTCGAACAATCCAGGGTCACGTCAATTGAGCTTAACCCCAAAGTGATCACCGCCTGTCACCAGCACTTCAAGCTGCCGGTAAATGATGAGCGCCTGCAAGTCCTGTGCATGAATGCACTGGACTATGTCAACGACAGCGCCAACCACGGTCAGGCCGATGTGCTGCAAATTGATTTATATGATGCCGCTGCTGATGCCCCCGCGCTGAGCAGCGCTGCGTTTTACCAGGCCTGTGCCGATACGCTGAATGCAGATGGCATGCTGACCGTTAATCTGTTTGGTAATCCGCATAATTATGAGGCGAACTGCAATGCCAATCTCGCCGCCCTGCAAGAAGCTTTTGATGCAGTAGTCTGGCTACCGCTGGTGCATGATGCCAACACCGTCGCCATCGCCTTCAAACAAGCCCCCGCAGTCGATTTTGAAGACTTGTATGAACGCGCAACAGCGATACGCCTGGCCTGTAAATTACCTGCAGCGAAATGGGTGAATGGTTTGAACGCCTGGATGGCGGAACATACCTGAAGCAGATGCTAAAAGCTCTGCTTCAGGCTTGATAGTTTGCATATAAATACGCGTTCATAAGCTTCACAGAAAACTGAAGTCGAATCAATTTCCGTTCAGCAATTTGGTTTTCTGTGCCTGAAATTCTGCATCAGTCAGTATCCCCTGCTTGCGCAGACTTTCCAGCTTAATCAATTCGGAGTAAATATCTTTCGAATTTGGTGCTTCACCTTTGCTGCGATTATCGTTTCTGATTTCAATCACAGTATTAGCTGTCTTCTTCAGTTTAGGGCGATTCAACTCGGCATCATTGGCATCCAAGCACATGAACTGTATTTCTGCCTTGGGGAAATTACCAAAGATATACGGGGGCCTGGCCTCTTGCGTACTGACAACCTGTAAAGACCTGCCCTGTTTTTCGCAATGCTGGCTGGCCTCCTGAAAAACTTCAGCCTTCAGTGTGCCAGAACCGGATAATCCTGTAGCAGCCTGGCGCGACACCATATAGGTATCTTTACCAATAGACTGTACACCCGAATTTGATGCGCAAGCTGTCAACAAGATAGAGGCAGAACAAATAAGAAAGGCTCGCATATAAGTATTGGTCAAAAGTTTTTAAGAAACTTCATTATATACATCCAATTAATTTAACTTGCCTTGTTTCCCCCAAAATTACATCGCCTTTTTTTTAAAACACACCGCTTTGCTACTCCTCATGATGACAGCACACACAAAGTTTGTTGCCATCAGGATCGCGGAAATATGCACCATAATAATTGGGGTGATAGTGCAGGCGCAGGTCCGGTGGGCCTTCACATGTACCGCCATGTGCCAGCGCCGCTTCATAGGCACGTTGTACCATTGCGCGTGACGCCGCCAGCAATGCCACCATCTGGCCATTGCCATGCTGAGCTGGCTCGCCATTGAAAGGCTTGCCGATGACAAACAACGGGCGTGGCTGATCAGCAGCCATCCATCCTGCCCAGGGTTCAACGGCGTCCTTGAATTTCAAAACCAGACCCAGTTCGCTCATGAGTGCTGAGTAAAACGCATAAGACTTGTCGAAATCGTGTATGCCTATGAATACATGGGAGATCATGGTTTTCCCTTTGCCACTATTGTGATTATTGTCGTCTACTGTGTGAAAATTTTAACCGGAATTCGTGCCTGTTCAGCCAGTTCCACAGCATGTTGTGTGCCACGGGCGCAACCGGGTTTTCCATAGTCGGCATGAAAAGCCAGCACGAGATTTATGCCTGTCGCCAGCATCCTGAGATTCAAACCTTTCCATCCTTCACCGGGAAATGCACGGTAGTCAGCATTGGTTTTTTTCATAGCCTCGACGGCCAAACCAAATTCCAATGCAACTACTTTGGCGTGAGCATCTATGCCGGGGGTGTCACCGGTAACGACGATGGTATCTGAAGGTAGCTTAGCCAATTCACGGCGTATTGCGGCCTGGCTCTCCCAACTTGTAGATCCTGTAATCAATACTCTCATTTATGCATCCTGCTGGAATCAGTGGTTCTTCCTGGCCAGACCCAGATAGGTGTCTATCACGCGCTGGTCATTCGCCAGTTCTGCTGCATCGCCTTCAAGCGCAATCTGTCCGGTTTCCAGCACATAGGCATAGTCAGCCACTTGCAAGGCGGCGCGGGCGTTTTGTTCTACCAGCAAAATCGCCACGCCGGTTTGCTTGAGACGCTGGATGATGTGGAAAATCTCCTTGACGATCAGCGGTGCCAGGCCGAGGCTGGGCTCATCCAGCATCAGCAATTGCGGCTTGGCCATGAGGGCACGGCCTACTGCCAGCATCTGGCGTTCACCGCCGGACAGCGTGCCAGCTTCCTGGGTACGTCTTTCTTTCAAACGCGGGAAGAGATCAAACACGACTTGCAACTGGTCAGCATAGTTTTTTTCACCGGCCTGGTAGCGGCGGTAGCTGCCCAGCAATAGATTATCTTCCACCTTCATGCTGGCGAACAGCTCACGTTTTTCTGGCACCAGTGACATGCCTTGGGCGACGCGGTTTTCTATGCTAACGCTGGCGAGGTTTTTGTCGGCCAATAATATCTGCCCGCGCATGCTGCCGCTTGCAGGCAAGGCACCGGCAATGGCATTGAGCATCGTCGATTTTCCCGCACCATTCGGGCCGATGACGGTAACGATTTGCCCGGCACCGACACGTATATTCGCTGGCTGCAAAGCCTCGACTTTGCCATAAAATACTTGCAGGTCTTTGGTATGCAATAAGGCTGGTTCGGACAGGGATGTCGTCGCCAATATGACTGGCGTGGTTTCTGGAGAATTTGTGTTCGTCATCAATCTATCCCACCCAGATAAGCTTCCAGCACAGCTGGATTCTGTTGTACTTCTTGTGGCAAGCCTTCGGCAATCTTGGTGCCAAATTCCATGACCACCAATTGATCAGTCAGGTTCATGACAAAATCCATGTCATGCTCAACCAGCAAGATACTCATGCCTTCTGCACGCAGTTTGCGCAAGAGTTCGGCCAGTTCCTGTTTTTCTTTATAGCGCAAACCGGCGGCAGGTTCATCCAGCAGCAGCAGGCTAGGATCACAACACAGGGCCCTGGCAATTTCCAGTATGCGTTGCTGGCCCAGTGCCAGGCTGCCTGCTTCTTCGTTGATCAGATGCGCCAGGCCTACCCGTTCCAGCTGCCTTTTGGCTTCTGCCAGCAGGGAACTCTCTACCTTGCCATCACGCCGCAAAATGCTGGCGATGACTTCCATGACGTCACCACCCTTGGCACGCAAATGCGCACCGATCGCGACGTTTTCCAATACCGTCATGCTGGCCAGCAAACGCACATGCTGAAAGCTGCGGCCTATGCCCAGTTTGACGATTTCACGCGAAGGCAGGTTGGCGATATCCTGCAATTTGCCATCGCGATAAAAACGCACGGCACCGCTGGTCAAAGGCAAGACACCAGTAACCAGGTTGAACATGGTCGATTTGCCTGCACCATTCGGGCCTATCAAGCCAACAATCTGCCCGGCACTGACAGTGAACTGCATATCATTGACAGCAACCAGGCCACCAAATTGCTTGCGCGCTTTGTCGATTTCGAGGATGACGGTATCGACTGCAGGCTTGGCACGCACTGGCAATACCGCAGCATCTGCGGCTACCTGTATGCCCTGGTCTTCTGGCAGCCATTTGGCAAACAGGCGTTTGCTCCAGCTGGCCAAGTAAGGCCAGACACCATCGCGGGCACGTTGCAACAGCAAGACCAGCAATACTCCAAACACGATGACTTCAAAATTGCCATTTGCCCCAAGCAGCGCTGGCAAGATGCTTTGCAGTTTGTCTTTCAGCAGTGTCAGCAGGGCCGAACCCAACAAGGCACCCCATACATGCCCTGCACCACCAACCACGGCCATGAACAGGTATTCAATACCTTGATTCAATCCGAAAGGTGTAGGGTTGACGGCACGTTGCATATGCGCGTACAGCCAGCCCGAGATACTCGCCAGCATGGCAGCGATGACGAAGATGATGACCTTCATGCGCGCAGTATTGACACCCATGGCTTCTGCCATGACACCACCGCCCTTGAGTGCGCGTATGGCGCGGCCAGGGCGCGATTGCAGCAGGTTTTGGATGGCAACGATAGACAACAGTAAGATCACCCAGATCAGGCCAAACATGCTGCGCCCTGTATCGAGTTTAAAGCCTGCAATTTCTATGGGTGGTATGCCATTCAGGCCATCGTATTTACCCAGGAATTCGAGATTGCCGAACAGGAAAAACAGCGACAAACCCCAGGCGATAGTACCCAGTGGCAGGTAGTGACCAGACAGGCGCATGGTAATCAGGCCGATAGTGAGGGCAGCCGCCATGGTCAGCACCAGACCTGCCAGCAAACCCAGCCAGGGTGAATAACCAAGGGCCGTACTCAGATAGGCAGTGGAGTAAGCCCCCAGGCCAACGAAAGCCGCCTGGCCGAAAGATGTCATGCCCCCTACCCCGGTCAGCAAGACCAGACCGAGTGCAACGATCGCATACAGACCTATGTAATTGGCCAGGGTGATCCAGAATTCAGGCACTGGCATCAAAGGGAACAGCAACACCAGTGCCAGCAATACCCATTTACCGTATTTGATACCTTTGGTGAGGAGTTGTTTCATTATTCTTCATCCTCATCAGTGTGTTTGCTGGAGAGCGAGCGCCACAGCAATACCGGGATAATCAGGGTAAATACGATGACCTCCTTATAGGCACTGGCCCAGTAAGACGAATAAGATTCCAGCAAACCCACCAGCAAGGCACCGGCTGCGGCAACTGGATAAGACACCAGGCCACCGACGATGGCACCGACGAAGCCTTTCAAACCTATCAGGAAACCGCCGTCGTAATACACCGTGGTCATCGGGGCGATCAGTACACCGCACAATGCCCCCATGGCTGCAGCCAGGGTGAACGCCAGGCGGCCAGCTTGGGTGGTCCCTATACCCACCAGTTGCGCACCCAGCCGGTTGACGGCAGTAGCTCGCAGAGCCTTGCCAGACAGGCTGCGTTCAAAATAAAAATACAGTGCGCCTATCAATAAAGCCGAGACTGCAATCACCACCAGGCTTTGACCAGATATCTGCATGGCACCCAATTCAAAGCGGGCATCACTGAAAGCTGTCGTGCGCGAACCTTCTGCGCCAAACATCACCAGACCCATGCCAGTCAGGGCGAAATGCACACCGACTGAGACAATGAGCAAGACCAGGGTGCTGGCTTCTGCCAGTGGCTGATAAGCCAGCCGGTAGATCATCGGCCCCATGGGCACGACTATTGCCAAAGCCAGTAAGACTTGTGCAAACAATGACCATTCCTGAACAGCGACATTGCGCGCCAGCAGCCAGACGGCCAGTGGAAACAGCAACAACTTACCTGCTGACAAAGCCAGTGCCTTGGCATTCACAGGCTGCGTGCTGCGCACCTGCAGGTACACTTCCTTGCCCATACACAGCAAACCAAAGGCCAGTAACAGGCTGGCCGAATGCGGGAATTTACCCGACTGTATCGCTGCCAGGCTAAGCGCCCCAAATGCGACGAATTCACCTTGCGGTATGAAGATAATCCGCGTGACTGAAAACACCAGCACCAGCGCCAATGCCAGCAAGGCATAGATGGCACCACTGGTAATACCATCCTGAGCGAGGATGGCGGCAATTGAAAAATCCATGGAAACCTGACTTTCTTGCTTAGAACCTGTTTACGATCTGTAGCGAGCGTGCGTCAACGGGGTCGGGGTAACAAAAACGCAGCGCAAAAAGCGGAATGTACTTGAGTACATGAGCATTTTGAGAAGCACATGATCCCCGCGTGGACTCACATTGCGCACGCGCTTAAGATCGTAAACAGGTTCTTACTAGTTCAAGCATAGCCCCAGTACTTTGGGCCGAACAAAAAGGGAGCCGCGGCTCCCTTGATCACTTCATCAATAAATCAGTTGGCCTGACCGATCAATTTCCATTTGCCATTCACGATTTGCACCATGACGCGAGAGCGCTGGTCGAAACCCAGATGGTCAGTGTCCGTCATATTGACGATGCCGTGCGAGACTGGCAGGTTGACGGTATTTTCCAAAGCTGTACGCAAGGCCGCGCGAAATTCTTTGGTGCCAGGCTGGGCTTTTTTCAATGCCACGGTCGCTGCTGAGTCCAGCAACAAACTAGCATCCCAGGCATGACCACCAAAGGTGGAAACAGAACCTGCGCCATATTCTTTTTCATAGGCTTTGACATAGCGCATAGCAGATTTTTTGACTGGATTATCATTTGGCAATTGTTCTGCCACCAGCAATGGGCCCGCTGGCAACCAGGTACCTTCACAATCCTTGCCGCAGACGCGCAGGAAGTCATTATTGGCGACGCCATGGGTTTGATAAATCTTGCCCTTGTAGCCGCGTTCTTTCAAAGTCTTTTGTGGCAGGGCTGCTGGTGTACCGGCACCGGCAATCAATACCGCATCAGGATTGGTCGCCAGGATTTTCAGTATCTGGCCAGTGACAGAAGTATCACTGCGGGCAAAGCGTTCATTGGCAACCACTTTAAGTTTGCGCAATTCAGCAATCTTGGAAAATTCCTTGTACCAGCCTTCGCCATAGGCATCAGCAAAACCGATGAAAGCGACTGTCTTGATGCCGACATCATTCATGTGACCGGTAATCGCAGTCGACATATGTGAATCATTTTGCGGTGTCTTGAACACCCAATAGCGCTTGGAATCGATAGGAGAAATAATGGCCGAAGAAGCCGCCATGGAAATCATCGGTGTTTCGTTTTCTGCCGCCACATCGATCATTGCCAGCGAATTTGGCGTGATGGTGGAACCAATGAGGATATCGACCTTGTCTTCTGCAATCAGCTTACGGGCATTTTTAACAGCCGTGGTGGTATCGGATGCATCATCGAGAACAATGTATTCGACTTTCTTGCCAGCGATTTCTTTTGGCAACAAGGCAAAGGTATTTTTTTCAGGGATGCCCAAAGAAGCCGCAGGGCCAGTAGCCGACACGCTGACGCCAACCTTGATCTGCGCATAGGCATTGCTTGCCAACACCAGCGATAACATGGCAGGCAAAGCCGCCAGTAAAAACCGTTTCTTCATGGGTAGTCTCCTGTTTTGCGATTATCTGCAATATTAATCAATGCTAATCAATATGAATAAAAATGCAATTTGCCGACCGATTGGTCGGCAAATTTTTTTTCCAGTGTAACCTTTCCTACGAACAGCCACAATATTAAGCTGGATCAATTTCCAAGGCTAAAGGCGGAATTCATCTTTATACTTCAGATAGGTAAGTATTGGCAGCTTTTCTTGACTATCCAGCAAGCCTGGTTTTCAATTTAATCAATCAATTCAACAACAAAAGCACCCCGTAGAGAATTGCGCAGCATGATTTGCTCTGCTGCCCGCACATCGCCCAGCGCCAGGACCTGTTCTGTGAGCTGGTAACGTTTATCTTCCAGCAAAATCTCGCGCATGATGCCGGGCAAGACACCATCTTCCAGCGGTGGCGTCAGCCATTTGCCATGCAGTTTCAGCAAGACTGTGCTGCGTCCGCCTTCAGTCAAATGCCCTTTTTCGTTAAAAAACAACATGTCAAATGCACCCTGTTGCTCGGCTGCTTGCCAGGCCTGGTCATATTGCTGACGCAAACTGCTTTTGTGGCGCAGGAACAAATTGCGGCTGTCACTGGCAGTTTTTGCCAGCATGACTTTGGGGCTGGCTGGCAAGGGACTTAACTCTGCAGTACGCACATCAAGTTCACCATCCGGCTTCAATGCCAGGCGCAACCTGTGCGGTATGGCAGAAGGCAGGGCATCACAGACTTGTTGTAATTTCAACCTGACCTGCTCCTGATTCCAGGCAAAGCAAAAATACTGTGCCGATGTCTGCAGGCGATGCAAATGTCTTGATTGATGACGGCAACCTTCTTCCTGCGTCGCATGCATGGTTTCAAACAATTCAAACTGTGGCAGCAGGCCGGTCAGGAAGCTCGCCTTCAAATGGCATTCGGCATATTCTTCCTGCGCCACGCTGTCATACACGATACCCGCACCCACACCCAGCACACCACGGCGCATGGCCGGCTCAGCATCATCCAGAGGTGCTTGCAATTGCAAAGTACGTATTGGTACAGACAGGCAAAAATCACCCAGCACACCAGTCTGTGCTGGCGGATCAAACCAGCCTATCGCACCAGTGTACAAACCACGCGGTTCTGCTTCCAGCTCACGAATGATTTGCATGGTACGGTGCTTGGGTGTACCGGTAATCGAACCGCAAGGGAATAGGGCCGTCAGTATCTGTGCCAGATTCAGGCCGTCCTGCAAATCTGCCTCTACTGTTGAAGTCATCTGCAAGACACTGGAAAAGCGATTCACTTCAAATAATTTGGGTACCCTGACCGTGCCGGTTTTGGCAATACGGCCCAGATCATTGCGCAGCAAGTCAACGATCATCAGGTTCTCTGCGCGGTTTTTTGTGTCGGCAGCGAGTTCGGCTGCTCGACGCCGATCCTGCTCTGCATCGCCGGTAGCTGCTGCTGTGCCCTTCATCGGGCGGGCCAGCAATTTCCCCTGTTGTTGACGCACGAATAATTCTGGTGAGAGCGAGACTACCGCCTCGCCATCAGGCAGGCAGATCAGGGCGCCATAAGGCACGGGCTGACGCTGGCGCAAGCGCCTGTAGAGCGTAAGTGGCGTGCCATAGCTGTCAAAATGCAGGCGGTAAGTGTAATTGACCTGATAAGTGTCTCCGGCTGCGATGTATTCCCTGACACTGGCAATGCCAGCTTCGAACTGACTGGCATCGACATTAGCTTGTATGCCTGCTATGCCTGCTATGTCCGCAATATTATCTGGCGCAGTCTGAGATTGCAAAAATACAGCGACTTGCTGGCTATCGAGAATATGGCATTGCCTGAACAAAAGTATACGAGACAACGCTGGCTCTGAATGCGCAGCAATACCCTGCAATTGCGCACCACTTTCATAAGATAACAGCGCCAGTGCAAAACTGCCCTGTTGCAAAGCCGATTCTGCATCGCGCCATAGAGTTGGCCATTCATGGACAGTGCTGCAAACCAGTACGCTCTGCAAATCGCAGTAGAAACGGGATTGCGCCTGCTCTGAATGCGCATCATCGAGCAGGGCGAAACAGTCCCCAGTCTGAGGCAGGGGAAATGGCAAAACTGGATTGTTGGAAAAATCTGACACGCTGATTCAAACTAACATATAGATGTGCCGCAGTTTACTCGCAGATGCAGGATTCTGCATAAAGTGTGCAGTCGTTAGATATTGACGCTTTTTTTATGACATCATTCCGGCACATAGGTATAGTCGCTGATATCTGTACCCACGCAGGAATTTCTATAGGGCAATTCGCAACATTTCTCATGCAAAACACATATTTCAGGCTGCCGATGGCAAAAAGGATTTTCCGCCAGAATCTGGAAGGCATGGCACTGGCATTGCTGGCTGCTTTGATCGTGGGACTGCTTTTGTCTTCTTATCTGGTGCAAAAAAATCTGCGTGCGGAAGCGACGTACAAAGCGGATACCCTGGCTGCCAATATGGCAGATGCCATGATTGCCAATGATATGCGGCAATTACAAAGCCTGTTACTGAATGCCACCAATACCCCGGACATGCAGGCAGGCTATGTCTATGACGGACATGGCCAGCCATTGCTGGCATGGACGACACAGGCTCAGTTGATCAAGACTAGCGGCATAGAAGCCACCACTTTGCTCAGGTATCAAAAGGTGGACTACCATCTCAGCAATTTCAGTGCGGTCAGCCCGGTGCTGAGTGGCACTACGGTAATTGGTCAGGTACAACTGCAAATCAGTACCTGGCCGCTGTACCAGCACATATTATTGTTTTTGCTGATCGCTGGTTTCTTGTCTGTTTTTATCACGGCACTGGCTGCTTACTGGCTGACCAACCGGCAGTTGCGCTCCATGCAGCCCATCATGGAATTAAGTGTGATTGCCGAAAAAGTGGCGACACTGGGCGACTACAGCCTGCGTGCCCCACAAGACCCGGAACATGAACTGGGTAGCCTGAACATGCATTTCAATCTCATGCTGGCGCGTATGGAAGCCTGGGAAAACGATATGCAGAGTGAAGCCAAGGAAAGGCGCGAAGCCGATAGCCGCCTGGCGATTTTAAATAATCACGATAGCCTGACCAAATTACCAAACCGTCATTACTTCCACAGGCTGCTCAGTAATTGCCTGGAAGATGCGGTGGCTGATGAAGAAATGGCTGCCTTGATGTTTATCGATCTTGACCACTTCAAAGGTCTGAGCGAAAGCTTTGGCTATGATGCCGGTGACCTGATCCTGGCTACCATGGCAAATCGCCTGTGTGGCGTGTTGCGCAGTACCGACACCTTATGCCGGGTAGATGGCGATGAATTCGCTGCCATCATGCCAAATGTGGGCAGTCTGGAAATTGTGGAACATCTGGCGGAAAGACTTGTACAGGCAATCAACCAGCCCATGACCTTGCGCGGCCAGCAAATTTTGTTGAGCGCCAGCATAGGTATAGCCTGCTGCCCTCTGCATGCCAAAGAGCAGCGGTTATTTTTGCATCATGCCGATATTGCGTTAAAAGCCGCCAAGGCCAGTGGCCGCAATACTTGGCGCATGTATAGCAATGACTTGCCCAAGACGTCGCAAGCGGTGCAACTTAGTATTTAGAACTCATTTCATAAATAGGATGAGTGCGAACAAGACGATTTGGGATGCAGTGCAAGGCGTGACCTGCAGCTAAGGCTACTGCCTTAGCAAAGGGCGCAACGCTGCAATGCGCCCAAATCGTCAGTTCCCGAAGGGTTTGCCTCATAACGTGCTCTGGACTGTGTTGGACTCGTTGTCAATAGGCAAAGCTATTGACTGCCTCGTCCATAGTTTTACCATTTGCCAGCCCACGTTATGAGGCAAACGCATCTCACCCTATTTATGAAATGAGTTCTAGTAGGCGATATGTAATCGGCGATATAAAAAACTGAGTACAAACAAAGGGCCGATCAGCAAATAACGCAGGTCATCAAAGAAAGAGGGTTTCTTGCCTTCTATCTTGTGACCGATGAACTGGCCTATCCAGGCAATCACGAAAATACCCAGCGAGATTTGCCACATCAGGTGTTGCGGTAATTGTGAAAGTATCCACAACATCGTGCCCGACATTCCCAGCATGCCAACAGCAAATGGCACGGAGAGTGTCATGTAATAAACCAGCGACAATATTGTAGTGACCAACGCAGCCATTGGGTGTACCGCCCAGATCAGGCCCAGGAAGGACAGCACAATGACGGGTACACAAACAAAGTGGATCAGTTCATTGGTGGGATTGAGATGGCTTTCGCTGTATTTCGCCAGCAATTGCTCTATCTGTCTGGAATTGGCTTGTTGCATGTGGGTCTCCTGAGTATTGTTATACCCCCAGAGTAATCCATCAAATAGCATCCTGCTTGAACGCAATCGCCATCCTGTGCAATTCTGAGGGTGCTACCCCCATCATGCGACGAAAAGTACGGCTCATGTGTGCCAGGTCAGCAAAGCCGGACGCATGGGCGGCCGCCGTCATATTATTACCCTGGGCAACTGCCGCCACCGCTTCCACCATGCGCGACCATAGCAGATAGCGTGACAGCGACATGCCGGTTTGCTGGCGGAACAAATGGGTGAAGCGGCTTTCGGACAGATGCACGAGTCTGGCCAGACTCTCACCATTGCGATCTGCCCCATGGTTGGCGGCAATGACATCCAGTGCGCTGAGGATGCGGCTATCGAGAGACGTGGCAGTCTGACTTTTCGGCAAGGCACAGGCTTGCCAGACTTGCCGTATATGCAGGGCTGCTGCCATATCCAGTGACTGGTGGCGGTTGTCCGACAGACTGGTGGCCAAAGCCTGGAATTCAGACTGCGTCCCGAATGCCGCCTGCAAATCCGTCCCATTCAGCTTCACTGCCTCTGGCATTTCCAGGAACAGATGCGCCAGCATGCCACCGTCGCTGTCTATCTGGTGAGCATCATGCGGGGCAAAGCTGGCGCTACGGGTTTCTGTCCAGTCATGCTCTGTCTGCAGACGGGCACGGAACGGACGCTCCAGCCCGTAAGTGAGCTGCAGTGCAAAATGGGTATGCAGGGATGAATCTATACCTGGTGAAACCACCAGGGCGGCTCCACGCCACAGGAATAAACGTCCGGGTTGCTGGGGCAGCTTCATGATCAGCTATGCATGTCCATTGTTTTGAGAACAAGGACTATGATGCGTCAGCCAGCGATGAAGTGCAATTGGCTTGGAAGACTCTGTGCAATGTTAGCGCAACAGCAAGGCAATATGCATGGCTGCCTGTTCAGTCGGCATCAATTTGAAACCGGTCTTGGCAAAACGCAGCCAGCGCCCCATGACAAAACTGCACAAGAGACTGGCGCGGGCTTGCGCCTCTTCTTCAGCAAAATGGCCCTGGCTGGCAGCCAGACGCAAAGACTGGCGGAAAGCCATTTCCAGGCGCTCAGCCAACTGGTTCATGCGCAATTGCAGGCGTTCATCTTCGTTTACCAGGGCATCACCGATCAGCACGCGGGTCATGCCGGGATTGGTTTCGGCAAAATTGAGCAACATCATGATGATGGACTGGGCTTGCACCATGCCATCTTCCTGGTTTTCATTGATCTGGTTGATCAGGCCAAAAATGGAAGACTCGATGAATTCAATCAGGCCTTCAAACATTTGCGCCTTGCTGGCGAAATGACGGTACAGCGCGGCCTCAGACACGGCCACTTTGGCAGCCAGGGCAGCGGTCGTGACCTTTTCGCCTTTGGGATGCTCGAGCATCGCCGCCAGCGTCTGGAGTATTTGTAATTTACGTTCGCCGGGTTTGGTGCTGGCCATAGTGTCGAGTAGTGGATTCAAAAGGATGGATGCGGCAGTTCAACCACATCCGGGGCGTGATTCTAAAGACCAGCCAGCAAGTACGCAATCCCCAGGCACATTTTGTCTATGTTCGATTACCTATATGAGATATCAGGCGCGCAGACGATGGATATGACGGGCGAGTTGTATGACGGATTTTACTTTGACGTCGGCACAGGCGGCAGCTCTTTTACGCTGATGGGCAGGAGTATACCCTGTGACCCAGACTGTGCGTAGACCTTCTTGCTTTGCAGCAAGCAAATTTTCCACACTATCTTCAACAAGAATGCAGTCTCTTGCCTGTTTACCATAGGTCGCCAGCAGCTTGCGCAGATAAGGACGCGAAGGCTTGGGCTGCATTTGCCCATGCACACGCATGGCTTCGACAGGGATATGTGCATCAAAATGCTTGTGCAAACCCATATGCCTGAGTACCCGCCCAGAGTACACGCGCGGCGCATTGGTCAGCAAAATCTTTTTACCGGGCAGGCGGCGTAATAGTTTTTTCAAACCGCGCTCATACCTGATCATGCTGCTGAGGTCATCGAAATGATGGACCTCTTGCAAAAATTCATCTGCCCTGACGCCATGGTGCCTGACCATGCCCAGCATGGTGACACCATAGCGGGCATAGTATTGCTGCCGGATGGCATTCACCCGTTCAGCATCCGCTGTTTTGCCATCTTCACCCAGCACACGAGCCAGGAAGGCATTCATGTTCTGGCTGATGACAGGAAAAATCGCATGTGAAGCATTGTGTAGCGTATTGTCCAGATCAAACAGCCACAAGGGCACGGAGCGTCTACGCATGAAACAGACGCTCCACCTGTATTGATCTAATCATCAATGGCTGCGTATCATGGTACCGAAGGCTTGTTCGGTCAGGACTTCCAGCAATAGCGAATGTTCGATACGTCCATCGATGATATGCACGGTATTCACGCCGGATTTGGCAGCATCGAGTGCAGACGAAATCTTGGGCAACATGCCACCAGAGATAGTACCGTCAGCAAACATTTCATCAATTTCACGGGCAGACAAATCGGTCACCAGATTGCCCTGTTTGTCGAGCACGCCAGGGATATTGGTCATCATGATGAGCTTTTCAGCTTTGAGTATTTCAGCAATCTTGCCAGCGACCAGATCGGCATTGATGTTGTAAGCCTGACCATCTGCACCAAAGCCGATAGGGGAGATGATAGGGATGAAGGCATCATCCTGCAGCGCTTTGACAACCGCAGGGTTGATGGCATCAATTTCACCGACAAAACCGATGTCTAGCATCGCACCTGGGTTTTCACGGTCTGGCATCATCATCTTGCGGGCGCGGATCAAGCCACCATCTTTACCTGTCAGGCCCACTGCCTGGCCACCGTAATGATTGATGAGCATGACGATATCTTGCTGGACTTCACCACCGAGCACCCATTCAACGACTTCCATGGTTTCTTCATCGGTGATGCGCATACCCTGGATAAAGGTCCCCTGTTTGCCCATTTTCTTGAGCGCATTATCAATTTGCGGGCCGCCGCCATGGACCACCACCGGGTTCATGCCGACCAGTTTGAGCAAAATGACATCACGGGCAAAGCCATGCTTCAGGCGTTCTTCTGTCATGGCATTGCCGCCGTATTTGACGACAATGGTTTTGCCGTGGAATTTACGGATATAAGGCAGGGCTTCCGCCAGAATTTCAGCCTTGATGGCTGGCTCGACACCAGCCAGCCGGTCTTCCGGTGCCAGTTCTTCTGTCGTGTTTGCGTTCAAATCGCTCATAATGACGGTATCCTGAAGGTATCATAGTGGGTTATTTCATCAACCCTGAATTTTACAGGATTTGCAGCGAAAGCTTTTCCAATTCAGTCACCAGACTTATGACATCGATCACAGATTTACATCAACAACTAGAAAACCTGCGTCCGGGGCTGTATCGCTTTGCACAATTACAACTTCGTAATGAGTGCGCGGCGGAAGATGCTGTGCAGGAAACCTTGCTGGCAGTACTGGAAAAACCAGATAGCTTCGCTGGCAATTCTTCCCTGCGCACCTATGTGACAGGCATACTGAAGTTCAAGATCATCGACCACCTGCGCTCGCTGAAAAAAGAAAAACCACTGGAAATCAAGGATGATGAATCCGAAGACGATTTGATAGACAGTTTATTTAATGCTAATGGCCACGTGATAGGCATGCCAACTGCCTGGGGAGCGCCAGAAGCAACATTGCAACAAAAAGATTTTTTCCGCGTGCTGGAAGTCTGCCTGGAAAACCTGCCAGCCAAAACTGCCCGGGTGTTCATGATGCGGGAATGGCTGGAACTGGAAACAGAAGAAATTTGTAAGGAATTGGAGCTGAGTACGTCTAATCTTTGGGTGGTGCTCTATCGTGCGCGATTACGCCTGCGTGAATGCCTGGACCTGAACTGGTTTGGCAGGGTGTCATCAGGAGAAAAAATATGAGTGTCTTTATCGTCTGCAAACAAGCACATCAGCTTATTTCTGAGGGTTTGGACCGTCCTCTCAGTCTGTCTGAGCGCACCCAGTTAAAAATGCACCTGGCAATTTGCCGTGCCTGCACCGGCTTTGACGGACAAATGTCATTCTTGCGCAAGGCGATGAAAAAGACCGCCAGCGAGGGTTTGCCAACAGAAACCGATAATACGGGCAGTGAAGGTAGTGCAAAATGAGTGTTTGCCCACGCTGCCAAGCGGTATTCACTTGCGCGATGGCAGATAATACTGGCCAGGCTTGTTGGTGCACCGCCCTGCCACCGATTGCATTTAAAAAATTACCTGACGGTGAGTTGAAGATGGATGCCAGTTGCTTTTGCCCGCATTGCCTGCCAAAGTGGAAAGCAGAGCGTGAAGCCGAATACCAGCTTAACAATGAGCCGCCTGCGGCATAGACAACAATGCATAGACAAGGCGCCCGCAACGCCAATTTGACAATTCAGTTACCATAGCCCTTTTACATCCCGGTTTTCAGCATGTCTAACGATACGCCTCTTGCTTATAAAGCTGTCAATATCCCCGTCTCGCAGCGCATCCGTGAACGCATCACGGCCAGCAAGACGCGTTTTCATGCGAATGACAATATCGCCCGTTTCATCGAAGCAGGTGAAATGGATGAATTGCAGGCCGAGGTCGAAGAAAAACTGCGCGCCGTGCTGGAAAGCCTGGTGATAGATACCGAGAGTGACCACAATACCCAGGATACTGGCCGTCGCGTCGCCAAGATGTTCATACAGGAAGTATTCAAGGGGCGCTATGTCCCTATGCCTGCAGTTACCGAATTCCCGAATGCCTCGCATTTGAATGAATTGATGATCATCGGCCCGATCACAGTACGCAGCGCCTGTTCACATCATCTGTGCCCTATCATTGGCAAGGTGTGGATAGGTGTCATGCCAAATGAGCATTCAAACCTGATTGGCCTGTCGAAATATGCGCGTATCGCTGAATGGGTCATGAGCCGCCCGCAGATACAGGAAGAAGCGGTAGTACAACTGGCCGATACCCTGCAAGAAAAAATGCAACCGGACGGCCTGGCCGTGGTCATGGAAGCCGATCACTTTTGCATGCATTGGCGCGGTGTGAAAGACATGGAGACGGCCATGATTAATAGTGTGATGCATGGTTCCTTCTTGAAGGATGCGAACCTGCGCCGTGAATTTTTATCTCTGATCAAGCGCTAAGCGCTAACCTCAACGCTAACCAGGACTTGCCATGCTAGTACGCTTACTTTACGCCAGTCGCGTCGTGGATGAAAAAATGTGCGATATCGTGCAATCCGTCGTCAGCCAGTCACGTCTGCATAATCCCCAACATGGCATTACGGGCGTACTTTGCCATAGCGATCAGGTCTTCATGCAAGTGCTGGAAGGTGGCCGCGAAGCTGTCAATACCTTGTACAGCCATATCTTGCGGGATACCCGCCACACCGACGTGATCCTGCTCGATTATGAAGAAATCCTGGAGCGCCGCTATGCAGGCTGGACCATGGGGCAAGCGAATATGAGCAAGATCAATCCTTCGATTTTGCTGAAGTATTCGCCATTGCCTGTACTGGATCCACACCGCATGTCAGGCAAGATATTGCTGGCTTTGATTGATGAACTGATGGCGACTGCGTCTATCGTTGGACGAACCTGAGGCAGGTGTGCCTCTGTCCCTGTTTATTCCTGATGGAGTCGCCGTTCAGGTTCATGCCTATGCAAAAACTTTGTCAGGGAATCGGGCGGAGAACTGATGCCCATGTCCTCCAGTATCTGGCCCACGCAGCCGCGGTGGTAACCGCCATGGGTAATCACATGCAGCAACATCTCTTCGCAAGACATTGCGCCCTTGTCCCCGTCCGTGAAGGTAAATTCCACGCGCTGTTTTAAGCGTTCGGGGCTCAGCCCAGATACAAAATCGAGGTACCAGTTATCTGTCGCGCTGACGATCTGGCGTAACGCAGATAAGTCCGGCGTTTTTTCCGAATTTGTCTCAGTAAAACCAGCAGCCCCTGCTCCAATCAGGTGCCCCTTGAATATCCTGTCCACGACATTGACATGATCAAGCGTGTGCAGCATCGCCTGGAATTTATCGGGGTATCGCTGAGTATCAAATTTGGTGAGGGCAGCGTGCATTTGCACATTGGCCCAGGCCTTGTAACTGAAGAGTGAAACCAGAATACCATCCATAGACACAAATCTCCTTCGTCACCGCATTATGCAACAGCGGCCTGCGCTACAAGACTGCGATCGAATTCTGCCACCTGCATTAATTCGGCCACATGAAAACCGAACATATTGGCGATGACCGGGCCCGGGAAATGTTCCATGCTCTGGTTATATTGCACTACACAATCATTGTAGGCCTGGCGGGCAAATGTGATCTTGTTTTCGGCATCATTCAATTCACTGGTCAGCTTTTGCATGCTTTGATTGGCTTGCAGATCAGGGCATGCATCAGCAATGGCAAACATCCTGCCCAAAGTCACTGTTAACCTGTCTTCAGCCGCTGCCAGGTGCAGTATCGCAATGCCGACCAGGGGATGTATGCAAGCCATGGAGTTTGCCATGACAGCCTCGTTGAGCGCAATAATCACGGCTTCCAGCGCTTCCCGCTCATGCTTCATGTAACCCTTGGCAACTTCAACCAGATTGGGTATCAGTTGGTAACGGCGTTTGAACTGTATATCCATTTGCGAAAATGCATATTTAATGCGCCTGCGTGAATTAAGCAGGCGTTTTTGTATGCCCAGCACCCAGAATGCCAGTATTGCGAAGATGACCGCTAAAACGATCATGGCAATCATGATGTCTCCAGAAAAAACAAGACCGGCAATATGAACCGGTCATGCTGGTTTAATTGTCGCTGGGAGGGTTTTTGTTTGGCGTAACCTGGAAAGCCTTCAATTCTTCTTCGCTGATGTATTCAAATACTTTGACCACCTTGCGTACACCGTTGATGCTGGCAGCCAGATCAGCGGCACGGTTGCCCTCGCCTTGCGTTACGCGGCCCATCAGGTAAACGACAGCACCTTCAGTGACTACTTTGAACGCGGTAGCAGAAACGTCCTTGGCATCGACAAAGGTGGCTTTGACCTTGGTGGTGATCAAGGCATCATTGGAGCGCGAAGTATAATTTGAGACGGGGGCAATAATCAGTTCATTGGCGACCGAGACTACGCCGTCTATCATGCGTATTTCACGCTCAGCAGCGGCTTTGGCGTTTTCATCAGCCACTTCGCCGGTCAGCAAGACATGGCGGTTAAAGGAATTGACATCGACATGACCATATTTCCCGAGCAAGCCGGGCAGACGGGCTTCGCCCTTGATGACGATGGCTTTGTCGTCAGTTTGCGCACCAAAAGTACGGCGGTCAGTGGCCGCAAATGTACCGATGACTGCGCTACCCACCATCATCTCAACACAGCCTTGCAGGCTCAGGGCAGCAGCACAACACAGGCCGATTACAGCTACGGGTCTGGCCAGCTTGCTCCAGGATTTTTTAATCATCAGCATCACCTCCGAATAATGCGGCATCAATGCCGTCACACAAACAATGTATGGTCAATAAATGAACTTCCTGTATGCGTGCGGTCCTGTCATGCGGTACGCAGATATGGACGTCGGCTTCTGTCAGGATATTCGTAATTTCCCCGCCACCCTTGCCGGTCAGCGCCACCACGCGCATATCCCGTTCTAGTGCAGCGTTAATGGCATTCACCACGCTCAGCGAATTGCCGGACGTGGACAAGGCCAGCAAGATATCGCCCGACTGCCCAAAAGCTTGCACCTGCTTGGAAAAAACTTCGTTAAAACTGTAGTCATTCGCGATTGCAGTCAAAATCGAGGTATCTGTCGTCAGTGCCATGGCCGGTAAAGGCAGACGCTCACGCTCGAAGCGTCCTACCAACTCGGCAGCGAAATGCTGGCAGTCGGCTGCAGAACCGCCATTGCCACAGGCAAGGATCTTGTTACCATTAGACAGCGCCGAGAACATGAGTTCCACAGCTTCTGAAATAGGCTGGGCCAACTCACTGCCAGCCCGCATCTTTAATTCTGCACTTTCCTGGAAGTGCGCCAATATGCGTTGATTTGTCATAATGCTTACTTAGTCTGATTGCGTCAGATTATACGGCAGGCTGGGCATTAGTGGACTGTAACAGTGAAAGCAGCGTGCCTGTCACGTGCGCGCCGACCATGGCTGCGTTGCAAATGCTCGCGATAGTCCCACTATCGCTGTGCATGCTTGTGCCCTTGTCTTGCCCTGGCCTCCTGCTCACCCTGGCATGCGCCCTTCACTTCAGCTTTCACTATTCCAGTCCCCTATCCTGTCATTTCCTCAAGCGACGATAATATTCTTTAGCCAGTTGAGCTGCTCACCATCTATGGCCACCAGGTCAAAACGACAGGCTGGCTGGGTCTTTTTTGTTAACAGATAGACCTGGGCGGCA
The DNA here is from genome assembly GCA_016200895.1 of Burkholderiales bacterium. Classification (GTDB taxonomy): domain Bacteria; phylum Pseudomonadota; class Gammaproteobacteria; order Burkholderiales; family Burkholderiaceae_D; genus Undibacterium. The sequence goes on from JACQDX010000024.1 coordinate 25,915, forward strand.
TGCACCATGCGCCTTTGCTTGGCCGGTGTGACGCTGGCAATGGCACCGCCAAATTGCATGGAGCTGCGTTTTCTGACTTCCACAAAGACCAAAATGGCACCATCTTGCATGATGAGGTCGATTTCGCCGCCTTTGCATAAAAAATTCTGTTGTATCAGTTTCAAGCCAACTTTTTGCAAATACACCAGCGCCAGGCTTTCTGCTTCATCCCCGGTACGGCGACGGCTGGTGCGCTGGTCAGCTCCTGATTTGCTATCTGGCGTTTCTGAAGTCTTTGCGAGTCTCATTGGCGTACAATCTCGGCTAATTCATTTGCTTAATTTGCTTACTAAATAAAGGAACAGGCATGAGCACCACCGACAACGCGCTGTTCACGAGTGCCACTGTGATTGAGGCAGTGACCCGACAAAATTACCCGGCTGCGACATTATATGTAGTCGCTACCCCGATTGGTAATGTTGCCGATATTTCCCTGCGCGCCCTGCATTTGCTGTCACTGGCAGATGCCATCGCCTGTGAAGATACGCGCAATACTTCCCAATTACTATCGCGCTATGGTATCAGCAAACCCCTGATCGCTGCCCATCAGCATAATGAGCGCGAAGCGGCAGAAAAAATACTGGCCCGTCTGCAAGCAGGCGAACGTATTGCGCTGGTGTCTGACGCTGGCACGCCTGGTGTATCTGACCCCGGTGCCAAGATAGTGGATGCGGTCAAACTGGCGGGCTTGCCAGTTACGCCCTTGCCGGGCGCATCTGCCGCCATCAGTGCCTTGTCAGCCAGCGGCCTGATACATGACCGTTTTTATTTTGTTGGCTTCCTGCCTGCCAAGGCCGGACAGCGCGATAGCATCTTGCGCGAAGTACAGGCCATACCTGCCAGCCTGATTTTTTACGAAGCCCCGCACCGCATCATCGAAGCGGTGGCAGCCATGCGCACGATATTTGGCGACACAAGGCGCATCGTACTGGCGCGCGAAGTCAGCAAACTGTTTGAAGAAATCCACCGCTGCACCCTGGCTGAAGCAGAAAGCTGGCTGGCGGCTGACAGCCACAGGGAAAAAGGTGAATACGTGATCCTGATCGAAGCTGCCGCAGCCGCAGTTGATGAACAAGAGCTGGAAGCCCGCCGGGTCTTGCAGATTTTGCTGGAAGAATGCTCAGTCAAACAGGCTGCCGGGCTGGCAGCACAACTCACAGGGCAAAAGAAAAATGCCCTGTATCAAATGGCACTGGAAATGAAACAGCAGGATAAAGAATAAGTCTGGGCCTGGCGACGAATAAAGCCTATCTCTGCACGACCAGGGGTTTGCCAACACCGAGATCACTGGCCTGTGCGATCGCCGCAGTTGCTTCAATCCGGTTGGCAAAGGGGCCGCTGACAAGGCGATACAGGCTGCCTTGCTGCACGATATCAAAACCCGGTAGCTTGCTGGTCGCCCGGCCCTTGAGATGATTCATGATAGCTTCGGCATTGGCGCGTATCGCATAGGCACCGAATTGTATGTAATAACCCGACGTAGCTGAAGATATAGTATTGGTTCCGGCCGTGTTTGCTACCGAATTTACTACCGAATTTGCCACACTCGTAACGGGCTGGGTAAATTTTTCTACCGGCTTGTTTTCTTGCGCTGCAAGCAACTCTTCCATGCTCATGGTCGCAACGGGATTGCTGCGTACAACTGGCATTTCTCTGGCAGGCACGGGAGTCGTGATCGCCACCGCCGTTTCTTGTCGAACAGCCTGCACAGGCTGTACGGGCTGGTTTTTGCGGTTCTCGGCCATTCTTTCTATATCGGCAGGCAATAAACGCTCGACTTCAATCTGACTGCTACCCTTGCCTATGACATCGAGCTTCAGTGCTGCGGTGTAAGACAAATCGATGATGCGGCTGGCGTGAAATGGTCCGCGGTCATTGATGCGCACAATGATTTGCTTGCCATTCGTCAGATTCGTGACCCGCGCATAAGACGGTATTGGCAAGGTAGGATGGGCTGCGGTGATTTTGTACATATCGTACAGTTCGCCGGATGAAGTCTTTTGCCCATGGAATTTCTTGCCATACCAACTGCCGACACCACGCTGTACCAAAGGGGTAGTGCTGTCAGCGATCGGCGTATAGGTTTTGCCAAATATTACATAGGGCTTGTTACCTGAGCGTGAATAATTTTCCAGCGTAGGAATGGGGTCTACGGTATTTTCCAGGCCTTCGGGTATATTTTCACCAGGGCCATCATCCTTGTAATAAGCACCCTTACCGGAATTTGCCTTAGGCAAGTTTGCAGTCTGGCCAGTCGTGGATTTTGTGCTGCTCGCGGGGCGTGAGCCATCTGCAATAATGATATTGTTCTTGGGTGCACTGCCACATGCTGCCAGTAAAACCCCACTGGCTGCCAGCAAGGACAACCGATAGCCATTGCCAGGCATGGCTGACTTGGCAGACATGCGCAATCTCATGTCTGCACCAGTTTGCGGTTACGCTGTACGCTCATCATTATCCCTATTCCCATACCCAGCGTCACTAGTGCAGTGCCGCCATAACTCATGAAAGGCAAAGGTACCCCGACGACGGGAACTATGCCTATGACCATGCCCATATTCACAAAGGCATAGGTAAAGAATATCATAGTCACGGCACCGGCCATCAAACGGGCAAACAGAGTGGGTGCATTGGCAGCAATCATCAGACAGCGCAAGATCAGTAAAAAGTACAGGCTGACCAGTATCACATTACCGACAAAACCAAATTCTTCCGAGAATACGGCGAAGATAAAATCTGTCGTATGTTCAGGAATGAATTCAAGATGGGCTTGCGTCCCTTTCAGATAACCCTTGCCATGCAAACCACCGGAACCAACGGCGATCGTGGATTGTATGATGTGAAAGCCTTTGCCCAAAGGATCGCGATTAGGGTCGAGCATGGTCAGTACCCTGTCGCGCTGGTAATCATGCAGCATGGGCCAGACCACAGTGGGAATGAGCACTGCTGCTGCCACTGTCAGGGAGATTAAAAACTTCCACGACAGACCGGCCAGAAATACTACCGTAAAGCCTGCTGCCACCACCAGCATGGCGGTACCCAGATCTGGCTGCTTGGCGATCAGGGCCACAGGTATGCCCAGGATCACTGCACCGATGACAAAGTCGCGCCAGCGCAAAGCGCCTTCACGTTTTTGAAAATACCAGGCCAGCATCAATGGGGTGGCAATTTTCATCATTTCTGAAGGCTGCATATCTATGCCCACATGCAGCCAGCGGCGTGAACCTTTTTTGACCAGACCAAATACAGCCACGGCGATCAGCAAGGCCACACCAAAGGTATAAATTGGTATGGCAAAGCGCATCAGTGTCTGTGGCGGAATATTTGCCATCACCCACATGATGAAGAAAGACACCATGATATTCCTGATCTGGCCTTCGACACGCCCAGGGAAATCCATGCCCGCAGAATACAGGGTCATGATACCTATCGACATGATCAGGAACACCAGTATTGCCAGGGTCGCGTCAAATACAAAAATATGCGAGCGGATGAAATGCCAGTTAATATTATTCTTTTGCATTTTCAATCCTTATTGCCCAAGGTTTCACCGCCAGGCTTGGGACCAGGATCAGGCTCAGCCGGTGCCTTGACTTCAGCATCAGAACGGTACAAAGCCATATCGCTTTGCGGCTTGGGCTGTGGCGGTACATTGTCCTTGCTGTCCTTGTCTTTGGGACGCTTGCCCAACAAGTAATAATCAAGTGCCTTGCGCACTATAGGCGCAGCCGCTTCCGCACCAAAGCCACCATTTTCTACAATTATGGCAATGGCAATTTTTGGATTGTCCGCCGGCGCGAAGGCGGTATACAGGGAGTGATCAAGATGCCGGGCCGTCATGTTCTTGGCATTATATTTCTCGCCTTTCTTGATACCCACCACCTGTGCTGTACCTGTCTTGCCGCCGGAAACATATTCAGTACCCTGAAACACCCTGGCAGAGGTACCTTCCCTGGTGACACCCACCAGGGCATTTTTGATGAAGTCTATATTTTCCTGTTTAAGAGGAATACGGGCAGTCTCTTTGGGGACAGTCAGCACCCTTTGCCTGGTTTGTGGATCTTCTGTCATTTTAACCAGATGCGGTTTCATGATGATGCCATTATTTGCCAGCGTCGCCATGGCATGTGCCATTTGTAAAGGGGTGAAAGTATTCTGTCCCTGTCCGATACCCAGGGAAATAGTGTCACCCAATACCCAGCGTTTTTGCTCTGGCTTCTTGAAAGCCGCACGCTTCCAGGCGGTAGATGGCAACAGCCCCGAGCGCTCATGTTCCAGATCTATGCCGGTCTTTTGGCCAAAACCAAAGGGGGCCATGAAATCATGCATGACATCCACGGTCAGGTCATTGGCCAGCATGTAGTAATAAGTATCGCAGGATTGCACTATTGAGCGGTACATATCCACCATGCCATGGCCGCCAGCTTTATCGTCCTTGAAGGTATGGTTACCAAAAGTAAAGTAGCCAGGATCAGCAATTGTCTGCGAAGTGGTGCGTTTGCCCAATTCAAGTGCGGCCAGCGCCATGAAGGGTTTGTAGGTCGAGCCTGGTGGATAGGCGCCTGTCAGAGGCCGGTTCAGCAAGGGCTTGTCTTCTGAAGTATTGAGTTCATTCCAGCTTTGCTGGTCTATGCCCTCGACAAACAGATTGGGGTCATAGGTGGGCTTGGAAACAAACGCCAGCACATCACCAGTGGCAGGCTCAATGGCGACCAGCGCCCCGCGCCTGTCACCAAATGCTTCTTCGACGACTTTTTGCAGTTCTATGTCCACCGACAAGATCAGGTTCTTGCCTGAAGTCGGTGCCGAACGGGACAGCACCCGCACGGCACGGCCGCCTGCAGCAACTTCGACTTCTTCAAAGCCAGTATTACCGTGCAAGATCTTTTCGTAACTTTTTTCAAGTCCCTCTTTACCTATGTAGTCCGTGCCATTGTAGTTGGCGGAATCTTCCATTTCATCAATGATCTCGGCATCCTTGGGACTGATACGGCCTATGTAACCGATGACATGCGAAGCGGAATCACCCTGAGGATATTGACGGAACAAGCGCGCCTGAATATCGACGCCGGGAAAGCGGAAGCGTTGTGCCGTAAACCTGGCAACTTCATCGTCCGTAAGGCGCGTGCGTATAGGCAGGCTTTCAAAACTTTTTGAATCTTCCAGTAATTTGCGGAAACGCTTGCGGTGCTTGGGCTGTATGTCCACCAACATGGCCAGTTCATCAATCAGGACATCCATATCCTTGCTGATTTTCGAGGGCGTGACTTCCAGCGTATAGGCAGAATAATTACGCGCCAGAATAACGCCGTTCCTGTCGGTGATAAGGCCGCGATTGGGAACGACAGGCACGATGTCGATACGGTTTTCATCTGCCAGCAAGGCATAGTCATTATGCTTGATGATTTGCAGCCAGACAAAGCGGGAAACCAGTGCGGCAAAACACAGGAACACGAATACGCCGATAAAAATCAGGCGCATGCGGAAGTAGTGCAGTTCGCGTTCCGTATTCTTAAGTTCTGTCATAGTAAAAAAAGTGAAGCAGGTGAACAGACAGCAGGCAGAAATGCAGCAGGTTCAGATAGGACGGGTATCGTCTTTATCTATCGCCCGTCTTTGTGGTGCCAACAGTAGCAAAGTTGCGAACGGCCATAGTACGGTCGTCACCAGGCTGACAGTAAAATAGGCCCAGCCTGGGAAATGGGCATCTGGAGCCACCAGCATGCGTACGGCAAGCTGCACCAGTTGGGCGAACAGGAATAAGGGGAACACGTGCAAGGTTTGTGTCAGTGGATGAAACCATAGCACGCGCCTGTGTATCATGATGGCAAAATACGATAACAAGGTATAAGCCAGGGCGTTTTCACCCATGTAGATGGAGTCATGTACATCCATCAGCAGACCCATGGCAAACGCCACGCCTATGCCGACTTTACGCGGCTGGTGTATGGTCCAGAATACCAGCACCAGAGCAACGAAATCAGGTATGCCTATCCAGCCGCCCCATGGCAGGAAATTGAAAAAGAAGGCAACAGCAAAACTGATGGCGATAAATAGCGGGTTGACCGGCAATAATATGTAATGCGGGCTATTCATGGTGTGGGCTCCTTGGCAGTTGCAGCTGCGTCCTTGGCTGGAGGTTCTTTCGCAGGATTGTCTTTGACCGGCAAATCTTTCATGGGCTGGTCAACAGGTTTGGTATCGGATGTCGGCGCTGCCGCATCACGGGTCACCTTGCGATTGATTTTTTCTTTCTTGGCGCGCACATCTTCGGTATCCGGACGCGACAAATTATCGGTAGACACCAGCAAGACCAGCAATTGCTTGTTGCGGTCGATACCTGCAGTTGGTACACACAATATGCTTTCAAAGGTGGTATTCGCCTTGTTTTCTACCTGCACTACCTTGGCAACAGCCAGTCCGGGCGGGTAGATACCGTCTATGCCCGAGGTCACCAGTTGATCACCATTCTGGATATCGGCATTGGTAGTCAGGCGCATGTCCAGATAACTGGACTGGCCACGGCCATAAGCCACGCTGCGTAAACCATTACGCAGGATTTGTACCGGGATGGCCTGGTTTTTGTCAGTCAGCAAAGTCACTTCAGCCGTCAATGGGAATACCCGGGTCACCTGACCTACTACGCCCTGATCATCGATCACAGGCTGAGAAAGTGCTATGTCATGCTTGATGCCGCGGTCTATGATCACCTTGCGACTGGCGGGATCACGTGCATCGTAAATGATTTCTGCCATGACAGACTTGACTTGCAAACGCTCGCGCGCGTCCAGCAATTTGCGCAAATGGGCATTTTCTGCCGTCAGTTGCCCGGTCTGTTGCAGGGTATTGGCATTCTGGGTTTGCTGGCGTTTCAGCTGGGTGTTTTCTTTTTCCAGCGCCGTCACAGAGACAAAATAATCAGAGACTCGCTTGACAGTATCGCGTGGCATGACCGCGACCATTTGCACCGGATACAGCACACTACCCAGGATTTGCCTGACCAGGGTCAGCGACTTCAGACGGGAATCAACAACTAATAGAAAAATCGCCAGGACGGCAAAGAAAACCACTCTCACGCGCGCAGAGGCACCTTGCTTGAAGAGTGGTGGTGGGCTGTAATCCATACTTTACCGGTGTTTCTCAATGAACAGCGCAACAAGCATTTTAATGTGCAATCAATTCAAGCTGGCTACAGCTCAGTTTCAACTTAAGACTGAAAGCTGGCCTCATCAAATACGGGAACCCCAGCCTGCATGCGGTATCTGAGGCATGCTGTCAGGCTCCCACGATGATAGTCCGGCGCTTCCTTATTTACTCGTAAGAAAAGATCGAACCCAGCTTATCCATGCGTTCCAGCGCCATACCTGAGCCACGGACTACGCAAGTCAGCGGGTCTTCGGCAACGATGACGGGCAAGCCGGTTTCTTCCATCAGCAGGCGGTCGAGGTCGCGCAAAAGTGCGCCACCACCGGTCAGCATCATGCCTTTTTCAGCAATGTCGGCACCCAGTTCTGGTGGCGTTTGTTCCAGCGCGTTTTTAACGGCAGAAACGATGTTATTCAAAGGATCAGTCAGCGCTTCCAGGATTTCATTGCTGGAAATCGTGAAGGAGCGAGGAATGCCTTCGGACAGGTTGCGTCCCTTGACTTCCATTTCCTTGACTTCAGAACCTGGGAAAGCAGAACCAATAGCTTTTTTGATGGCTTCAGCAGTTTGCTCACCGATCAGCATGCCGTAATTGCGACGGATGTAGTTGACAATCGCTTCGTCGAACTTGTCACCACCGACGCGGACAGAACCCTTGTAGACCATGCCACCGAGGGAGATGATACCGACTTCAGTCGTACCACCACCGATATCAACCACCATGGAACCAGTTGCTTCAGACACTGGCAAACCAGCGCCTATCGCTGCAGCCATAGGCTCTTCAATCAAGTACACTTGAGAAGCACCGGCACCCAAAGCAGATTCACGGATCGCACGGCGTTCTACCTGAGTAGAACCGCAGGGGACACAAATGATGATGCGTGGGGATGGTTTGAAGAACTTGGTGTCATGCACCATGCGGATGAATTGCTTGAGCATTTGCTCAGTGACGGTAAAGTCGGCAATCACACCATCTTTCATGGGGCGGATTGCTTCAATATTACCTGGTACCTTGCCCAGCATTTGCTTGGCTTCTTTACCTACGGCCTGAATTGTTTTCTTGCCGTTAGGGCCGCCTTCCTGGCGGATCGCGACTACCGATGGCTCATCAAGCACGATACCCTGTCCACGTACATAAATCAGCGTGTTGGCTGTTCCCAGATCGATCGCCAGATCATTTGAAAAATAACTACGTAAAAAACCAAACATGTATATTGTCCTGTATTTAACTGATTGTGGGCGCACCCCACTTTAAGGGCTGCGCTACCGAATTTTTAACCCTGACCGGTTCCACCGGTAACTGACCAGCCATCTCACTATCTAAACATTACTGAGCACAACTAAGTATGTTAGGGGATTTAGCAAGCCATTTAGGGCATTAACCCGCCATTCTACCTTATAATCTGTTTAAATTTATTCGATACCAACACCTAAATTAAGCTTTTGGTGGCAAGTCGAATTATGTATTTTTTGACACTTTTTTTCGCGCAAAAATGCGCTCCTGAACTATGTCACTGACAATTGAAGATGTGAAAAGAATTGCCAACTTGGCAAATATAGAAACTTCTGCAGAGGAAGAAATTTCAACCCTGGAGAAACTGAATGGTATTTTCTCTCTGGTAGAGCAATTAAAAGCGGTGGATACCACGGGTGTAGCGCCTCTGAGCCACCCTATCGCTGCCCTGCTGCCGGAAATGGCTTTGCGCCTGCGTGAAGACGTGGTCACCGAAAGCAATCATCGCGAAGATTATCAAAAGCCAGCGCCAGCGACACAAGATGGCCTTTATCTCGTACCTCAGGTTATTGAGACTGAATAAGTCATATTTCACTTATGCATACCAAGACAATTTCGCAATTATCCGCCCTGTTGCAAAGCAAGCAGGTTTCCGCCACTGAACTTGCCCAGCATTATCTGAACCGCATTGCTGCCAGCGACCTGAATGCTTTTTTGCATGTGAATCCTGAATGGACTTTGCAACAGGCCGCCGCAGCCGACGCACGTCTGGCCAGTGGTGATGCTGGCGTCTTGACGGGCGTGCCTATCGCTCATAAAGATATTTTTGTGACGCGCGACTGGCGTTCGACCGCAGGTTCGCGCATGCTGGAAAATTATGTCAGCCCCTTTGATGCTACCGTAGTTGAACTGCTCAATAAAGCCGGTACAGTCACACTGGGCAAATTGAATTGCGATGAATTCGCCATGGGTTCTTCGAATGAAAATTCTTATTTTGGCCCGGTAAAAAATCCTTGGGACAAGACTGCCGTACCTGGTGGCTCTTCTGGTGGCTCGGCGGCGGCGATTGCGGCGCGTCTGGCACCGGCAGTGACAGCGACCGATACCGGTGGCTCTATCCGTCAACCAGCATCGTTTTGCGGCGTCACAGGTATCAAGCCCACCTATGGCAGCGTATCGCGCTACGGCATGATCGCTTTTGCCTCTTCACTGGATCAGGGTGGCCCGATTGCCCAGACTGCGGAAGACTGCGGTATCTTGCTGAATGCAATGACAGGTTTCGATGTCAAAGATTCGACCTCGCTGGAACGCAAAAAAGAAGATTTCAACCGTGATCTGAACAAGTCTTTGCAAGGCTTGCGTATAGGCGTGCCCAAGGAATTTTTCTCTGCTGGCCTGGCCGCGGATGTGGAACAGGCGGTACGTGCTGCGCTGGCTGAATATGAAAAGCTGGGCGCGACACTGGTAGAAATCTCCCTGCCAAAAACCGAGTTGTCCATCCCTGTGTATTATGTGATTGCACCCGCAGAAGCATCGTCAAATCTGAGCCGTTTTGATGGTGTGCGTTATGGCCATCGTGCAGCGGATTACAAAGACCTTAATGAGATGTACAAGAAGTCGCGCGCAGAAGGTTTTGGTGCGGAAGTCAAGCGCCGCATTCTGGTTGGTGCCTACGTACTGTCGCACGGTTACTACGATGCCTATTATTTGCAGGCACAAAGAATACGCCGCCTGATTGCACAAGACTTTGCGGCAGCGTTTGAGAAATGTGATGTCATCATGGGTCCGGTAGCGCCAACCGTGGCATGGGACCTTGGCTCTAAGGCCGATGATCCTGTGGCCAACTATCTGGCCGATATCTTTACTCTGTCGACCAGTCTGGCTGGCTTGCCCGGTATGTCCATCCCTTGTGGTTTTGGTCAGGGTGAAAAGAATGCCAAGCGCCCGGTAGGTTTGCAAGTCATCGGTAATTATTATGATGAAGCGAAATTGCTGAATGTGACCCACCAATTCCAGCAAGTCACTGACTGGCATACCCACGCACCTGTATGAGCTTGAAAATCTTCCTGGGCGTAGCAATGTTGGTGATAACTGGCAGCTTGTCTGCACAGACGCTGGATACGCGTATCGCCTGCACACAAACGCAAAAGGAAGATGGCGATGGCGAACGCCTGATTTTCAGTGATCAGGCGCGCATACAATTGAATGGCACGCAGGTCACAGAGTTTCAGTGGGAGTCTTCTGTGTTTCGCAGTAATCGCGGATATGAATGCAGCGTGGATACTGAAGATGGTCTGGAAGCAGAATTGACAGAAAAAGGCTGGCGCTTACAACTCAAGGACGCATCAGCAGCGCGGCTCAAACGGGGTTATGATTTTGACCGTGGCTTTCAATGCAGCATACGCCTGGAGCGTGAAGGCGATGCACTGCATATCAAGCCCAGTTGCCCGACTATGTGCGGCTCGCGCAAGAATTTTTCAGCACTGACGGTGGATACCAAAACTGGTAGCTGCACCTACGATCAATGAGTTGAATGGATCTGCGGCTTTATATCGTGAGCAGGCAGACGCAATAAGATAAAGATAAGACGAGGAAATATTATGCAATGGGAAGTCGTTATCGGTTTTGAGACGCACGCACAACTCAAGACCAATTCAAAAATTTTCAGCGGCTCTTCAACACAGTATGGTGCTGAGCCAAATACCCAGGCCAGCCCGGTAGACCTGGCCTTGCCTGGCGTGTTGCCAGTCATGAATAAAGGCGCAGTAGAAAAAGCCATACAGTTTGGTTTGGCAGTTGGTGCGCTGGTCGCCCCAGAATCCATCTTTGCCCGCAAAAATTATTTCTATCCTGATTTGCCTAAAGGCTATCAGATCAGCCAGTTTGAAATCCCGGTAGTACAAGGTGGCTTCGTGCCTTGCGTCTTCGAGAAAGATGGCAAGACCGAATTCAGGAATATAGAACTGACACGCGCCCATCTGGAAGAAGATGCCGGCAAATCCACGCACGGTGCGGCTGATCGTATGACGGGCATAGACCTGAACCGTGCAGGCACGCCCTTGCTGGAAATCGTTACCGAGCCTGTCATGCGCAGTGCCGTCGAAGCAGTAGCTTATGCCAAAGCGCTACATTCACTGGTGACCTGGCTGGACATCTGCGACGGCAATATGCAGGAAGGTTCTTTCCGTTGTGACGCCAATGTGTCAGTGCGCCCGGTAGGTCAAAAAGAATTTGGCACACGGTGCGAAATAAAAAACCTGAACTCCTTCCGTTTCCTGGAAGAGGCGATTAATTATGAAGTGCGTCGTCAGATCATTGAGATTGAAGAAGGTCGTCCTATCATTCAACAAACACGCCTGTATGACCCGGATAAGAAAGTTACAGTAAAAATGCGCGACAAGGAAGATTCGATGGATTATCGTTACTTCCCTGACCCTGATCTGCCGCCACTGAAAATTAGCCGTGAATGGGTGGAGCAAGTACGCGCCACCATGCCTGAGCTGCCATCTGCCATGCGCCAGCGCTTCATCGAGCAACTGGGCTTGCCTGAATATGATGCAACTATCTTGACCCAATCCAAGGGCATAGCGACTTATTTTGAAGCGGTGGTTACTGCTGCTGGTACGGCACAAGCAAAACCTGCTGCCAACTGGATGATGGGCGATGTGGCTGCAACCCTGAATCGTGAAGGCCTGGATATCAGCGCCATCCCGGTAACGTCTGCGCAGTTGGCGGTGTTGTTGCAGCGTATTGCTGACGGCACGATTTCCAACAAGATTGCCAAGGAAGTGTTTGCTGCCATGTGGCAAGCGCCATCTGCGGATGTGAATCTGGCAGATCAGGTAATTGAAGCCAAGGGCCTGAAACAGATTTCTGATGTTGGCGCACTGGAAAAAATTATTGATGAAGTCATGGCTGCTAATCAGCAGTCTGTCGATGAATACCGCGCTGGCAAAGAGAAGGCCTTCAATTCGCTGGTTGGTCAAGCAATGAAGGCAACCAAAGGCAAGGGCAATCCTGCGCAGGTCAATGAATTGCTGAAGAAAAAACTGGCAGGCTGATTTCTGCCTGAAAATGAAAAACGGCACATTTGTAAAGATGTGCCGTTTTTTTATTTCTGCCGACTTAGTGTCTGACTTGCTACCAGATTTAATTCCTGGCAACAATCTTAGTCAATATCAGTTGGGTGTGAAATAAGCAGCCACTGTCTGCACATCATCCACAGTGATGTTACCGGCAGTGACACGCAGCTTGAGGAAGCTGATCAGGTAATTGTACTTGGCCTGCGCCAGGTCACGCTTGGCAGCGACCAGTTGTTGCTCGGAACCGAGCACATCCAGGTTGATACGGACACCACCCTTGACACTTTGCTTGGTTGCTTCAACCAGCAAGGTCGCTGAGTTGACTGACTTTTGCAAGGCGCTGATTTTCGTCAAACTGGTTTGTATCGCATTAAATTGCTTGCGCAACTCGATCGAAATTCTATTGCGGGTTGCATCCAGATCGGCCTTGGCTTTGTCGCGGTTGGCGATGGCTTGGTTACTAATCGCCGTGACATAACCACCAGAATAAATCGGGATCACCAATTGCACACCGACGCTTTTGATCGTTTGATCTTGCGTACGTGTCGTGATGCTGTCAGACAAGCCTCGATTGTATCCGGCATTGAGTTCCAACCTTGGTGTATGCCCGGCCTTGGCCTTGCTGATTTCCAGCTCTGCCGCTTCTACTGAATATTTAGCAGCTGCGATCTCAGGATTGCTTTCTGTTGCAATCGTCATCCACTCTTCAAAACTTGAGAGAGTGACGGGCATGACGGTGAACTCAGGGCGCAAGCCGTCAAGTTGATTTACTTCACTGCCGACGATGGCAGAAAAAGCGTTTCGTGCATTCAGCAAATTGTCTTGCGCTTCAATCACCTGAGCCTCGGCAACATCAAGCTTTGCCTGGGTCTCCAGCATGTCTGTCTTGGTGCCCTCACCTTTTTCAAACATGCGCTCATTGATGCGTTTTTGTTCAGCGTAGGCATCTCTTTGGGCACGAAACAAGTCTTGCTGATCTTCGGCAAATTTGACATCAGCATAAGCAGTCGTCAAACGAATGATCAAGTCCTTGCTACGTGCGGAAAAGATGGCATCGCTGTAGTTGGTCTGCGCTATACCCTGTTTGTAACGCGCAGTTGCATCCAGACTGAACAATACCTGGCGCAGCGAAACGGAATTGGTAATACTGGTATAGTCGTAATTACTCTCTGTAAATCCACCAGTTGGCTGCCCCAGAAAATTCGTCGACGGTGATGTGATTTCTGCCCTGTTCTTACTGGTCCCATAGGTGTACTGTACGGTCGGCAGCAAACCTGCACGACCTATCTTACGGTATTCCTTGCCAGCGACATTTTCAGAAACAGCAGCACGGTAAGTCGGGTCATTGATCAGTGCTGCTTCATAAGCCTGCACCAGGCCCATGGCCTGAGCCTGGCCTGCCGACATCACTAAGATGCTGCAGGCAGTGGAGATCAGATTAAGACGCTTCCATGATTTTTTCATGATCAATCCTCAGTCATTGCAGAATGTGCGCGGTCAATAATCGGTTTCAGCAAGTAGTTCATCATGGTGCGGCCACCTGTGCTGACGAATAATTCAACTGGCATACCTGGGCGGATGTTCAGATTGGCGATCAGTTTTTTGCCTTCCGGTGCGACTTCAGCGCGCACTTTATAAAAAGCCTGGCCAGTTCTTTCATCAACGGTACGGTCAGCCGAGACTTGGGTAATGATGCCAGGGATATGCGGCGTAGTATTGGTGTTGAACGCAGAGAAAATCAATTCGGTTTTCAAACCTGCGTGTACCTTGTCAACCAGATTGACTGGCAAACTGGCTTCCACAATCAGCGCATCATCCTGAGGTACCAGTTCCATCAGCTTGAAACCACTAGGTACAACTGCGCCTTTGGTGAATACATTCAGGCCAACGATAGTACCGGCTACAGGTGCTTTCACCGTGACATTGTTCAAATCAAAATCCAGGGAAGTCAGACGGTTTTGCAAAGCTTCTGCTTCTTTTTGGATGTCGGACAATTGCGTGCGGATTTCTTTTTGATAGTCTTGCTGACGCTGGGATTTACGCAAGCCCAGCTCCATGATCTGACGTGAAACACGGCCCATATTGCCCAGGTCTTCAGAGACGCTACCATTTACCTGCGCATAAGTACGTTCCAGATCCAGCAGACGATTGCGGGCAATATAGCCTTCCTTAGCCAGGTCACGCATGCCATCCAACTGTTCCTTGAGGAACACCTGCTGTTGCTTTTTGCTGACCATGGATTCTTCCAGGCCTTTCAATTGCGATCTCAAGCCAGCGATATTTTCATCAACTGCACCCAATTCACTTTGTATGGAGATCTGGCGAGTAGTGAATAATTGCTGTTGCAGCAAAATGGTGTTGGCTACACGGCTATCACTTTTTGCCTCATCCAGCTCTTTGGGGAAGGTGATGGATTTCGCGCCTGCACGTTCAGCCAGCAAACGGGCTTCTACTGCCTGGGCAGTGAACAGTTGTACGCGGGTGATTTCTGCATTTGATTTAGCGCTGACAGAATTCATCTTCAACAGGACTTGGCCTGCTTTGACGACGTCGCCATCCTTGACCAGAATTTCATCGACAGTGCCACCAGTCTGATGCTGAATAACTTTACGGCTGGACGCGACAGCGACGTTACCGCTCATCGGTACGCCTTTATCGAGTTGTGCCGTAAATGCCCACAGCAAGAAACCAACCACGCCGATCAGGATGATGATCCAGCCCAGACGGGAATAACCGCGTGCATCTGTATTAACTTCCAGTATCTCGACGTTGTGAGTTGTCACGTCCGTGACATTACCTTTTTTGACCAATGCATTTTTCATGATTATTCCTCTTCTGCAGCTGTGGCATTAATTCTTGCCTGCGTATCTGCTGGTGGCTCTGAAGCTGCTGATTGCAGACCGCCCTGAGCCTGAGTTTGCGGGGCAGCCTGTTGTGCCGCAGCAGCTTGCTGGGCCTGTTGCGCCTGTTGTGCTAGTTGCACCTGTTGTTGATTTGCCTGATTCAGCGCAGCCAATACCTGATCACGCGGACCAAAGGCCTGAGCTACACCATCGCGTAACAACAAGAGTTTGGTGGTGGCACCCAGAATGGTGGTGCGGTGGGTAATCAGGACGATCGTTTTGCCACGTTGACGTAAATCATTAACGGCAACAACCAGGGCCTGCTCACCAACATCATCCAGATTTGAGTTTGGTTCATCCAGTACCAGCAGGGAAGGATCGTCATACATGGCACGGGCCAGACCGATACGCTGCTTTTGACCACCAGACAAACCGGCACCGCCATCACCCAAACGGGTGTCGTAACCTTGCGGGAAATGCAAAATCATTTCATGCACACCGGCGCGTTTAGCAGCCAGGATGACTTTTTCAGAATCAACTTCACCAAAACGGGCAATGTTTTCTGCTACTGTGCCGCCAAACAATTCTATGTCTTGTGGCAGGTAACCGATATTTGGTCCGAGTTGGTCTTTGTTCCACTGATAGATATCAGCACCATCGAGTCGCACCTTACCAACAGCAGCTGGCCAGACGCCCACCAGCAATCGTGCCAGTGTGGATTTACCCGAACCTGAAGGGCCAATCACGCCAAGTACATCACCTGGCTGCAGGGCCATGGACAGGGCTTTAACAACGACAACAGTAGAACCAGGAGGCGCTGCAGTTACACCTTCAACAGACAGGGCACCCAGTGGTTTAGGCAAATCCATACCGGCCTGGCGTGGAGGATTGGAAGCCAGCAATTCATTCAGACGACCATAGGCACCTTTGACTGTACTCCATTGCTTCCAGACACCGATCAATTGATCGATGGGACCAGTCGCCTTACCCAACAGGATGGAGCCCGCAATCATCATACCTGGTGACATCTTGCCTTCAATCACCAGCAAAGCACCAAAACCCAGCACCAGAGACTGCACTGAAACACGGACGAATTTACTTAATGCAGTGATAATGCCGGACTTTTCGCTGGCTTCTGCCTGCAATTGCAGGAAGCGGCCATGCAATTTGAACCAGCGGGACATCAGGTTAGGCAGCATGCCCATGGCTTCGATGACTTCTGCATTACGCAGGTTGTTGGTCGCCAGATTGCTGGAAACGATGGCCATGGTATTGGCTTCAGTCAAAGGTTTTTTGGAGACCACTTCATTGGCATACGCCAAAATCACCATGACGATCACCGCGCCCAGAGCAAACAAACCCAGGTAAGTGTCAAACATGAAAATCACGGCCAGATAGAACGGGAACCATGGTGCATCGAAGAAAGCAAACAAGCCGGCACCTGTGAGGAACTGGCGAATTTGTGTCAAATCCTGCAAAGCCTGACCGGCATTGCCGCCGCCACGCTTCAGGTTTTGCTCAAACGCAGCGGTGTAGATGCGCTTGTTCATTTGCATGTCGAGCTTGGCACCCAAACGTATCAATACGAAACTACGAATGTATTCAAGCGCACTCATCAAGGCGTAAGCACCCAACATCAGCAATGTCAACATCAACAAGGTGATTTCGTTGCGGCTTTGCAAAACACGATCGTAAACCTGTAACATATACAGGGAAGGTGCTAACATCAACAGATTGATGATGGCACTGAAGATGCCAACGGTTCTGAAGGCACTTTTAAAGGTCATCAGGACCTGTGCAATTTCAGTTTGTGGAAGTTTTAATTTCGAGATCATTTGTATTCTTTGCACACTTAAGTGCTAAAAACATCGCAATATAAAAGGTGGCCGCTTGATGAATAAAGTTTGCAGAGAACAAATTCATCTGCATTGTTAAGGCAAGGCGGCATTATCCCTGTTCACAACTCAATTAAATGTGATGTACATCACATTTTTCGAAAGCGTAACACAAGTTTTACGCTTTTAAAACGTGTTTCGTGTATCGAAGCATGTATATTTGACATACTCCCTCCTGTATATAAAAAATCACGCTAATTTGGCTGCAAAACTATTGGTAATTTACGCATACCCCCCATATACAGGTAGACTAAGAATTTTTGGAAAATCCCTGTTTTATTTAATTGGCATGCTTTTTCAGAAGTAAAAAACATGTTTAATATGAAGTAGAGTGATATTCGTCACACCAACCATGCACAAGATTGGGTGATTTACCCAGGGAATACGCCGGTACGGCATGAGCTATAAGGTGGTGTTTAAAAATTGTGCGCACGGGCACAATAAAGATAAGGAATAAAAAAGAACCGAAGCAAAAAAAACGCCCCGCAATATCCGTTGCGGGGCGCCGAGTTCTTAATGGTCTTGCTGGCTACAACTTTATTTTAACTCAATTACTACAGTGTTTACAAGCGGCTGTGCAGATATATCATTTTGAATGTTAACTTTTGTTTCATTTCCGAGTGCATATACCCATTCCAGTTGGGCAGGTAAACACACTCTTTGCAAGTCATAAAATTCACAGGCAAAACGGCGGGCGTTTTCACCTAAACGCTGTCTTTCCTCTGGCTGATCCAGCAAATCACAGACCTCCTGGCTTAGGGCCGCCACATCAAAGAAATCTACCAACCTGCCGGTCTCGTTGTGGCGTATGGCTTCACGCAAAGGCTGGGTATTCGAGGCGACGATGGCGCACCCAGCACTCATGGCTTCGAGCAAACTCCATGACAATACGAAGGGGTAAGTCAAGTAGACATGGACGCGTGATAATTGCAACAGGGGAATGAAGTGCTGGTAAGGAATATTACCCAGGAAATGGATACGCTGGCGCGCACTCTCCGGCAATTGAGCACTCACTTCATCGAGGAAAATCTCTTTCCAAGATTTGCCACTTTCAGACTTGGCACCATAACTGACATCGTCGCCACCTACCATCAAGACGTGGGCATTGGGGCGCTGTGCCAGTATCTGCGGCAAGGCACGCATGAAGATATGGTAGCCGCGGTATGGCTCCAGATTGCGGTTCACGAAAGTAATGACTTCATCATCCCGCGTCAGCTTCAGGCCCCCGCCCAGAGTCAAGGCAACCTCGGGATTAGGGGCGACCATGTCGGTATTGATGCCGTCATGGATGACGCTGATATGCTCGCGAAAGGCGCTAGGAAAGGTACTGGCTTGCCAGTGTGTAGGGGAAATGGCCGCATCGGCTATTTCTATATGTAATAGGTTATTGATGTTCTTGAGTTGTATCTTGCAGGCTTGCTCAATCG
Organism: Burkholderiales bacterium; assembly: GCA_016200895.1. Lineage (GTDB taxonomy): Bacteria > Pseudomonadota > Gammaproteobacteria > Burkholderiales > Burkholderiaceae_D > Undibacterium. Next base: position 44,581 of record JACQDX010000024.1, read on the forward strand.
CATTCGAAGAAAACTCAGGATCAAAGCCGACATCCGCACCTTGTGCGTGGTAAAAGAATTCAGCGTAAATACCGAGCTTGGCCTTGGGCCAGACTTTTTTCAAGAATAGACTCTCACCCCAACCAGGATGAGCGATGATAACGTCGGGTACAAAGCCCTGCTCACGCAATTGCAGTGCTGCACGCATGGCAGCTTCACCACGAATGACTTTGGGCTCACTATCCGCCAGCCAGGGATGGGTTTCAGCACTGGTACCGCGGGTGACCTGATATGAAAATACCTTGACCCCATTCCATAACGCTGGCGCAGCTTTTTGCATGGTCAGTGCCACAACCTCATTCGCTGGATCTGCAGCCAAAGCTGGTGCCAGATGCACGAACTGACCTGGAAAATTTTGATGAACAAACAGGATTTTCATAGCGCAAATTGAATAGAAGTACGAACTTTGGAAATTGCTACAGTATAAACGCTATTCAGTTCTTGAGAGGCATGCAAATATGCCTGTACCGTCAGCAAAATCCATTGCAAATCTCATGACGCAATTAAATAATGGGAAAATGCTTCAAGAATGCCATCTGGGCGTAAATGATGATCATCAATATGCCATTGCTGACCGGCTTTACCTCCACCATGATCAGTCATAGCAAACACATCAAGGAAATCCATACCTCTCATTAATACTTGCTGCTTCAAACTTGTATTAAACAAAGATAAGAATTGACCAAATTCCTGTAACTCGCCTTCAGTGTGGCCACTTACATTCATATGATAGGCAGGCACACCACTGATGATGAGCTTGAATTGACGCTGCTGGGCCTGAGTTGCAATAAAATCCAGAAATGCGGCGATAGTATCGTACACGCGATGTTCCAGGCTGACGATGGCAAATCCCGTTGATCCGGTAGATTCAGTGGATTTCTTGCTGGCTTTCAAGATGCCACTATCAATGCGACAATCAATTTCGCCTATCGTGATCAATACGCTGGAAGAGACAGGTATCGCCTGCAGATATTGCGTCATTAATTGCTGGTAATGATTGGTTTCAGATTTACCGATTTGCCATTGAGTACATCCCTCTATCCATAGCCCGTTGCATTGCAGATGTTGGCCACGATAACCAAGGATCAGATTATGCGCTGACAACATATGGCTTTCACCGATGACATACAAGATGCCTTGCGCTTGTGGTAAAGATGCCTGCTGCCTGAAGGATTGCCACCACGCCTGTATTTTCAGCATGAAAACACAGTAAATCAAAGAACCTTTGTCTTTGATCAGTGCATTGCCTAACATGTCTTTCGCCACCTGCAATAAGGCGTCAACATTGGCTGGGTTGCCAAAGACATAGTGCAAAATTGCCAGTTGTAACGCGGCATTTTGCCTGGGGAAACCAGAGGTCGTCAGTTGCAGCACTTTGGCATAATGCTCAACAGCTTCATTTAACTGGCCAGTGATTTTATAGGCATTGGCCAGACAAGCATGCAACTCTGCATTGTCTGGAGCAATGCTTAATCCTTGCTGATAACTTTGCCTGGCTTCCGGCAGTCTTTCCAGTTTCAAGAGGGCATTGCCGCGATTATTCCAGGCTTGAAAATGGGTGGCATTGACACGTAACACCTGTTCATAGTCATTCAGGGCCAGCGCATAGCGGCGCATGTCCAGGTAAAGATTGCCCCGGTTGAAATAAGCATCGGGAAAATCTGGCTGTTGACGCAGAGCTTGTTCATAACAAAGCATGGCTTCTGCTTCACGCCCCAGAGCACTGAGTGCATTTGCCTTGTTGTTGAGAACTTCGGCAAAGTCAGGTTTGGCCGATAAAAAGCGGTCGTAGCTTGCTATGGCATCCGCATGGCACTTCAGGTCCAGCAAAACATTGCCTAGCGAGGCATGAATGATGGCATGAGCCGGATTGATGGATGCAGCCAAAGAAAGTAAATCGAGTGCCTGTTGCAATTCACCTGTGCTGCGCTTGATCATACCCAGAAATTGCAAGGCGTCAAAATGCTTGGCATCGATCAATAGTATCTGCTGATAAATGGCCTCTGCCTCCAGCAGCTTGCCGGTTTGATGCAAAGCCAGGGCCTGCTGTAGCAACTGCGTTGCCCTGCTTGTGTGAGCTTGCTTAGCAGGGCTTAGACCCTTGGACGCAGCATTTATCTTTTTCTTTTGCATCATCAGCAAATTTGATTTATTTCAGTTGCGCGCGCAGTAAGTTCTCGACATCAGGAATAGGTCTGGCACTTTTACTACCGACTGCCCATAAATCAAACGCCGAAGGGCGAGATGCAGCTACAACTGTTTGAAATCCGGCTCCAGCCAAGGTATTCATCAGCACTTTTTGAGTAAAACCACAGCGATGTGCCATGAACAGATTGCCTTTTTCCATGGCTGCACGGTGTCCGTACAAAATATCGATCGGGGCTATTGGCCCTGCTGGCGATATATAAGCGGGTTCAAGCAATTTGTCTTCTGCCACCAGTTTGCAGACAGAGACCATATCCGGACAAGTCACCACGAAGATGCCGTCATCTTTAAGGACACGCATGATTTCTTTTAGGGCCACTGGTACTTCATGCGGATACAGATGTTCAATATTATGCGAAGAATATACCGCATCAATAGAGCCTGTTTCAACGGCACTCATATCCGTCAAAGTACCTTGTATGTCAGGATTGACGGTAGGGTCAATATCAAAGCGTACTTCTTGCCACTCATCTGATTGAAAAAAAGGCGTGGTGCCTGATTTGTTTTGCGGGCCGCAGCCTACGTGTAATAATTTCAAAGCATTCACCTTGTAGTTTGATCCAAAAGAAAATGGGGCACAGGCCCCATTTTCCATTCACATTTTAATGCAAGTCAAATACAGATTATTGAACCTGGTCTGGACGTGAAGATGCCAGTGCCACTTTAGGCAGGTGATGGAAGGATGCCCAATGCAATTCCAGCAGGGACATCAAGCCACTACGCACCCAACGTGCCAGTGTGGCATCGTCCAGTGCCAGGACTTTTTCACGGTCAACAATGCGGAAACCACCGATCAGGTGCACTTCATTACCTTCACGGAAGTTGAGGTCTTTAGCAACCAGTACGCCCGTGGTTTCCAATTCATTCAGAATGACACGGCCTTCACGCAAATTTTTTTCGTAGCTGTTCAGCAATTCCAATACTTTGCCAAAGCTAGGATTGAATTCTGCTTTGTCAGTAAAGACAAGCTCACCTTCTGTTGTATTGAATTGTGGTGCATCCATATCAGCCGCCAACACGTAGTCATCTGTATCACCAATACGACCCAGGATGAATGGGTAACGGCGTACATGAACTGGCACATAGGCTTCAGTCCATTGATTTTTTTCGTTCAGGAATACATTGCGCTCTCTCAACCCCAACACTGCAATCGGATTGAGCAAGCCGGAATGTGAAAACAAAACAGGATAAAACTGTGCTGCTTCAGGAATTTCAGTCGGTGCCAGAGGGGCCGTTGTCAGGCCACGGGCAAACGCAAAGTCTGCAGCTGGTTGAAAGCGCAAAGAGCCATGCAGGTTCTTGTCCAGGGTTTGAGCATTTTGAAACATAGTAAAACTCCAATAACTAGAAAAAGCCCATTTCCATTGATGGCATGGGTTAAGCGCCAGGCTTAGATGGCATTAAATCGCAAATCAGTATTTATTTTGATCACAACACGCATAACACGATTACTGACAATGAAATGAAGACGTTTCGGTCAAAATCAAGTGCAGTATTGTATCAGCAGGATAAAGCGATGGCGCTTTTTTCAGCACAACCGCTGGTATTAAGCCTCAAACCATTTCAAAATTAAACTACCTCAGCTCCTTTAACCAGGGAGCCAGGCCAGAGACCATCGAAGCCGTATCCTTTCAATTAGATGAGTTATAACGTCAGATTAATTTTGCAACGCCTTTTGCAAGCCCTTAGAACCTGTTTACGGTTGGGGCGAGCATCAGCGGGGTCAGGGCAACATTCAGAGCAACATAGGCGCAGCGCAAAAAACGAAATGTACCCTGGTACATGAGCATTTTGAGCAGCACATGAGCCCCGCGTGGACTCCGATTGCGCGCGCAGTAAGATCATCAACAGGTTCTTAGGCTTGCTTGCGCCAGATCAGCAGATACCCGGGAATGGCTTGCAGATTTTCCATTCTGATGGTTTGTGGCAAGCATTGCAAAGACACAAATCCATGCTCAGATGCCAACTTATCCAGATAACTCAATTGATGGGCATAGCGGCCACTGCTGCGCAGCGTATAGCCTATACTGCCCTGCTCCTGAATTGCGCCCTCATCAGCAGCTTCAACAGAAAAAGTGAACAGGCCATCTGCAATCAACAAACGACTGACTTCTGAGACAATCTTGTCAAGTTGCCCCAGATACACAAATACATCAGCAGCCGTCACCACTTCATAACTTGCAGCTGCTTCTTGTTGAGTCATACTGAGCAAATCTGCCTTAATCAATCTATGATAAATCTGCCTTGTCTGGGCTTTTAACAGCATTTTTTCGGACAGATCAACACCCACCAAACTCACTGCCATGGAGGCAAGCTCTTTCGCTACCAAACCGGTACCGCAACCCAAGTCAAGTATGCGCCATGCGCTTTTGTCAGCAACGCGCAATTGCCTGAGTTCTTTACCGATGACAGCAGGGATGTGATACTCCAACACTTCTTGCAGATGCTGGTCAAAGCGCTCGGCATAGTCATCAAATACTTTGCTGACATAGCTCACCGGTGCCTGCGAGCTGGCCTGACCAGTGAGGACATGAATGAAGTGCAAGGCATTACCCTGTTGCGGGTCCAGGGCGATGGCACGTTGATAACTGCTTATTGCCTGTACAGTCTGACCAGCTTCCTTATAAATATTGCCCAGGGTGTTATGAATCTCAGCGAGATTTGGCTGCAACGCAGCTGCGCGTTCTGCACATTGCATGGCAAGGTCTAAATCCTTACGTTTTTGATAGATCAGCGCCAGATTATTCCAGGGTTCAGCTAAGGTCGCATTCAAGCTGCTTGCATACTTGTAGGCTGATATAGCCTCATCCTCCCGCCTCATATCTTTATAGACATTGCCTATATTACTATGCGCCTCAGCGTAGTCAGGCTTGAGTGTGCAGGCTTGCTGAAAACATTCCAGCGCCTGAGCCAACTGAGCTGATTCGCGCAATGCTGATCCCAGATTATTCAGGGCATAAAAATTCCGGGGATTAATTTGCAATGATTGTTTTATAAACTGCACCGCCCGCACATAATCTCCCCGCTGGTGAGCAGTCACTCCGTACAAATGCAGGGTGTCTGCATGATTTGGCTTGAGCCGGAGGATTTGCTCATAAATCTTGCTGGCAGCATCAATTTGCCCGCTACGATGCATGGCCATACCTTGGTCCAGCCAGCTGGCAATCTGGTCTTGTGCTTGCTGCTTTTGTTTGTCCGCTTGCGCATGTGTGGCTTCATCCGCAGCCATGCAGCATTGCTTATATTTTTTTCCACTGCCACAAGAACAGGGATCATTGCGACTCAATTTTTTCATTGTCATTGCACAAGCTGTGCAGAAAGAGATTCAAGTTTAATTGATGCCCATGTTAACAATAAGTTGACAAGAATTGCAGACTTTAACAATGAATCTTTATTAGTGAATGCTCATTTTTGACGGGGACTAAGTGATTATAAAAAAACCCACCTCTTTACAGAGGTGGGTTTTTTATTTTTACGCAACAGGGAGGATATTCTCTCCCTGCTGCATGGGTAGCATGCTACCCATTTTCCTGCATAGCTTACTGAATTAAGCGATGAAGTCGCCGGCAACGATGGAACCTGCGCCAGTGATTTTAACGATAAAGTCAGTTGCATCAACAGTACCTACAGTGCCACCGATGTTTTGGAAAGCATAAGTACAAGCTGCTGTACCTGCGGCTACAGTGATCACGTAAGCCTGGGTGTTAGCTGCCAGAGCCGCGCCAGCTGCTGTTGCTGCTGTTGCGATGGCTGCTGCCAGAGTTGCTGTATCAGCAGTAGCGATAGACAGCAAATTCAATGTTGTTGCGTTAGTGCCAGTTTTGAACACGTCAGCGCCAGCAACTTTGAAGTTTGCCACTGTATCGAT
>JACQDX010000026.1 GCA_016200895.1 Burkholderiales bacterium
ATACATGCTCTGCAAAAATCGGATTTTCTTCAGTGAGTTTTTTTCCTATTCCCCAATCCTTCCAGGCTGTTTCTTCTTCATTGTTGCCGCACCAGAGCACGATGCTGGGATGAGAACGCAAGCGTAATAACTGGTCCTTGGCCTCGGCGATGACATTCTCACGGAATTTTTTGTCATAGCCAGGAACTACACCACCGCCAAACATGAAATCTTGCCAGAGCATCAAACCAAGTTCATCTGCCATGTCGTAAAAGGCATCGCTTTCATAGTAGCCGCCACCCCACAGCCGCAGCATATTCATGTTGGCATCCTTGGCGGACTGCAAAATCGCGCGCATTTGTTCAGGTTTGACGCGATTGGGGAACATATCGAAAGGAATCAAATTGGCCCCCTTGGCAAACACCGGCACACCATTGATGACAAAGCAAAATGCCTGCCCCCATTGATCCTTGTCACGGCGCAGTTCCACCTGGCGCAGGCCCGTGCGTTTTTTTACTTCGGTGATGAGTTGCTTGCTTTTTTTAAGGCTGAGCTCAAAGCTGTACAAGGCTTGCTCACCCATGCCGTGTGGATACCAGCGGCGTGGATTCTCTAACTGTAGTGGCAACGAGAGCTGGTTGCGGCCTTTCCTGACACTGGCATGCAAGCTTCTGGACATGATCTGCCTGCCATCTGGGTCACTGATGCGCAATTCCAGATCAATCTGGTCATCTTTATCGGCTTGCACATCAATTTTCGCCTGCAGCTCGGCGCTTTGTGCACTCAGCATGTCTTGCTGGATATGAAAATCCTGTAGCAGGATATCGTCATAGCTGGCAATTTTTACTGCACGCCAGATACCGGCAGTAACATAGCGCGGGGCCCAGTCCCAGCCATAATGATACCCAGGCTTGCGCGCAAAATTGCCGGTCATGGCGTCACGTGGCTCATCGCCAAACGGCGATGGATAGTTGCCCGTCAGCTTGATGGGCATAGCCTGCACTTGTGGCAACAGCCTTTGTATGGGGGAGTGCAGGATGATTTTCAATTCATTCTGGCGCTTTTTCAGCAGTGGTTTGGCAGGCAAGACCCAGCGCCGGAAAGCATTGTCCGTTACTGCAATTTTCTTGCCATTCAAGTAGATATCGGCAAAAGTATCCAGGCCCTCGAACACCAGGTCCTGATGTTTTGATTTCAGGGTTTTCTCATCCAGATCAAATTCCAGTTTGTATTCCCAGGCAGTATTGCCTATCCATTGCAAGGCAGCTTCGGCATCGCCAACATAAGGGTCGGCAATCAACTGATGCGCCAGCAAATCGGTATGGACATGACCAGGTACTTGGGCAGCATGCCATTGTGTGGCTTTGGCATATTTGGCTGCGGCAGGGTCGTCGGGTAGCAAACGAAAAGCCCAGGTACCGGATAAATCCTGCACACGAGTACTGGCTGCTTCAACTGGCGTGAGCATAGCCAGACTGGATGAGGCAGTGAGCAAGGCCAAGCATGTGTGGTGCAAAAAACGCCTTAAGGAATACCGGGACGTGGTCATATAGAAATCCGATGATGAAAGGAATAAGGGGGAGGCAGGCTGATCCTGTCACGACCAATGTCCGCCACGTGAAAAATGGCGAGTGTTGGTCATGACCGGGGCATGTCAGCTTATTTCTGCACTGCGCCTGTGTTGCTAATGACACTGCGTTGTATGGCGCTATGTCTGCCCTCGGGGCTGACCGTCAGTACTTGCACGAGACTATCCTGGCCTGGCTTGACAGCAAGCACCAGCGGGTGAATATACCGGGCCGAGCTGGTGTCAGGCACAGTGCCATCGACGGTGTAATACATCTTGCTGCTCGCCACAGGCGAGTGCAGGGTCAGGGTATGCGTTTTATCTGTCGCATGGACTTGTGCTGGCAGGCCAGTTGGGCGGGGTATGCGATAGGCCAGCCTGGCTTTCTGCAACCTGGGATAGTGGGCCTCCAGCCTTTTTTCAAAGCTGGCGTAGTCTTTCCCTTGTTGTGCAGTCCATGCCACTTCTGCCATCGCCAGCAGACGGGGATAGACCATGTATTCAATCATCTCTGGCTTGCTCAGGTATTCAGTCCAGATATTTGCTTGCACGCCCTTGATATGGTGCTGCACTTCGCTATTGAGCAGGGCAGGTACGGGATTGTAGCCATACACTTTTTCTATGGTTAGTTCACCTCCCAGTTCCCATGACTCTTGTTCTTTCGGCCCCTGGCCAGCATCGAAATAACAATGACTGGTCGGACTCATGATGACATCATGCCCTTGCCTGGCCGCTGCGATGCCGCCGTCCTCACCACGCCAGGACATAACGGTGGCACCTGGCGCCAAACCGCCTTCCAGAATTTCATCCCAGCCTATCAGGCGCTTGCCTTTGCTGTTGATGAATTTTTCTATGCGGCGTATAAACCAGCTTTGCAATTCTTCTTCATTCTTCAGTCCTTCCCTACGCATGACTTCCTGTGCGAGAGCACTTTTCTTCCAGCGCGCCTTGGGTACTTCATCACCACCGATATGCAGGTATTGGCCTGGAAACAAAGCCATGACCTCGGTCAGCACGTTTTCAAGGAAATGGAAGGTGGCTTCGCTTGGGCAAAAGATATCTTCAAATATCCCCCAATTGGTCGCCACCTCAAATGGCCCCGGTGTACAGGCCAGCTCAGGGTAAGCCGCCAAGGCTGCCTGCGCATGGCCTGGCAATTCTATTTCTGGCACCACCGTGATATGGCGGGCCGAAGCATAGGCAACGACTTCCTTTATCTGCTCCTGGGTATAAAAGCCGCCGTATGGTTTGCCATCACCAATGTAAGGTTCTACATGTCGCGCTAGCGTGGTTTCCTTGCGCCAGGCACCAACTTCAGTCAGTTTGGGATATGCTTTTATTTCTATGCGCCATCCCTGGTCTTCCGTCAGATGCCAGTGGAAGGTATTCATCTTGTAGAAAGCCATCTGGTCGAGGAATTTCTTGATAAACTCTACCGACACCATATGTCGCCCCACATCCAGATGCATGCCACGCCAGGAGAAGCGGGGGGTATCCGCAATGCTGACGGTGCGCAAATGGGCGACAGGGCTTGTCTTGGCTGGCATCATCTGCAGCAAGGTTTGCATGCCATAGAATTGGCCGGCTGCTGTACCTTTCAGCTCTATGGAATGTGGATTGATATTCAGTGCATATGATTCATCCTGATTTTGCTTATGATCTACCTTGTTCGGCGCATCTGACTCAGTCTTTAACAGCAGATAGTTGCCATCGCTCATGCCAGGCAGTCTTTGTAGCACTGCCAGCCTGAACCCCAGCGTCTGCTCCAGTCTGTCATTCAATAGGCCCGCATTCGACAATGCTGCCGCATCATTCACGAACAGCCGGGTTTTACCAGACAAGTTAAAACGGCCTTGCCCCAATTGTTGATTAACGGGCTTGGGAATAATTGCTAACTCGACGGGTTTTTCAGTTTGCTTTTCTACCTGCCCCGCAAATGAGTTTGCACAGAAAATGCTGCTGCAAAGTGTCAGAACTGCCAAAACCTGGTAGGACATTGTGGGACTCCAATCAAGCTGAAATGAAAGCCAGGGTAGGGGTGCTGGCTGGTTGAAATACTAGGCACACTAGGCACATCGATATTAAAATAACATCAATGAATGATACTCAAATAAATGTGAGGGGACCGGGTGTACTTGCGCACATTGACAAGAAGTGGGCGAGATTGTGTTGCTGCATCTTCATCGTCTCTGTGCCATGGTTTAATAAACGCAAAGGCTTTGTTTTTTTTACCGTTTTCGTGTTCGCATCAAGTTTTTTTCTTAATGATATTTATATCGCGTCGAATTATTTACTTCAAATGAATCAAGAAAATACGTGCTTGTTTATAAAGTTCACTAAACAAAAGAGCAGCTCTTTCGATAGGGGACTTACTCGCAGACATCTTTGGCGGTGTAGTGCAAACTTGTTTGGAGTACGAATTTCGTGTTCCTGCCATGCCCAAATCCGCCTGTCTTAAGCAGGTCGTGCAAGTAAAACACTTGTGACACTATTGCCTGCCCATTTCTTTTCCCAATTTTACGCATCGCGTGTATCTGCTTGATGCCTGCCAATGCGCTGAAGGTTGAGCTGAAGGAATCGGTCTTTCTGCAACTGGTAAATGTGGCGGAATCGCCACACCTATCTCCCGACCAGTGTTTACTAATCAAACTAAACTTCATCCTAATTTTGAAATTTTGTTTGAGCGCTGAGTTTTCTTTTGTATAAACATCTCTGGGTGTAATGCGATGCCCAACGACATGCAGATAGTTTTGTGTCGTTTAGTAAATCGTCGGAACTCTCACCAGTTTGCGCTGTGCGCACCCTGGGGAAGCGAGCGGATGCGGAAGGTAACCGCCTGCTCCACGAATGAAGAGAACCCTGCCAGCGCCATATAAAAAAGCCCGTCGTTGGGCACAACCAGGAGACATACATGAGCTTCAGAACACATCTCGCTTCACACCAGCGCCGGTACCGCGCAACACCCATTGCCATGGCGGTGGGTGCCGCTCTGCTGGCCCTTTCCACTGCTCATGCGCAAACTGCATCTGCTGAAAAACCGGCAGAGAAAGCTACCGAGAAGTCGGCTGAGACTCCGGCCGAAGCGAAACAGCCGGCATCGGTAGTCGTGACCGGCTATCGTTATGCTATCGAGAAAAGCCTTGATCAAAAACGCTCTGCCAACGCCATTGTTGAAGTAGTCACCGCTGAAGATGTAGGTAAATTCCCTGATAAAAACGTGGCTGACGCATTGCAGCGCGTGCCGGGCGTGATCGTTAACCGTAGCGGTGGTGAGGGTAAAAATGTCAGCGTTCGTGGCTTGTCGTCTGAATTGACACTGACACAGTTGAACGGCAATTATATCGCCACCGCAGAATCCAATGGTGACCCTACACGCTCATTCAACTACATGCTGATGCCGTCGAATATGCTCTCAAGTGCCGAGTTGTACAAGACACCGGAAGCACGCCTTGACGAAGGCGGCATAGGTGGCACGGTAATCCTGCGCACGCGCAGTCCGCTCGAGGTTAAGTCCAACAGTGGCTTTGTCTCAGCCGAAGGGACCTGGGCCGATACCAGCAAGAAAGTCGATGGTCAGTTCTCTGGTCAGTATGCGTGGCATGATGAAGATAATCGCCTGGGCGTGCTGGTTGGTTATACCCAGCAAAAGCGCACCACGCGCACCATGGGTGCCAGTACAGAGAACTGGCAATGGTATGCAGATAACTACAAGACCCACCCCGCAGTCGATGTTAATGGTGCACCATCTGGCCTGAACTCTAAATGGTGGGGGCAGTCTGGTTTCTACGACCAGAGTGGCAAGTACTATACCAATTTCATGATGCCTACCTCGGTCAATCTTGATGTCAAGACTGAAGAGCGTGAACGCAAGGGCGGGCAATTGACGCTGCAATTCAAACCGGTGCGCAACCTGAATTTGACGGCTAACTATTTCCGTTTTGATCTGTCGCAGAATTCGCAGACCAATACACTGAAGATACCTGAATGGAATCTGGCACGCTACGATGGTGATGGTAACTGGCCCGGTGGCCGCATGCTTGACGGCTTGACCTTTGATCGTAGCGGCACTATCGTCACTGGCGCACAATACAGCGCTCGTCCTGGCAAGACCTATTATTGCAGCGGAGATGCAGCGGCAGCGGGCGGCTTCAAGAACACCGGCGGTTTCGGCCCCGACGACTGCACCATACCAACACCGCAGATAACCGGCAGCTACAACCGCGAACGCTCGTTATCTCAGACTGCCGATTTCGAAGCTGAGTGGCGCGGCACATCAGTCGATGCTACTTTCAAGGGCGGTCGTACCTGGGCCAGCGGTGGTCCTGAGATGCAATTCACCATGCCAATCAAACCGCGTATGCAAAACGCCGACAACAGCTGGACACTGGGTAACTATGCCAGTTCCTGGAGCACCGTCGGGACTCCTACCATGATCTTCTCGCCTCAACTGATGGCGAACCTGCAAAAAGGTATAGGCGAAATCGACCTGGGTTCAACCTCGTCGTCGTGGACCAAGAACAGTACCGAGCAAAAGTACGCTCAGGCCGACTTTACCTGGCATACCGACGGCAACTGGCTCGATTCCTTGCAGTTCGGTGTCAAGTATCGTGACGGCGGCACCCACCGCAGCACTGGCAACAACTACTGGGCCTGCAAGGGCTCCGATGGTAGTAACTACGACAACCGCTACCAGGCAGGCTGCGACTCCAGCGCCTCCAGGTTCCAGCCCGGTTTCCTGTACCCGACATCGCTGGACAATATCGTAGGCGGCTTCAACGCCAGTGCATTCCCGGCGATCAATTTCCCAGCCTATATCACTCACCTGAATCAGACTTACGGTGAGATGCGGACGCGTAACGAAGACAACTTCGTCTATAACGTCAGTGAAAAGATTACAGCGGCTTATCTGCAGGCCAACATCAAAACCGATCGCCTGCGTGGGAATGTCGGTCTGCGACTGGTACAGACCAAGCAGCATGCAGATTCGACCGACCAGGTAGATTACTACAACGATTATTTCTTCAATGGTGCCAACGGCACACCCGCCCCATGCCTTGCGGGCGGCTTGCCTGCCACCGGCGCTCCGGCCGGTTCTGGATGCGTGAGCGGCTACACCACGCTGCCGGAAAGCACAGGACGTAAATCCTCGTTCGTGGTCAGCTCGCTTGATCGCAACTACACCGACGTACTGCCAAGCTTTAATCTGGCCTATGATCTCAGTGACAAGCTGGTGTTGCGCGCTGCAGCTTCCAAGGTAGTGGCGCGGCCAGGCTATGGTGACATCGCTTCTCCTGGCAGCTTGAATTACTATAGCCAGGAATATGTCAATGACCGTCGGCTGATCGGTGGTGCTGATCAGCAGGGCTGGTTCGGGCAGGGCAGTAATAAAGCGTTGGAACCGTACAAGGCTACCCAGTTCGACCTGGGCCTGGAATGGTACTTCCATCGTGGCTCTGTGCTGGGCGCCGGAGTGTTCCGCAAGAACGTCAGCAACTTCGCTGTGCCGGTCGTGTTAAGTATGCCCATGGTTGTCGGCGGTAACACTGTGACTGTGCAAAACTACTCAACCAGCGCTGGTGGTCGCGATGCCGTCTCTCAAGGTATTGAATTGTATGCGCAGCATACACTCAGTTCTGGCCTTGGCTTCCAGTTCAATTACACCTACAACAATACCAACCAGGCTGCGATCACCCTCGCCGACGGCAAGGAAATTGGCAAGTCACCATTGGTTGGCAGCGCCAGGAATCAGACCAACCTCACCGTGTTTTACAGCAACGACAAATACCTGGTGCGTGCTTCGTACAACCGTCGTGGCGAAGTAGTTGGCGGCCTGGTCAATGGCTTGAATGTCTATCAGGACCCCTACACACAGCTGGACCTGAACGCTGCATATAACTTTAACGCGCAGCTTAGCCTGACCGCCTCAGTACTGAATCTGACTCAGGCAGAGTCGAGTTCTCACCTCGGCAACGACACCAAGGACCGCTTCTACTCAAACAGCTATGCTGGCCGTGTTATCTACGTAGGTTTGAATTATAAGTTCTAGTCTACAAGTCCTTATCTACAAGTTTCAACCCGCAAACTCCCCGCGCCGCAAGGCCAGTGAGTCTTTAAGGCAGTGGCCGACCTAGAGGTCACTGCCGTTTTTTTGGGAGACGCAATGACCACGAACGAGCGCATTAGCAATATCACTATCGTCGGTGGCGGCAGCGCGGGCTGGATGGCTGCCACAGCCCTGGCCACCTATCTGGGCAAGGGCGCTACGATACGCCTGATCGAGTCCGAAGAGCTAGGCATCGTCGGTGTAGGTGAGGCCAGCGTTCCGCACATCAGGCTATTCAACGGACAATGGCTAGGCATAGACGAAGCCGAGTTCGTCAAGCGCACCCATGGCACCGTCAAGCTCGGTATTCAATTTAACGACTGGGGGCGCATCGGCGACAGTTATATTCATGGTTTTGGTGCAATTGGCCGCTCACTGGGGCCGTTACCGTTTCACCAGTTCTGGCTCAAGCTGTTTCTGTCTGGCCGCGCTGCGCCAATCGGCGACTACTCGCCACAGACAGTAATGGCACCACGCGGTAAGTTCGCGCCCGGCGACCAGAATGCTCCATCCGATTCGCCGCTGGCTGACATCGCCTATGCCTATCATTTCGATGCCACTCTGTATGCACGCTATTTGCGTGAACTGGCAGAAAGCCGTGGCGTACAGCGCATCGAAGGAAAAATCGTCGGCGTGAAGCAGCGCGCCAACGATGGTTTTATCGAGTCTGTGACGATGGAAAGTGGCCAAGTCGTCGGCGGCGAATTGTTTATCGATTGCTCCGGTTTTCGCGCGCTGCTGATCGAGCAAACACTAAAGACTGGCTACATTGACTGGACGCATTGCTTGCCCTGTGACAGCGCACTGGCAGTGCCGAGCGAAAGTGTCGATCCGATTACTCCCTACACGCGTGCCACCGCACGTGCAGCAGGCTGGCAGTGGCGCATTCCACTGCAGCACCGGGTTGGTAATGGCTACGTATATTCAAGTAAGTATATCAGCGATGACGAAGCTGCCGCGACCCTGCTGGCCAACCTGGATGGCAAAGCGCTGGCTGACCCGCGCCAGTTGCGCTTTACAACCGGCATGCGCAAGAAGCTCTGGAACAAGAATGTAGTGGCATTGGGACTGGCTAGTGGCTTTCTCGAGCCACTGGAGTCGACCAGCATCTACCTGGCCCAGTCCGGCATCACTCGCTTGCTGAGCCTGTTCCCCAAGAACGATTTCAATCCGCAGCTGGTCGAACGATACAACCGTGAATCCGTGACCGAATACGAACGTATCCGCGATTTCCTGGTCTTGCACTACCACGCGACAGAACGCGACGACACGCCATTCTGGAACTACTGCCGCACAATGGAAATCCCGGACAGCTTGCGCGAGGCTATAGAGCTATTCCGCCACGATGGCCGCTACTTCCGCAACGGCGAAGATTTCTTCGCGCTACCGAGCTGGGCCCAGGTAATGCTCGGCCAGCGCATCGTGCCGCAAGGCTACCACCCCATCGTCGATGACATGCCCGAGGACAAGTTGGTCGGATACGTCGAGGGCATGCGTACGACGCTCTTGCATGCTGTTGCCGCGATGCCCACACATCAGCAATGGATAGACCAGTACTGGAAGACGCCAGCTCAATGAGCGGGCAAAGGACTGTTGCAGGGGTGACTATAGACTCGGCACGAATTATCCATGAACTGTAAGGTGCGGAGAGGGTCAGATAGACATGGAAAAAGAAGACGCCCGTAAGCAGTCGCGAGAAGTACTGCACGAGAGAAGAAAACAAGTTATTCGGCTGCACCGCAAGGGGATGCCGGTAATGGAATTGTATACCATAGTGGCTTGAGTTGGTCTGCCGTGAACGCTGCGACCAGTGCGTATTTGACAGCGGGCGCGGAGGGGCTCAAGCCAGCAGTGCGCGGCAAGAAACAAGGCAGTGGTCGCATGTTGAGCGAAGCGCAAGAGAGTGCACTAAGGCAACCCGTCTGTGACAATCGGCCCGAACAACTCAAGATGGAATTTGCGCTGTGGAATCGTGCTGCGGTCATGCAGTTCATTGAACGTGAATGCGGCGTCACCTTGTCAGTGCGTGCGTGGTGTTGGCAACTACCTCAAGCGTTGGGGATTCACGCCCCAAAAGCCGATCAAGAAAGCGTATGAGCAACGCCCGGATGCGGTACAGGAATGGTTAGACAAGCAATACCCCGAGATTGAAAGACGCGCCAAGGTTGAGGATGCCGAGATCCACTGGGGTGATGAAACGGCGGTCGTCAATACCGGTGCGCGTGGTCGCAACTACGCACCGGCAGGCAAAACACCAGTGACCTTTGCGGTAGGCGGTATGCGTCAGAAATTATCAATGATTGCCACCGTCACCAACTAGGGCAAGACGCGCTGGATGATCATTGATGAATCGTTCAAGTCGGATCAACTGATCGAATTTCTGCGGGCCCTGATCCACAATGCAGGCAAGAAAGTGTTCCTGATTCTCGACAACTTGCGGGTTCATCATAGCAAGCCAGTCAAGGCTTGGGTCGGGGGAGCACAAAGCCAAGATCGAGTTATTCTATTTGCCCAGCTACAGTCCGGTGCTCAATCCTGAAGAGCGGCTCAACGCTGATTACAAGAAGCTACCAGCTAGACCTGGAAATCTTTTCTGTGGCTGACCTGATGCAAAGGGGCAAGGAAGAGATCCGGATAACCCATAGGTACGAGTTCCATACCTTGATACGCGTCAGTCGGGGAAGATGCACCAAGATGGTTGACTTCAAGTCGATCTCTTGCGCGCCGGGATCGCTGCTTGTGTTGCGGGCAGGACAAGCCCACAACTACGGACAGGATGAAGATTGGATAAGTGAAGGCATACCAAGCACTTACCTGCATCTCTTATATTGGTTCTGCCGTTGATACTTGCGGCGTCATTCCAGCAAATTTCAGTGTTTCAGGCGTAATATCCTGCCTCAATTTTTGCAGATCAGGAATAGTGGTATATCTAAAAACAGGGTATCCTGCGGCTATCAAAAATGCATCCCGCGCTGCATCTTCCTTTCCCCGGCCTTTGTGGCTGGAGTCGTCATATTCGATGATGGCAATTGCTCCAAATGCCTTTGTGCAGATAACGAAATCTGCATATTTCCTGCAATACCTGTTCCTGACCGACTGATCATTCGTGTCAAGCAAAGCACTGAACGACACTTGTGCAAGTACCACATGCGCAGGAAATGCTTTTACCAATTGCCCATACATAGGCTGTTCACGCATGGTGAGCACAAGCCTTTTTCGTGTTGATATGCCGACAGCCCGTAGTGACGCAAAAACTTCCGCAGTCCTGTACTTGTCTGGATTTTTTCTTTGCCTGAGTATCTGCCAATAAGTGGCAGCCATGGCGACCAGTAACAGCCCGATGATAAAAATCATTGCCATGTTAAAGAGCGGCAAAGATACCGCTCTTAGGATCTGATTGCTTATATCTGTCATATCTGTCGGCGAGAAGTCGGCAATGTCTGGTTGTTAGCAATCATACGTGTATTGATCGTAATGTCAGTTTATTCGTCGTATGCAGTCATCAGCGCATAATCCAGTCGCCGCCAATGTATCTGCGCCCGGTTATTAATCGTATAGTCGATTTTTTGCTCACTTTGGTGGTGCTGCAGGCCGTTCATCAATAAATCAAACCGTTCAGGATGACTGTGAAGTCCTCCTTCGCGTCCGATATTGGTACTGCGGCTAACTAATGGCGCCAGCACAAACAGCCTGTCCTGGAGATTCATCACTTCGGACAGACTTAAGGTCCAGTCATATTGATGCGGATAACGGTGCTCATCATTCCACCAGGCAGGGGCGATGAAATGTTTCCACTGAAAGGCGTTGATGACCATGCCCCATGGCGAAAAGAACTGGCTGATACCCAGGTCTGCAGCTGGCTCGGTGCGTATGCTGGTCACAAACAGATTGAGCAGCATGATACGCACATCAAACAATTGATCTGTCTCTATGGTTTGTCGGTACCACAACGCCAGCTCAGCCACATCAGGCGACAGCACAATATCATCTTCGAGATAGATATTGACCTGGCTACCCTGGTCAAATGCACTCTGCATGGTATGGAAAGGGTTGCCTCTGATGCCAAGCTGTTGCGGATTACGTAAAATCGTGCGAGGCATGAAGTCTATGGCTTCGCACAGTTGGGCGCATTCGGCACAACCTGGCTCCAGGCCAATGAACAAATGCCATTGCTCTATACCACGTACTTGTCGCAAATGTTCCAGTGTTTGACGTAGGTAATGCGGCCGGTCGGTCACTGTCAGGGTAACCGTCCATTCAGCCGCATGATCAGCCATGCAGCTTCATGTTTAAACGCGGAACCGCATAGCCTGAAAAATGTATTTCTATGCCAGTAGCTTTGGAGAAGTCGACACCAGGATTGAATTTCGCTGGCAGCGTAATACCAAAGCTTGCGTAAGGGCTCAAGGCAATGCGTTTTTGGTTGCCACCTGTGCCGTCACCACCCAGTGAGCCGCCAGCGATGGTAACCGGCTGCCCGTTTTGCAGAGTGTATTCATAAACACTCAGTACCTGATTATGCGTGTAGTTGGTGGCAGCGCCATGCTGGTCTATCAAGACCGCACGTCCCTGGTGCAGAAATTGTACATACACATTTCCACCCGCTGGCGCTGTGGCACCTTGAATGTAAATTTTGAAATTCGTGAGCAATACATTAGACCAGCCAAGGAAGCTGCTTTCATCCAGGGTAATTTGAAAATTGAACAAGCCATTTTGCTGGAAGCTGGCGAACTGTTCGGGCCGGGTTGCTGGATCCAGCAGGATTTCAATATTGGTCAATGGCTGACTAGGCTGGCTGTAATTATTGATGCTGTTGATAATCTGTGCCTTGAGATTATTATGAAAAATACCCAGCCCAACAAATGAGTTATCGCTGATCGTGAAAGGATTATCCTGCTGGCTCCAATAATCATAGGCGCGATTTTCCTGATAAAGGTATTTCAGGCACAGCCTTTTGTAGTCCTGATATTGAGTGAACAGAAAATTGCGGTAACTAATCAGTCCCGGCACGTTTTCTTTGGCTATCTGGGCTTTGATCCGGTTCACTTCTGCTTGTTTTTGGTTAATCAAGCCAGTAAGGGCGATGTATTGAATGCAGTCGTTGGTGTATTCAAGTAATTTGCTGTTGCGGCTTTGTGCTATACCTATATAGTCATGTACCTGTTTTTTATAGTTCTGCGCCTCAGGCATATCCAGATAGGGTTGCAAGCTTTTATCAAAATCATTTTGCTCTGCAATCAGCTTGCTGGAATCATCCACGTCACTGCCACCCGTACTGATTTGCTCCCATATCTTGCTGATACTGGCCGGATCAGCCTTGCTTGGCACAGGATTGGTCACCAGATTGCCATTTTCAATACCGATGCCGATGTCAGCAAAATCTTTGACTGCGGTGCTGACGGTGCGTGCGGTAGGGTCGCTAAAGGCAGAGTAGACATCGACACCGACAGTGAGGATGGTTTTAAGAAGTGCTAAAAAGCTGGCGAAGGAGCAGGATTGTCCTTTGGCTTCTACTGCTTTTTTGAAGCTCTCATCAGCGGCGGTCAAGACATTGTGCTGTGCCACCAGAGCATTGGTCAATTGTATGATGGTGGCACCAGTAGCATTGATTTTCGTGTAATAGTCCTTTTGTGCCTGTACATAGTTAGTGATGGCGGTCTGTGCATTGGCAATGGCGTCGTTCATGCCATCAAATTCATGACTTTGGCCGTTCAGATAAGCGGTGTACTGGTTATAGGTACTTTCTACTTGACCACCTGTACTCAACATGCCATCCAGCATTTGCGTATATAAATCCAGCGTTACTATCGGTACGTAATTGATGGGGTTACTAAAATAATCCAGCCCTTGGCCGATTTGTTTTTGCAAGATCTTGCAACGTTGATTCAATCCGGCCAACTCGGTATTCAAGCCAGCATCACCACTATCACCGCTGGTCAGTTGCTCCAGCCACTGATAATAATTCAGTGCCTGGGCCAGGTTGTTACCAAGATAGGCAACTTCGGCGTAATCAAGGGTTAACTGTACCAGGTTCACGGTAGTCAAATCTGGTGTTAACAATTTAGTGATAATGGGTTGTTGACTGAGGTCAGTCGCGGCATCCTTGCCCTTTACAGCAGGCGTTGCTGTCTTGCCATCTGTGCCAGCGGTGCCATCCTGCGCACCGCCTTCACGGTCACCACTCAATTCCCACACTTTTGTATTGAAGTGCCCACCTTGTTCATGCTCAACGGCAATGCGACCACCGATGCCCGCAACACCAAAGCCACCACATTTACCGGGATTACTCGCCGCACCTGGATTGCCGCCTGTATTGTCGACAGTTACTTGACCAGTCGCCAGTGTAGTCATAGTGTGCACAGTCACAAGGCCGCCATCGCCACCATTCCCACTGGCACCAGCATTGCCACCGTTACCAGCACGGCCGCCATCGCCGCCAGCGGTGGCTTGCGTGACCGACCAGCCATCAGGATGCTGTGGATCATGTTGCACGCGGTTAATGATGGCGTCGTTGCCATTGTCGCCCGTCAAACCATCACCACCAGCCTGGCCATTTTGCCCCTGTTGGCCATTGCCGCCTTTGGCACTCAGGCTCAATTGGCCGATGATGCCTGCAGCAATAATGGTGATATTGCCTGCACTGTCACCTTTACTTGCAACTGCATCAGATGCGACGCCACCACTGGCACCATCGACACCACCTTTGTCAGACGCACTGCCACTGGCAGCCTTGGAGGGATTAATCGGCACGACAGGCTGATCATAACTTTTGCCGCTGCTATCAAATGCGGCGCCTGATGCGCAATTGATTTGGCGCGCTGTAATAACAATATTTTTACCAGGGAGGCTAAAGGTTTGACCAGGCACGGTCAGTGTGTCTACATATAAATGCAGATCAGTCGTGGGATCAAGGTCTGCAGGGTCAAGAGTATATTCAACGGCAAGTATCGTACTTACGCCATTAAGTGTTTGTTTTTGTACTGCGAAGAATGGGGGTGTATTCATAGCATTAAATATACTCAATTGGTTAAGATGCAGAGATATTGATTCTATTGCAAATTTCAAATTACCACGCTTTTTATGATCGCTGAATACGAAAATTTGTAATTTTTGCACGCCATGAGATTTTTAATTATTTTCCTCATCGCTGTCATTGAACGAACTGGAACCGCAGATTAGCCGGGTTTTGGTCAAGCTCATCTGAAGGCACAAATGAGTGTGTGGGATTGACGTGAGTAATTAGCGTGTAATTGTTCTGGTTGTGCCCTGTGATAGCGCTAGACTTGATTCAATCCGATGTTGCGAGAAAGGATCAACAGCATCTACATAGCGCATCGCACTTTGCACACTTTTCCAGCCTACATACTCCATCAGCGTTTTTAAATCCCAGCCATTGCCGGTTGCCCAGTTCGCAAATCCACGTCTGAGTGAATGTGCTGAGTATTCATCGGCGTTGATCACACCAGCATCCCGGAAAATTGTGCGGAGCAGAGGTATCAGGCTGTCCATATGTAGCCCTTCATCCCCAATTTGCCCCCAGCGATTTACCGACCTGAATACCGGCCCGGATACAAGTCCGGTCAATTCCTTCCAGGCGGTGTAAGCAGCAACCGGGCAAAATTGCTTTAGTGCCGGAGCTTTAAAAGTCGTTCCTTTATTTTGGCGGTCACTTTTTGTATAGGGCAAGAAAAAACTCATGCCTTGGCCTGGAATGACTTCTATGTATTCAATCTGTAGCCGTGTCAGTTCATCGCCGCGAAAGCCCCTCCAAAAACCAAGTAGCAACAATGCACGGTTTCTGGTGTGCCTTAATTCTGCGGCACGGTCGCCAGATGCATTTGTGGAGGCTATTGTTTTTTCCAGCCAGCGATCAACCAATGTAAGTTGCTCAAGTTGAAATGGCTTGGCCCGTTTTTCCTGGGCGGGATGTTCTCGCAGTATACCCCGAAGTATTTTTTTGATGAGCGGTGCTTTGGTGGGATCTGAGAAGCCTTGCTCCACATGCCATTGCGCCAATGCAGCAAGGCGCTGGCGTAGCGTATTCATCGCTAGTGATTCAGCATGATCGACCAGGTATTGAGCGATGTTTTCACTGGTCGCGGGCAAGAATCCGCCCCATTCGATTTCATAGTGCCGGACTGCAGCTTGATAAGCGATACGGGTATTGTCACGCGTGCCGACATGCAGGTAATGATCGATTTTTCTCATGAGGCTGCTGACCTTGTTTTTATCATTGCCTAATCTGGTTCCGCACCGAATATGGAGACTATTTTAACAGTTATTGGTATTAACACAGGATAATACTATTTTATCCTGTGTGATATAAATAGATATATTTCCTTGAAATTACTTATTAAATAGTATGTAATTACATGGTACGTAATACATTATGATATTTAAAAAGGTAAATCATGGCCAGAACCGGTCTGTATAAGTCTGAAGTCGAAAAAGCGCGCAATACCTTGATAGCGCAGGGACGCCATCCGTCAGTGGATGCGGTAAGAGTTGCCCTGGGCAATACCGGTTCCAAGACCACCATACACAAATACCTTAAAGAGCTGGAAGAGGAGGGTGATGGCCGCTCAGATGGTAAAACCTCCATTAGTGAAGCGCTGCAAAACCTGGTTGTGCAACTAGCCGCACAACTCGAAGCGGAAGCAAACAGTCGTATCGTTGAAATGGCAACGCAATGTAACGAAAAAGACCGTTTACATGCAGCAGAAATTGAAGAGCTCACAGCAAAAAATGTGCAGACAAAGGAAAAGCTTGATCTGACAATAGCTGCCATCAAGCAGGAAATAGCATCGCATGAAGAAACAAAAGAGGCTCTGCAAAATGAGTCCATGGCGCACCATACCCTGGCGCAGCAAGTCGTCGATCTAAGGGAGCGCTTGGCAGAAAATGATGCTCACCGCCGGTCGCTGGAAGAAAAACATCAACATTCCCGGGATGCGCTTGAACACTATCGTACGTCCGTAAAAGAACAACGTGAACAGGACATCCGATGCCAGGAGCAGCAAGTTCAGCAACTGCAAGCAGAACTACGCCAGCTACAACAAAGTCTGATCAATAAACAGAATGAAATAACGCGGCTCAACCAGGATGGTGCTCGCTGGGTGGCAGAAATAGCACAAGCAAAAAAAACGATCTACGAAGAGCAAACGAATTATCGCAAGCTAAACAGCCAGTTAGATGCATTACGCGTAGTAGAACAGCGCGCCAAATTGTTAGAGCCGCAGTTGACCCAAAAAGACGATTTAATTGCAGAGTTAAAAGCCCGTTTGATGGAATTTTCGATGAGGGACAGCGAATGCAGTGAGCAAATGCATGAAGTGGAATTGGAGTTGGCTGGTGCAAAGGCCAGGATCGATGCGCAGCAAATAATGATGGCAGAACTGAAAAACTTGCTGAGCGACAGGATGATACCGGAAGCGAAAGGAATTCCCACCAGTTCCTGAAACGGCTGACAACTGACGGGCATGCATGGAATTTGACTCTGCATCACTAGTGTCCCAACGTTTCTCATAGTAGAGACATCTGTTTTGGTTGATTTCCGTCATTGAGTTTTCCCGATGACGGCGTAAGTAGTTGATTTATTGGCGTTGTTTCAAACATGGTGAGACTCAGGATTTGCAGAATTTCGTAAAGACTGTGAGGCAAATGTAGACGTTTTTTGACGATAGCGATGAGTACGTAAGTACAGACCGCGATCCATATTTGCGTCTTTACGGCATTCTCGCTGGTTCCCAGAAAGGTTTTGATACGCAAATGTTGCTTGATCCACTTGAAGAACAATTCGACCTGCCAGCGCTGCTTGTAAAGTGCCGCAATCATTTCTGGTTTGAGAGCGAAATTGTTGGTCAAAAAAATGATGCGATCCCCAGCGTCGTCCTTGACGACGACGCGACGCAAAGTCGCCGGGTAGTCCTTGCTTGCGTAGAAAAGCGGGAGCACACCCGTTTGATCGCAGATAACGTTGCTCGCCGTTCGATCGACCGGATGCGAGTACCGACGCTTGAACTTGGTATTGCTTTTTGCTCTGGTGACAAAGAAGGCACCCGACGCATGCAAGCTGTACAGCCGGGCGAAATCCAGGTAGCCGCGGTCCATCAGGTAATACGCTCCTTGTTCGATGTGCAGATCGTCGAGAATATTGACCTCGTGGGTCTTGCCGTCGGTGATGTGAATGAAGCTGGGAATAGAGCCGCGCAGGTCCAGCAAGGTATGCAATTTGATGGCCGCCTTGGCGGACCGGAAAGAGATTTGCCAGGGCCGCGTGGCATTTGCATTGGCCAGCGTATTGCGGGAAATCGTCGCACAACGAAATCCCATGTGATACAGCCGATGGGCTTGGGCGCGCAGATTGACTTCGATATCGCGCAACGACTCCCGATAGGTCAACTGCGCAAAGGCCATGGCGAAGAATTGATCCAGACAGGAAAAATCCTTGACCTTGTGCTCGCCCCTGTGGGTGGCGACGCACCGTCGAAAGGTGGTCAGTGGCAAATACGTCATGACCTGCGAGAAAACGAGTTTGCCCTGATGCATAGGAGCCTTCGGCGGATATCCGCAAAAAGCTCCAATTCTGCGCCTCGACGTTCAAATCGAGACCAGATAAAAACATCAATTTATGCAAACAAAT
>JACQDX010000014.1 GCA_016200895.1 Burkholderiales bacterium
CCCGTACAACAATCCCCGACCATCAGCGTCAAATCTGAAGTCAGGCCAGAATCGAATGTGATCCCCAAAGCCGTGGCAGCACCCTCACCGGTCGCAGACACCAAAGCAACAGGCCCATCGATTGTGCCTGGTGTGATCGACTTCAACGTCGGTGGTTGCAAACCGGAATATCCGCGAGCCTCCTTGCGTAATGAAGAAACCGGTACCGTCGTCCTGTCAGTCCTGATTGGTGCCGATGGCTCCGTCTCCGACGTCAAGATCGACAAATCCAGTGGCTTCCGTGGTCTCGACAACGCGGTGAAGGCCCAATTGATGTCAGGTTCCTGCAAAAACAAACCAGGTACCGTTGACGGCAAACCACAGCAGACCTGGGCCAAAGTCCAGTATGTTTGGAAGTTGGAGTAGTACTGAAGAGACCCAGGCAAGAGCAGTTCAGTTATCTGACTGCTCTACCCAAGAAAAGTAAGTCGCAACAAGATTAGTAACAAGTAACACACAAACCAAGTCGTACATAAAAACAGTAGTCAGCAATACCAACCTTATTTTGTTAAAAGGAAGCACCTCAATGAAAACCCGTTTCTCCGCATTCCTGGCTGCAACACTCCTGGCTTTGACAGCCGCCGTTGCCGTCGCCCCTGTTTCCGCACAGGAAACCGGTGACTTCGTTGCCAAAGGCACCCTCATCATCATGGTCATCATGTCCATGGGCAGCTGGTACATCCTCATCACCAAAATCATTGATCAAGTCAAACTGTCCGGTCAAGCCTCTGATGCTCGCTCCAAATTCTGGAAAGCAGCCTCCGTACAAGCCGGTGCCGCTTCCCTCAAAGAAGGCAGCCCATTCCGCTTCATCGCTGACTCTGGCATCAAAGCCACAGAACACCATGAAGGCGCTTTGCTCGAACAAATCGATCTGAACACCTGGGTGTCCATGTCCATCCAGCGCGCTGTTGACAAAGTTCAAAGCCGTTTGCAAGACGGCCTGGCTTTCCTGGCGACTGTTGGTTCCACAGCACCGTTCGTTGGTCTGTTCGGTACCGTATGGGGTATCTACCATGCGCTGACAGCGATTGGTATGTCCGGTCAGGCGTCGATCGACAAAGTAGCCGGTCCGGTTGGTGAAGCGCTGATCATGACCGCAATTGGTCTGGCTGTCGCTGTTCCTGCTGTTCTGGGTTACAACTTCCTGGTACGCCGCAACAAGAGCGCCATGGAAGATGTCCGTGCTTTCTCCGCTGACCTGCACTCCGTAGTCCTGTCCGGTAATATGGGCAAGACAGCAGTAAAGAAATAATTAGCAGTCACTGATTAACATACGGAGGCCCCTGAGCTTAGGGGTCTTTGGTATTCGGTAACACGAAAGAGAACACATTATGGCAATGGCAATTGGCAATGATGGAGATGGTGAAGACGAAGTCAACAGCACCATCAACACCACCCCGCTGGTCGACGTCATGCTGGTTTTGCTGATCATCTTCCTGATCACCACCCCTTTACAAAACCAAACCGGAAAACATCACCCTGTCGGTGAACAAGGATGGTGACCTGTACTGGAACGGCAGCATGAAACCGCTGGGCAGCACGGATGCCTTGTTTGAAAAGCTCAAGGTAGAAGCAGTCAAGATCCCGCAACCGGAGTTGCATATCCGGGGTGACCAGAATACCCGCTACGAGTTTATTGGCAAAAGTATCCTGACGGCACAACGTGCCGGTATCGCCAAGGTCGGCTTCGTGATTGAACCGCCTCCACGGAACTAGTGTTTTGAATGACTAAACAGGGTTGGCGAAAAATTGTCCTGACAAGGCGTAGCGACGAAGACAGTGCGAATAGCACGGCGAGGAGCTACAACGCAGTCAGGGCGATTTTCTTGCCAGCCCCTAAAAAGGAAGCATTATGGGTATGCAAATGGGTTCCGGCGGTGGTTCAGCCGATCCGGAAGTGATGATAGAAATGAACATGACGCCCTTGATTGACGTCATGCTGGTATTGATCATCATGTTGATTATTACCATTCCTATTCAGAATCATGCAGTGAATCTGAATTTGCCGACAGGTCCGACGCCACCACCACTGGTCGATCCAGTCGTGATCAATGTGGATGTGGACTTCGACGGTACAGTATCCTGGAATGGGACTGCAGTAGATCCTAAGCAACTGGAAGCGAAACTGGCGGAAGCCGCTTCAACGGCAAACCAGCCTGAGATCCATCTGCGTCCGGTCGCTGTTGTGCCTTACAAATCTGTGGCTGCGGTCATGGCGGCGGCGCAGCGTCTTGGCGTGACCAAGATCGGTATGGTTGGGAACGAGCAGTTCTTGAAATGATAAAAACGCATTTTATGACGTTTTCGGCGTATCAATGCTGAGTTATTAAGGTATGATAGAAAATTGGCAGGGTTACCCCTGCCATTTTTCATATTCGCGGGTTGGGCTTTGCGTATTTCTAAGCTGCAATCCCAAGGTTTATTAAATTTATTGATTGAGAGATCAACATATGAAGCAACTTCGCTTGTCTCGTATTGCTGTATTGTTTGCAGCTATTGGCTTTGCAGCCGCTCCGGAATTAACAAATATCGCAGCAAATCAAGCTTATGCCCAAGAGTCTATGCGCCCAGAGATTGGCCGCATAGTACAAGCTGCTGGTGAGTTGTACAAAGCCAAAAAATTCAGAGAGGCGCTGTCCAAGATTCATGAAGCTGACAGTGTCGGCGGCAAAACAGTCAATGAAAACTTCACGATAGAGCGCATGCGTTTGTCCATCGCTTCTGCTGCTGGCGACAATGACACTGTGATCCGTTCAGCTGAAACCATCGTTTCTGCGAATAAACTGGGTGGTAAAGAGCAGTTGCAAATGATACAGGTGCTGGCGAATGCCTATTTCAAGGCAGGTAACTACGGCAAAGCTGCACAGTGGTATAACCGTTATTATGCTGACGGTGGCACCGATTCCTCTTTGCGTCCTTATTTGATACAGGCGATGTCCCAAAGTGGTGACAGTGCCAAAGCGATGAAGGAAATTAACGCAGAGTTGGCAGCAGATGAAAAAGCAGGTCGCACACCGAGCCTGACCAATCTCGAATATCAGTCCAATGATGCTTTGAAGCGTAAAGACATTGCAACTTATTCCAGTGCGCTGGAAAAGATGGTGGCTTACCATGGTAAAAAAGAATACTGGGTTAATCTGTTGAATAACATCGAGAGAAAACCAGGTTATTCTGATCGTTTGAAACTGGACTTGATGCGTTTGAAGCTGGCTCTGGGTCAAATCACCAAGAGCGCTGATTACATGGACATGTCTTTGTTTGCGATTCAGGCTGGCTATCCGGCAGAAGCAACCAAGATCATTAACGCTGGCTACAAGGCTGGCGCATTGGGCGAGGGTAAAGATGCTGACCGTCATAAACGTTTGCGCGACATGGCAAATAAAACCCAGGCTGACACTACCAAGGGTCTGGCAGCGAGTGAGGCAGAAGCCAAGGCTGCCAAGGATGGTAATGGTCTGGTCACCATCGGCTATGGTTATGTGACTGCCGGTAATTTCGACAAAGGCATTGCCATGATAGAAGAGGGCATTGCCAAAGGTGGCCTCAAGCAAGAAGAAGATGCCAAATTGCACCTCGGCGTTGCACAACTTCAGGCAGGCAAGAAAGCCAATGCGATCAAAACTTTGAAAACAGTTCGTGGCACTGACGGCTCAGCTGATCTGGCACGTTACTGGATTATTTATGCAAATCAATCTGGTAAATAATTGAAGTAGTTTGAATGAAATAGTTTGAGGCAAAAAGCAAGGGCGCAATCTTTACGATGCGCCCTTGTTTTTTTGTTCGGGTTACCAGGAGGATGTTAACTTGCGACTTGATTGCGTCCGTTATCTTTGGCGCGATACAAGGCGGCGTCAGCACCGCTGATGAGATCATTGCTATCTTGGTCTGTGCTTAAAGTTGCCACTCCAAATGAGCCTGTGATATGCGGCAGCGGTTTTTGGCGGTCGACAAATACCTTGGTTTTAGCTAGCCGGTTGCACAATCTTTGTGCTACTCCCAGGGCAGATTTGTGATTGGCACCAGGCAGTATAACCATCATTTCTTCACCCCCGTAGCGCGCTGCAAAGTCACTGGGGCGCAAACCTGCATTTAATACTTTTGCCGCGGTTTGCAATGCATCGTCACCCAGTAAGTGCCCATGTTCATCATTAAAGCGCTTGAAGTGATCCAGATCGACCATGATGATGCTCAGGGCTGCGCCGGTAGCGTGGGCATGCTGCACCATGCCAGGCAATT
The DNA here is from genome assembly GCA_016200895.1 of Burkholderiales bacterium. Lineage (GTDB taxonomy): Bacteria > Pseudomonadota > Gammaproteobacteria > Burkholderiales > Burkholderiaceae_D > Undibacterium. Next base: position 4,279 of record JACQDX010000014.1, read on the forward strand.
GCGCGTTCAGCCAGGCGCGATTATGCAAGCCTGTCAAGCCATCCACCATCGAAAGCTGGCGATAAAACTCACCCACTTTTTGGCGGCTGCGGATTTGTGCATTGGCTGCACGTATGCGGAAAGATAAAAGCTGTAAGAGGTTGCGGGCCACGCCATTTGATTCGTCTACCAGACGCCACAAGGTTTCTGCTTCTATCAACAATAATTCGCTTTCGCTGATGGCGGAGATGGTGGCGGAATGAATTTCTTCATCAAGAACCGAGATTTCGCCCACGCATTCACCTGGCAGATACTGAGTGATGGTATTTTCCAGCTGATTGCTTTCTTCGGTCACACGACTGACACCCAAAGCACCTTTCAGGACGATAAACAGTTTCGCCCCGGAGCTGTTGGCATCCAGAACAACCTGCCCGGTATAGGCTTTCACCACCAGGCAGTCCTTGATGATATCGGCGATGAGTTTTCTATTGTCCTCAGTAATGTCGCGAAATAGGTGGATATCTTCGATACGATAATCCGTTTCCCTGAAAAGCATGAGTCGTTCCAAAATCGTTTTATCCAGATACATGAGGCAAAAATAAGAATGTCAAAGTACGATCTGATTCATGGCATCGAAACGCATTTCAGTTTCGCGGAAAATGCTCAGGTAGTCAGCTTCACCAAGCCCTAGCGTATCCCAAGCAGCTTGCGACAGCAAGGGCAGCATATCGTTTTCATCATGTGCCAGGTCAAGTGCGTGCACAATTGCATTTGCTACATGTACGACGGAGGCAAGAACGTTCAGGTTTTCCAGCTCGGGATGATGATGCCCGCGTATGGCATCACTCACGGCTTCAGAAAAATTCCAGTGCGTTGCCAGTGCCAGACCCGCATCGACGTGGTCGACATGCAGGATGCTGCGTTCAGCTTCGATTAAAAGACAGTCTGCATTGTGCTGATAGCGCAAGACCTGATCATAATTTGCAGGGTAAGAAGTTACCAGTACCAGTTTGCCTATGTCATGCAATAAGCCCGCAGTGAAAGCAAAATCATGCTTCATATGCAGCGCGCGTGAAATCAGCTCGGCACAGATTGCTGTCGCGACACTGTGGCGCCAGAATGCCTTGAAATCAAAAGCAGGACAATTCGCTGTAGGAAATTTGTTTGACAAGGTCGTCATGCGTATCAGGTTTTTCACATTCTTGACACCCAGCATGGCGGTTGCCTGCTGCAAGGTCACGACCTTGGAATTGTTGCCATAATAGGATGAGTTGGCCAATCTTAACAATTTCGCAGTGACTGACTGATCCAGCGCGATTTTTTCAGTCACCATATCCAGGCTGCTTTCTTCATCGTCAAGATTTTGCAGCATTTCCATGGCAACTTCGGGCAAGGTAGGCAGATCCTTGATTTTTTTGACGATGTCTTCCAACTGCACCTTGAATTCGTTGGTATCCGTCATTTTGCTTCACCTTGACGGTAAAAAATGACATAGGATTTCAAGATGCTGGCAGGCTCAGCATCGCCCACCTGGCGGAAAATTTTTTCTATACGACTTAACTTTGTCGCAAGGTCCTCAATTTGTTCTTGTTCAGTGCCAGCTTCACTTTCAACCGACAACTGATGTATATCATGCTGCGCAATTGCCTGTAGCATGCGCTCAGTCAAGGTGGTACCGGCTGGTAGTAATACATGGCCAACCTTATCGAGCAAATCATCGGCCAACACTGTTCCCGGAGTGACCTTGGAAAGTGGCATATAGTGGTAATGTCTGTTCATGGCGCTGGCCTCGCAGAATGAGCGTGCTGGGTCAATAATTGCGTAAAGCTTCAGTGTAATAAAGAATTACTTAAAGGAAAGTTGATTTTTATTAAGACAGATAGATCAGAGATGCTTAGTGATGAATATGACAGAATATCAATTGATGTTGAATATACTACATCTGTCGCAGCGTCTAGTTTGATTCTGTCATTTACTTCAGTTTACTATGCAATATTGTGATATTTGTATGTATCTCCATATTCATCTTTATTCAGACTGGATTCATCATTAAACAAATCATTCAACATCGCCCACGTCTCTTGTTCACTTTGGGCTTGGGTAGCCTGGCGGCGATTTTTCTGCCTGGGTCAGTGCCTTTGGTTACTCGCGCACTTTGCGGCTGGAATGTGGCTGTATGGACTTATCTTTTGCTGATGGCCTGGTTAATGATGTGCGCAGATAAGCATACGGTACGCAAGATGGCGCAGCAGGAGGATGAAAGTGCTGTCGCGGCGCTGGCGTTGATGTCTCTGGCCGCTGCTATCAGCTTGTTGGCAATCATTCATGAATTGTCTGGTTTGGCTGGTGTCAGTGGTGAGACCAGAGCCATCAAATACTTGTTTGCCACCAGTACTGTATTGGGGTCATGGCTGCTGCTAGGCGTGATTTTTTGCTTTCACTACGCCTTGTTATTTTATAGCGCGCCACAAGACAAGCAAGCCTTGCGTTTTCCGGAAAATGAGGATATGCCTGATTTTTGGGATTTTTTGTACTTCTCATTCACCATCGCTGTTGCTGCACAAACCTCTGATGTGATGGTGATGAACCGGCAGGCGCGCAAGACCGTACTTGCGCAGTCAGTACTCAGTTTTTTCTTTAATGTGGCAGTCGTTGGTTTTTCTATTAATATTGCTGCCGGTCTGGTAGGGAACTAGATAAACGAAGAAGCAGCAATGCGTAATCGTAGCTACTTCTTCCGCAGCTGCTTCTTTTAACATGTCCTAACGCCAATGATGACCATGATGGCGTTCGTGTCTTTCTTCACGCCATTCACGATGCCAGCTGTGACGGTCACGCCATGGGCGTCCATAGTTTTGCTCTACATACACATGTTCCACGTAAGGCCTAGGTGAGCTTAATACTATGGGCACACCACCTATGCGCATGTCGACGTTGACACCATAGGGCAGGCGATTACCACTTTGCCAGGCACCGCCATTTGCCCAGTACCAGTTTCGCTGCGCTGGCCCGTAATACACCTGTTGGAACGGGTAATACACGTAATTGTAGCTGCGTACCACCTGATGTACTGGTGGTGCCGGGTGCCAGCGGTGATCTCTGACATATACATCATGGGCAAATACTGTATTTGCACTGGCAGCGCAAATTAGCAGGGCTGATAGTGTCGATAAAAGACCTTTGATGAGTTGACTAGCTTTCATGGCATCTCTTCCTTCGTTTTGATGTTCATATAACGCAAACCAGAACAATGAGGCTGACAGGGATTTGTATATAGCCATGTAAAACTGCAAGCAGATGTTACAGCGCCGGGTGCATCCATACCGGGCGCTTATGGCGCGCAATGAAATTTTCATACTACAGTGCAAGCTTTTCATGATAAAAAGCCTGCACACTTATCCCATATTGAACGTCATGCTACTTACCTACATCTGGACTGGCTTTTTTTTGGTCGGCTTTATTGCTGCCCTTGCGCAATGGCTGATATTGGGAGATGTGGAAGTATTCAAGCGCATCATGGATGGGACTTTTGAATCTGCGCGCATAGGCGTCATGGATATAGCATTACCACTGGCAGGCATAATGACACTCTGGCTCGGCATCATGAATATAGGTGAAAAAGCCGGGGCGATCGATTTTATCGCCAAAATCATTGGCCCCTTTTTTCCAGGATATTTCCTGGTGTGCCGCAAAGCCATCCTGCCAACGGCCACATGGTCATGAATTTTTCAGCTAATCTGCTGGGACTGGACAATGCCGCCACACCCTTTGGCTTGAAGGCCATGGAAAGCCTGCAAAGCCTGAACCCCAGCAAAGACGAAGCCAGTGATGCACAAATCATGTTTCTGGTCTTGCACACTTCCGGCCTGACACTGATTCCTCTGGCCATCATGGCGCAGCGTGCTGTGCTTGGGGCAAAAGATCCGTCGGACATTTTTATACCTTGCATGATTGCCACTTATGTGGCCACAGTAGTGGGTCTGGTTGCTGTTGCGATCAGGCAGCGCATTAATCTGTTTGACCGGGTGATTGTCGCCTGGCTGGGTGGCTTGAGTAGTTTTATCATCGCCATGGTCTGGTATCTGAGCCAGCACATGAGCCGTGCAGAGATAGAAGTATTTTCCAAGGTCAGCGCCAATCTCTTGCTATTCACCATTATCATTAGCTTCATGCTGGGCGCCATGCGCAAAAAAGTGAATGTGTATGAAGCCTTTATTGAAGGTGCCAAAGGTGGCATACAAACCTCACTGACTATCATCCCTTACCTTGTTGGCATGCTGGTCGCCATCGGTGTCTTGCGCAATTCCGGCATCCTGGGGTTTATCGTTTCCGGTTTTACCTGGCTGTTTACGCAGATGGGTTTGAATACCGACTTTACTGCCGCTTTACCGACCGCCCTGATGAAGCCGCTCAGCAGTTCAGGTTCGCGGGCACTGATGGTGGATGCGATGAAGACGTATGGCGTGGATTCTTTCATTGGCCGCCTGACTTGCATTTTCCAGGGTTCGGCTGACACCACCTTCTATATCGTGGCCCTGTATTTTGGCTCAGTAGGCATACGCAAAACCCGCTATGCGATATCCATGGGCTTGCTGGCTGACTTTTCCGGCGTAGTTGCAGCGATTTTTGTTGCTTACCTGTTCTTTCATTAAAACTTTGCCACATGCAGATATTTGCATGTGGCGAATCAACCTGTTTTATTGAGGAACAAAATCCAGTCGCAGCACTGGGTAAACCTGATAACGCTTATCCCAGGATGAATGGCGTTGTGCAAAGAATTCCAGGCGGGCAGAAGCGCTCTTGGCAAATTCAGGGTCTTCGGCAACTCTCTTGTCGAAAGCAGCTTTCAATTGCGGGTCACTGGCGAGTTGTTCGCGCGCTACATCTTCAGCCACATAGGCTTCCATATATTCCTTGCGTTCAAAAGCGCCGTTGAACCAACCCCAGTTTACCAGTGCATCTGGTGCTTGCGGTTCAAACATGCCAGCGACGAGACGTGCTTTTGCCTGGGCAATGGGAATGAATAAAGCACCTTTACGCAAGCTTTGTGTCTGGTTTTGCCATAGTCCTTGCAGTTTCAAAGTTTGCCGACCTTCGAAGGACTGTGCTTGCAAGCTGGCCTTGCTGGTGGCGAATTGCTCAGCAGAGATGGCGCTCAATTCGGTCTTGATGATGCGGAATTCTATGCCGTGCTGTTGCAATTTCTCTGCCACAGCTTTGCTGTAGGCGACAGGGACGATGTAGCCACCCTTGGGTAAGCTGATTTGTGCATCCGGCACAATCTCGTCACGCAGTTTTACCTTCCATGCTTGTGGTTTGCTTTCATCATAGCGTGTCATCAATGCGCCAGAAATATCGGACATCGTGCGTGTATAGGCATAACCGCGGAACTCTATGTCCCTGGTCTTTTCCGTGGTCTTGTAAGTCAAGGGCAAAGCCTGGCCTGCCAATTGCGCGGCGCGCTGGTCTGCTGTCTTGGCAATTGTCAGCCATTGCGCCCCATGTGCTGCAACCTGTTCCAGCACTGAGATCACCGCATTGTGGGTGATGCGCACGCGGGTAGGATAGTCTTTCCATGAGTGGGTTTCCACCAGCATGCCAAAACGGTTGCGCAGCACTGGATAACCACTCGAAAAACGTGGAGGAGGAACACTATCGATAAAGCCTGACATGGGGTCATCTTCACGCACGAATGACATATAAAATGGCTGGGGCAACGAACCCTGCCTGGCCAAATCAGTAATTACATTATCGCGCAAGCTTTTACCCGCTTCACGCAAGGCCGCATCGCCTGAATTAACAGGTTCTACCTGTATCGAAATATCATGTTCAAATTTGGCACCATCAGTCACATGCAAATCAATGACTGCGAGCGGGTCCCAGGTATTGATGAGCTTTAGCATGGCCTGCATTTCAGGCGCATCTGCCTTGACATAATCGCGGTTCAGATTGAAGTTTTGGGCCGTGGTGCGCCAGCCCATTTCTTCCGGGCCGCGCTGATTTGGGCGGTTCCACGCGCCAAAGCGTTCGTGCCCGTCTATATTGAAGACGGGGACAAATAACAGCACTTGCTTGTCCAGCGCATGTGGTGCCGCTTTATTGTCCAATATTTCGCGCAATGCCAGAAAACCAGCATCCTTGCCATCTATTTCACCAGCATGTATACCGCCTTGTATCAGGGTGACCGGCAAAGCTTGCTTTGCCACCTTTGCCGGAGTGAATGCGCCGCTGCGTGTGACCAGCAAAGCCAGCATGGGGCGATTTTCTGGCGTGCGGCCAAATTCCAGACAGCGTACTTCTTTGGGATAATTTTTCTGGAAGGCCTGACATAGCTTCTCTACCTCCTCATAACGCCCGGTTTTTTTAAAGCCGCTTTGTTCGGCAATCGTTATCAGGGCAGTCACTGCCTGGGCACTAGCCAGGAACAGGCTACCGCCTGCAATCAAGCCGCTGATGATGCTCAGTTTGAAAATTGAGTATGCTGGTTTCATAGGTGAGATGGAATAATTAAGTTATATGTTGTAGTTCAAGATCTAAGCTGTCGCAACTTTATGCTGCCACCATCTTGCCTTGTCCTTAAGCTGGCCTTCATCTACGGTCTGAAGTTTTCGATCAGCCATCAAACAACGTCCATTCACCCACACGTGGCTGACTTGCTCACGTCCGGCGGCATAGACGATTTGCGATACCGGGTCAAACAGTGGCAGTGTTTCAACTGCAGACAAGTCGATCGCTATCACATCTGCCAGTTTGCCTGCCACCAGGCTACCAATTTGTTTGTCCATGCCCAGCGCTTTGGCACCGGCCAGTGTCGCCATTTCCAGCGCATTGCCGGCAGTTAACGCAGTCGGATTGCTCGATACTGCTTTCGCCAGCAGGGCTGCCATGCGCAAGTCGCCAAGTAAATCCAGCTTGTTATTGCTGGCTGCGCCATCGGTACCTATGCCCACATTGACGCCAGCAGTTTGCATGGCATGAATAGGCGCAAAGCCAGACGCCAGCTTTAGATTACTGGCTGGATTATGGGCAATATGCACGCCTTGCTGCGCCAGCAGTTTAATCTCATCATCATTCGCATGCACCATGTGGGCGGCAATCAGGCGTGGTGACAACAACCCCAGATTATGCAAGCGCTGCAAAGGGCGCATGCCATGGTCGCGGAGGCTGTCACTCACTTCATCCATGGTTTCATGGATGTGGCAGTGTATGCCCATGTCATGTTTGTCTGCCAGCGCCACTATCTTTTTGAAAGTGGCATCTGCCACGGTGTAAGGTGCATGCGGGGCGAGGCGGAACGACACACCATTTTGCCCCTTGAATGCATGATGCGATGCCAGTGCTTTTTCCAGATAACCATCAGCATCTGCCGCATAGCCAGTAGGAAATTCCAGGACGCTGCAACCCACCACAGTGCGCATGCCAGTGTGAAGACCAGCGCGTGCCACATCATCATTGTAAAAGTACATATCATTGATGGTCGTTGTGCCACCGCGCAGCATTTCTGCCATCGCATAGACACTGCCGTCGAAAACGAATTCTTCTGATACATGTTTTTTCTCGGCTGGCCAGATATGATTGTGCAACCAGTCCATCAGGCCCAGATCATCTGCCAGTCCGCGCAGCAACGTCATGGCAGAATGACCGTGCAGGTTGACCATGCCGGGCATGATGGCATGCTCTGGCAGTTCCACATGCTGCGCATCAGGGTGCTGCAGGCGAGCGTCGGCACTGCTGAGTATGGCCAGAATTTTTGCATCTTGCATAATCAGTGCATGTCCATGAAGAACAGTGGCACGGGGTTCTATCGGGATCAGGTATTTGGGGTGTAAGCAGGTTTTCATTTTTTTTTGGCTCCGCAATTGATCTGGCATTATAACCAGTGAAATCCAAACTGGAGTTTGACCCAACTAATCTTGCAGCCCAGGCATGTGACAGACCTTAATTGAAAGTGCCATAATAGTGACTGGCATCAGAAATCAGGAACAAATATGGATTACCTATTTCCCCCAATACAGCAAGCAGCAGTACCCATAGCTGGTGGTACTGCCTATTTCCCGGTACACAGGATTTACTGTGTAGGACGTAATTATGTAGAGCATGCAAAAGAGATGGGTTGGACAGGTCGTGAGCCACCATTTTTTTTCATGAAGCCAGCTGACGCCATTTTGCCTGTAAAACATGGCACGGTCGGTGACATGCCTTATCCATCCATGACAGTCAATCTCCATCATGAAGTCGAGCTGGTGGTCGCAATAGGCAAGGGCGGCAAGAGTATCCGCGCAGAAGATGCACTCAGCCACATCTGGGGGTATGCAGTTGGTCTGGATATGACGCGCCGTGACTTGCAGGCCGAAGCCAAGGATCAGGGCAGGCCATGGTGTACTGCCAAGGGTTTTGATTTCTCAGCGCCGATTGGCCAGATTCACCGGGCAGACACAGTGCAAGGCATAGAGCAGGCCAATATCCGTCTGAATGTGAATGGGCAGACAAGGCAAAATAGCGAAACCAGTAAACTGATCTGGAATTTGGCTGAAGTGATTGCCTGCTTGTCTGAGCTCTACACTTTGCTGCCTGGCGACCTGATCTTTACCGGCACGCCAGAAGGCGTGGCTGCAGTACAGCGAGGCGATTTGCTGGAAGCCTCGATTGCGGGTTTGAGTGATTTGAAAATCAAATTGGTGTAAACGCACATGAAACTATATAGTTATTTCCGTAGCTCGGCTTCTTACCGCGTCAGGATTGCCCTGAACCTCAAAGGGCTTGATTATGAGCAGGTGGCAATTCATCTTGTCAAAAACGGTGGAGAGCAATTGAGGCCTGCTTACATGGCCTTGAATCCCGATGGCCTGGTACCGGCCCTGCAAGATGAAGTGGAGGGTGAAACTATCACGCTGACACAGTCGATGGCAATTATTGAATACCTCGATGAAGTGTACCCTGACATTGCGTTGCTGCCATCCAAAGCTTTGGACCGTGCTTATGTGCGCTCCCTGGCCTTGTCCATCGCCTGTGAAATTCACCCAGTCAATAATTTGCGGGTATTGAAATATCTGTCAGGCACACTGCAAGTCAGCGATGAACAAAAGAATGCCTGGTACAGACACTGGTGTGAGCTTGGTTTGGCTGTGCTGGAACAGAAGCTGGCTACAGACACCCGTACCGGACGTTTTTGTTTTGGCGATACACCAGGGTTTGCAGACTGTTTCCTGATACCGCAAATTGCCAATGCCCAGCGTTTTAACTGTGATATGAGCAGTATGCCGACGATCATGCGCATACATCAGGCTTGCAGCGAGCATCCAGCATTTATCAAGGCTGCGCCAGCCAATCAGCCTGATGCGGAATAACAGAAACTGCCTGTTTCTATGGTAGTTCTACATCAGGGTTTGTTTTTTAAACGCAAAAAAAGGGCCAGATAACTGGCCCTAGTCCTTCTCCCGCTTGCATCAGCAATTTTTTAATAAACAGTTTTTTAAAAACCAGTTTTAATAAACAATCTTAATAAGAAAATTAATAAAACACTAATTTGGTATTTCTGGATTATCGTGACTATTTGACAGCGTGTCGTTGAGTACAGAAATCAGTAGTGAGCGTGTCAATTTAGATTTGGTTGTATAACCATCGATAGCAAAGGCTTCGCTGACTTGCAGTTCAGGAGCATAACCTGGCTGTCCTGTTCTCAATACAATGCGCAGATTAGGTAGTGACATTTCATTGCGTATGATATTAACCAGTTTTAAACCTGCATCAACAGTTTCCATCACCACGTCCAGCAATAGCAGGGCGATATCAGAATTAGCGCTGATAATGTTATATGCTTCTTTGGCAGAATAAGCATGTATGAATTCTAATGGTTTGCCATGAATTTTTACGCCGTTCAAAGCAAGCAAGGTTGTGTCATGCACATTGCTGTCATCGTCTGCGATCAGGATTTTCCAGGGGTGAAGTTCCTGTTTGGGTTGCAAAGACTCTTCGTCTTCTTCAATAAAATCAATGACATCATCATCCTGGTTCGCCCCCAGTGCGCCGTCAGAGACTAAATCACTACCCAGATATGAATACATGCCAAGAGCCGGCGATCTTTCATTTTTTGCCAAAATGTCACAATTCATTTGCGCCAAAAAAAGATCATTTTGTAACAAGCCGGGTGTTCTACTGTGTTGATTCTTCATCAGTTTGCTCCCTGTTGCTTGAATAAGTTCCAATTCAATCTTATGTGAAGCAGACTGCATAATCAAGACCAAAGAAATGGAAAATGTTAAATAATGATTATTACAACACTGGCCTGTAACATAAATTGATATTCGTCGCCAACTATGCTGATTTTCAGTGCTACTATTTAATTCATAAAATTAAATTTGCTGAAATCTGGGTCAAATATAGCGCTAAATCAGGCAAATTCAGCTTGATTGAGCAAGTTTAATTTATTATTCAAATCGTCAAAAAAGCAGCGCACCTGAATCGAGAACGGGTATGGGGCTCGAAGTGTTTTTGCATAGGCTGTTCTGGTAGTTTACTTATGCCTTCCATTTATCTTCCCGTCGCCATTTTGACGTCGCTGGTCACTTCATTTCTGACCATGCTGATACTATTTTATGTCCAGCATTTGCACGTGCATGCAAGAGCAACGAGGTGTTGGGCTTTGGCCTATGCCTGCCTGGTCATGCAGCAGTTGTGCCATTTCCTAAGCAATGCGCATATGCCTGTTTTCAATCTGGCTGCGGATGTTTTCTTGTCTGGCTATATCTGTTACCTGTGGGCGGGGACGCGCATCTTCCACGGCGTCACTGTTTTTGTCATGCCTGTCATGTTGAGCTTTGCAGTTGCCGTTCTGTGGTTACTGATGACCTTCCTGACTACAGTTATTCCCCTTTGGCGCATGCTACCGGTTTACCTGATTTCGGGTCTGGTTATGCTGGCTGCCGCCGTGACTTTCTGGCGTGCACGCAGCGAAAAAAATATATTGGGTTTTATCCTGCTTGGCGTACTGATCTTCATCAAAGGCCTGTACCTGGCTGGCTCATCATTTTTGCAAAAGCAGCCTGAATATGTGGCTCTTGGGCAGGAAGTTGCGGCCTTGCTGGACCTGGCTATCGGTATGCTCTTTTTGGTGGCTGCCTTATTGCGTCAGCAAGACGATGTCGAGCGCATCAACGACAATTTGAAACAAGAGATGGACGAGCGAAAAAACATAGAGCGTCTGTCAAAGGACCATGAAACCCTGTTTGAAAAAGTCTTCCAGATGGTGCCCGATGTATTGGCGATCTGCCGAGAAAAAGATGGCCGTTATCTGGACGTGAATCGTCATTGGGAAACGATCACTGGTTACTCCAGAGATGAAACTTTGGGGCGCTATTCGCTTGAATTGAATCTATGGATGGATGTCAGTCGGCGTGCGGAAATGTTGACCATTTTAAGACGTGATGGCGAGATCAATAATTTTGAAGGTATCTACCGGCATAAACGGGGACATCCTTACCATGTGCTTATATCTGGTACGCGTTTTGATGTTGGTGGTGAACCTTACATCGCTTATGCCTTGCAAGACATTTCTGCCTTGCGCAAGGTGGAGCAATTGCAGGAGCAGGCAGAGCGCGAATTGCAGGAGCGCGAGAAATTGCTGTCAACCGTGTTTCAACTGGTGCCCGATACTTTGACGATCACGAGGATGGCAACGGGTGAATATGTTGATGTCAATCGCAACTGGGAACCAATGTCTGGTTATACCCGCGAAGAAGTCCTTGGGCATACATCGAATGAAATACATCTGTGGGATCAACCTGAACAGAGAGACGAACTGGTTAATCAGATACGTCAGCATGGCGAAGTCAGAAACATGCATATTGCTTTTCGCCATAAGCAGGGTTTTATCAGCAATTGCCGTGTTTCAGGGTCGAAGTTTGAGACAGGTAATGAAACTTATTTGCTGCTGTCATCGCGCAACATCGATCAGGAGTTGAGCGCAGAAGCTGCGCGCTTGCAGGTTGAATCCTTGCTGCGCGAGAATGAACAAAAGTATTCCACGCTCTTTCAGTTATCGCCTATCCCACTCGGTCTGGTGGATGTGCAAACCGATTGCATAGTTGAAGTCAATGATGTCTGGCTCAAGGAACTCGGTTATCAAAGACATGGCATCGTGGGCCGCACGACTTTGGAAATGGGTTTTATCCATCAGGCTGAAATACGGAAAAAATTTAACGAAGACCTGGGACGTGACAAGAAAATAGATCAACTGGAAGTCCGCATCAGCAATCAGGCAGGACAGGAAATGATCTTCCTGTTGTCAGCCAGGTTGATCAAGATGAATGGCAAGTCCATGTGTATTTTTTCTTTACTGAATGTGACCAGACAAGTGCAGATAGAGCAGGAAATTCGTGAAATGACGACGCAGCTTGAAGAACGTGTCAGATTGCGCACTCTGAATTTACAACAAGCCAATGCTGAACTTGCTGCAGCAATGCAATCATTGCGACACACCCAGGATGAACTGGTACGTTCAGAAAAAATGGCTGCCCTGGGTTCTCTGGTGGCGGGCGTGGCACATGAATTGAATACTCCCATAGGTAATAGCGTGACCGTCGCCAGTACTTTGCAAGACAAGACCAGAGACTTGGTGCGCGATATCAATGAAGGACGGCTGAAACGTTCGGTACTTGATCAATATCTGGAAAGTGCGACGACAGGAACTGCCTTGCTCATGCGCACGCTGGGCATGGCACGTGAATTGATACGCAGCTTCAAACAGGTCGCAGTTGACCAGTCAAGTAGTCACAGGCGGCAATTTGATTTGCGCGTGGCGCTGGAAGAACTTATCGTTACCCTGACACCTATGTACAAGAACACGACTTACCGCCTGGTGACTGAGTTTGCACCTGGTATCGTTATGGATAGTTATCCTGGTCCTCTGGGGCAGATCATGACGAACTTCATGACCAATGCACTGACGCATGCATTTGAAGGACGTGAAACTGGCGAGATGCACCTGAGTACACAATTGCTGCCTGATCATCAGGTAAAAATTATTTTTGCCGACAATGGCATAGGCATGACAGAGCAAATACAAAAGCGCGTATTTGATCCCTTTTTTACGACCAAACTGGGGCAGGGCGGTTCTGGCCTGGGTATGAATATCGCCTATAACCTGGTGACTGGTGTATTGGGTGGTGAAATTCAATTGGAGAGTAAGTCAAATGAAGGGACGCGTTTCATTTTGATCATCCCTCTGGTAGCACCTCAATTGAGTGCTGAGAACGCGAAAAGGGTGTTGTGATCAGATTGCCATCTGGTTTAGCTATTGCTTCAGTTTTCAAAAACATGCACCAAACTGTCGCCTTGAATATCTTCCCTGCAAGTCAACGCTGAAATTAATATTTTTATGGCAATATTGGTTCTTTAATGCACGAACTGATATGTTAGTGTCTGCCAATTATTTTTCCGATATCTGCAATATTCGCCATTATTGTGCGTCTACACAGGTATGGAGACTACACATAACCGACCTGAGTTGATGGCTGATCAGAACAATGACATCACTGAAACAGTCAGGCGCGAACGCGGGCGGCTGGGTAGTTTCATACGCAAACGCGTCGCTGATGCCAGCGAGGCGGAAGATATTTTGCAAGATGTGTTTTATGAACTGGTCGAAGCCTATCGTCTGCCTGAACCCATAGAGCAGGTTGGCGCATGGCTGTTCAGAGTGGCGCGCAACCGCATCATAGACCGCTTCCGCAAGAAAAAGGAAGTTGCCCTGCCTGATCTGGAGGAGGGTAGTGAAGATGAAGCCTGGCTGGATAAAGTCTTGCCATCCAGCGACGAGGGGCCAGAAGCCGCCTATGCACGCAATGTCATGCTGGAAGAATTATATGAAGCCCTTGATGAATTGCCCGAAGAGCAGCGCGATGCCTTTATAGGGCATGAAATCGAAGGCCTGAGTTTTAAAGAAATGTCCACCGCTACTGGCGTGGGCGTAAACACCTTGCTGGCGCGCAAGCGCTATGCCGTCTTGCATCTGCGCATGCGCTTGCAAGACTTATTGGAAGAATTTAATTAAGACAGGAGTTTGATATGTTGATGAGATTAAGAGTATTAAAAATCATGGTGTTGGTTGTGGCTGGCGTCAGCGCCCTGAGCTGGGTAGTCATGATGCTGTGGAACTGGCTCATGCCAGCTTTGTTTGTCGGTGCCCGCAGCATCGATTTTCTGCAGTCGCTGGGTTTGCTGGTGCTAAGTAAAATCCTGTTCGGCGGCATGCGTGGTCATGGTGGCTGGCACAAACATGGTGAGCATCACTGGCATCGTCGCTGGGAAAAACTGACGCCGGAAGAAAGAGAGAAATTCCAGCATGGCATGTTTGGCCGCAGAAGGCGCCGGAGCAAGTCTGAAATGCAGGCCGCAAAAGAAGCAGCCTGCAAACAGGAGCCAGGCGTTATCATCCCTATCGTCAACTTCGGCAAGTGTGAAGGCAAGGCTGATTGCGTGCCAGTTTGCCCGGAAAACGTATTTGAAATTCGCCGTATTACTGTCGAAGACTATAAGCAACTGGGCTTTCTTGCACAGCTCAAGCAAAGAGTACACGGCATGAAGGTAGCCTATACCCCAAATGCCGATGCCTGCCTGGCTTGCGGTTTATGTGTAACAGCTTGCCCGGAAAAGGCAATTACTTTGCGGCGTTCAACATAGCGGCAAGATACATATTTAAGTGAGACCCACACTGATGTTTTAAAATAGTCATTTGAGCAGGCATAGTAAATGCCTGCATCCCATAACTCCTCATTAAACAGGGAGCATTGATGACTATCGTAATTCGTGAAGCAGGGCCCGGTGATCTTGAAGAAGTCTTGCAATTGCGCATGCGCCTGTTCGACAAGCTGGTTGACTTTAATAATGGCAAAGGTGTTGACGAAGACCTGCTGCAATCAACACGCACTTACTTTAGCGATGCTTTGCAAAGTGGGGCTTGCAAAACCTGGGTAGCTGAGACTGAAGGGCATCTCGTCGCCTGCGGTTCACTCGCCATATTTGTCCGTCCGCCATATCCTGGTAACGTAGCAGGCA
Organism: Burkholderiales bacterium; assembly: GCA_016200895.1. Lineage (GTDB taxonomy): Bacteria > Pseudomonadota > Gammaproteobacteria > Burkholderiales > Burkholderiaceae_D > Undibacterium. The sequence goes on from JACQDX010000014.1 coordinate 19,312, forward strand.
AGGATGCGTATTTGCTGAATATGTACACTCTGGCCGAATATCGTAAACAGGGCCTGGGCAGAAAGATTTTGCAACAGGCAATGCACTACGCACATGATCAGGGTTTTGCAAAAATCTGGCTGCATGCGACTGAAGATGGCCAGGCTTTATACGCCTCTGAAGGCTTTGAACAGTCCAGTAAATACATGGAATGGGAAGTCGGGGCAGGAGTATAGACTTGAGCCAGCTTCCATCAGGCAAAACGCCACAGGCATCCCAGCACCAGTCACATTACCAGGCCCGCATGCACAGGGTGCTGGAACATATAGATCGCCATCTGGACCAGCCACTTGATCTGGAGGTGCTGGCCGGGGTTGCGTATTTTTCGCCATATCATTTCCATCGGCTGTTTGCCGCCTGGATGGGTGAGCGCCTGGGTGACTATGTGCGTCGCCGTCGGTTGGAAGTGGCTGCATTTCGCCTGTTTGCGCAAGCTGGCACGCCAGTGTTGGAGATTGCCTTGTCGGTAGGCTTCGGATCGGCTGAAGCTTTTACTCGCGCCTTTAAAGACCGTTTTGCCTATACCCCGGCAGCATGGCGTCAATATCAAATTGATTTGCATCGATTAAATAGCAAGAATAATCAAGCGCTCAGCAAGAATGATCAGGTCCAGTCTTATGCCTCATTTCATAATGGAATCTCTTCCAATTTAAAACAGGTGACCAGCATGGATGTCAAATTGATACACAGAGAACCAGTCAACATCGCCTATCTGCGCCACATCGGGCCTTATGGCGCTGAGGTAGGCCAATTCTGGGCGGAGGTTGTGTCACCATGGATGGCCACACATAATCTGCTTACGCGGGCGCGCTATGGTATCAGCCATGATGATCCCAGCATTACTGATCCCGCACTTTGCCGTTATGACGCCGGAGTTGAGTTGCCAGAAAATGCCCCTGTGCCCGGAAATGCCTTGCTGACCAGCATACCCGGTGGTGAATATGCTTCACTGCACTTCGAAGGCAGAAGCACTGAAATTGGCGAAGCCTGGGCTAGCATCCTGCGTGACTGGTTGCCAGCGAGTGGTTATCAAATTGATGCCAGGCCATGCTTTGAATATTACTCGCCAGGCGCCTGTTTTGACCCGGAAACCGGGATCTTCGACTGTGACATCTGCATCCCTGTCGTGCCTTTGTGATACAAGTAGCTGCAGCCGTGCGCCATGCTGACTTTTTAAATAGGTTCCTATGACTGCTGCATTCCATTTCAGCTTTGCTGCACACTGGCGTAGTGCGCCGCTGGCTTACTGGGTGCACATACCCGTAGCAAACCAGCCAGATACCTGGCAGCCAGTCGCGCCACCTTGCATACCACACCGGGGGTACGCCATCCTGCATGTAGAGTTTGAACAATTAGATCTGCTCTTCAGTTCGCCTGCGCAACTGGATCATTTTATTACTGTGCTATCGACCAAGCCCTTGCCAACATCCAGGCAACTATCTGCATTGCGTAATGCACCGGTAGGGCCAAATGGTCATTGGCTGAGCCGCTTGCCCGCTGCTATAAAGGCACCACGTAAACGCGCCAGGTTAGTACAACGCATGCAAGAAGTGCGTGCTCTGGTAGTGAGTGCGGATAAGCAAGATGAGTTTAACTGGGCAGGGCACAGCATTGTTAATACGTAGCCCCATAGCCTATAGCGCATAGCCCCGCTACTTATGCGTGCGTAATTGTTTGCCCGCCATCGCCAGGTTTAAAACGATTTGATATGTGCAAGGCCATACCCTTGGCCAGTTCTTCTTCACCATAGAAGACATTGCTTATCTCTTCTTTGCGCAACATGATCGATTTATCTTCGCTATGCGTGCGCAAAAGAACTTCAATGCCTGGTTCAAGGTGCGGGCAGTTTTTGGCATCTGCCGCACATGCAGGGTTTTTTTGAGGCAATTTGTGTCGAGTGTCTGCAACTTTATATTTTTCCGACTAAGAATCTCAGAGGACCAGGTGACGCTGAATTGCTAGAGTCAAGTATATGTGTGCAAGAAGTGCAAACTCGTCAACAAGCGAAAAAGAAGTTGTCAAAGGCCTGGAATTGCAAAGGTACAGGACAGTATGTCTTGTTTTGAAACAGCATTGCGCGATGGCCGTAACTTGCCAGATCTGATTTGCATCAGGTGCATAGCAGTTGAATCAATTATGATTGAATTTGAAGAAGGGCAGCCTTGCCCTGCGTGCAAGCTTGGGATATCGCATCGCGGTCGATCAGTGTAATGCTAAACACCTGTTGGATATACAGCATGCTGTCGGTTTGTCAGGTATAAGTACACACAACTCCTTGCAATTTGCATGATACTAAAACCGGACTTAGTCAGCGATGTCCTTCAAAACCCAGCAACACGTTGACCACATTGACGCCGATGTCATCTACCATATAGCCACCTTCCATCACAAACAAAGTGGGTTTGCCTATGCCAGCAATGGCTTCGCCCATGCGCAGGTAGTCGTGGTTTTCCAGTTTGAACTGACTGATAGGGTCGTTTTTGAAAGTATCGACGCCAAGCGAGACCACGATTGCATCCGGCGCATAGGCAGCGAGCTTGTTGCAGGCATCAGCTAAGGCTATGCTATAAGTGTCCCAGGCAGTGCCGTGCGGTAGTGGATAGTTGTGATTAAAGCCCATGCCAGCGCCCCGACCCTGCTCATCACGATGACCCAGAAAATACGGGTAGGAATTTTTCGGATCACCATGCAGCGAAATAAACAGCACGTCGGCACGATCATAAAAGATGCTTTGAGTGCCATTGCCATGGTGGTAATCCACATCAAGCACAGCGACTCGTTTAGCACCTTTGGCGATAAACCCTTGTGCAGCGATGGCAGCATTATTCAGATAGCAGTAGCCACCCATGTATTCTGCTGCAGCGTGGTGTCCAGGAGGACGGCACAAGGCAAAAGCGCTAGACGCGCCATCTGCGATTGCCTCCATTCCCGTCAAGGCGAGATTGGCGCTGGTGCGCACCGCTTCCCATGTGCCCGCAGTGATAGGCACGCCAGCATCCATCGCATAAAAGCCCAGTTTGCCGTCGATGTGATCAGGCTCAATATCACTGCGCAAATCGCGCACCGGCCAGATCAGCGGCAAAGCATCATGCGAGCGCCCGGCGGCGACCCACCTGGACCACGCATTTTCAAGAAAACTGACGTAGCGGGCGCTGTGCACAGTGCTATATGAGGAAGATGCATAGTCGTGCGGTGCCATGATCTCACCCAGGCCCACACTACGCACGTGCGCCAGCACAGTGTCGGCACGGTCAGGCATTTCCACACAAGGCTTTAAAACCCCATCCTTCAGTTCGGTGCCATGGTGCAGCCGGTGCTTGTCGCTATAAATAGTGAGCATTTTGGTTTGCCTGAGCGTTGGAAGTAGAAATTATTATGACGTTCAGCAGATGGAATTGCTGTGCTTTATAGACACATGCAATGGCATATATTTAGAATAACAGACTCAAAATACATTAAATAAAGAAATAATAGACTCAATTTATTTCTACTTAAGCAAATTACCTTTATCGGTCACGCTAACGGGAAGTATGATTTGAGCGGGAGAAACTAAGGGAAATTTAAAATGAGTGGGAAAAAACAATATCTGGACCTGGACGATACGGATCGAACCATCCTGAGTCTTTTGCAGCAGGACGGCACCCTATCCAATCCCAAACTGGCTGAACATGTTTCGCTAAGCGTGACACCCTGCTGGCGCAGGCTGAAGCGGTTGGAACAGGAAGGTTTTATCACCAGCTACCAGGCCAATCTGGATCGTCGCAAATTGAGCCTGGATGTACTGGCTTTCGTCCAAGTAAGCTTTGTGATCGTCACCGATGTATCGATCAAACATTTCGAGGAAGTAATCCTGACACACCCACATGTCTTGTCCTGCCATAAGGTCACGGGTGAGGCAGATTATCTGCTACAGGTAGTGGCAGAGAACCTGGACGCTTACAGCGATTTTGTAGAAAACGTCTTGCGCGTCATACCTGGGATCAGCATGATCCACTCCAGCCTGGCAATGCGCGAAATAAAATCATCGACCCGACTTCCAATAATTGGGGCAGATAAAATGTGAACAGAGGCTGTTCAAATACTTTCAGTTCAGGATGTCACATATGAGGTTTTTGTACGTTTGCCAAATGCGAATGCACTCTTAATGCAGATCGTATCGCTAAAGGAAATCTGCCTCGATTTTTTAGGTGCGCTCCATGTACGATGAATGCCTTAAAAATGTATGAATGAAAGACCTGCCTCTGTTCCTGCACGCATGTCGAGCATGGGAAAATGTCAGTAATTCCCTTAAAATTATGCTTGCGAATATGCAGAACTAATTCATCTTGAAGATAGCAACAATGAATCTGATAGCAAGCCGACGAAGTTCGAACAGCGCCGAGCCAATAAGGCCACTGGCGACGCATATTGATCCGAGTTCATAGTCACCGAAAATTAATAGTGCGATACCCGAAATCAAAAAAAACGCACAGAAAAAATGAAATGCTTTTCGAGCAGAGGCTTGCAACTGTTTCTGCTTCTGTATTTGCTGAGATTTGAATGCCGCTTGACTGTTTAGGTCATTAACGGTCGCTGCCACCTCAGTTTCAATGCTTCTTAAATCTCGGGTCTGGAGAACGGTAGTCAACGCCATTCGCGCTTCCTCTGCTAATCCATCACTTGCCGTCGCGATAAGATACGCTAATTCATCATCTCTCATCTTGCCGTAAGTTTCCTGAAAATACAGCACTTTCGATTGATCCATATGCATCTCTATTTTTTATGTTGAACGAATTATGACCGCGATCGTCCGGTAGCGGCCCTCAGAACTCTAACTCATCTGACAGTTGGTGTCAGGTCGATTCCGAGCCAGTACAGTTTGGTTTAGGCGCAGTTAAAACTGTCTTTTTTTAAAAAATCGCCCACGGATCGACATCCATGTAAGGGCCGACATAGAGGATTTTGTCTTCTCTTATTAGCCATTCGAGTCAGAGTGATTTGTCCCAGGTGCAGTGTAGTTCCATGCGGGCTACGGGGGTGTCCCTTGCGTCGACATTGGGGATAATCAATGCCGACGGTGAAATGAGTTTGAGCTCGTCTCGCGAAGTGGCAAAAGTCTTTGCTGATGCGCCGACCATTGCAGCGCGATCATTGTAACTGCGGATGCTAGCCTCGCACAGTGCGTCTATGTGAGTGGCATCCAGTGAGTTGAAATAGACAGCGCAGCGCTCTACATAGTCTATTGATGCCTGGTCTTCCACCAAAAAATCGACATATTGATCAAACAAATTGAGAAACACTTCACCGCGAAGCGGGAAGTTTTCATCTGATGATATGTTTTTGATGACGGTTTGCATGGCGATAATTAGGCAGCTTTGTGATCTGCGATTTTATCAGCATGGCTTCATCAGACACAGGTTTCTGTCTGCGTCTGGCTAGCATGTTGCATCAACTGTTGAGGTTGTCAAGCCTGGTGTCAAAGCCCATTGCTTTGAGGGCGTCGATTTGCAGGCAGCGCAGACGTTTAAAGCTGGTGCGCAGGTCTTGCAGTTTGGAAAAGGCAAAAGCGGGTTGTGAAGATGCAGCTATTGCAGACGCAATAGGGGTATGAGCATCTATGATGGCCTTCTGATGGTTTTGCGTTGGATTTCACCCCTATTGAGAGAGTAGCCAGGTACTTCAAACCGCCATCAGACGGCCGGCAACTTTCCTCTTGCGGGTCTTGTATCGTTACACGCTACCCGGCCATAGGAAAACCAATGGACGTAAAAAACCAAGACTTTCGGGCGCTGGTGGTTGGCCGCTGATGGAGGGGGTGTTGAACACCAGCTGCAAAGATAGCTCAGATATGGGGGGCAAATTGTATGGTTATGTACGTTAAAGTTTCGTAGTGGTAAGCAATTAACAACAATTAACCATTATTGAACAGAAATACTTTGTGAAAAATACAAATTAGTTGGTTAATGTCTAATAGCTGATTTCTTTGGAGGTATTCACGGTGGATGATACAAACAAAATTCCTGAACGGTCATTAGGCGATGGGATTCATGCTGGAACTAAAGCAGTTTTGTCTATGATCCCAGTTGCAGGTGGCTCACTAGTCGAACTTTTTCAATTTGTCATTCAGCCTCCTTTGGAGCGGAGACGAGATGAGTGGATGCGATCAATTGGTGATCGGTTAAAAGACCTTGAAGAAAATGGCCTAGATTTAGAAAGTCTGCAGTCTAATGAGCAGTTCGTTTCTATAGTTTTACAGGCAACACAAGGCGCTCTGCGTACCCATAAGGAAGAAAAACTTACGGCCTTTCGGAATGCTGTTGTAAATGTCGCGAAAGGGCAATCACCGGACGAAGCAGTACAGGATATCCTCCTGGGACTCGTAGATCAATTTTCAGAATTGCACCTTCGAGTCTTGAAGGTTCTTCACTCTCCTATTGTTCCTGAAACGTTGGATATGGGGGGATTGGAGACGGTGCTTCAATTGAATATTCCTAGCCTAACTGGACAGCATGAATTAACACTGAAAATAGTCAAGGATTTGTTCAATAATGGTTTGATTAAGTCGGATATCATCGGAATGACGTTAACTGGTGCAGGACTTAGAGCGCAACAAACAACGATATTCGGAGCTACATTAATTAAGCTAATTTCCTAGCATACTTTATCAAGATTAATAGCCCCCAATTGACAATACTGTGTATCTGTATAGATTTGTGATGTCGAACCAAAATTGACAATCTCGATTAGAAGCGATCAATGACTGAGACCAGATCATACAAATTTTTCCTGTTAAATAATTTGGTTCTTCCGACTTTTCTGTGGGTACTTTTTGAGAAAAAATTGTTGCTCTTGACCCAGTAATTTTCTTCCAATACTCTGAAATACGCGCCAATACTGCGCTTTGCAGGCGTCCCGCTGGCGCCAAGGTCGAGCATGAAAATCAAATGGCGTTTGGAGTTGACTCAAATTTCACCCTTGACCCACAGTAAACTCGGATGAATCAATAATTTTATGTTCAACGATGATTTTGGAGATGACGTGCGGAAGTTATATGTAGTTTTGATAGTTTTGAGTCTAATTTACTTTGCATTTGGTTGGGTTGCCACTAAATTTGACCTAGTAACAAGAGAGGAATATTTTGCATATGTAGGATTGGTCGGAAGTTTGGGAACCGTTGCAGGACTACTTGCATTGACTCGACCAACTATTTCTCAGTCTGATTTCAAAAGCGTTGAAATTGAAACGCTGAAGTCCGTGACAGAGACAGTTGAGCAACTGTCTCTACTGCAATCCGCTAGTGCAAAGACTAGGCAGGAGCTAGACGGACTGGAGGTTAAGAAAAAAGAAATGGAACTTTTGGTAAAAAAAGCGAGTTTAGCTCTCTTTTTGAAAGAGCAGTATTCCTTTTATGAACGGCAAGTAATTGAGGAAATAGAAAAGAATGATCGGTTAAGTAAGGCACTTCTAAATGCCAGTGAATGTGCCTCTAAGGTTTTAGCACTGAATGAAGAGATTGAAATTGATCCTAATGTTAATCAACTTAAGGAAATTATTAGTGCCGCTAGCAGAAGAGAGTCAGTTTTTGACGAAGCTTTGAATGAAATGCCAGTCTTTGCCAGGACTCTATTATTGATATCGACACCACCATCGCTGCGTTATCGAAATCGAAATCGCAAGCTGTAAAATTATTTGTGTGCTCGTCGTTTGGGTACGATCTTCCAAAATTTACTTTATGCGATATGTATGGAAAATAAATCGCGACTTGCAACGATTGCAATGACGGGTAACGAACTTGCGCGTGAACGTGAACGTGCGGGGTTTTTGCATGTACAAATTGGAAAAGTGATAAAACAGATAAAGGCAAGTGCGCCTGACAGTGCGAAACTACATGTTTTGCACAATAAACTACGACAGTTGCAGGCAACTGTGCAAAAGAGCAATAAAGACCAAAAAAATTTGAAGAAGCAACTGGAAAAGCAAATAATTATCACTGGTGATGGGCAGGAAGGCAAGAAGCATCGCCAGCGAAAAATACTGCATGTTGAGCGTGAGATAAGTAGCGAAATAAGGAGTCAACTTCGTATGTTGAAGGAATTTGGTAAGCCTGAGATTGAGTTTGGTGATCGAAGCAATGATTTTGATCAGAGCGATTCTTATGATTTATTTATTTCACACGCCTCTGAGGATAAGGACGAATTTGTCAGACCGTTAGCAACTGCATTGATAGCGCTGGGAATGCGTGTTTGGTATGACGAATTCGCATTGACTATAGGCGATAGCTTGAGGGAATCAATTGACTTAGGACTATCCAAGTCAGCCTATGGATTAGTGATTTTGTCGCCAAGTTTTCTTGCGAAACATTGGACAAAATATGAATTCAATGGTTTTGTTAGTAGGGAAATGGAGGGGGCGAAGGTGATTCTTCCAATTTGGCACAGAATTACTAAAGAAGAAGTCCTACGGTTTAGTCCGACACTTGTCGATAAAGTCGCTTTAAATTCTGCAAATCTCGGAATCGGAGAGATTGCCGCTGAACTAAATGCTGCGGTCAGGAAGAAACGCAGGCAGTGCAAATGATAGATGCATAGAGCAATTCAATAGCAATCCTTGAAAAGTTCATTACAAAAAATCTGTTCTTGGCGAGCCTGTAAATAAAAATGTGTAAGACATGGATTGCTCGACAATGAATAGGATGGCGCAACACGATCATATCTGTTTTTGCTAATCAAGCAAGTCTGAATGCGAATATCTTGGTCAGAATCCCAAGTGCGCCGCGCAAAACAAAAAGCCCTTGGAATCATCCAAGGGCTTTTATATTCATGGCGGAGAAGGGGGGATTCGAACCCCCGGTAGGGATAAACCTACGCACGCTTTCCAGGCGTGTGACTTAAACCACTCATCCACCTCTCCTGCATTCGCTAAAACTTGCCGCAACAGCGAAGTCCGCTATTCTAGCAAAGCAAACTTCATTATGGAAGCTTTTTTCTTGTTTTTTGTAAATCTTGCTATACATTAAGTCAGGCACCCAACCATGGCAGGCCGTTTTGGCACCAGCCGCCTACGGTTTTTCTGTGCCCTTGTTCGTCCTTGTCGCCTTCGAAGCCTTGCAGGATGTCGAAGCAGTTGGCGTAGCCGTTCTCTGTTGCCAGCTTGGCGCCGTGGCGTGAGCGTACGCCTGAGCGGCAGAGGAAGAGGATGACGCTGTCCTTGTCGGGCACGCTGGCTTGCAGTTGTGCGAGAAAGTCGGGGTTGGGTGTGCCGCCTGGGTAGAGGCTCCATTGCACTGCGAGGTGTTGGGCCTCGTTGATGTTGACTCTGCCTACCCAGTCGCGTTCGGCATTTGTGCGGACATCGACGAGTAATATTTTGCTGTCATTTTGCAGGAGGGCATAGGCTTCTTGCGGGCTCACTGCACCAGCGTAGGGCAGGGCTTGTTCCTGGCCGCGCTGGCGTGCTGTTTGCAGGGTTTGGTCTGTGGACATGATGATTCCCTTATTGAAAATAGCGATTGCAAAAATTACTTCTGGCGTGCCCGCTAGTTTATAGTAAATCGGCACTGGGTTTGCCGTACAGATAACCTTGATAGGAAAGGCAGCCCTGCTGCTGCAGGAAATCGCGTTGGGCTGCTGTCTCTACGCCCTCTGCAATAACTGCCAGCCCCAGACTCTGGCCGAGGGCGATAATGGTCCTGGTGATGACAGCATCATTGTTGTTGCTGAGGATGTCTCGCACAAAGGACTGGTCTATCTTGAGCTGGTCCAGCGGCAGGCGTTTGAGATAAGACAGGGATGAGTAACCAGTGCCAAAGTCATCTAGTGAAAAGCCTACGCCCTTGGCTTTTAACTGGTTCATCTTGTCTATAGTTTCTTCTACATTATCGACGAGCAGGCTTTCTGTCAGCTCAAGCTTGAGTTTGCTGGCGTCGATCTGGTAGTGGCTGATGTTGTCGAGCACCAGTGTGACAAAGTCGTTTTGCCTGAATTGGCGTGCGCTGACATTGACGGCGAGGGTGCGGTTTTTTGTGTCGGCGTTGTTTTGCCATTCCGCCAGTTTGGCGCAGGCAGTTTTTAATATCCATGCACCGAGACCAAGGATGAGACCTGATTCTTCTGCCAAGGGGATAAAGTCAGATGGTGGAACCAGACCTTTTTGCGGATGCTGCCAGCGCACCAGGGCTTCTGCGCCGGTGACCTGGCCTGTGCTGTTGACTTGTGGCTGATAATATAAAACGAATTCTTCTTGTTGCAGACCCTGGCGCATATCTGCTTCCAGTGCTGCGCGGGTGTTGACGATGTCTAGCATGTCTTTGTCAAAGAAGCGGAAGTTATTGCCGCCGCTCGACTTTGCCTCATACATGGCGACTTCAACTTGTTTGAGCAGTTCTTCGGCTGAGGTACTTTGTTTGTCAAACAGGGTGATGCCTATGCTGGCACTGCTGTGATATTCACTGTGCTCTAAATCATAGGGGGCGCGCAGGTCTGCCAGGATTTTGGTGACGATCATTTGTACTTCTATGGCGGTTTCCCTGACGTTGTCGCTGAGCTCTTCTAGCAGCAAGACAAATTCATCGCCACCGTAGCGTGCCAGGGTATCGCCCTTGCGTATGCTATGTGCCAGGCGTTTTGCGGCAACTTGCAAGAGCATGTCGCCTTTGCCGTGGCCACTGCTGTCATTGATGGTCTTGAAATTATCAAGGTCAAGAAACAGCACTGCGCCATACAGATTACTGCGGCTTTTTGCCAGCAGGCTGTGTTGCAATCTATCTATCAGCAGGCGGCGGTTGGCCAGGCCGGTTAAAGGATCATGGTAGGCCAGGTGTTCAAGCTTGGCTTCGGTGGCTTTTCTTTGGGTGATGTCAAGCATGGTGGCGACATAGTTGACAACTTTGCCGCTGGCGTTCTTGACAGCAGTGATGGTCAGCCATTCTGGATAGACTTCGCCATTTTTCCTGCGGTTCCAGATTTCGCCTTGCCAATAGGCGTTGGCATCAAGCTGCTTGCCCATCTCTTCATAATAGCTGGCACCATGCAGGCCGGACTTGAGCAGGCTGGTCTGCTTGCCAATTGCTTCTTCCCGGCTATAACCTGTGATGCGGGTAAAGGCTTGGTTGATGCGCACAATAGTGCGGCGCTCGTCAGTAATGACCATGCCTTCTTGCGCTTCAAAGGCAATGGCAGCAATGCGCAAGTCTTCTTCTATATGTTTGCGCTCGGTGATGTCTTGCACCGTGCCCATGTGCCTGGCGCTCTGTGCGTCATACTGCGAATGTAGCCAGCGCACTTCGCCTTCAAGAACAATTCGGTGCTCTATGCCTGTGTCTTTGCCTGCTTGTACCTGACTCCAAAAAGTCTTGACTGCATGGATATCGTCTGGGTGGGTGCGTTGCAAGAGACTGGCACAATCGATTTTGCTGCCATTGGCATAACCAAGTATGCGGCGTGCCTCGTCGGAATAGCGCCACTCTTCTGCATTATTGCCTATGTTCCAGTTTCCTGTTTTTGAAATGATCTGGGCATGGCGCAAGTCTGTTTCGCGCTGCGCCAATTCTGCAGTTCTTTTGCTGACGATTTTTTTCAGGTTTTTTCTTTGCTCACGCGCATCAAGCAAGAGTTTTACCAGGCAGGCTAACATGATGCTAAACAAAAGCCCCATGCTGTTGTAGAGCAGTAGTGGTTTGTTTGAAATGACAGAATTCTTAGGTGTCAGCTCCAGGGTCCATTCTGCATTTGGCAATTTGATTGCATAGTTGATGTAATTTGTTTTTGCAAACCCAGCAGACTTTTCTATAACTTGCCTGAGCCGTGTACCCGGATGAACGCGCGACAATTCATACTCATAACCCCGTTCGTTTAGCTTTGATAATCCCGTGTCGGCAAGCAGGGTTTTAAGATCAATGGCCGCCGAAATCAGGCCCCAGAATTGAGGCGGTTTGTTTGCATCGATGGGATCTTCAAGATAGACGGGCAGACGGGCTATGATGCCAGTGCTGCCATTGGTGAGAGGGAGAGGCCCGGCAAGTGTCAAATGATGGCTGTCCTTGGCGAGTTGCGCCTCAGTCTTGCGTATGGGGTCGGCCAGCAGGTCTATGCCTAGCCCGTCATTGCGCCATTCTATTGGTGCGACTTCGCTTGTGACGCCGTCTGGAGCAAGATACAAAGCGGCAATTTGCGGATGATACTGCAGGATATTGTCGGCAAAACGTCCAAAGTGCCTGACCCTGCCATTGCTGTCGGCAACCATGGCAGCAAGCGCATAGCTTGCTGATAGTGCGCTGTACATATTGTTTTGCAAGTTGACTGCTTGTGAGCGTGCCAGATCGTAAGCTAGTTGGCGTTCTTCCTGCTTTGCGCCTTCATCCAGTTTGATAATGATGGCGGCGCTTGCCAACATTGTCAGCGCGAAGGTGAGCAGGGCAAACAGCAAGGGTTTGCGCAGGTAAGGGGGAGGCGACATAATGAGATTTGGGTATGGGGCGAACGCCCGTGCACTAGTCCATAACTGTTTAAGATGCAGGCAGGGGGCATCGCCGCCTGAAATACCATCACAGTCTAAATGAGAGTGAATCGCATATAGAGAAATACCAATGGATGTTGATTTCGCTCAATATTACCAATTAAGTATTTGGCTTTACTGCTTCAGTTAACTGCATTGAAGAAACGCAATGCAGTCAACGACTCAATTGCACCAAAATAATGCAAAATGGTTGGATGAACTAAAAAATGCACCAAAATGGTTATTTGAAATTGTTTTGAGATGTTTTGGTGCATTTATTGAGTTTATATAATGTTAATGTGGCGTATTTTTGTCAGAAAAAGCGCCACAAAAACAAGCATTTAACAAATTTCGAATTTATATATCACTGATCTGGACGATGGCATGGTTTCTGCTATTATCCCCGGTGAGTTGAGCCGCCAGCATAATGTCGCTGTTAATAAGGTTATTAATAAGATCAATAAGGCAAGGTTTGTCTGTTGGTCGATATAGCACATAACTGGCAGGCGCAGCACTCAGCAATTTCCGAATTTATTTTTAGCTCTCAGAGGAGTTTCACATGGCAATGACAGCCGCAGAAGTCTTGAAAATGGCGAAAGATAACGAAGTTAAATTCGTTGATTTTCGCTTTGCTGATACCCGAGGCAAAGAACAGCACGTAACTGTTCCAATTTCCCAGTTCGACATCGATAAATTCGAATCTGGCCACGCATTTGACGGCTCGTCCATCGCTGGCTGGAAAGGCATTGAAGCATCCGACATGTTGTTGATGCCAGATCCATCTACTGCCAATATTGATCCATTCTTTGAAGAAACCACATTGTTCATGCAATGTGACGTGATCGAGCCATCTGATGGCAAGGGTTATGACCGCGATCCACGTTCCATTGCGAAACGTGCTGAAGCGTATTTGAAATCCTCTGGCATTGGTGATACAGCTTACTTTGGCCCAGAACCAGAATTCTTCATTTTTGACAGCGTACGCTGGAAAGTGGACATGTCTGGCTGCTTCGTCAAGATTGATTCTGACGAAGCCTCCTGGACGACAGGCGAAAAACTGGAAGGCGGCAATACTGGCCACCGTCCAACGGTTAAAGGCGGTTATTTCCCGGTTCCTCCAGTCGATAGCTTCCAGGACATGCGTTCTGAAATGTGTC
>JACQDX010000022.1 GCA_016200895.1 Burkholderiales bacterium
CCAAAGCAAAGAAGTCAAAACTAATTAATTAGTCCCGACTGGTAAAAAAGGCAGGCATGTTGTACATGTCTGCCTTTTGTCGTTTTGAGCCTGCTAATGGTGTACATGTCGGTGTACTTGCCGGTGTACTCGCCTTGCTCAGTCCTGAAAACCTGCTTTCTCAGGATTTTTTTCTGAGCGGGGCGAGTAGCTCACCCAGATCATTGTGATCAATCTCATACATTAATTCCAGCAGGCGGCCAATTTCGCCCTTGGGGAAACCTTCACGTGCAAACCAGCCCAGATAATGTCCGGGCAAGTCAGCGATGACTGTATCCTTGTATTTCCCATAAGGCATCTTGAAACTCAGCAGTCTTTGCAGATCGTCGGCTTGCATGAGCTTAATCCTCAGATTTTTTGCCAGATTCTACTGGTGGCAATGCGCTTGCTGCAGGTTGGCTCGCTGATGTTGCCGTGGTTGCCGTGGTTGTTGGAGAGTTGGGCGCTGCCACTGTTTTCTTTTCTTCTTCCGTTTCTTGAATATAAGGCACGCTATCCAGGTAGCGATCTAGCAATTCAAAGAATTGTTCATAGAATTGACCGGTAGGAATAGTTTCACTGGCAACCTTGACCAGCGCATCATCAGTAGACCCAAAAGGTAAGGACACTGAACCCAGTGCACTGACACCGATGCTGGCTGAAGTATTGCTCTTTTTTAATGAGTAGCGGTCACGCACGGCATTCGCAAAGACGGTAGTGCTATTGCTGCCCTTGCTGTCTGCCACGCACACAACATTGAATTCAATCTCTGCATGGATATCTGCTTCTGGCTGGTATTTCCTGCGGCCTTTGAGGACCGAAGGTTTCCAGTCACTGATGACATAACCCTGGCTCAGCAGTGCACGGCGAGCGGCTTCGCAAGCACTTTTTTCAGTGCCGGGAAAGCCGCGCGTAAATACGCCGGTAGCACCAAATTCTTCATGCTGCATGCCAGCATGTTTGGTGGTGGTACAGGCGCTTAATGAGCCGAGGCCAAGGCCAAGGGATAGAGTGAGTGGTACTAAAAATTTTCGGTGAATCATCTTTATTTCAATGTGCTGTAGAGGTGAGCTTGTATGGGGGCAATCACGCCAGCGCTTCTTTAGCTGCCTCTTCCGGTGTTAATCCGTCAAAAAACAGATCGGTGAACCACTCTATCTGCTCTTCTATATGGTCTTGCGCCTGGTTGATGGTAGCGCCGCCTGCGACCAGGAAGCCTTCTACTTCGGTACACCAGGCAATCAGCGCCTCAGTTTCCGGGTCCAGTTCATTCTTTTTTGCCATGATGTTTATTTCCTGCTTATTTGAGCGTAGCCGCTATTTTAACTTGCCAGGCGCTTACCAGTGTTACAGGTACATTAGCTTACTAAGCTGCAGGTGCCAGATGGTTAAGATATAACGCGTTGGAAGATGATTTGGGTGACAGATGCCGTAGAAAATTTTAAGACCAAAGAGTGCATCACAGAGGAAGGAATAATCTTTTGTAAAAGATCATCGTATCGTAGGCAAGCAACATGTTGCTCGAATTCCTTGCTACACCATAGAGTTTGGACAGAGAGGCGCAGAGAAAATCTTGTAAATTTAAAATTAGTTTTTAATCATGACTCTTTATCTCTCTGTGCCTTCTGTGACATCTCTGTGTCTCTGTGTTGAGAGGTCTTGAACCTAAAAACTACCCGCAAACTGATAACGCTTACCCGGATGCCACATGGTCACGCTGGTGGCGATCATGTCGCGGGAGCGGGTGGTTCTGTGCAAGACAAGGCAGGCTTCTTTGGCTGAGATATGCAGCATCTCGGCTATCTGTTTTGGTGGCAGCACTGCTTCTATACTGTAGTCGACACCCTGCAAAGGGGCGACGGCCACCAGATATTCATTTGGGGTCATGACACTGAAGTCTTGCTGCAAATATTCTGGCGTCACACTGGAGTTAACCCAGCGGTCTTCTACCTGTATTGCTACTTCGTTTTCAAAGTGCACGATCACTGAATGAAATAATGGATGACCCGCCTGGACCTGGAATTCTGCAGCCCGTTGCTCAGTCGCGACTTCTGCCTTCAGTTCATGTAATTCGCTGCGGTGGGCATGGCCGCGTGAACGGATTTCTTCTGCGATGCTTTTGATTGCCACCAGCGTTGCCTGGTACTTTTGTTGTGCCACATACGTGCCGGAACCCTGTATGCGGGTCAGGATTTGTTCGCTGGTGAGCTCGCGCACAGCACGGTTGACCGTCATGCGCGATACCCCAAATTGACTAGCCAGTGCGGTTTCAGCAGGGATGGCAGCGCCTTCTTTCCATTTGCCTGACTGGATTTCCTGGAGCAGGGTATCTTTGATGACTTGAAAAGCTGGAATATCTGGCTTGCTAGGTTTCACAGGATAGGCCGCTTAAAGTGATGGGTGCCTGCATTTTCTCATAGCAGGCCAGTGATAGCGAATATATCGGCTGACACTGTCATTTTTTGCGCGGTAGTGCAGAGAATTTACCTGCAATATCCAGTTCACGAAAACGCATGAGGATGAAATCGACAAACAATCTGGTTTTGGCAGGCATCAGTTTGCTGCTGGCATAGTAGAGAGCAATCGGGCCAATATCTGAATACCAGTTTGGCAGCAGGCGCAGCAATGCCCCGCTTTCCAGATAGGGCAGTGCATGTAGCCTCGGTACCATGGTCACACCCAGATCCAGCAAGGCCGCACGGCACATGGCTTCGGGGTCATCCATGATAATGCGCGTTTTCAACTCCATGGCGGCTTCTTCACCGGCGGCATTGCGCAGCGTCCAAGAGCGTAGCCTGCCGCTTTGTGGTGAGCGCCGGATGATGCCATCCAGATCCGCCAGGTCGGCTGGCTTGGCAGGCATCTTGCGTGTAGCGATGTAGGCAGGTGAGGCAACCGGTATTACATGGGCATGCCCGATCTCACGTGCAATAACACCTGGCACCAGTTCTATGCCACCGCCGATGGCGACATCGAAGCCTTCAGCGATCAGGTCTACGCTGCGGTTATCAAAATGCAGGTCGGGAATCACATCAGGGTAGGTGTTAATAAAATCATTCACCGCAGGCAAAACATAATCACGCCCAAAGGCCAGTGCCAGGCTGATCTTTAATGCGCCAGCGGGTTTGCCTGCGACGTTTTCTACATTCGCCAGTGCGGCCTGTATGCTGTCCAGCCCACCTCTGATCTGCGCCAGGAATACCTCTCCCGCCTCCGTCAGCATCAGGCTGCGCGTGCTGCGCTGGAACAAGCGTATTCCCAGCCTCGACTCCAGCTTGGCGACATTTTTGCTGACAGCTGCTGGCGTCAGGCCCAGGTTGCGTGCTGCCTGCGAAAAACTGCCTGCTTCTGCACTGCGCACGAAGGATTCGATGCTGGACAGGGTTTCCATAATGAGCTTTCTACTTTCAACTTTTAGTTGAAAGTAATGTAATCGATTATGGACTACTTGTAATCATTTAAAAAGCACAAAATAGCTTCATCCAATCACGGATTACAGAAATTCAACCGAAACAAGCTTAAGCAAGTCAACTAAACAGGAGAACGACATGACACAAGCATTCAACACACAAGCAAACAACGCATCCAAAGCAAATCTCACTGGTAAAGCAGCATTGGTCACAGGTGGTTCACGCGGTATAGGCGCGGCCATTGCACGCATACTGGCAACAGATGGCGCAGCAGTTGCCATCACCTATTCCAGCAGTGCGCAGCAGGCAGAACAGCTGGTGGCGGATATACGCTCAACTGGCGGTAAGGCACTGGCTATTCGTGCTGATGCACAAGATGCAGATGCGGTCAGGCAGGCAGTTGCAAAAACGGTCGCAGAATTTGGCGGCCTTGATATTCTCGTCAACAATGCTGGTGCACTGGTCGCCGGTGGCATAGCTGATATCAGTATGGAAGATTATCAACGTCTGATCGCTGTCAACGTGACGGGTGTGTTTGTTGCCTCGCAAGAAGCGCAGCGTCATATGAAAGAAGGTGGCCGCATCATTAATATAGGCAGTGTCAACAGTGATTATGTGCCCGTACCTGGCTTGTCTCTGTATGCGCTGACCAAAGGTGCAGTAGCCTCTTTCACCCGCGGCCTGGCACGCGACCTGGGAGCGCGTGGCATCACCGTCAATAATGTACAGCCCGGCCCGGTTGATACAGAAATGAATCCAGCCAACGGTGCTTTTGCTGACACCATGCGCAGCTATATGGCGACCGGCAAATATGGCACAGGTGCACAAATCGCCAGCTTGGTCGCTTACCTGGCGAGCGAAGATGCGGCATTTATTACTGGCGCCAATCTCAAGGCTGATGGTGGCTTTGATGCCTGATGCAGGCAGCGTTGCCAAACAGCCGGGTCGCTAGTGGACTGTAACAGTAGAAGCAGAAGTGAAAAACGCTTACCCGGCGATCAGGACAAGACGCAAAGCACAGTGATAGTAAGCTATCACGAGCATTTGCAACGCAGTCATGATCGTCGCGCAAGTGGGAGGCACTCTGTTTTCCACTGTTACAGTCCACTAATAACGGCCCGGCTTTTTTTGTGTGACAATGATGGCCGAATCCGGCGGGATATATCCTGTCGCATTGCGTAAGATTTCGATGTTTTCCACCTGATTGACATTTGGAGTTTTCATGACAGCCACAAGTTTCAGTACATTCAAAGAATTGCACGAGGGCAGTACACCCTTGTTGTTACCCAATGCCTGGGATGCCGCCAGTGCCATCCTGTTTGAACGTGACGGCGCCAGCGCAATTGCCACCTCCAGCGCCTCGCTGGCCTGGGCGCTGGGTTATGCTGACGGTGGCACCTTGCCACGTGAAGAATTGCTGGCAGCCGTGCGACGTATCATGCGTGTCATCAAAGTGCCTTTGTCCGTGGATATCGAAGATGGCTATAGCGCCGATGCTGGCGCTGTTGCTGATCTGGTAGCAGACCTGAAGCAGTATGGCGTGGCTGGTATCAATCTTGAAGATGGTGGTGGTGCACCGGAATTGCTGGTCGCAAAAATCAAGGCTATCCGCAGCATGCGCGATGGTGCAGGGTTTTTCATCAACGCCAGGACAGATGTTTATCTGCGTGGACTGGCGAGTGGCGATGCAGCCATACAAATGGCGATTAGCCGTGCGCAAGCTTATCAGGCTGCCGGTGCCAGCGCTGCCTTTTTGCCAGGGCTATGCGATGCTGAAACCATTTCTACAATTGCGCAGGCGCTCGATATCCCAGTCAATATCATGGCAGTGCCTGGCATGCCGGACATCAGCCAATTGTTTGCTGCTGGTTGCCGCCGCTTTTCGCTGGGGCCTGTGCCTTTCCAGCTTGCTTATCATCATGGCAGGGAAGGAGTGCACCAGTTTTTGCATCAGGGGCAGACAGCTTCATTATTCAACCACGAACTGAGCTATCCATATATGAATGCGGCCTTGAATGTTGACGCCTGAAATGTGCAGGGAGTACTTAAAAAAAATAGATCATCTATGCAGGATGATCTGAAAAAATATTCCTGAATTTGACTGAGTTCAACCCATTATCTTGGCAGCAATCGTGATACTGATTTTGATAGGTAAATTCATGGCGTAAGTTGCAGTACCCATGCTTCCCAGTCCTTTACTGGTTCACCACCATGCTGCCTGTAAAACTGCTTTGCATGACTATTGTCTGGCAGCACATCCCATTTTAATCTGCCGCATCCATGCTGCCTGGCATCGGCTATCACGGTTTCCATCAATGCTTTACCGATGCCAAGCTGGCGCGCTGGTATGGTGACATACAATTCTTTGAGTCGCCAGTCGGGACGCAGATCGTAGGTGAACGCGACTTCGGCCAGTACGGCGTAGCCAAGCAAGCTACCGGCTGATGTCACCGCCACATATGCCCTGAATTGTGGTCGTTCTGCATCCAGGCCTCGTGCCAGCAAATCTTCTACGGTGACGCGAAATTCAGTCAGGTAGCCTTCAAAGGCCGCCAGTTCACGCATCATTTGCAACAAGCCTGCCGCATCAGCGGCGAGGGCTGGGCGTACGCTGAATGTCGCTGCTTCTGCTCCCGCACTCATGCCAGCTCAGCGACTTCTGTCGTCAGACTGAAACCTTCATCAATCCATCCGGTGATACCACCTATCATGATTTTGACAGGGCGACCCAGTTGCGCCAGCCTGATCGCCGCCTTGGTCGCGCCATTGCAATGTGGGCCAGCGCAGTAAGTTACAAACAGGGTATCTGGTGGATAGCTGGCCAGTTTTGAGGCGATGATTTTCCCCTTGAGAAGATTGATTGCGCCGGGCACATGGCCCTTGGCATAAGACTCGGGGCTGCGCACATCCAGCAAGACAA